>JAKFDB010000113.1:0-69571 GCA_036676315.1 Bradyrhizobiaceae bacterium
GGCGCGACCCTGCACGCCGCACAGTGGATCGCGCATGCGCCCGATGCCCGCGCCGCATCCGCGAAGGCCATCGGGGCTTTCGACGCCCTGCTCGAAGGGCTTTTGGTCCGCCGCTGAACATCACAAGGCGGAGAAACAAACGGGTCGATCTCGGTAGTGTGAATTAGATGTTTCATGTCAGCCGGCAGCCTGCTAGCGTCCGGTCGTGGACCAGTCACACCTGACCGCCGCCCTCTCCAAAAGCTTCGAGCAGCTGCCGCAGCAGTTGCAGGCGGCGGCGCGCTGGGTGCTCGATCATCCCGCCGATGTGGCGCTGCTGACGACGCGCGAGCAGGCGAAGCGCGCGAGCCTCTCGCCCGCCACCCTGACGCGCCTCGCCCAGCGCTTCGGCCTTGCCGGCTATGACGAATTGCGGGCGATCCATGCAGCCGCTCTGCGGCAGCGTCCGGAAGGTTTTGCCGGCCGCGCCGGCGAGCTGATGCAGCGCCATGGCGACGAGGGTGCCGGCGCGATCGCGCAGGACATGTTCGCGGCGCTGGCCGAGCATCTCAGGGCGCTGCGCGAGCCGGAAGCGCTGGCCCAGCTCGAACGGGCCGCCATCCTGCTGGCGGAGGCGCAGACCGTGTTCTGCTTCGGGCTGCGCTCCGCCTTTCCGGCAGCTTACATGCTCGATTATATCCGCGACCTGATCGGCGCCGGCTCGGTGCTGGCGGACGCTGCGGGTGGGCGTGGCATCGACGCGCTGCGCCGGATCGGCCCCGGGGACGCGATGTTTGCGGTCTCGGTCTCGCCCTATACGCACCTGACGCTGCAGGCGGCCGGGCTGGCCAAGGCGAAGGGCGCAAAGCTCGTCGCGCTGACCGACAGCCCGCTCTCGCCGCTCGCCACGCTCGCCGATGCGGCCCTGCTGGTGCGTACAGAGACGCCGTCCTTCTTCCATACCATGACGCCGGCCTTCGCCGCGGTCGAATGCCTGGCGGCGCTGATGACGGCGCGCAAGGGTGCGGCGGCGCTCGCCGCCATCGCCCGCCACGAGGCGGAACTCGAAGCCGCCGGCACCTTCCAGCAACCCAGAGCCGCCAAGCGAGACCGCAAATGAGCCATGTCCTGCACCGGATGCTCACCAAGACCTATCCCGTCGCCGAGGGCGGCGCCGGCGTGCTGCTGCGCGACCGCGACGGCCGCGAGCATATCGACGCCTCGGGCGGGGCAGCGGTTTCCTGTCTCGGCCACGGGCATCCCGACATCCTTGCCGCGATGCACGCGCAGATCGACAAACTCGCCTATGCGCATACGAGCTTCTTCACCACCGACGCCGCCGAGGAACTCGCCGACCATCTGATCGCGCGGGCGCCGGCCGGCATGGAAAGCGTCTATTTCTGCAGCTCGGGCTCGGAGGCGATCGAGGCCTGCCTGAAGATGGCGCGGCACTATTTCGTCGAGAAGGGCGAGCGCAGCCGGGTCAACTTCATCTCGCGCCTGCAGAGCTATCACGGCATCACGCTGGGGGCGCTCTCGGTCGGCGGCCGGATGAAGGATCGCGCGCCCTTCGCCGAGATGCTGATGGCAGGCCACCACATCTCGCCTTGCTTCGAATACCGCGGCCGGAGCGCCGACGAGACCGGCGAGCAATACGGCCTGCGCGTCGCCGACGAGCTCGAGGCGAAGATCCTCGAGCTCGGTCCCGAGACGGTCTGCGCCTTCGTTGCCGAGACGGTGGTCGGTGCGACACTCGGCGCGGCGCCGGCGGCTCCCGGCTATTTCAAGCGCATCCGCGAGATCTGCGACCGCTACGGCGTGCTGCTGATCCTGGACGAGGTGATGTGCGGCATGGGCCGGACCGGCACGCTCCATGCCTGCGAGCAGGAAGGCATCGCGCCGGACCTGATGGCGATCGCCAAGGGGCTGGGCGGCGGCTATGCGCCGATCGGCGCCATGCTGGCCTCGAAACGGATCGTCGAGGCGGTCCGGCAGGGCTCCGGCGCCTTCCCGCACAGCCAGACCTATGTCGGCCATCCGCTCGCCTGTGCGACCGCGCTGGCGGTGCAGAAGGTGATCGAGCGCGACGACCTCCTCGCCAATGTCCGCCGGCAGGGCGCCAGGCTGGAGCAGCGCCTGCGCGAACGCTTCGGCAACCACCACCATGTCGGCGACATTCGCGGGCGCGGTCATTTCTGGGGTGTCGAGATCGTCGCCGACCGCACCAGCAAGGCGCCGTTCGATCCGGCGCTCAAGCTCAACGCCAGGATCAAGCAGGCAGCCCAGGAGCGCGGGCTCCTGATCTATCCGATGGGCGGCACGGCCGATGGCAGCGCCGGCGACCATGTCCTGCTGGCGCCGCCCTTCATCGTCGACGCCGCCACGATCGACGCCATCGTCGAGCGCCTGGGCGATGCGGTCGATGCCGCACTAGGGTCGGTGCAACCGGCCTGAGAAGACCACCATGCGGGCCGCCAAAGAGCCCGCACCAACACAGGGGACTGCCATGAAACGACTGAAACAGGCCAGCCTGGCCGCACTAGGCCTCGCGACCTTCGCGCTCGCCGCCCCGGCGGCGGCGCAGACCGGCACGCTCGAACGCGTCAAGGCGCGCGGCGAGCTGATCTGTGGCAACCATATCGCCCTCCCCGGCTTCGGCCTGCAGGGTGGCGACGGGCGCTGGGACGGGCTCGACATCGATCTTTGCCGCGCCGTTGCCTCGGCGATCTTCAACGACCCGAACAAGATCAAGTTCGTGCCGACGACCCCGCAGATGCGCTTCCTCGTTGTGCAGAACGGCGAGGTCGACATGCTCGCCCGCAACGCGACCTACACCATGTCGCGCGACACCTCGGCCGGCATGTCCTGGCCGATCATCAACTATTTCGACGGCCAGGGCTTCATGGTGCGCAAGGCGCTCGGCATCGCCGAGGCCAAGGGGCTGAGCGGCGCCTCGATCTGTGTGACGCAGGGCACCACCACCGAACTGAACCTCGCCGACTTCTTCCGCGCCAATAATCTCAAATACGAGATCATCGGCTTCGCCACCAATGAGGAGGGCGTCAAGGCGCTCGAAGCTGGGCGCTGCGACGCCTTCACCACTGATTCCTCGGGCCTTGCCGCCGAGCGCCTGAAATTCGCCAAGCCCGACGATTTCATGATCCTGCCCACCCTGATCTCGCGCGAGCCGCTCGGCCCGGCGGTCAAGCGCGGTGATGAAAGCTGGTTCAATCTGGTCAAGTGGACGCATTACGCCATGCTCAACGCCGAAGAGTTCGGCGTGACCAAGGCCAATGTCGACGAGATGCTGAAGTCCACGAACCCGGAGATCAAGCGTCTGCTCGGCGTCGAAGGCAAGTTCGGCGAGGGACTCGGCCTGACCAATGACTGGGCCTACCGGGTCATCAAGCATGTCGGCAATTACGGCGAGAGTTTTGAGCGCAATGTCGGCATGGGCTCGCGCCTGCAGCTGAAGCGCGGCCTCAACGACCTCGCCTCGAAGGGCGGGCTGCAATACCCACACCCGATCCGCTGAGCATTCTCCCTGATCCTCGCTTCAGAGGATAGGAGCGGCGCAGGCTCTGATCGCTCGCGCCGCTCCAACCGAACCGAAAGCGCCCTGATGCGGATTGCGCTGATCCATGCGCTGCGCCATTCGCCGCCTCCGATCGAGGCGGCGTTTGCGCGCCTGTGGCCTGAGGCCACGCTGATGAACCTGCTCGACGACAGTCTGTCCGCCGATCTCGCCCGCGATGGCGGGATCACCGAGGCGATGACGGGCCGCTTCCTCGAACTCGGGCGCTACGCGCAGGCGGCGGGCGCAGACGGCATCCTGTTCACCTGCTCGGCCTTTGGCCCCTGCATCGAGGCGGTGCAGCGCGAGCTTTCGCCGCTGCCGGTACTGAAGCCGAACGAGGCGATGATCGAGGAGGCCAAAAGCGCCGGAACCCGCATAGGCCTGCTCGCCAGCTTCGCGCCGACGCTTCAATCGATGCCGCCAGAGTTTCCCGCCTCGCTGATGGTCGTGCCCCGGCTGGCCGAGGGTGCGCTCGCCGCGCTCGATCGTGGTGACGGTGAAGCGCATGACCGGCTGGCGGCGGAGGCGGCACGCGACCTCGTCGCTTGCGACGCGATCGCGCTTGCCCAGTTCAGCCTGGCACGGGCTGCGCCTGCGGTGGCTGCAGCGACCGGCAAACCGGTGCTGACGACACCGGAGAGCGCGGTCAGGAAGCTCAAGCGGTTGCTGGCCTGAGCGCCGCTCAGGCCCCTTCCATCCGGCGCAGCGCCTCGAAGTGCTTTTCCGCCTGATAGACCAGTACCTGGCGCCATTCGCGCGCCGTCGCCTCGATCTCCTCAGCCGGGATCAGCTTCAGGGGCCGGCCGGTCGACATCGCCAGCACCTGCTGGCGGCAGGCGCGTTCGAGGAAATAGAGATCATCGAAGGCAACGGCGACCGAAGGTCCGCCGATGGTGACGCCGTGATGGGCGAGGAAGGTGATGTCGGCATGGCCCTGCTCGCGATTGGCCGCGACGATGGCCACGCCCTCGCCCTCATCGAGCGCAAGGCCACCGAAATGGTCCTGATAGAGGGTGCGGCCGTGGAAGCGGCAGGCGGTCTGGTGCGCCATCTCGAGCCTGCCGCCCTCGACCATGGTCAACGCGGTGGCATAGGGCATGTGGACATGCAGCACCGCGACATGGCGCGGGTTGGCCTTGTGGGCGGCGACATGGATGTTGCGGGCGGTGGCCTCGACCTCGCCCTCCCCTTCCAGCACCTGGCCCTGCTCGTCGATCAATAGCAGATCGGAAGGCCGCATCTCCGACCAGTGCACGCCGTAGGGGTTGATCAGATAGCGCGGCCGGCCGTCGGGACCGTCGGGCAGCGCCACGGAGAAGTGGTTGCAGATGCCCTCGTTGAGCTCGTACCTGGCGGCGAGGCGCAAGGCCGCGGCGAGGTCGCGGCGCTGCTCGGTCACGGTCGGTCTGGTCATGGTGACGATGGCCTCACGCTGGCTGGCAAAGGCGTAGCCAAGCATCGCACGGCCCGACATGACAAGGCCCGGCGCGAGGGCCGGGCCTGATCGGATTCGCATGGCGCGAGCCGCGCCTGCCGGCGACGCCTCAGCGAGGCGCGAGCACCATCACCATCTGGCGGCCTTCGAGCTGCCAGTCGCTCTCGACCTTGGCGATGTCGACCAGATCGGCCTTGACGCGCTCGAGCACTTTCACGCCGAGATCCTGGTGGGCCATCTCACGGCCGCGGAAGCGCAGGGTCACCTTGACCTTGTCGCCCTCGTCGAAGAAGCCGTGCATCGCCTTCATCTTGACGTCGTAGTCATGCTTGTCGATGCCAGGACGCAGCTTGATTTCCTTGATCTCGATGGTGCGCTGCTTCTTGCGCGCCTCGGCCGCCTTCTTCTGCTCAAGGAAGCGGAAGCGGCCATAATCGAGAATCTTGCAGACTGGCGGCTCAGAATTGGGGGCGATCTCGACAAGGTCGAGTCCGGCATCCTCGGCAATTTTCAGCGCCTCGAAAAATGAGACCACGCCGCGATTGACGCCGGTGTCGTCGATGAGCTGGACGTCACGAACGCCGCGAATGTCGCGGTTGGAGCGGGGACCGTCCTTGGTCGGGGTGGGAGCTGCACGATATGGGCGGCGAATGGCTGTATTCTCCTGTGACTGGCGCGCTACGCGCCGTTGATCAGACACATTGCACAACGCGTAGCGTTGTCAATGGAAGAGGCGGCGCAAGTGGCGAATGGCGAGGTGACGTGCAGCGGAATCCGCGCTCGTTCTATTCGCTACTCGCCATTTCCCACTCAACGCCCCAGCAGGGCGCAGTAGACATCCAGAGTATCGTTGACCATCGAGGCCAACGAGAAATGCCGTTCGACATGCAGGCGCGCACGCCGCGCCAGCGCGTCCCGGGCGGAGGGGCGCAGCGCCAGGGCCTCGCGCAGCGCAGCCGCCAGCGCCGGCGCGTCACCGGGCGGGATGCGCCAGCCGGTGCGTTCCGAGGGCGCAACCTGGGGCGGCGCCAGCACCGTCTCCGGAACGGCACCGAGATCCGAGACGACCACCGGCACGCCCATCGCCTGCGCCTCGACGGCGACGCGGCCGAAGGCTTCGGGCTCGGTCGAGGGAACAGCGACGATCGCCGCCGACAGCATTGCAGCAGGCATGTCGCTGCAATGCCCGACCCGGCGCACGCGCTTCTCCAGCCCGGCCCGGGCGATGGCATCGTCGAGCTCGCGAACATAGCCGTCGCGGCCCTGGGCATCCCCGGCGAGGATGAAGGCGGTGTCCTCGTCGCCGGCCTCGCGCATCAGCCGCGCCGCCTCGATCAGAACCTTCTGGCCCTTCCAGCCGGTCAGCCGGCCGGGCAGCAGCACGATCCGCTGATGTGGCTCGACGCCCCAGGCCCGGCGCAGCGCGCTGACCCGGTCGGGCCCGACCGCACCCGGCGCGAAGGCCGAGAAATCGGTGCCACGATTGACGATGCGGACGCGGTCGCGCGCGAAGCCGTGCCGCGCCAGGATCAGATCGGCGGTGTAGGCGGAATTGGCGATGACGACGTCGCCACGCGCCATCACCGAGTTGTAGTGGTTCTTCACCGCGGAGCGGCTGTTGTAGGAGCCATGATAGGTGGTGACGAAGGGCAGCCTGAGCGCCCGCGTCGCCGCCAAGGCGACCCAGGCCGGTGCGCGCGAGCGGGCATGGACGAGATCGACCCGCTCCTGCCGGCAGAGTCTCGCGAGCTTGCGCACGTTCAACGCCATGGCGAGCGGGTTCTTGGATGCCGCGGGAAAGGGCAGCCAGATGCCGCCCTTGGCCTGCAGCTCGGCGACGAGCCGGCCGCCTTCGGTCGCGACCAAGGCGCGGGCGCCGGCCTCGGTCAGGCCGGCTGCGATGTCGACCGCGGTGCGCTCGGCGCCGCCGGCCTCGAGATCGGGGATGATCTGCAGCACGGTGCGCCCACTCAGAGGGTGGGTCTCGGTCGAGGGCAGCGAGAGTGGCGCGCCGGAGCGCAGTGTGGTGGTCACCGTTCGAAAGGGCCTTCTTGCAGACGGCGGGTTTGCTATCTGCGCCATGATGGGCATAGCGCTTGCGCGAAGCACAGCGGCCCCGGCGCAGATTCCCGCGGTTCGTCACAGGAGAAATAGGGTGAATATGCCTCAACCGCAATTTCTGAGCGTCGGCGAGGGTGAGCGTCGCCGGGAAATCGCCGTGCTGGCCCAGCCCGGCAAGGGCCCGGCGGTGGTCTGGCTCGGCGGCTTCCGCTCCGATATGCGCGCGACCAAGGCCGAGGCGCTGGCAGCCTGGGCGCAGGCCAAAGGCCGCTGCTTCATCCGCTTCGACTATGCCGGCCATGGCGAATCAGGTGGCGACTTCGCGCGCTGGACCCTGTCCGACTGGCTCGAGGACGCGCTCGCCGTGCTTGCCGCCAAGGTCGATGGGCCGGCCGTGCTGGTCGGTTCGTCGATGGGCGGCTGGCTCGCTTTGCTGGCAGCGCGGCGCCTTCGCGAGCGCAGCCCGGCACAGGCCCCGGCAGGGCTGGTGCTGATCGCGCCGGCGGTCGATTTCTCGGAAGAGCTGATGTGGGCGCAGATGCCGCAAGCGATTCGCGAGACGATCCTGAACGATGGCGTCTGGCTGCGCCCCTCCGCCTATGCGCCGGAGCCGACCCCGATCACGCGGGCGCTGATCGAGGACGGGCGCAGCCACCTTCTGTTCGGACGGCCGATCGAAACCGGCTGCCCCGTCCACATCCTGCAGGGAATGAAGGACCCCGACGTGCCCTATGATCAGGCGCTGAAGCTGGTCGAGCACCTGCCGCACGATCCCGTCGTGCTGACCCTGATCAAGGACGGCGACCACCGCCTATCCACACCGGAGGACATTGAGCGCCTGATCGCGGCCGTCGAGGGCATCGCCACGACGGCCGGCTGAGGCGCTCGCCTGCCGGGAGCGTGCCTTTCCGCCCGGCCGAGAGGCCGAGCGGGGCGCCCGCCTAGTGCAGGCTGACCATCTTCAGGTCGTGCTCCCAGGCATTGGCCGTCGCGGCTTCCCGCGAATCGGTCACCAGGATCGGCGCACCATCGGCCGAGAGCAGGGCAAAGAGCTGCAAGCCGGGCTCGATATGCGGCGCCTGCGGAAAGATCCGCGCCAGCTCATCGGAGGTCATCGGCTTGAGATAGGCGACCTGGCCGGCGCCGAGCGCGGCAAATTCGGCCGTAGTCAGGGGGTTGTTTCTGGTCTCGGTCATCGCGCCCTCCTTCAGAGCAGTGCGAGGCGGTTTGATTGTGAACCCTTGATCATGAACAGAAGGCAAACCGCATGCCGTTCTCGAACCGACCTCCTTCAGTCGCGGCTCATGATATCGATACGCCGGACGAGCCGTTCCGGTTCCGGACGGGCAAGATCGATCGCCAGCAGCCCGTTCGAAAGATCGGCGCCAAGAACCTGCATGCCGTCGGCGAGCAGGAAGCAGCGCTGAAACTGCCGCGCGGCGATGCCGCGGTGCAGGAACTGGCGCGTCTTGTCGTCGATCTGGCGACCGCGGATGGTGAGCTGGCTTTCTTCCAGCGTGATCTCGAGCTGTTCGCGCGAGAAACCCGCCACCGCGAGCGTGATCCGCAGCTTGTCGGGCTCGTTTTCCGTGCGCGGCATGCGTTCGATGTTGTAGGGCGGGTAGCCTTCCCCGGCGCCTTTGGCGACACGGTCGAGAGCCCGCTCGATGTCATCGAAGCCGAGCAGGAAAGGATGCGACAGGCTAGGCGGACGCGTCATTGCGAAGCCCTTTGAAAGGCGCCTCTTGAAGTTGCGAGGCCCGCTGGCGCAGCACCCCGCACGCGACGGGCGAACCCCACCGCGCAATCACGATATGGCGAACGCCGGACCTCGCTTCAAGACCAGAGCGGCCCGGCATCAATCCAGCGCGGCGATGAGTTCGATCTCGACAAGGAAGCGCGGATCGACCAGGGCGGTGACGCCGACCATGGTGCTGGCCGGATAAGGCCCCTCGCCGAGATATTTCACCCGGGCCCTGTGGATCGCCGCCGCCTTCTCCGGCGTGAGGTCGACGACATAGCTCACCGTCTTGAAGACCTTGGAGAAGTCCGCACCGGCAGCGGCGAGCCCCGCGGCGAGATTCGCGAAGACCTGCTCCGCCTGAGCGGCGAGATCGCCCTCACCGACCACCTGGCCCATCGCGTCGAGCGCGATCTGCCCGGAGATGTGGACCTGCCTTCCAGCGCTGACGACCGCGACATGGCAGTAGCGCCCCGGCGGCGCGAGCGAGGCGGGGTTGATGCGGTCGATCTTCATCGGCATGGCGCAGGTCCTGACAGATCAGAGAGGCAGCGTGCGCCCGCGAATGCGGGATGGCGCGACGCAAGGCCTGCGCAGCAGCCTATGCCGCCGGAGCGGCCCGCTGCAATCTTAGGGATGTCTGTCTTCGGCGGGAGGAGATGGTACAGCCACCCCGGCTTGAACGGGGGACCTCTAGATCCACAATCTAGCGCTCTAACCAACTGAGCTATGGCTGCACGGCTTCGCGAAATTCGCGATGCATATCCCTGCCGGCACAGGCCGGCGGGCGCCGGTCCGATGCCGATCCGGCGACGGCGCGGAACCTAGTGCCGCGCCGCGCCGAATGCAACGGCGAAATTGAGGCCGGCGCGCGGAAGCTGCACCGGCCGCCAGATTACGGGCGCGGAAGCTCCTTGCGGGCCGTCACAGCGAGGTCGCTGAGGTGGCTCGACAGCGATTCATAGCCACGGCGGAAAGCCTTGGCCTGCAGCGCCACCGCATCGGCCGCGCTCTGCGTGCGGGCCAGCGTCTCGAATTCGCCCAGCGTCGCCTTCAGCTCGGCGCAGGCATGGTCGAGCACCTTGGCCTGGATCGTTCCGAAAGCGCGGGTCAGCGCCAGCGTCTGGTTCAGCCAGGCGGCGGGCGCAGCGGCCACCAGTTGTGCGGGCGCGGGAGTGGCGGCCGGCTTCGCCGCGACGACCGGCCGGGCAGCGATCTCGACCTTCTTCACGGCGACGGGGGCTGCCGCGACGGGCTGGGTCGCGACGACCTTCGCTTGCGCAGCCTTGGCAGGCGCGGCGACGGTCTTAGCCGGCGCTGCCGCAGCCTTGGCTGGCTTTGCCGCGGTCTTGGCAGCACGCTTCGGCGACTCGGCCTTGGTGCGCGGGGCCGCGACCTTGGCAACGCGGCTGGCGGCGACCGTACGAGCGGGCTCGGCCTTCGCGACCGCCGGCCTGGACGCTGCCTTGGCGACAGGCGCGGCAGCCTTCACGGGCAGCGCCGGAGCGGCTTGCACCGCCACCGGCCGCGGCTCGGGCGACTTCGCGGCGGGTGCAGCACTCGCGGGAACGGGCTTGACGACAGCAGGCTTGGCAATGACCGGCTTTGCGATAACGGGAGCCGGGCTGACGGCAGCCGGTTTCGCGGCAACCGGGCTGGCAGGCGTGGCCTTGACGGTTTCAGCCGCCGGCTTGGCCGCAGCGATGTCGACGGCCGGCTTCTCGGACGCCTTGGGAGCAGCCGGGGCCGCTTCGACCTTGACGGGAGCCGGCGCGGCCGGGATGGGGGCGGGTGCGGATGCCGCCGGGACGGGCGCCGGCGGGCTCGCCTGAGCCGCCACGCTGGCCGGGGCCGGCTGCGATTCGGTCATCGCCTTGACCGGCGCGAGGCTGATCGGAGCCTTGCCGGGCGTAGTCTGCTTCGCCATCACGGTTCTCCTTCATGTTTCGGGCAGGGCGGGCCTGCACAGATCGAGGCCGGGCTGATGCCCGGCCACCCTTCCGAGAGATCCGCTCAGCCCTGGCAACAGGCCTGCTTCACTTGGCCTTGGTCGCTTTGGCTGCGTTCTCGGCTGTCTTGGCCGCGGCTTCCTGAACGGCCGAGCCCAATTCCTTGAGCTGGGTCTGGAACGAGGCCATCTGCGACTTCAGGAACTCGGACTGGTGCTGCAGCACCTCGTTCACATCCCGCGAACGGACCAGCTTCTGGGCGAGATCGAAGGCAGCGGCGACATTGCTCTCGGCATAGCCAATCGCCTTGCGGGTCGCGTCCTGCGCGCTGACGCGGGCCGTCTCGGCCGAGCCATGGGCGCTGTCGACGGCCTTCTGGGCGGCACCGATGAAGCCGTCAAAAGCCTTGCGGGCCTGATCGACGCTCTTCTCGGCGAATTCGCGCATCTCGGTAGGCACCTCGTAGGGGGTCTTGCCGTCCATGATCGATCCTCCTGCTGGGTTATGACCGGGGCCTGCCGTGTGCATCGCCAGGCTTTATTGTGCACTGCAATATCATTATTGCAGTGCAATGACAACGTCCCGCCTGAATGACGGCGTCACCACATTAACGCTGTTTGGAAACGCCAGGGGAGAGGGCGGGTTCCAGCATGGCTTCGCAACGATTTGGTCGCTATTAAAGTTTTGTTAGGCATAATCGCGCCCGATAGCAGAGTCGCCGGAAGAACGGGACGGAATGAGCGAATCCGAACAGGATTGGACGGCCTTGGGCAGCGCACTGACGCTGGACGGCACATTGGCGCCGTTCGCGTCCGGGGGCGCGCTGCTGCTCTGGTCGCTCGACGGCCAGCAGCTTCTGCACGCCAATCCGGCGGGCAAGGCATTGCTCACCCGTGGCCCTGCCAGCTTACCGGCGGCAACGCAAGAGCGGCTGCGCCTGCTCGGGAGCGGCCTCGCCTCCGCCCAGACGCTCCGGCTCGAGCGCCTGCGGCTCGGCACGGGTCTGTCCGGCATGGTCACTTGTGCCTGCCAGTTGGTCGAAGGCCCGGCCGGCCAGGTGCTGGCACTCGGCATCACCGGCGCAGAACTGCGCCGGCTCGGCGTCAGCATCCCTCCCGACATCGCCACCGCGCCGATAGCGGACCCGACGCCCGGACAGGCCGATGCCGTGACCGAAGACGCCGCCGCCACTGAGCCGGCGCCGCCTTCCCAGCCGCGACGCCGCACCAATCTACGTTTCCTCTGGGAGAGCGACGCCGAAGGCCGCTTCGCCAGTGCCTCATCGGAATTCGCCGAGCTTGCGGGATCGGAAGCGGCGGCCGCCCTGCCCGGCCGCAGCTGGAGCGAGCTTCTCGGCCGCGACATCCTCGACCTCGACGGCGATCTCGCCGGGCGCCTTGCCACTTCGGGCACCTGGAGCGGCCGTGCCGTGCTCTGGCGCGTCGCGCCGGGCGAAGGCGCGCGCGTCGAATTGTCCGGCTTCCCGCTGTTCGACAAGGAGCGGGCCGCCGCTGGCTTCCGCGGCTTCGGCCTCGTCCGGCAGGGCGAGAACGAGCCCTTCCCCGAGCCCGAGGCAGCCGCCGAACCGGCGCCGATCGCTGAGATCGCCGCCGCAGCGGATGCCGCCTTCCCCGCTGATGACGGCGACCGGGTGCTCACCGCCGAGCCGCCGGCGCCTGACGCCGACACCGTCGCGGCCGATGCCACCGAACAAGCGGGCGCGGATACCGACGAAGCCACCGAGGCTGTCGCGGCGTCCGAGAGCGTCGCGCCCGAAACGAACGAATCGGAGCAGGATGCCGGAGCCGACGCGGAGGCATCCGCACCATCTGAGACCGGCGAAGAGCCTGCGACCGACGATGCCGAGCCGGAGGCCGAAGTTCCGGCCGCCGTCACTGCGGATGAAGATGCTTCCGAAGCCGCTGCCGCCTCCGACGATGCGGCGGCCGGGGCGGATGTTTCCGGCGCGCCGCCGGTGCCGGGCAATGTCGTGCCGCTGCGCAACGGCCATCTCGCCAGCGTGCGCCCCGTTCTCGAACCGTCGAAGACCCTGCTGTCCTCGTCCGAGCGCAATGCCTTCCGCGAAATCGCCAAGGCGCTCGGCGCCAGGATCGCCGGCGACGACGAGACCGGGCCGCGCCTGCCGGCGGCGGCCCCGCTCAAGCTGGACGAGGGCCGGCTCGAGGCGCAGCCGGCAGCCGAAACTTCGCCCGCCGCTGCCGAGACCCGGCCGCGCCTCGCCAACGCCCATGCCGAGATTCTCGACCGCCTGCCGATCGCGGTGCTGGTCAACCGCGACGAGACGGCGCTCTATGCCAACCGCACCCTGCTCGATCTGCTCGACTATGCCGATCTCGACGATCTCACGGCCGCTGGCGGCGTCAGCCGGCTGATCAAGGGCGCAGCGCGCAGCGCCGGCGGCGCCATGGTGCTGGTCGACCGCAAGGGCGGCCTGGTCAGCGTCGACGGCAGGCTCTCCAGCATCGGCTGGCAGGGCGAGCCGGCGACCCTGATGGCCTTCCGCAACAGCGTTCCCGGCGGCGACCTCAAGCTGCTGACGCCGGAGGAGGCCGAGGAGCATGAGCTCGCCGCCGAGTTCGAGGCCGAGGAAGAGGAAGTCGCCTCGCGGGTCGCGGCACTGAGGCTCGAGGGCGCGGCGAACGAGACGCGCGTCTCCGAGCTGACGGCCATGCTCGACACCGCCACCGACGGCGTCGTCACGGTCGACGGGCGCGGCCGCATCCTCTCGCTCAACCGCAGCGCCGAGGCGCTGTTCGGCTATGACCAGCGCGAGGTCGCCGGCGAGCTGTTCACCCTGCTCTTTGCGCCGGAGAGCCATTCGCCGGCGCTCGACTATCTCGACGGGCTGATCGGCGGCGGCGTTGCCTCGCTGATGAATGACGGCCGCGAGGTCGTCGGGCGTGTCCGACAGGGCGGGCGCATCCCGCTATTCATGACCATGGGCCGGATCGCCGAGGGCCCGGACAGCAAGTTCTGCGCGGTGCTGCGCGACATCACCGCCTGGAAGAAGACCGAGGGCGAGCTGGTCGAGGCGCGCAAGACGGCCGAAAAGGCCAGCGCCCAGAAATCGGACGTGCTCGCCAAGATCAGCCACGAGATCAGGACGCCGCTCAACGCCATCATCGGCTTTGCCGAAGTGATGGCCGAGGAGCGCTTCGGGCCGATCGAGAACGAGCGCTACAAGGAATACCTGCGCGACATCCACCAGTCGGGCGGCTATGTCATCAGCCTGGTCAACGACCTGCTCGACCTCGCCAAGATCGAGGCCGGCAAGCTCGATCTCGACTTCGTCAGCGTCAACCTGAACGAGATCGCCTTGTCGGCGGCGAACCTGCTGCAGCCGGAGGCGCAGCGCGGACGCGTCGTGCTGCGCTCGGGCCTGGCGCCGAAGCTGCCGCCGGTGGTGGCCGATGAGCGCTCGCTGCGCCAGATCGTGCTCAACCTGCTCTCCAACGCGGTGAAGTTCACCGATGCCGGCGGCCAGGTCATCGTCTCGACAGCGCTGGGCGACCAGGGCGAAGCGATCCTGCGGGTGCGCGACACCGGCATCGGCATGGATGACGACGAGATCGCGCTGGCGCTCGAGCCCTTCCGCCGCGTGCAGACGACGCGCAAGGCAGGCGGCACCGGCCTCGGACTGCCGCTGACCAAGGCGCTGGTCGAGGCCAACCGGGCTGCCCTGACCATCACCAGCGTCAAGAAGGAAGGCACGCTGGTCGAGGTCACCTTCCCGCCGCAGCGGGTGTTGGCCGGCTGAGATCAGCCCGCCAATGCGTGTCGGTAGAGATGGCGCTCGAGTTCGGGGATGTAGCGCTGGCGCTCGAAGCCGGCCTTTTCCAGGACGCGGCAGGAGCCGGCATTCTCAGGCCGGGCGAAGGCGTGCAGCTCCGGCAGCCGCAAATGCTCCCCTGCCTCGACCAGGCTGGCGCCGGTCAGTTCCGTCGCATAGCCCTGCCCCCAGGCAGCGGGGGCAAACCAGTAGCCGAGCTCGACGCCCCAGCCCGGGTCGAACGGATCCTCGAACAGCCCGCCCCAGCCGATGACCGCGCCGTCGGACCGACGGCGTACCGTCCAGGGCGCATAGCCCAAGCGGCGCCGCTGCCATTCATGACCGGCGACATGGCGGCGACAAGCGCGCAAGCTCGCGAAGTGCTGGGTGTGACGCATCGCGCCGGCATCGCCGAGAAAGGCGAACAGGGCCGGCACATCGGAGGGTAATGTCGGCCGCAGCGAGAGACGTCGGGTCAGGATTTCCATATGCAACGCCTTAGCAAGAACCGCGCCCACCCTGTCCGGGCGGGCGCGGCATCGCCGGTCAAAGCAGCGTCCCGCTCAGGATCAGCGAAGCGATGCTGAAATAGATCGCCAGCCCGGAAACGTCGACCAGGGTGGCGACGAAGGGCGCCGAGGCGCTGGCAGGATCGAAACCGAGCCGCGTCATGATGAAGGGCAGCATCGAGCCGGTCAGCGAGCCGAAGGTGACGATGCCGAGCAGCGCCGCGCCGACCGTCGCCGCCACCAGCATCCAGTGCTCGCCGTAATCATAGAAGCCGACCTTCTGCCAGGCTACGACGCGGACAAAGCCGATGGCTCCGAGAATGACGCCAAGCGTGATGCCGGTCGGCAGTTCGCGCAGCGCCACGCGCCACCAGTCGCGGGGCGCCAGTTCGCGCAGCGCCAGCGCCCGGATGATCAGCGACGTCGCCTGCGAGCCCGAATTGCCGCCCGAGCTCATGATCAGTGGGATGAACAGGGTCAGCACGATCGCCTTCTCGAGCGCCCCTTCGTAATGCTGCAACACCGAAGCCGTCAGCATTTCGCCAAGCAGCAGGACGCTGAGCCAGCCCGCCCGCTTCCGGATCATGCTGAGGAAGCCGATCTCGCGATAAGGCACGCCGAGCGCTTCCATGCCGCCGAGCTTGTGCACGTCCTCGGTGGTTTCGGCGATCATCGCGTCGATGACGTCGTCGACCGTGACGATGCCGAGCACGCGCTGGCCGTCATCGACCACCGGCACGGCGAGCAGGTTGTACTTGGCAAACAGCCGCGCCACCTCCTCGCGATCGGTCAAGGGCGACACGCTGACCGGTTCCCGCAGGCCGGCGGCGGAGCCAACCAGTGCGCCCGGCTCAGACGAGATCAGCCGACGCAGCGCCACGGCCTGCTGCAGCGCGCCCGTGGCGGGATCGAGCACATAGATCGCGTAGACCGTCTCACGCGTGCGTTCGACGGTGCGGACATGATCGAGCGTGCGGGCGACGGTCCAATCAGCCGGCACGCTGACGAATTCGGTGGTCATGATCGCGCCGGCGCTATGCTCGGGATAGGCGAGCAGCGAGGCGAGAGCGGCCTTGGTCTCATGGTCGAGCCGGGCGACGAAGCGATGCCGCTCGGGCTCGGAAAGGTCATTGCGGAAGACGTCGGCGATGCGGTCGGACGACATCGCCTGGATGAAGGCGACGGCACGCTCGAGCGGCAGCGCCTTCAGGATCGCGCCCGGCTCGCGCAATTCGGGCTGGTCGAGAACGTCGACCGCGCGGGCCTTCGGCAGATCGAGCAGGACCTCGGCAGCATAGGCCGGCTGATGCTCGTTCAGCGCTTCGACGATGTCGGCGATGTGGGCGCGGCTCAGCGTGGCGGCGAGAGCCGGCGCGGCAAAGCCCGCAATGGGCAGGGTTTCGGTAACAGCGGCGTTCATGGCTCGCTTCCTCTCGTTCGGCCGTCAATCGGCCGAACGCGGGCGAGCCTGCCGGTTAGGGTTCAGGCGCCCGGGCGGGCCGGCGACGGCAAGGACTGTCGACTGGGACTGTCGCTTGGCATGGGGTTCAAAGGTTCCTGTGGGGTCGCCGTCCCGGGACAAGGCGCGAGCCGGCGAACAGCGCGGCAGATGCGCCTCGCGGCCTGCAACGTCAAGTCGAAAATCCATCAGGATCGCGAGCGCCTGCGGGCGCAAAGCGGCGGGGCGAAGCTGCGCGTTGGCGGCAGCGATGGGGCGTTCTAAGCTCTCCTGGCATCTGTCCAGGCCAGCGAGCGCAACCGCATGCATTTTTCCCTCACCGACGAGGAAGAGCTGATCCGCGAAAGCGCCCGCAAGCTCGCCACGGAGCGGCTGGCGCCGCTCGCCGAAGCGCTCGACCGCGGCGAGGGCCGCGCCGAATTCCTCGCCAATCTGAAGCTGCTCGCCGAAAACGGCTTCATGGCGCTGAACATTCAGGCCGGGTTCGGCGGCTCGGAAGCCGGCACCGTCGCCTTCGCGCTGGCGCTGGAGGAACTGGCTGCGGCCTGCGCCTCGACGGCCGTGACGACCTCGGTCACCAACATGGTGGGCGAGGTGATCCAGGCCGTCGGCAACTCGCGGCAGCAGGCGGAGCATCTGCCGAAGCTCGCCGACGGGACCTATCCGGCCGGCGCCTTCTGCCTGACCGAGGCCGGCGCCGGCTCCGACCCGGCTGGCATGAAGCTGCGCGCCCGGCGCGACGGCGACGTCTACATCCTCGACGGCGAGAAGATCTTCATCACCTCGGGCGAATATGCTGGGCTGTTCATCGTCTGGGCGGTGACCGATCCGCAGGCGCCGAGGGGCAAGGGCATCTCGGTCTTCCTGGTGCCGGCCGACACGCCAGGCGTCAGCGTCGGCAAGGCCGAGAAGAAGATGGGCCAGACCGGCTCGGCCACCAATACGATCCGCTTCGAAGGCGCACGCGTTCCGGCCAGTGCCTTGATGGGCAAGGAGAATGACGGCTTCCGCGTCGCGGTCGGCGAGCTCGCCGGCGGGCGCATCGGTGTCGCCGCTGTCTCGCTCGGCATCGCCCGGGCGGCGATGGACGCGGCCAAATCCTACGCCCGCGAGCGCAAGCAGTTCGGCCAGGCCCTGACCGAATTCCAGGGGCTGCAATGGCTGATCGCCGACCGCGAGCTCGACCTGCACGCCTCGCGCCTGCTGATCCTCGATGCGGCGGCGAAGAAGGACCGCGGCGAGCCGTTCTCCAGGGAGGCCTCGATGGCCAAGCTGTTCGCATCGGAGGCGGCGCATCGCTGCACCGATGCGGCGATCCAGATCCATGGCGGCGCCGGCTATTGCCGCGACTTCCCGGTCGAGCGCTATGCCCGCGATGCCCGGATCACCCGCATCTATGAAGGCACCTCCGAAATCCAGCGCCTGATCATCGCCCGCGAGACCTTGCGCCAGCTCGGCTGAGCTTCGTAGAATTTTCTTCTCCGGACTCAGCGAACCCGGAGCCAGTCCCTTCCACTCGCCCTACTGCCGAAAGCCGCCCCATGTCGCTCACCATCTATGGCTGCCACCGCTCGCGCGCGACGCGCAATGTCTGGCTCGCCAACGAACTCGGCCTGTCGTTCAAGCAGGTGCCGGTGATCCAGGCCTATCGCCTCGCCGATCCCGACGCCCCTGGCGCGCCGATCCATACGCGCAGCCCCGAATTCCTGAAGGTGAACCCCAACGGGCATATCCCCTCGATCGAGGATGACGGCTTCGTCCTGCACGAATCGCTGGCGATCAATCTCTACCTCGCCCGCAAGCATGGCGGGCCGCTGGCGCCGAAGGACGTGCAGGAGGAAGGGCTCGCGGCGATGTGGGCGCTGTGGGCCGCGACCGAATGCGAGGCGCATGCGCTGAACCTGACCTATCACCTGGCCGCCTACCCGCCGGAGAAGCGCGATCCGGCCATCGTCGCAGCCGCGCTGGCCGCTCTGCCGCGCCCCTTTGCGGTGCTCGACAAGGCGCTGGCCGAAGGCGGCGGCCATGTCATGGGCGGCCGCTTCACCGTTACCGACATCAACGTCGCCGAGATCATCCGCTACGCCAAGCCGGCGACCCAGCTCTTCGACGCCGCGCCCAACGTCAAGGCCTGGCTCGACGCCTGCCATGCGAGGCCGGGCTTCAAGGCGATGTGGGCGGCGCGCGAGGCGGAAGCCGCCTGAGCCGGCCTCACGGAAATCGGGTGGCCGGGCGAAGCCCGGCTGCCTACTGACGCAGGATGACCCGCCCTGCGAGGACAGATTGCGCCATGACACAGCCAACCTCCGCTCCCGCGCTGCGCATGGGCCCAACCGAGTGGCTCCTGCTCGTCGGCCTCTCGGTGCTGTGGGGCGGCTCGTTCTTCTTCAACAAGCTCACCGTGGCGGAATGGCCGCCCTTCGCGGTGGTGCAGGTCCGCGTCGGCCTCGCCGCCCTGTCGCTGCTTCTGGTGGTGCGGATCACCGGGCAATCCATGGCAGTGGGGCGCAGCCTCTGGCTCGCCTTCTTCGGCATGGGCATCCTCAATAATTTGATCCCGTTCAGCCTGTTCCTTTGGGGCCAGCAGCAGATCGCCAGCGGCCTGGCCTCGATCCTCAACGCCACGACGCCGATCTTCGCCGTGTTGGTGATGCACTGCTTCGGCAATGAGAAGGCCACCGGGCTGAAGCTCGGCGGCGTTCTGGCCGGCCTCATCGGCGTCGGCATCCTGATGGGGCCCGATGCGCTCGGCGGCCTCGGCTCCAACCTCGCGGCGCAGCTCGCCTGCGTTCTTGCCGCGGTGTCCTACGCCTTCTCCGGCCTGTTCGGCCGGCGCTTTCGCGGCGTGTCGCCGCTCGTCGCCGCCACGGGCCAATTGACCGCCTCGACCATCATGGTCGTTCCGATCGTCTTTTTCCTGCATCCGCCCTGGACGCTGCCGGCCCCCTCGCAACAGGCGATCCTCGCGGCGATCGGCCTGGCGCTGATCTCGACGGCGCTGGCCTACATCATCTTCTTCCGGATCATGCGCACTGCCGGACCGAGCAACGTCATGCTCGTAACCTTCCTGATCCCGGTCAGCGCCATCCTGCTCGGCTCCGGCCTGCTCGGCGAAGAGCTTTTGCCGCGCCATTTCGCCGGCATGGCCGCGATCTTCGTCGGGCTCGCACTGATCGACGGCCGGGTCGCCACCTCGTGGAGCGCCAGACGAGCGGGCGCGCCGACCGCTTGACCGGCTTCGACTGAGCGCGGACAAACCCCGAAGAATCAATCCATTACGGCATCGCCCTGCTATGGGAGCGACGTTCACCCTGTGGATGCCGCCCCATGGCAATGAGCTTTGTTGCCAATAAATTATGAATTGCTCTAGAGTCGTAAAATGAGCGGTTGGCGCTAAAGGGCATAACAGAAATCACTGGACGATATCACAAAAAGCGATACGCCAGAGGGGAGCAGCGACGACCATGGATCTGCGGCAACTGCGATGCTTCATCGCGGTGGCGGAGGAGCTTCATTTCGGCCGGGCGGCCGAGCGGCTCGGCCTCGCGCCCCCCGCGCTTTCGCGCCAGATCAGCGCGCTGGAGGATGGACTCGGCGTCAGCCTGCTGACCCGGACCACCCGGCAGGTCGCGCTCACCCGCGCCGGGCTGATCATGCTCGAAGAGGCCAAGGCCATCCTGGTCAGGATGGAGCGTGCCTCGCGCTCGGTTCGCGAGGCCTCGCTGGCCTCGAGCAAGGTGCTTCGGGTCGGGGCGATCGACGCCGCCTCCTCCAGCTTCGTGCCCGAGGCGCTGGTCACCTTCCGCTCCCGCCATCCCGGCATCGAGATCAAGTTCGTCGAGGCGATGACGGCGCCGCTGGTGCAGATGCTGGAGGCCGGCAAGCTCGACCTCGCGCTGCTTCGCCCGCCGCGCAAGCCGACCGACTGCGCCTTCGAGGTGCTGCGGGTCGAGCGCCCGATCGTCGTGCTGAATGATGGGCACCCGCTTGCCGCGCGCGACAATCTGACGATGCAGGACCTCGTTGGCGAACCCTTCGTGGTGCCGTCGAAGCGGATCCGGCCCTTCGCCTACGACCTCGTCATGGCCTATTTCGAAAGCGTCGGCGCCGTCCCCAACGTCATCATCGAGGCGACCGAGAAGCCGGCGATGATGTCGGCAGTGGCGGCCGGGCTCGGCATGTCGCTGGCGCCCGACTGGGTCTCGCGGCTGAGCTTTCCCGGCGTGACCATGCGCCGCTTACGCGGCGCTCTGCTCGACCCGCCACCGCCCGGCGCCCTTGTCGGCGTCGCCTGGCGGCCGCAGCAGAAGCTTGCCGCCCGCGACGACTTCCTCGCCATCCTCAGGGAAAGCGTCACCCTGATTGACGAACGCACAACGCTGCCCTTCACCGTGCCGGTGCACGCCCGAAAGCCCGCGATGCGCGCCGTCGCGACCCAAGCCGGAGGTTATTGATGAGTTTGAACAAGATCGAGTCGGCGCAGGGGCTGCGCATCCGCTCGACCCAGGATTTCGCAGCGGGCGCGTTCATGATCCTGCTTGCAGGACTTGCCTTGTTCCTGTCGCGCGATCTGGCGACCGGAACGCTGCGCCAGCTCGGGCCGGGCATGCTGCCCAAGTCCTTCGCCGTGATCTGCGCGGCCCTCGGGCTGCTGCTGAGCTTGAACTCGCTGCGCTACAAGGGCGAAAAGCTCGCCGGCTGGTCCTGGCGCGGCGTGCTGTTCGTGCTCGGCGGCGCCTGCCTGTTCGGCCTGACGATCCGCGGCTTCGAGATCGGCCCGCTGAAGGTGCCCGCTCTCGGCATGCTGGTCTCGGGACCGCTCGTCGTCTTCGTCTCCGGGCTCGCCGCCGAGGACGTCAAGCTCAAGGAACTGACGATCTTCGCCATTGCGATAACCGCAGCCTGCGCCCTCCTCTTCAAATATGCGCTGAGCCTGCCGATCCCGCTGGCGCCCTGGCTCTTCGGGATCTGACACGATGAATGATATGATCGCCAATCTCGGGCTCGGCTTTTCCGTCGCGCTCGGCCTCCAGAACATCGCCCTCGCCTTCGTCGGCTGCCTCGTCGGCACACTGATCGGCGTCCTGCCTGGCGTCGGCCCGGTCGCCACGATCGCCATGCTGCTGCCGATCACCTTCGGGCTCGACCCGGTCGGCGCGCTGATCATGCTCGCCGGCATCTATTACGGCGCGCAATATGGCGGCTCGACCACCGCGATCCTGGTCAACATCCCCGGCGAGGCGACCGCCGTCGTCACCACCCTCGACGGCCATCAGATGGCCAAGCAGGGTCGCGCCGGCGTGGCGCTCGGCACGGCCGCGATCGGCTCCTTCGTCGCCGGCTGCTTCGCGACGCTGATCATCGCGGCGCTCGGCGCCCCGCTGACCAAGCTCGCCTTGCTGTTCGGCCCGGCCGAGTATTTCTCGCTGATGGTGATGGGCCTGTGCTTCGCGGTGGTGCTGGCGCGCGGCTCGATCCTGAAGGCCTTCTGCATGATCATGCTCGGCCTCTTGCTCTCGACCGTCGGGACGGACCTCGAGACCGGCCAGGAGCGCATGACCTTCGGCTTCCCGCCGCTCGCCGACGGGGTCGACTTCGCCGTGCTGGCGATGGGAGTGTTTGGCTTTGCAGAAGTGCTGCGCAATCTCGAGAACCCCGAGGCGCGCGACGTCGTGCGGGCGAAGATCGGCCGGCTGCTGCCGGACTGGAACGACATCAAGCAGTCGATCGGGCCGTGCCTGCGCGGCACTTTCATCGGCGGCACGCTCGGCATCCTGCCGGGCAATGGCGCCGTGCTCGGCCCCTTCGCCAGCTACACGCTGGAGAAGAAGATCGCCAAGGACCCGTCGCGCTTCGGCAAGGGCGCGATCGAGGGCGTCGCAGGGCCGGAATCTGCCAACAATGCCGGCGCCCAGACCGCCTTCATCCCGCTGCTCACCCTCGGCATTCCGCCGAATGCGGTGATGGCGCTGATGGTCGGCGCGATGACGATCCACGGCATCATCCCCGGCCCGCAGGTCATGACCAAGAACCCGGAGCTGTTCTGGGGCATGATCGCCTCGATGTGGATCGGCAATTTGATGCTGCTGATCATCAACCTGCCGCTGGTCGGCGTCTGGGTGAAGCTGCTCCAGGTACCCTACCGCCTGATGTTCCCGGCGATCCTGATCTTCTGCTCGATCGGCATCTACTCGGTGAACAACCAGCCGGTCGACGTCGCCTTCACGGCGCTGTTCGGGCTGTTCGGCTACCTCCTGATCAAGCTCGGCTTCGAGCCGGCGCCGATGCTGCTCGGCTTCGTCCTCGGCAAGCTGATGGAAGAGAAGCTGCGGCAGGCGCTGATCATCTCGCGCGGCTCGTTCATGACCTTCATCGAGCGGCCGATCTCGGCGGGCCTGCTGGTGGTCGCGGTCGCGATCCTGATCATCGCCCTCCTGCCTTCCATGGCGAAGAAGCGCGACGAGGTCTTCACCGAATGACGGGGTTGCCTCGCGACCCCGCGGACCACAACTCTTCAGATAATTGTTCAATGGGAGGAATACGCATGAAGAAGCTCGCCCTCGGCGTCATAGCCGCGGTGGCGCTCGCCATCCCGGCACAGGCGCAAACCAAATATCCGGAGCGGCCGGTCACGATGATCGTGCCCTTCGCCGCCGGCGGCCCGACCGACATCATCGCCCGTATCGTCGGCGAGAACATGTCGAAGACGCTCGGCCAGCAGGTCGTGGTCGAGAACGTCGCCGGAGCCGGCGGCACCACCGGCATCGCCCGCGCGCTCAGCTCGGCGCCGGACGGCTACACCATCGCGATGGGGCATCTGGGCACCTTCTCGGCGGCGCCTGCGACCTATCCCGGCCTGAAATACGACCCGATCAACGGCATGCAGCCGATCGGCCTTGCCGGCGGCACGCCGATCCTGATCGTCGCCAAGAAGGGCCTCGCGCCGAAGAACCTCAAGGAGTTCGTCGACTTCGTGAAGGCGAATCCCGACAAGCTCAACGAGGCCCATGCCGGCGTCGGCTCGGTTTCGTGGACGACCTGCACCCTGCTCAAGGGCCAGCTCGGCGTGCCGAAGCTCAACTCAGTTGCCTATCGCGGCACCGGCCCGGCGTTGAACGACCTGGTCTCCGGTCAGATCGACTTCATGTGCGACCAGATCGTCAGCGTCGCCGAGCAGGTCAAGGCCGGCACGATCAAGGCCTATGCGATCGCCTCGGCCGAGCGTTCGCCGGCCCTGCCGGATGTCCCGACCACCAAGGAAGCGGGGCTGCCTGAATACCAGATCGAGGCCTGGAACGGCCTGACCGCGCCGAAGGGCACGCCGAAGGAGATCGTCGACAAGCTCGTCGACGCGCTCGACAAGGCGCTGAACGACGAGACCGTCAAGAAGCGCCTGCTCGATCTCGGCACAGTGATCCCGTCGGCGGAAGAGCGTAAGCCGGCCGGCTTCGCCGCCCTGATCAAGCGCGACGCCGACAAGCTCTCGCCGGTGCTCGCCGCCGCGCCGAAGTAAGCTCGGGCCATTCCACCCACTTGCCAGTCACGGCGGGCCTCAGGGTCCGCCGTTTCCTTTTGGGCCCTACCGTCTAGGATAGGGCATGAGCCGAACCGTCCGCCTCCCCGTCGTGCCGCTGACCCCCGAGGCCTTCGCGCCTTATGGCCGCATTCTCAGCCCCTCCGGCCCGCGCGATGCCGGCCGCGACGGCTACGACATCTGGGTCCAGCCCTTCGCTGCCGAGACCCGGCCGCGCCTGCAGATCGTGCGCTACCATGCCCGCCCCTTCGTCGTCGGCGTGATCGAGCGCCATCTCCATGTCACCGAAGCGCGCCTGCCGCTCGATGCCACCCCGGCCATCATCGTGGTGGCGGAACCGAGCGAGAGGCCGCCTGCCCTGGAAGAGCTGCGCGCCTTTCGCCTGGAGGGAATCGGCGTGATGTTCCACCGAGGCACCTGGCACGCCATCGACGCCTATCCGGAAGGCGGCGCCTATGCCGATTTCCTGTTCCTGTCTGAGGAAGCGACTGTGGACGAGCTCTTCGCCAATGCCGGCAAGCCGCCCAAGCGTACCCAGGTCCATGACTTCGGGGCCGCCGGCGCAGAAATCGTGATCGGCGAGAACATGTTGGCCGACAACGAAAATCGCTGAAATCGGTCACGGACGTTCACAGCTCGTGACCGGGGCTGGCGGAACATCGCGATCACTTTCCCGTTCTTGCTGCCGAGGTTTGCCTCAGAAGGAGAACGGAAATGTTCAAGAAGCTTGCTCTCGTAGCGGCCCTCGCCATCGTCCCGGCCACGGCCTTTGCCCAGCAGAACCCGCAAGGCGCCCAGGGCGGCGCTGTCGGCGGCGCCACGGCCGGTGCGGTCGGCGGTGCGGTGGTCGGCGGCCCGGTCGGCGCGGTCGTCGGCGGCGTCGGCGGTGCGGTGGTCGGCGCGATCATCGGCGACAACACCCCGCGCTTCAGGACCTATGTCGTCGAGCAGCGCGTGCCGTCCTACACCTATGCGGAGCCGGTCGTCGTCGGCGCGACGCTGCCGCGCGACGGCGTGCGCTACTACGACGTGCCGCGCGAATACGGCGAGACCAGCTATCGCTACACGGTGATCAATGACCGCACCGTTCTGGTCGACCCGCAGACGCGCCGCATCGTCCAGGTCATCGAATAACCGGAACGCCTGACCCGGCTAGCTCCGGTCCTGCTCGCGCCATCGCGGCCTGAGCGGAGATCGGGAGCGAGGGCCCGCCCCAGCGATGGGGCGGGCCTTTCGCATGAAAGGCCCGGTGTTACGGCAGCGGCAGCCAGAGGCGCCGGTCGAAGCTGAAGGCCTGCTGCCCGACCACCGCCACGGAGCCTCCGCCTGAATGAGCGGGGTTGATCAACAGGTTGAAGCTGCGGGGTGCAGCGAAAGACGGCACCTTCAGCACCGGCGTGCGGGCTCCGGCGTGCCAGGCATCGCCGATCTGCCGTGAATCCTCCGGCAGGGCCGCGACCTCGTCGAAGGCGGCGCCGCCAAGATCGATCTCGACGAGGACATAGTCGTCCGGGATCAGATCCGGCTCGAGATCGAGATGGACCCGAACTTCCAGGATGGCGAGGGCGGGATTCTCGGCGGTGTAGACGACCGGGCGCCCCGGCGAGTTCCAGCGGCCGCCATGCAGCCTCGCCCCTTCTCCGCTGAGATCGGCGAAGGCGGCGCGGCAAACGCGCCAGACCCGCATCAGGCGGCGATGCCGTGCGCGATCCGGCCCAGCAGCGTCTCGACCTCGGCCGCGCCCTCGCTGGTGTCGAGCAGGGCGATCGGCTTTTCGCCGCCGAGCGCCTCCGTCGGCCGGCGCAGCCATCTGCCGGCCTTTTCCTGAGAGCCGAATGTCTCCTCCGCCTCGGCGATGACGCGGGCGGCCCGGACCAGCCGATCCGACTGCTCGCTGGTCAAAGTGCCGATCTTGCGCCTATGGCTCAGCGTCTTGCGCGGCAGGACGACCTCGTCGATCTCGGCCATCGTCATGCGGCCGCTGGCGATGACATGCTCCACCGCCTCGACCGGAAAGCCGCGTCGGACGGCGGCGATGATCGCGCGCGCGCTGTCGAGCGGAGCACCGATCACCTTGGAGCCACCGACCACATCCAGGGCACTGATCGCCGTCATCATCGCCTCCTGGAGCCTCCGCGTTTCTCCGAACCGCAGAAATGCTCCAACTATGTGTCTTGTCGCATTGTCTTCACGCGAACCGTTGTCCACTTCGCTCGACAGTGCTTCTGGCAATATGCCTACAAGATAGGGGCATATCGCCAGGACCGCAAGAACCAGCGCTCAGCGGGTTCCGAACATGCGGTCGCCGGCATCGCCGAGACCGGGGACGATGTAGCCGTGATCATTGAGGCGTTCGTCGATCGCCGCGGTCCAGATTCGGACATCGGGATGGGCGTCGCGCATGCGGGCGATGCCCTCGGGCGCGGCGAGCAGGCAGACGAAGCGCAGATCATGGGCGCCGCGCTCCTTCAGCCGATCGACGGCCGCGACCGCGGAATTCGCCGTCGCCAGCATCGGATCCATCACCACGACCATACGGTCCGCGATGTCGGAAGGCGCCTTGAAATAGTATTCGACGGCCTGCAGCGTCTCGGGGTCGCGATAAAGGCCGATATGGGCGACGCGGGCGGCGGGCACCAGTTCGAGCATGCCATCCAGGAAGCCGACGCCGGCGCGCAGGATCGGCGCGAAGACCAGCTTCTTGCCCGCGATGACCGGCTGCATCGTCTTCTGCAGCGGCGTCTCGACCTCGATCATCTCGAGCGGCAGATCGCGCGTCACCTCGTAGCAGAGCAGCATGCCGATCTCGTTGAGCAGCTGGCGGAAGCTCTTGGTCGAGCGTTCCTTCTCGCGCATCAGCGTCAGCTTGTGCTGCACCAGCGGGTGATCGACGACGGTGACGCCGTCGGAATGCATTGCCATGCTACCAGCCCCTCATTGTTCTTCTCGGCCCTCATCCTCAGGATGCACTGGCCCCAGGTTCAAAATACCGTGCCGTCGCTGACGATGGTCAAGGGCGGGCCGCCCCCTTCGCGCTTCTCGGCCGCGATGCGGCGACCGGCTGCCCAGGTGCCGCCTTCGAGCACCTTGGCGAGCGGCAATTGCTCGCGCGTCAGGTCGAGCCGCTGGCGCACCAGCTCGCCGATCTCGTCGAGCAGGGCGACGGTCAGCGCCCGCCATTCGACGACGAGCGCGGAGCCGACCTCATGGGCGCGGGACGCATCCGCTTCGTCCTTCAGCGCAATCACCCCGAGATCGAGGAAAAGACCGCCATTGCGATATTCCGGCAGGCCGGTGAGCTCGTCGATGTCGACGACCTCGATACCGGCCCATTGCAGCGGCTCGATCAGCGAATAGCTCAGCCATTGCGAGAGCTTGTGAAAGGGCATGATGCCGGCGGTGAGGCTGCCCTGCGCGATCAGCGGATGCCGCCAGCTGTCGCCGAGCGGGATGCCGGCCAGCGTCAGGCGCGAGGGCCAGATGCCGCCGAGCACTTCCAGAACCTGCGACAGGATATAGCTGGCGCGAAGCGGGCCGCCCTCGGCCGCCGCGAACAGCCGGTCGAACAGGCCGCCCGGCCGGTCGAGCCCATGCTTCTCCAGTTCCTCGCCGAGCCGGTTGAGCAAAGCGGCACGGCCTTCCAGACTGACCAGCGGATTTGCAGGGCCGGCCTGAAAGCCTTCGGCGAGCGCGGCGGCATCGAGCCGCTTCAGCACGGCGCTGTCGACACGCAGCGGCTGCGCCGGGTCGCCGGAGAACAGGCCGGCGGCGAACATGTCGAGCGAGGCCAGCGCCAGCCCCTCGGAACGACCGATCTGCTGGCCGGTCAGCGCGTCGCGATAGCGCCACGCGGCGCCGGCTCCGGCATCGAGGAGCACGCTGACGATGGCGAGGTCATAGGCGGCGCGGCCGCGCGCCAGGGCATCGGCGAAGCCGGCGGTGCCGTCGAGAGTGCGCCAGCGATCGACACCGGCAACGGAAAAATGCCGCCAGCGCGCATGGAAGGGAATCTCGAGCGTCGGATAGTTCTGGCGGATCGTCGCCAGCACATACTCGGCGCAGGAATCGAGCCGCTCGGGGTGCACACTGAAATGCGCCAGCCGGCCGGCAAGGCCGAGCTGCAGCATCTCCTGCGCGCGCTCGCGGATGACGGCTGGCTTGAGCAGCTGGCGGACGGCTTCGGGATCGCGATCGGGCATGGACTGTCAGAATTTCTCGAGGTCGCGGCCGACGGTGGACTTCAGCGTATTATCGCCCGGCGCGCCGTCCGGTGAATAGTAGCCCGCCGCCTTCTTGGCCTCGATCTCGACCGAGGCGTCGGGCGGGATCAACTCGGGCGGGATCGCGACGCGCTCGCCGATCTCGATGCCGCTCTCGACCATGGCGTCGTATTTCATGTTCGACATCGACATCAGCCGGTCGATTCTCCTGACGCCAAGCCAGTGCAGCACGTCCGGCATCAATTGCTGGAAGCGGGCGTCCTGCACGCCGGCGACGCATTCAGTACGCTCGAAATAGGTGGCGGCGGAGTCGCCACCCTCCTGGCGCTTGCGGGCATTGTAGACCAGGAATTTGGTGACCTCGCCGAGCGCCCTGCCCTCCTTGCGATTGTAGACGATCAGGCCGACGCCGCCGCCCTGCGCCTCCTTCACCGCTTCCTCGATGCCATGCACGAGATAGGGCCGGCAGGTGCAGATGTCGGAGCCGAACACGTCGGAACCGTTGCACTCGTCATGGACGCGGCAGGCGAGCCGGCGGATCGGGTCGGCGATGGCCGCGACCTCGCCGATGACATAGGCCGTGATCGAGCCGATCGGCGGCAGGAAGACCTTGAGGTCCGGCCGCGTCACCAGCTCGGGATACATGCCGCCGGTCTGCTCGAACAAGGTGCGGCGCAACTCGTTCTCGCTGGTGGCGAAGCGCTCGGCGATGCCGGGCAGGTGCCAGACCGGGTCGACCGCGATCTTGGTGACGCTGATATCGCCCGAACCGTGCAGGATATGGCCGTCGGCCGCGAGCCGGTGACCGGCCATGGCGGCGAGGATCTCGGGCAGGTTGAGCCTGGCCTTGGTGACGGCGATGGTCGGGCGGATGTCGACGCCCTCGCCGATCAGCTTGCCGAAATCCTGGGCGACGCGATGGCCGAACGGATCGAGCGAGACGATCCTGGCCGGCTCGAACCATTGCGGCTGCGGCAGGATATCGACGGTCGGATGCGTGTTGGTCAGGTCCGGCCGCTGCGCCGGGTTCATGGCGCGGGCCGAGATCGCCAGCGCGCGATAGACCGAATAGGAGCCGCCATGAGCACCGATGACGTTGCGATCGGCCGGGCTGGTGGTCGAGGCGATGACGGGACCGCGCTCCGCCGGCGTGGCGGCGCCCCAATGGATCGGAAAGCGGGTCGCGGCGCTGCCCGGCTCGGGGTGCGAGGTCAGGCGGATATGGCTGGTGCGGTTCTGCGATGTCATCGCCGGGTTCGCTTCTCGAACGGACAAGGGCCCCGCGACGCGCTGCGTTCGGGGCCCTTTGGACCTGCGAGAGTCTGGATCAGCGCAGGATTTTCGTCAATCGGCGGCTCGTTGGTGGGCCGCCCTCCGTCATGGTCGGGCTTGTCCCGACCACCCATGCCTCTATTCCGTGCTTCCTAGAGCGCAGAGATAAGACGTGGACGCCCGCCACAGAGACGAGCATGACGGCGGCCCCTTACTAGAACACTGCGAGATAGCGCAGCAGCGAAATGATGCCGATGATGATGACGATGATCTGGAGGATGTTCTTGATGTTGCTGTCGAGCGGCAGCATCCGCACCAGATACAGCACCAGACCGATGACCAGAACGGTGATGAAAAGCGAAATCAAAAGACTCATGGCTCAAATCCTCTATCGCGGCCGAAAGCCGGCCCCCCGAGGCGCTGGCTGCGAGGCATTCGCAAGCAGCGCTCTCGGCGAAGAGAACGTGGAGCCTTGGGAAAAAGTTCCGAAAGGGTAGCTGGCTTCGTCTTCGCGACAGGCGCTTTGCTTGTCGAGCGCAGTGTTCAAGACGTGGATGCTCGCCACAAGGGCGAGCACGACGGCAGTGCGCGTCATTCCCGGGCGGAGCGAAGCGCAGACCCGGGAAACTCTGGACGAGAGATGCTCGGGTCTTCGCCCGAGCATGACGGAAGGGGTCAGCCCGCGATGCGCCCGAAATCCGCCACGGCGCGCGTCGCCTCGCGCAGCTGGTTCAGTAGCTTGAGACGGTTGGCGCGCAGGGCGGGATCGGGATCGTTGACCGTGACCTTGTCGAAGAAGGCATCGACCCCCGGGCGAAGCTCGGCGAGGGCCGCCATGGCGCCCTCATAGTCCTCGGCTGCGACCGCGACTTCCGCCTTCGGCGTCGCCTGCGCCAGCGCGACCGCAAGCGCCTTTTCCTCGATCAGGCCGGCAGCGGCGATGAGCTGGAGATCGGCCGCCCCGGCAAAGGCGCCTTCGCCGTCCTTCTTCTCCTCGGCCTTGAGGATGTTGGCGGCGCGCTTGTAGCCGGCGAGCAGGCTCTTGCCGTCTTCCGTCTCGAGGAAGCGGCCGAGCGCGGCGACGCGGCGGGTGATGAGCAGGAGGTCGTCATTGCCCGACGCGCCCTCGCCCAGCACCGCATCGACCAGATCATGCCGCGCGCCCTGGTCGCGCAGCATGACCTTCAGGCGGTCATGGAAGAAGGCAACCAACTCCCGATACGCCTCAAGGGTTTGAGGACCGGTCTCTGCCGTAAAGCGGCGCGCCGCTTCCGGTGAAAGTTGCGAACGCAAAAACTCATTCAAGACAGCGGCAACTTCTGTGGCTCCGAATGCCTCCAAAGCCTCAGCTTGCCGCTTGAGAACATTAAGCTCTACGAACCGGCCTCCGGTGGAGACACGGGCGAATTGCCGGGCAAGAGGACCAATTAGTCGCCCCTTGATCCCATTCTCGACCACCAGCCGGATCACCCCCAGCGCCGCGCGGCGCAGCGCATAGGGGTCCTTGCTGCCGGTCGGCTTCTCGTCGATCGCCCAGAACCCGACCAGCGTGTCGAGCTTGTCGGCGAGCGCGACGGCCACCGAGACCGGATCGCTCGGGACGCGGTCGGAGGGGCCGAGCGGCTTGTAATGTTCCTCGACCGCTGCCGCCACCGAGGCGTTCTCGCCCTGGAGTTCAGCGTATTTGCGACCCATCAGCCCCTGTAGCTCAGGGAACTCACCGACCATCTCGGTCGGTAGGTCGGCCTTGGCGAGCTTTGCCGCACGCTCGGCGAGATCGGGATCGGCCCCGACGATGGGAGCCAATTCACGCGCCAGCGCAGCGATGCGCTGGACGCGCTCGCCTTGCGTGCCGAGCTTGGCGTGGAAGACGACGCCGAGCTTGTCGAGCTTGGCCATGCGCTGGTCGAGCGGCTTTTCCAGCTTGAGATCGAGCTTCTCGGCACTCTCCTTGAGCGTATCGAGATCGGGCAGCGAGCCGCGGTCGGTCTGCCAGAAATAGGCGGCGTCGGAGAGGCGGGCGCGCACGACCCGGCCATTGCCGGCGGTGATCGCCAGGCCGCCATCGCTGGCCATCAGGTTCGAGACCGGGATGAAGCGGTTGGCGAGCTCGCCGGTCGCGGGGTCGCGCAGCACGAAGCATTTCTGGTTGGCGCGGATGGTGGCGCGGATCGCCTCGCCCGGGATCTCGAGGAAGCGCTCCTCGAAATCGCCCAGCAGCACGACCGGCCATTCGACCAGGCCGGCGACCTCCTCCAGCAGGCCCTCATCCTCGACCAGTTCGAGGCCGGCGGCGAAGGCGAGATTCCTGGCGTCGGTCGCGATGATCTCCTTGCGGCGGTCGGCATCGAGCACGACCTTGGCGCGCTCCAGGCTCGCGACATAGTCCTCGAAGCGCCGGACCGTGATCGGGCCGGGAGCATGGAAGCGGTGGCCACGGGTGAGGTTGCCCGAGACGATGCCGTCGACCTCGAAGGGGACGATCTCGGTTTCCTCGGTCTCGGAGCCGAAGGTGCAGAGGATCGAATGCAGCGGGCGCACCCAGCGCAGGCTGGCGCCGGCAGCCGAAGCCTTGCCCCAGCGCATCGATTTCGGCCAGGGGAAGGCACGGATCACCGCCGGCACGATCTCGGCGATGGCCGAAATCGTCTCCTGCCCCGGCTTCTCGATCACGGCGATATAGGAATCGCCCTTTTTGGGATCGCTGACGATGGTCGCCTGATCGAGCGAGGCTAGGCCAGCGGCCTTGAGGAAGCCCTGCACTGCGGCATCCGGCGCGCCGACGCGCGGCCCCTTGCGCTCCTCGCGGACATCGCGGCCGCGCACCGGCAATCCGACGACATGCAGTGCGAGCCGGCGCGGCGTGGCGAAGGCCTTTGCGCCCTCATAGACGAGGCCGCGCTCGACCAGCGCATCGGTGACCAGCTTCTTCAAATCCTCGGCGGCCTTGCGCTGCATGCGCGCCGGGATTTCCTCGGAGAAGAGTTCGAGCAGGAGATCGGGCATCAGTTCGCTCCCCCGCCGGCGGTCTTCAGCCAGGCTGCACCGCAGGCCTTGGCGAGCTCACGCACGCGCAGGATGTAGCTCTGGCGCTCGGTGACCGAGATCACGCCGCGCGCATCGAGCAGGTTGAAGACATGGCTCGCCTTGATGCACTGGTCATAGGCCGGCAGAGCGAGCTTGTGGCTCGGGTCGTTGCCGCCGCTGCCCGCCTCGCCGGCGGCGAGCAGCGCCTTGCACTCGGCCTCGGCATCGGCGAAGTGGCGAAACAGCATCGCCGTGTCGGCATGCTCGAAATTATGGCGCGAGAACTCCTGCTCGGCCTGCAGGAAGACGTCGCCATAGCTGACACGGCCCTCGCCCTCGAGGCCGTTGAAGTTGAGGTCGTAGACGTTCTCGACGCCCTGGACATACATCGCCAGGCGCTCGAGCCCGTAGGTCAACTCGCCGGCGACCGGCGCGCATTCGACGCCGGCGACCTGCTGAAAATAGGTGAACTGGCTGACTTCCATGCCGTCGCACCAGCATTCCCAGCCGAGCCCCCAGGCGCCGAGCGTCGGGCTCTCCCAATCATCCTCGACGAAACGGACATCGTGAAGGGCGAGATCGACACCGATCGCCTTGAGCGAGTCGAGATAGAGCTGCTGCAGATCGGGCGGCGACGGCTTCAGGATGACCTGGAACTGGTAATAATGCTGCAGCCGATTGGGGTTCTCGCCATAGCGTCCGTCCTTGGGCCGGCGCGAGGGCTGGACATAGGCGGCGTTCCAGGGCTTCGGCCCAAGCGCGCGCAGCGTCGTCGCCGGGTGGAAGGTGCCGGCCCCGACTTCCATGTCATAGGGCTGGAGGATGACACAGCCGCGTTCGGCCCAGAAGCGCTGCAAGGTCAGCAGCAGGCCCTGGAAAGAGCGGGTCGGATTCATCGAAGCGGAGGGCGACGCAGCCAAGGGCTCAAGCCTTCGAAATTTCAGGGAACAGGCCGTGTGCTTAGGGGCTGGCAACGCTTCCGGTCAAGCTTGCACGCATGAACCGCAAGTGAACCTCGGCCGACGGACAGCGTTCATCAGGCAACGCATAGGATGCGTGTCATCGCGGTCTGCGGCGTTCGGGGCGAGCGCTTGAGCCGGACCAGCGTCCAGCAAGCAGGAGATTTGCAATGCTGTCATCCCGTATCGCCGCCGCCCTGCTGGGCGCCGGTGCTCTTCTTTCCACTGCGCTGATTGCCGCCCCGGCCAATGCTGCGCCGATCGGCGCCGGCAATACGCCCGCCATCAGCACAGAGGCCGGCGGCATGGTGCAGCAGGCCTGGCATTACGGCCGGCCGCATTATCGCGGCGGGCCGCGCTATTACGGCCGCCCGGTCTATCGGCCGCGCTGCTTCTTCAGCGATCGGCGCGTCTGGAACGGCTATCGCTGGGTGATCCGGCCGGTGCGGGTCTGCCGCTAGAGCCAGATGAAGGCTGGCTGAACGGCGCACTCTGCTGCCGTTCAGCCACTCCGGCGCAGATTAGCCGCCACGGGAAAGCCCGATTACCTCGGCGGAACGCCGTCAACCTCGCGAAGGAGGACCATGACATGCTTCGCAAACTGCTTCTCGGCGTTTCAGCCGCCGCCGCGCTCGGCGTCGCCGCCATCGCCTCCACCGTGCCGACCCCGGCCGTCGCGCAGCCCTATGGCGACGGCTATGGCTATTCGGGGCCGCGCTGGGGCGGCGGCTATGGTTATGGCCGCCCCTATTACGGCTACGGCCGCCCCGGCTATGGCTATGGCCGGCCCGATTACGGCCCGCGCTGCTTCTACCGCCCTGTGCGCTACTGGGATGGCTGGGGCTGGGTGGTGCGCGAACGCCGCATCTGCCGCTGATCAGGCGAGGCCCGCCTCGCCGCGATGGAGCGCTTCGCTCAGCGCGGTGAAGCGGCCATCGGGGCCGTTGAGAACGAAAGCCGGCAGCAATGCTGCCGGCTTTTTGCTGCCGAGGCGAGCCGAGACGATGACGCGGATCGCCGGCCGCTCGGCCAGCGCCTGCACCGGCCGGATCGTGACTTCCCCGAATCCTGTCGCCAGCGCTGACAGGATCTCGGGCAGCGCCTCGGCACGATGGATGATCGTCACCCCGCCGCGCGCGCTCAGCGCGCGCCGCGCCGCCTTCAGCCACAGCGCCAGCGGCTGCTCGGCGACATGGGCTACCCGCCGATTCGGAATCGGCGAGGCCCGGGCCGCGCCGGCCTCGAAATAAGGGGGGTTCATCGCGACCCAGGCGGCCGCCCCGCTCGGCAGGCCCGCCTGCAAGGCGCCGTCGCCACGCTCGCCGATCGCCGCCAAGACGACCCGGACGCGCTGTTCGAGCCCGTTCAGGACGGCATTGCGCGCGGCCAGAGCCGCAAGCTCCGGGTCGCGCTCGACGAGCACGACCGAAAGCGCCGGCTGACGCAAGGCAGCGGCGAGCCCGGCAGTGCCGACCCCGGCGCCGAAATCGACCAGCGGCCCCTCCGCCAGTGCTGGCAGCGCGGCCGCGAGCAGAATCGCGTCCGATCCGGCGCGGTGGCCCTTGCGCGGCTGCAGCAGGCGAAGCCGGCCATCGAGCAGGCGGTCCTCATCGATCGCGCCGAGACCGGGCAGCATCTCGTCAGTCATGGCGCATCACTCGGGCCGCAACTCGCCGCCAAAACCGGCCTCGACCAGCAGCGCCCGGGCGCGCATGCGGTCGGCCTCGCGCACCAGCAGACGGCGCGGAAAGGCGCCGATCATGCCTTCGAGCGCGCTGATATGCTGGTCGGCGATCAGGCAATCCAGATTGGCCGAGGCCAGCAGCGCCTCGATGGCGCCGAGCAGGACGAGATCGTTGGAGCGCACCAGTTCATGCATGGCGCCATGGAGCCCGTGGCAGGAACGTCGCGCAAGCGCAAAATATCTGCGCTGCGACACCAACACACCAGATTGTGCGGCGCAACGGCGATTGCCGGGGCTGGCCACGCATGCGACGCTCGTGGCAAGGGCAGTGCAGCAATACATGGTGCGCAATTTGCGCCAGGGAAAGTCGGAGTTTGAGCGTGGGCGTCGTTGTAGCCTTCGAGGACAAGGAAGCCGGCAAGGTCGGGATCGAGGCCCTCGTCGGCCTTACCCGCCCCGACATGGAGCGCGTCAACGCGATGATCCTGTCGCGGACGGGCTCGCAGGTGACGATGATCCCGGAGGTCGCCAACCATCTGATCTCCTCCGGCGGCAAGCGCCTGCGGCCGATGCTGACGCTGGCGACAGCTGCCCTCTGCGGCTACCAAGGCGAAGGCCATGTCAAGCTCGCGGCCTCGGTCGAGTTCATGCACACCGCGACGCTGCTGCACGACGACGTCGTCGACGAGAGCGACATGCGCCGCGGCAAGCTCGCCGCCCGCATGCTCTGGGGCAACGAGGCGAGCGTGCTGGTCGGCGATTTCCTGCTCGGCCAGGCCTTCAGGATGATGGTCGAGGTCGGCTCGCTGCGGGCGCTCGACATCCTCTCGACCGCCGCGGCGGTGATCGCCGAGGGCGAAGTCATGCAGCTTGCCGCCGCCAAGAACACCGAGACGACCGAGGACGAATACCTCGCCGTGATCCGTGGCAAGACGGCCGAGCTCTTCGCCGCCGCCTGCGAGGTCGGCCCGGTGATCGCCGGCTCGGCCAAGGCCGGCGCCGCCGCCTGCCGCAGCTACGGGCTCAATCTCGGCATCGCCTTCCAGCTGATCGACGATGCGCTCGACTATGGCGGCTCCTCCGGCGCGCTCGGCAAGAACACCGGCGACGATTTCCGCGAGGGCAAGATCACCTTGCCGGTGGTGCTCTCCTTCCGGCGCGGCGACGAGAACGAACGCAGCTTCTGGCGCCGCACCCTCCAGGAAGGCCAGATCGGCGAAGGCGACCTCGCCGAGGCGCAAGGACTGATGCGCAAGCACCGGGCGATCGAGGACACGGTCGAGCGCGCCCGCCACTACGCCAAGATGGCCAAGGACGCGCTCGGCCTGTTCCCGCAGTCGCCGATGAAGCAGGCGCTGAACGAAGCGGTCGATTTCTGCGTGGCAAGGGCGCATTGACCGCGACTCCCGAAACGCCCTCCGGAGTGGGACACGAGCAGCAGGCCGAGATCGCCATGCTGTCCTCCCGCGTCGTCTACGAGAATCGCTGGATGCGGGTGCGGGAGGACGAGATCCTCCGGCAGGACGGCTCCAAGGGGATCTACGGCGTCGTCGAGAAGACGGATTTCGTCGCGATCGTCGCCGTCGAGGACAATGGCGACCTCCACCTCGTCGAACAGTACCGCTACCCCGTCGGCGGCCGTTTCTGGGAACTGCCGCAGGGCGCGTGGGAGAACGCGCCGGATGCCGAGACTGCCGACGTAGCCCGCGGCGAGCTGCGCGAGGAAGCTGGTCTCGAAGCCGGCGAGATGATCCATGCAGGCTACTTGTTCGAATGCTACGGCTATTCGAATCAGGGCTGCCACATCTTCCTGGCAAGGCAGCTCACGCCAGCGCCGCGGCAGCTGGACCATGAAGAGCAGGGCCTGGTCACGCGCCGGTTCTCCGCCGCCGAGGTGGCAGCGATGATCGAGAGCGGCGCCATCCGGGACGCGACCACGGTCGCAGCGCTCGGATTGCTCATGCTCAAGGGGCTCTTGCCGAGTATCGGGACGCGCGCCGCCTAGTTCGCCATGCGCCCGAGCGGGCGGCCTGCCGCAGCTCTCAGCGCAGCATCGTCGGCTTGACCCACCAGGACGGATGCGCACGCGCCAGCAGCTTTCCGGCTGCCGCGCTCGCCCGGCAATCGTCGAACAGCGCAAAGCAGGTCGCGCCGGAGCCCGACATCCGAGCCAGCCGGCACCCGGCCAGGGCGGACAGCTCGGCCAGGACATCGGCGATGACGGGAGCGGCGCCACGCGCCGGCGCCTCGAGATCATTGCCAGCGGCAAGGGCTTCGACGATTTCACGCGGCGCGTACGGCGGCGCTACGGGAGCAACGCCGGGCACGGTCTCGCGGCTGATCGTCTCGCCCGGTTTCAGGCCGAGCCTGCCGAACACCGACGCCGTCTCGACCGCGACGCCGGGATTGACCAGCAAGGCGAACAGGGCCGGCAGGCGAAGGGGCGGCCCAAGCCGCTCGCCGATCCCCTGCATGACGCGGGCGCGAGCCTCCAGGCAGACCGGCACGTCGGCACCGATGCGGGCAGCCGCGGCATAGAGCACCGGTGCACCCGGCGGCAGCCCGTTCAGCCGTGCCAGCAGGCGCAAGGCGGCCGCGGCATCGGCCGAGCCGCCGCCGATGCCGGAAGCGACCGGCAAGCGCTTGGTGAGATGAAAGCAGCCGGAGCGCAGCGCCGGAAGCTCGCTACGCAGCGCGCGCTCCGCCTTCAGCACAAGATTATCCGACCCGAGCGAGAGCCCGGCCGCGAAGGGGCCGGAAATCGCGATGCCGCTCTCCTCGCCCGGCAGCAGCGTCAGCTCATCGCCGACACCGGCGAAGGCAACCAGGCTGTCGAGCTCATGGTAGCCGTCGGCCCGGCGGCCGAGGATGCGCAGGCTGAGATTGATCTTGGCCGGGGCGCGGGTGACGAGACGAGCCTGCAAGGCTCAGCCGCCATCCTTTTTCGTCGGCTCGGCGGCATTCGCCGAGGGCGGAGCCTCGTCGAGCCCCTTCTCGATCTTGCGCAGAATCCTCGTCAGATCGTCCGGCTCGGGGCCGAGATCGCGCGCATGGTTCCACTGGAACTTCGCCTCGAGCTGGCGGCCGGTGCGCCAGTAGACATCGCCGAGATGGTCGTTGATCACCGGATCGGACGGGCGCAGCTCCATGGCGCGCTCAAGCTCGGTGACCGCCTCGTCATAGCGGCCGAGCCGGTAATGCGCCCAGCCGAGCGAATCGATGATGTAGCCGTCGCGCGGCCGGAGCTCGACGGCGCGGCGCAGCATGCCGAGCGCCTCGTCGAGCTTGAGGTTCCGGTCGACCAGCGAATAGCCGAGATAATTGAGGACCAGCGCGCGCTCGCGCCCCAGCGCCTCCGGCATCAGTTCCAATGCCTTGCGCAGATCGGCCTCGGCCTCGGGCCACCTCTTGGTGCGCTCATAGGCAATGCCGCGCGAGTAGAACAGATCCCAGTTCGACCGGCCTGGCGACGGCAGCTTGGTCACGGCCCTATTATAGGCCTCCGCCGCTTCCTCGAAGCGCTTGCGCGAGCGATAGATGTTGCCGAGCGCCGAGATCGCCTCGATATCGTCGGGACGCGCCGCGATCAGCGCATCCATCTGCTTCACCGCTTCCTCGGTCTTGCCGAGCGCTTCGAGCCCGAGCCCGATCTGGATGTCGGCGACCGGGCGCAGCGCGGAATTCTCCGGCATGCGGCGGTAGACCTCGACGGCGTCCTCGGTCTGCTTGGCGCGCTCGAGAATATCGCCCAGCGTCAGCACGGCGAGGTCGTGGCCGGGGTCGAGATAGACGGCGAGCCTGAGGTAAAGCAGGGCTGTCGCCTCGTCGCCCTGAAGGATCCCGGCACTGGCGAGACCGTAGAGCACCTCGGCAGCGCCCTGCTGGGTGTTGCCGACAATACGCTGCAGCGGCTCCTTGGCGGTGACCTTGGCCAGCGCATCGCGCACCACCGGATGGTTGGGACGGACGCGCTGCTCGAACTCGTTGAGCGTCGCCAGCGCAGCCTCGCGGTCACCGGCCCGCGCCTGATGGCGGGCCCAGAGATCGACCAGGCGCAGATTGGTCTTCTCGGCGTCGTAGGCGGCCTTCAGACGGCGCGTCGACTCGGCCTTGCGGCCGGCAATGTCAAGGATCAGGCCAGCGTGATAGTCGCGGAAACGGTCGAAGGTCGATTCGCCGCGCAGCCGTTCCAGGGTCTCGATCGCGCGGTTGGTCTCGCCGGAGCCGGAATAGGCCCAGGCCGCCAGCAGCGTCGCGGTGATGTCGGCCGAGCGACCGCGACCGCCACGCTGGAGTTGGCTGCGGGCTGCGCCATAGGACTTCTGCTTGATCGCACGCACGCCGAGCGCCAGCTGCGCCAGCCCGTTCGAAGCGTCGCGCTGCACCAGCTTTTCGGCGGCGCGGAAAGTGTCGCCCATGGCGCCGTCGGCGAGGAAGGCGACGAAGCCGCGTTCGAGCAATTCGCTGTTCTGCGGATCGTCCTTGATCGCCTCGCGCAGATAGACCGAAGCGGCACCAAGGTCGCGCCCGGAACCGGCGACCACGGCGGCGAGATAATTGCCTTCGAGGCTCTCAGCCGGCTCGAACTTCTCGATAGGGCGCGCCTCAGCCTGCGCCGGAATCACTGCGCCAGTCTGCAGAATCGCCAGGAAAGCCAGCGCCAACACGGCGCCACGGCCGCGGCCGTCGCTCTGAAACGTCACGTGCACCATTCTCCTTCGGTCCGCCCCTCGCCCGCCGCCGGGAGCTAGTCCGTGGACTGGACCGTGACCTGATCGGTTAAGCGCGCAACATGGCTGTTTCCGGGCAGCCCGACAAGTCTGTCGCCGCATTGCGGGAGACGCGTCACGCTGTCGTGAGAACCTCGCCCGCCCGCCGGAACCGATGATCGCGATAGATTTCGTGAAGAAATCGGGCGTAGTCTCCTGAATTGTCGCGGCCTTTCGCGATGATTCGCTAGGACATTTCTAATGAAGAAGGTCTCGCTTGCGCTCGCGGCCGTTCTCGCTCTCGCCAGCTTCGCTGGCGGCTGCGCTACGCCAGCCCCTGAAAAACCTGCCCCTGTCATCCGCAAGGGCTGATTCGCCGCTCCTTCGGCTGCTTCAGGGCCGCGCCGGTCAACCGGCGCGGCTCTCTTCATGCTGAACGAAAACTCGAGATTTCGACCGTTCAGATTTCGAATATTTCTACATATTTGAGTAGTTCGGACCGCCGGATCCCTCGGGCACCGTCCAGGTGATGTTCTGGGCAGGATCCTTGATGTCGCAGGTCTTGCAGTGCACGCAGTTCTGCGCGTTGATCACGAAGCGCGGCTCGGTCTTCTTGTCGGAATCGGCGTAGACGACCTCATAGACGCCAGCCGGGCAGTAGAGCCGCGCGGGCTCGCCATAGAGCGGCAGGTTCTGCAGCACCGGGACGTTGGGATCGGTCAGCTTCAGATGCGCCGGCTGATCCTCCTCGTGATTCGTCGCCGAGAGGAAGACCGAGGAGAGCTTGTCGAAGGAGATCTTGCCGTCGGGCCTGGGGTAGACGATCGGCGTGACCTCGCTGATCGGCTTCAGCGTGGCGTGGTCGGGCTTGCCATGCTTCAGCGTACCGAAGGGCGACCAGCCGAAGAGCTGATTCAGCCACATGTCGATGCCGCCGAGCGCGACGCCGCCGAGCGTGCCGAGCTTCGACCAGAGCGGCTTGACGTTGCGCACCAGCTTGAGATCGCGGCCGATCTCGGAGCCGCGCCAGCTATCCTCGATGCCGGGGACCACGTCATGGGCGCGGCCCTCCGCCAGGGCCGGCACCAGATGCTCGGCCGCCAGCATGCCCGAGAGGATGGCGTTGTGGCTGCCCTTGATGCGCGGCACGTTGACGAAGCCGGCCGAGCAGCCGATCAGCGCCCCGCCCGGGAAGGTCAGCTTCGGCACCGACTGCCAGCCGCCCTCGGTGATGGCACGCGAGCCATAGGAAAGACGCTTCCCGCCCTCGAAGACGTCGCGAATCATCGGATGGGTCTTGAAGCGCTGGAACTCGTCGAAGGGCGAGAGCGTCGGGTTCGTGTAGTTCAGGTGGACGACGAAGCCGACCGAAACCAGGTTGTCGTCGAAATGGTAGAGGAAGGAGCCGCCGCCGGTCGACATGTCGAGCGGCCAGCCGAAGGAGTGCTGCACCAGCCCCTTCTTGAACTTCTCCGGCTTGACCTGCCAGATCTCCTTGAGGCCGATGCCGTATTTCTGCGGCTCGCGGCCCTCGTCGAGGGCAAAGCGCCGGATCGCGATCTTGGAGAGCGAGCCGCGGGCGCCCTCGCCCAGCAGCGTATAGCGGCCGCGCAGCTCCATGCCGCGGGTGAAGCGTTCCGAGACCGTGCCGTCCTTGGCGATGCCCATGTCGCCGGTGGCGATGCCGGCGACAGAGCCGTCCTCGTTGAACAGCAGCTCGGCCGCGGCGAAGCCGGGATAGATCTCGACGCCGAGCGCCTCGGCGCGGGCGGCCAGATAGCGCGCAACGAGGCCAAGCGAGCCGACGAAGTTGCCGTGATTGTTCATCAGCTTCGGCATGGCGAAATTCGGCAGGCGGGCGCCGCCGGCCGGGCCGAGGAAGTAGAAGACATCCTCGCTGACCTGGGTATGGAGCGGACGTGCCTCATCCTCGCGCCAGTCGGGCAGGAGCTTGTCGAGGCCGATCGGATCGATAACCGCGCCGGATAGGATATGGGCGCCGACTTCCGAGCCCTTCTCGACGACGACGACCGAAATGTTCTCGTCGAGCTGCTTCAGGCGGATGGCGGCGGCAAGCCCTGCGGGGCCGGCGCCGACGATGACGACATCGTACTCCATGCTCTCGCGCGGGGTGCTCTGCGCTTCCTCGAGTGTCATCCTGCCCTCCGCCAACGGCCCGCTCTGCCCCGATCCGCAATATAGTTTATATATGAACTATCATGCAGGCCCGTTCAAGACAGGCCGATATCGAGATTGGAACCCTTCTATCCGGGCGCGGACGGCAATTTGCAACTGCGAAAAGCCATGATCGCAGCGCAGTCGTGACGCGCTCGCGGCGCGCCACGATGCCGCTATGGCAAGGGCTGCGACGGGCATTCGCCATGCGGCGCTGGGCCGGCCGGGCGCTCAGGGATCGAGCTTGATCCCGGCAGCTTTGACGATATCGCCCCATCTGGCGAAATCGGCGCGGATATAGGCGGCAAAGCCGGGCCGATCGAGCGTCGAGATCAGGCCGCCCTGCTCTTCCAGCGTCTTGCGCACGCCGGCCACAGCCAGCGCCTCCGCCAGCACCGCGTGCAGGCGCTGGAGCTTGTCCTCCGGGGTCTTCCCCGGCGCGAGCAGGCCGTACCAGGTCTCGGAGACGACATCGAGCCCGGCCTCCGGCATGGTCGGCACCGCGGGCAGGATGGCGAGACGCTGCCTGGCCGTGACCGCCAGCGCCTTGAGCGCGCCGCTCTGGACCTGCGACAGGAAGGCGGGGGCATCGGCAAGCATGAAGTGGATGCGGCCGCCGAGCAGGTCCGCGAGCGCGGGCGCCGCGCCGCGATAGGGCAGATGCGTCACCTGCAGCCCGGCGCGCAGCCGGAAGAGCTCACCGGCCATATGCAATGACGAGCCGACCCCGGCGGAACCATAGATCAGGTCGCCAGGCTTCGACTTGGCGAGCGCGACGAGCTCCGCCACCGAAGCCACCTTGAGCCCGGGTGAGACGACGAGCAGTTGCGGCGTGGTCAGCGCCAGCCCGACCGGGGCGAGATCGCGCAACGGGTCGTATTTCAGGCTCGTCATCAGATGCGGCAGGATCGTCACCGCTCCGGTGCTGATCATGCCGACGACATGGCCGTCGGGAGCGGCCGCGGCGACCGCGGCCGCGCCGATCGTCCCGCCCGCCCCGGCCCGGTTGTCGATCACGATCGGCTGGCCGAGCCGCTTCTCCATCTCCTCCTTGACGACGCGGCCGATCAGGTCGGCCGGCCCGCCGGCCGGGAACGGCACCACCATGGTCATGGTCCGAGCCGGATAGGCCGGTTGCGCCGAAGCGCTGCCGGCCAAGGCCGCTCCAGCCACGGACAGGATCAGGCGGCGGCGATCGAGCATGCGGCGGCTCCCTCGGGTCGGCCGGTCAATCGGCCCTTATTACCTAAAAGGCTAGTTGAATGACCTATATCGATCACGCAGCCCCCTGTCCAGCGATGGCGAGACAGATCAGGGCTGCAGGCGGGTCGCGTCGCCGGCCGTTTCCGTGCTAGCTGACGGCATCATGTCGTCAGTCGAGCCACACCCCGCCGAGCTCATCGCCTGGTATGCCGAGATGGGCGTGACAGAGGCGCTCGACGAAACACCGCACGACCATTTCGCGGCGCCCCGGCCGGCGACGCCGCCGCGCCCTGTGCTCGTGCCGTCGGCAGAGCAATCAGCGCCGATGCGCCGCGCCGTGGCGGCCGCGGTCACGCCGCCGGACGAGGCGACGGTCTCGGCCCGCGCGCTGGCGCGAGAGGCCGGGACGCTCGACGAACTCAAGGCCGCGATGGCGAGCTTCGAAGGCTGTGCACTGAAGGCGACGGCCAAGAACCTGGTTTTCGCCGACGGAAACCCGGCCGGGCGGGTGATGCTGGTCGGCGAGGCTCCGGGCGCGGACGAGGACCGTGCCGGCCTGCCCTTCGTCGGCCGCTCCGGGCAATTGCTGGACCGGATGCTGGCGGCGATCGGGCTGACTCGGGCCGAGCAGGTCTACATCGCCAATCTCCTGCCCTGGCGGCCGCCGGGCAACCGCACGCCGACGCCGCAGGAGGTGGCGATCTGCCTGCCCTTCGTCCAGCGCCAGATCGAACTCGTCGACCCGGACATCCTGGTCTGCGTCGGCCGGCCCTCGTCGATGGCGCTGCTCGACGTCAAGAGCATCATGGCCGCGCGCGGCCGTTGGCTCGAATATGACAGCGGCAAGCGGAGGATCCCGGCCCTGCCGATCCTGCACCCAGCCTATCTGCTGCGCAGCCCGCTCGACAAGCGCCTGGCCTGGCGCGACCTGCGAACCCTGAAGACGGCGATCGACGCGTTGTGACGGGAGCGGCATCACGCCGCTGCGGCATCGTCGGGCGCTGCCCGCGCACCTCGCCTTGATTATTCAGGCGGCAGAGTAGAACCTGCGTACCGCAGGGTCTCGTGGCCATGAACATGCGTGGCCGGAATACCGGAGCGACGCGATGGAAATCGACGCCTTTCTGCTGTCTCGTATACAATTCGCCTTCACGATTTCATTCCATATCGTCTTCCCGGCCTTCACTATCGGCCTATCCGCCTACATCGCGACGCTGCTCGGGCTGTGGCTGAAGACCGGCGACCAGAAGTTCCATCTGCTCGCCCGGTTCTGGACCAAGATCTTCGCCGTCTCCTTCGCCATGGGCGTGGTTTCCGGCATCGTGCTCTCCTATCAATTCGGCACGAACTGGAGCCGGTTCTCGGCGGTCACCGGCAATGTGCTGGGCCCGCTGATCGGTTACGAGGTGCTCAGCGCCTTCTTCCTCGAGGCTTCCTTCCTCGGCGTGCTGCTCTTCGGCTGGAAGCGGGTGCCGCCCTGGCTGCACTTCCTCTCGGCGGTGATCGTCGCCGGCGGCACGGCTCTGTCGGGTTTCTGGATCCTCTCGGCCAATAGCTGGATGCAGTACCCGGTCGGGCACGAGGTCCGTGACGGCATCGTCTACCCCGTCGACTGGATGAAGATCGTCTTCAGCCCGACCTTCCCGCTGCGCTACGCGCACATGATGACGGCTGCCTATCTGACCACCGCCTTCGTGGTCCTGGCGACCGGCGCACGCCATCTGCTCGCCGGCCACCGCACCGAATCGGCGAAGACCATGGTGCGCATGGCGATCCTGATGATCGCGCTGACTGCGCCGCTGCAGGCCGTGATCGGCGATTTCCACGGCCGTGACACCGCGATCTATCAGCCGGCCAAGCTCGCGGCGATCGAGGCGCACTGGGATTCGTCCAAGCCGGGCGCGCTCGTGCTCTTCGCCTGGCCCGACGAGCAGGCCGAGCTGAATCGCTTCGAGATCTCGATCCCGGGCGTCGCCAGCCTCCTGACCCATGGCAGCATGGACGCCCTGTTCAAGAGCCTGAAGGACTTCCCGCGGGAAGACCGCCCGCCGGTGCTGATCCCCTTCTTCGGCTTCCGGCTGATGGTCGGGCTCGGCGTCTGCATGATCCTGTTCGGCTGGGTCGGAGCCTGGCTCTGGTGGCGCGGCCGCATCTTCGAGTCGCAGCGCTGGCTCTGGATCGCCCAGTACACCTGGCCTGCCGGCTTCGTCGCCATCCTCGCCGGCTGGTTCGTCACCGAGGTCGGGCGCCAGCCCTGGGTCGCCACCGGCATCCTGCGTTCCAAGGATGCGGTCTCGCCGATCACCACGGCCGAGGTCGCGATCTCGCTGGCCCTGTTCGTCTTCGTCTATTGCGTGGTGTTCACCGCCGGCATCCTGCTGATCAACCGGCTGATCGACAAGGGGCCGGACGAGATCAGCCATGAGGACCCGCCAGAGCAGCCCTCGAAGCGGACGCTGAAGGCGGCCCAGGGGCCAGCCTCCCACCTGTTCGGCGACGGCAAGCCCGGCGACGACAAGATCCAGCCGGCGAGCTGAGGAGAGCTACTATGGAATGGTATCTCCCCGTGATCTGGGCCGGGCTGATCGGCACCGCCGTGATGCTCTATGTCGTGCTCGACGGTTTCGACCTCGGTATCGCCATCCTGTTCCCGACGACCGGGGACGAGGGCGAGCGCGACCAGATGATGAACTCGGTCGCGCCGTTCTGGGACGGCAACGAGACCTGGCTGGTGCTCGGCGGCGCCGGCCTCTGGGTGGCGTTCCCGCTGGCCTATTCCGTGATCATGCCGGCCCTGTACCTGCCGGTGACGCTGATGCTGCTGTCGCTGATCTTCCGCGGCGTCGCCTTCGAATTCCGCTGGGTGGCCAAGCCGAAGCACCGGATCTGGGACCTCGCCTTCTGGCTCGGCTCGACCACCGCCGCCTTCTCCCAGGGCGTCATCCTCGGTGGGCTGATCCAGGGCATCAAGGTCGTCGACAACCAGTTCGCCGGCGGCCCGTTCGACTGGCTGACACCATTCTCGCTGATGTGCGGCGCCGGCGTCGTGGTCGGCTATGCCCTGCTCGGCGCGACCTGGCTCGTCTTCAAGACCGAAGGGCCGGTGGCCGACCGTGCCCGTCGCCAGGCCAAGCTGCTGTTGCTCGGCCTGCTCGCCTTCGCCGCGCTGGTTTCGCTGTGGACTCCTCTAGCCCATCCGCGCATCGCCGAGCGCTGGTTCACGCCCTCGAACCTCTTGCTGCTCTGGCCGTTCCCGCTGCTGACCGCTTTCTGCGGCTACATGGTGTGGAAGCGCCTGCACGGGAACCACGAGTTCACGCCCTTCGCCTTCACCATCGCGATCTTCCTGCTCTGCTTCCTCGGGCTCGCGATCTCGAACTATCCCTATCTCGTACCGCCCGGCCTGACGATCTGGGACACCGCGGCGGCACCGAGCTCGCATATCTTCGTGCTGATCGGGGTCAGCTTCCTCCTGCCGATGATCCTGTTCTACACCGCCTTCGTCTACTGGACCTTCCGCGGCAAGGTGAAGCCCGATAGCGGCTATCACTGACGGCGGACGACGCATCGGACCGGCCCGGGCGGGCGGCGCAGAATGAAGGCTTGAGTTCCGGCGCCGCCTCGCGGAAATTGACAGCGCTGCAGCAAGGGCGTCGCGATGCGTTGGGAAGATTACCGCCAGTCCGAAAACCTCGAGGACAGGCGTGGTGGCGGCGGCGAGTTCGCCGGTGTCCCGGGCGGTCGCGGCGGGATCGGCATCGGCACCATGGTCGTGCTCGGCCTGGTCGGCTGGGCGCTCGGCATCGACCCGCGCATCCTGATCGGCGGCGCCGAGATGATCGGCGGCATCGGCGGGCGCAGCGCGCCGACGCAGGAACAGCGCAAAGCGGCCGGCCCGCCACAGGACGATTTGGGCCGCTTCGTCTCGGCCGTGCTGGCACAGAACGAGGACATCTGGTCGAAGGTCCTGCCGCAGCAGGCCAATCGCAAATACAACCCGCCGCGCCTGGTGATGTTCAACGGCGTGACGCGCTCGGGCTGCGGCACTGCCCAGTCGGCGATGGGGCCGTTCTATTGCCCGAACGACCAGCGGGTCTATCTCGACACCTCCTTCTTCCAGGAGATGCAGCGCAAGCTCGGCGGCGGCGGCGACTTCGCCTATGCCTATGTCATCGGCCACGAGGTCGGCCACCACATCCAGAACCTGCTCGGCATTCTGCCGAAGGTGAACCAGATGCGCGAGCGGGTTTCCGAGCGCGAAGCGAACCAGCTCTCGGTGCGCGTCGAGCTGCAGGCCGACTGCTTCGCCGGTGTCTGGGCCTACAACATCAAGGCGATGGACCGCATCCAGCCGGGCGATGTCGAGGAGGCGATGCGCACCGCAGCGGCGATCGGCGACGATAAGCTGCAGCAGCAGGCCGGGCGCGGCGCCGTGGTGCCGGATTCCTTCACCCACGGCTCATCGGCGCAGCGGACACGCTGGTTCAACGCTGGCTTCAACTCGGGCTCGATGCAGAGCTGCGACACCTTCCGGACGAACCAGCTCTGACGAGTTCGGGCGCGCTGCTTCGGCACGGCACCACGCCGTCATTCCGGGGCAGGCCGAAGACCTGAGCCCGGAACCCATGAACACGAGGTCGCCAAGCTCCGGCCGCCAGTTCCGCAGCATCTTTCTGGTGTTTCGCCGTGGTCATGGGTTCCGGGCCCATCGCGGAGTTTATGCTGGGGTCGACCGAAGGTTGGACCCGAGGGCGACGCCCCGGAAAGACGGCGCGGTGCCGTCCAAAAGCGGCGCGCCCTAACCGGGGCCCCGCTCCCGGCCTACGGCGAGCCGGCGCGGCGACGCCGGCAGGCGGCCGGAGAGGAGCTGCTGCTTCGGCGCGATCAGCCCGGCCCTGACGCGGCGCGAGCGCAGCGAGACCGCTCCCCATTCGCGCAGCGCCGCGATGCCGCGCAGCGGCATCAGCGCCGGTATCGCCGCTGCCAGGAGCAGATGCCGCTCGACACCAGCGACCCAATGCGGCTCCGGCAGGTCGCCAGCCTCGAGCAGGAGCACCCAGTCGCCGCGCGCCTGCGCGACCCCGAGCGACCAGCAGGCGCCGTTGCGCGCCGCGACATAGCTCGCGCCCGTCGCATCCGCGAGCCGCTCCGTCTCGCTGTCTTCCTCCGCGCCGATCACCACAGCATGGCCGAGGACGCCGTCCGCGACCGCCGGAATCAACACCGACAAGGTCGCAGCCAGCGCCTCGGCGCGGCCATTGGCGCGAATGACGGCTGTGAGCATGGCTTCAGTTCTATGCCGCAGCGCAACATGTCGCAATCCTGTCACTTGCAATCTGTTCCTGTTATGTTCACATTCATTCGTCGTGAAGCCAGCGATTCCGGCGAGGAGCCACCCCATGCGCCAAGCTCGACCTTCCGCGAGGCCGCCGGCGACGCAGGCGCTGAAGCGCCGCGATGCCGAGCCGGCTTCTGTCTCCGCCCGGCTCGCGCCGGTCGACCCCCTCGCCTATGTCGGCAGCCGCATCGACCCCGAGCGGCGGCGCGGGCGCGGCGCGACGATCAACCCCGGCGGCCGCTTCGAGGCCGAGCAGCGCGTCAGCGAGGATGATGGCTGGGGCTCGCTCGGCGAATTGCCGCCGTTCAAGACCGAGATCTCGATCGAGAAGCCCAGGACCATCATCACGCGGAACGATTCCCCGGATATTTCCTTCGACCGCTCGATCAACCCCTATCGCGGCTGCGAACACGGCTGCGTCTACTGCTTCGCCCGGCCGAGCCACGCCTATCTCGGCCTGTCGCCGGGGCTGGACTTCGAAACCAAGCTCACCGCCAAGCCTGATGCGGCGCTGCTGCTGGAAAGAGAGCTCTCCTCCCCCTCCTACCAGCCGCGCACGATCGCGATCGGCACCAATACCGACGCCTACCAGCCGATCGAGAAGAAGCTGCGGATCATGCGCGGGATCCTGGAGGTGCTGGCGAAATTCAACCACCCGGTCGGGATCGTCACCAAATCGGCCCTGGTGCAGCGCGACATCGATATCCTCGCGCCAATGGCCGAAAAGGGCCTGGTCAAGGTTGCGCTCTCGGTGACGACGCTCGACGCCAAGCTTTCGCGCGGCATGGAGCCGCGGGCGGCGGCGCCGACCAAGCGTATCGAGACGATCCGCAAACTGTCGGAGGCGGGCATCCCGGTCACCGTGCTGGTCGCGCCGATCATTCCGGCGGTGAACGAGCATGAGATCGAGCGCATCCTCGACGCCGCCAAGGCCGCAGGCGCGCGCGAGGCCGGCTATGTGCTGCTGCGTCTGCCGCTCGAGGTGAAGGATCTGGTGCAGGACTGGCTCGTCACCCACCACCCCGACAAGATGCGCCATGTCGTCTCGCTGATCCGCTCGACGCGCGGCGGCAAGGACTATGATGCGGCCTGGGGCCAGCGCCAGGTCGGCTCCGGCCCCTATGCCTGGATGATCGGGCGGCGCTTCGAGATGGCGGCCGAACGGCTCGGCTTCAACGCGACACGGCTGCGGCTGCGCAGCGACCTCTTCGTCAAGCCGGAGAAGGAGAAGGCGCAGCTCAGCCTGTTCTGAGGCCGCGCCGCCCGGAGTTCATTCCGGCCGAGGCGCGAATCCTTTCCTTGGAGCGCGTCCTGGGGGCGAGTCGTCCCGGGCGACCGGAGGGAGACCCGGGAGCCATGCCTGACCATCTCCAGAAAAGGCACCGGCATGGATCCCGGCTCTCCGCTGCGCTCCGGCCGGGATGACATCGCACTGGTCGCGACAGATGGGTCCGGTCGGAAGTCTGCCAACCGGCTGGCGCCATGCGGCGAACTGTGGATGCGATGCAGCCGCCGGCAGACCGCGCCGCTCCGATCTGGCATAGCCTGCCGCCATGTTCGCCGATTACAGCCATGAGGCGCGCGCCATCGCGCAGGGATGCCAGCTCGTCGCCGGTGTCGACGAGGTCGGCCGCGGGCCGCTGGCGGGCCCGGTCGTGGCGGCGGCGGTCATTCTCGATCCGCAGACGATTCCGAACGGCCTCGCCGATTCGAAGCTGCTGAGCGCGGCCCGGCGCGACGCGCTCTTCGAGATCATCCTCCAGCAGGCCCTCGGCGTCGGGATCGGCAGCGCCTCGGCGGTAGAGATCGACAGGATCAACATCCGGCAGGCGACGCTGCTGGCGATGCGCCGGGCGGTGGCGGCGCTGCCACTCTCGCCCGGTCTGGCCCTCGTCGACGGCAATGATCCGCCCAACCTGCCCTGCTCCTGCGAGGCGATCATCGGCGGCGACGCGCTGATCTCATCGATCGCCGCTGCCTCGATCATCGCCAAGGTCATGCGCGACCGGATGATGGCGCGGCTCGGCCAACTCTACCCGGCCTATGGCTTTGCCGGCCATGCCGGCTATGGCACCGCCCAGCACCGCGCTGCGCTCAAGGAGCACGGCCCCTGCCCGGCTCATCGCTATTCCTTCGCGCCGGTGAAGGGCGTCTGGGCGCGGGCAGAATAGCTTCCACAGCAAGGTCCGTCATTCTCGGGCGGAGCGCAGCGAAGACCCGAGAATCCCGCGAAGGAAGGGTGCTGGAAAGAGCCTCCTCCGGCCCGAGATGCTCGGGTCAGGCCCGAGCATGACGCCGCTCACGGCGCCGCCAGGCGCTTACCATTCCTTAACTTCCGTTACCGATTCATCAACATATTCAATTAGCTAGGCAAAATCTGCAGCCCCAGAATGGGACGCATTTTTTTCAACGTGGAAACCCGGCCTTTACCCTGACCAGCCCAAGATCATGACCGTTGAAGTTGCGTAACGGTCTGGGCGTCATGAGTATCTCGCGTACCGGGACCGCCAGTGCCGCCGTCCGGATTCAAGTCTCGCGTACCGGACGGCCCGCACTGGAGTCCCGGATGAAGGCCAAGGGCCTTCCACCCAAAACGGGCCTTCTCCCGGCACTGCCCCTCGATCAGGTCATCGTCGGCGACTGCGTCGCGGCGATCGATTCGCTGCCTGCGGCCAGCGTCGACATGATCTTTGCCGACCCGCCCTATAATCTCCAGCTCGGCGGCGACCTGCGCCGGCCGGACGACAGCCTCGTCGACGCGGTCGACGACGACTGGGACAAATTCGCTTCCTTTGCCGAGTACGACGCGTTCACCCGCGCCTGGCTCACCGCCTGCCGCCGCGTGCTCAAGCCCGATGGCGCGCTCTGGGTGATCGGCTCCTATCACAACATCTTCCGCGTCGGCTCGATCCTGCAGGATCTCGGCTTCTGGATGCTGAACGACATCGTCTGGCGCAAGGCCAACCCGATGCCGAACTTCCGCGGCCGGCGCTTCACCAATGCGCATGAGACGCTGATCTGGGCGGCGCGCGGCGAAAGTTCGAAGTACACCTTCCATTACGAGGCGCTGAAGGGCGGCAATGACGACCTGCAAATGCGCTCGGACTGGTACCTGCCGCTGTGCACCGGAGACGAGCGCCTGAAGGACGGCAATGGCACCAAGGTCCACCCGACGCAGAAGCCCGAGGCCCTGCTGGCCCGCGTGATGCTCTCGGCCAGCAATCCCGGCGACGTCGTGCTTGACCCGTTCTTCGGCACCGGCACGACCGGCGCCGTCGCCAAAGCGCTCGGCCGGCGTTTCATCGGCATCGAGCGCGAGCAGGTCTATGCCAGGGCGGCGCGCGAGCGCATCGCCGCGGTCGAGCCGCTGCCGCCGGAAGCTTTCGCCACCGCGCCCTCCAAGCGCACCGAGCCCCGTGTTCCCTTCCTCAGCCTGGTCGAGGCCGGGCTGGTGAAGGCGGGTGAGAGTGTCTTCGACGTGAAGCGCCACCACAAGGCGCTGATCCGCGCCGACGGCACATTGCTGCTCGATCCCGTCGTCGGCTCGATCCACAAGGTCGGCGCATTGGCCCAGGGCCTGCCGGCCTGCAATGGCTGGACCTTCTGGCATGTCGAACGCGAGGGCGCACCGGTGCTGCTCGACACGCTGCGCGGCGAAATCCGGTTACAGATGGCCGCAGCCTAGCCGGCTGCTTCGTTAGATCATCCGGCGCAGCAGCCGCCAGCACCGGCTGGCCGGCCCTCGATCTGTATCGGCGGACAGGGCACCGAGCCGTAAGAGCAGAATACGCAGCAATCGCCCGCTTTCGGCCGCAGCAGGCTGCCGCAACCCTCGCATTTGTAGAAGAACTGGCAGGCGTCCTCCGGCATCTTCTCGATCTTGCGATGGTTGCAATCGGGGCAGGTAATTTCGCTGTGAAGCTCGGGCCGCGTGATCGGCTTTTCGGCATTGGTCATCATGGCCTCCAGCAATTCGCGCGGCGTCGTCAGATGGCGCGCCTCGTCCCCTCGGCAGCAACGCCGCCGTCGAGATTAGAGCATGCGGTGATTGGGCGGGCCACCGGGCTCCCGTGCCATCAACGTCGCGGCAGCGCCTCCAGCCCGGCTTCGAGCGCCTTGAGGAAGACGCTCGGGAAGGCCTCTTCCTTCAGCCTTGCGAAGGGCGTGAAGCGCATGCCTTCCGGCGCTTGCGCTGCCAGCGGCAAGGTCGCGACGAACACCGTCAGCTCCAGCGGAAAATGCGTGAAGACGTGGCGCACTGGTGCGATCAACCTGCGCCATTGCGCCGCCAGCGGCGCGTCGTGCAACGCTTCCTCCAGCCGATAATCGGCCCGCCAGTCGCCGCCCGGCACTTCGACCATGCCGCCGAGCAGTCCCTTGGCAGGGCGCGTGCGCACCAGCACCGCGCCATCCTCGCGCATCGCCACGAAGGCGGCGCCGTAGCGAGGTGCGCCGGTCTTCTTCGCGGCCTTGCGCGGATAGGTTTCCTGCGTGCCGGCGATGCGGGCCCGGCAGGGCTCGCGCCAGGGGCAAAGCCCGCAGGCCGGCGAACGCGGTGTGCAGATCGTCGCGCCGAGATCCATCAGCGCTTGCGCGAAATCACCGGGGCGAGCCGGCATCAGGGCCAGAACCCGTTCGCGGACCAGCGGCTTGGCGCCAGGCAATTCCTCCTCGATGGTGAAGAGGCGCGTCATCACCCGCTCGACATTGCCGTCGACCGCCGCCGCCGGCCGGTCGAAGGCGATCGCAGCGACGGCCCCCGCCGTATAGGCGCCGATGCCGGGCAGAGCGCGCAAGCCCTCCTCGGTATCAGGGAAGCGGCCGTCATGCCCGCCGGCCACGGCCTTGGCACAGGCGTGGAGATTGCGGGCGCGCGAATAGTAACCGAGCCCGGCCCAGGCCTGCATGACGCTCTCAGACGGCGCGCCGGCGAGCGCCGCCACCGTCGGGAAGCGGGCCATGAAGGCCTCGAAATAGGGCTTCACCGCCATCACGCTGGTCTGCTGCAGCATGATCTCGGAAACCCAGACGCGATAGGGATCGGCCCGCTCGCCGGGCAAGGCACGCCAGGGCAGCACCCGGCGATGGCGATCGTACCAGGCGAGGAGATCGGCCGCGCGCGGCGAGGGAGCTGTGGCGTCCATCGATCCGGTTTAGCGCGCCGGAGCGCCGCTGCAAGGGCTTGCGACCGATAGGTGGTGCGGGTCGATGTCTCAGCCATGTCCGGAAACCTGCCTCCTCGCGAGGCGGGCAGGACAGCCCGCCCGCCTTGCAGGAAGTGGTGTCCTGCGCGTGGGCGCGCTGGCTCCGCTGGATTTCAGCCACTAGCGTCGCGCCGACGATTCGGCTCGTGAACGGCGACGTCGCGTAAAGGGGCAGTGGGGATGATTCGGCGAAGGGGAGCCCGGCGGCGAGCGCTTGGGCTGCGGGGAGCGCAGGCATTTGCCGCGCTCGGTGTTGCCGCTTGTGGTGCGCTGGCGCCCGATGCGGCGCAAGCTGGGGAGAACGGCACGGGCTTCTATCTGCTCGGCGGACGCGGACCGATGGCGGGATATCTTCCGCCTCCCGGCGTCTATTTCGAAAGCGACAGCTATTCCTACGATGCAAAGCTCGACGCCCAGAAATCGTTTCCGGCCGGCGAAATCCACCCCTCTTGTGCTTGACGGCGTTTGCCTCTCCGAAACGACTGAGACGGCATATTGGCTGTCGGTTGCCCGGAGGTGCTGTGTGGAAACGTCTCTCTATCTACCCGTCAAGCGCTTCCTCGAAGGCCTGGGCTACACCGTCAAGGGTGAGATCGGGCGCTGCGACCTTGTCGGTCTGCGGGACGATGACCCGGCGGTGGTGGTGATTGGCGAACTGAAGCTGACGTTCAACCTCGAGCTTATTCTGCAGGGCGTGGATCGCATGCGCCTCGGCGATGAAATTTGGCTGGCGGCCCAACTTTCCGCCAGGGGCAAGGGGCGGGAAAGTGATCCGAGATATCGCAATCTCTGCCGACATCTCGGCTTTGGATTGTTGGGGGTCGCCAAGTCCGGGCACGTCGACGTCCTTGTTTCTCCGAGCGCACCACTGCCCCGTAAGGACCCGCGACGACGCTCGAAACTGGTGGACGAGCACAAACGACGCCAGGGCGATCCTGTCCTTGGCGGTGGCTCGCGCAAGCCGATCATGACGGCATACCGCCAGCAGGCGCTTGCCTGCGCCGCAGCGATGACATCGGCCCCGCTACGGCCGCGTGATCTCAAGCCATCATTTCCCGATGCGCAGAAAATCTTGCACCGAAATGTCTATGGCTGGTTTGAGCGCTCTGAACGCGGCGTTTACGCGCTCACGGAGACAGGTCGCAACGCGCTGGCAAGCTGGCAGCCGACGCTTGCTCCGGCCTGCCCGGACGCAAACGAGGTCTCAGCTTAGGGATCGACAGCCGAAATCCGAATTCTCGCCCCGTCCTATTGCCTTGCCATGCCACCGGCAGCTCGCGCAAAATGGGCGATGGTCGCAAAACCCCTCGCCGAACTGATCGAAGACTGCCTCGCCCCAGCGCTTGCCGCTCAGGGCTTTGCCGGGCGTTCGGTCGTCAGCTTCTGGCCGGAGATCGTCGGCGAGCGCCTGGCCGAACGCACGCGCCCGCTGAAGATCGACTGGCCGCGCCGGCGCAACGCACCCGGCGAGACGGCAGATCCGGCGACGCTGGTGGTGCGCGTCGAGGGCGCCTTCGCGCTGGAGATGCAGCAGCTCGGCCCGATCGTGCTGGAGCGGGTCAACACGCATCTCGGCTGGCGCGCCGTCGGCAAGCTCGTGCTCAAGCAGGGCCCGGTCTCGGCGCCTCCCCGGCCGCCGGCCCCGCCGCCGCCCGATCCGGCCGCGCTCGCCCGGATCGCGGCGCAGGTGGCGGGGGTCGAGGATGCCGGCCTGCGCGAGGCGCTGGCGCGGCTCGGCCAGGCGGTGGCGCAGCGGCGCCAGGCCACCCGCGACGACACGGCTTCGTGAGCGGGACGGGCGCGCCTCGAACCGGTCTTGCCACAATCTTCGTGGCCATTATGTTCCGCAATCTGTCATCGCCATCAAGGAATTACCCATGACCAGCCGCCGCCAAGTGATGCTCGGCACTGCCGCCTTGGCCCTCTCCCCCCTCCTCGCCAGCCATAGCGCGCAGGCACAGGATCTCGGTGTCTCGGGCCCGCTCGGCGATGTCTGGCTCGGCAAGCCCGACGCCAAGGTCTCGATCATCGAGTATGCCTCGCTGACCTGCGGCCACTGCGCCACCTTTCACCGCGACACCTGGCCGGCGCTGAAGGCGAAGTACATCGACACCGGCAAGGTGCGCTTCGTCCTGCGCGAATTCCCGCTCGATCCGCTCGCCACCGCCGGCTTCATGCTGGCGCGCTGCAACGGCAACGACAAATACTACCCGATGACCGACCTGCTCTTTGCCCAGCAGCGCAACTGGGCCTTCACCGACAAGCCGGTCGATGCGCTCTCGACCATGGTCAAGCAGGCAGGTTTCACACAGGAATCTTTCGAGGCCTGCCTGAAGCGGCAGGACATCTACGAAGCCGTCAATCAGGTTAAGGAAGGCGGCGCCAAGGCTGGCGTCGACTCGACCCCGACTTTCTTCATCAATGGGCAGAAGCGTTCCGGTGCGCTCAGCATGGCCGAGTTCGAGAAGATCATCGAGCCGCTGCTGGGCAGCTGATCCCGCGGCCGAGCCCGAGGCGCGCCGATGCATCTGACGCGCCTCAAGCTCGCCGGCTTCAAGACCTTCGTCGAGCCGACGGAATTCCTGATCGAACCGGGGCTGACCGGGGTCGTCGGTCCCAATGGCTGCGGCAAGTCCAATCTCGTCGAAGCCCTGCGCTGGGTGATGGGCGAGAGCTCGTTCAAGAACATGCGCGGCTCGGGCATGGACGACGTCATCTTCGCCGGTTCCTCGGAGCGGCCGGCGCGGAACATGGCCGAAGTCGCCCTCACCCTCGACAACAGCGACCGCAAGGCCCCGGCCGCCTTCAACGACGCCGAGGTGCTGGAGGTGACGCGCCGGATCGAGCGCGAGGAAGGCTCGACCTACCGCGTCAACGGCAAGGAAGTTCGGGCCCGCGACGTCCAGCTGCTTTTTGCCGACGCCGCCACCGGCGCACGTTCGCCGGCGCTGGTGCGCCAGGGCCAGATCAGCGAGATCATCGCCGCCAAGCCGCAATCGCGCCGGCGCATCCTCGAGGATGCCGCCGGCATCGCCGGATTGCACAGCCGCCGCCACGAGGCGGAACTGCGGCTCCGGGGCGCCGAGGACAACCTCAACCGGCTCGAGGACGTGCTCACTGCGATCGACGGGCAGGTCGATGCCCTGCAAAGGCAGGCAAGGCAGGCCTCGCGCTATCGCAGCCTCGCCGCCGATATCCGCCGGGCCGAGGCCGTGCTGGCGCTGATCGCCCATGGCGAGGCGCGGGCGCAGGACGCCGTCGCCGAACGCGCGCTCGAAGCGGCGGTGCGCGAGGTCGCCGACCGCACCGGCGTCCAGGCGGAAGCGGCGCGCCTGCAGGCGATCGCGGCTCACGCCTTGCCTGAACTGCGCGAGAACGAGGTCGCAGCCGCTGCCGCGCTGGTCCGGCTGAAGCGCGGCCTCGACGAACTCGAGGCCGAGAACCGGCGCGCCAAGCAACGCAGCGAAGAGCTCGGCAAGCGCCTGACCGAATTGCAGGGCGATCTCGGCCGCCAGGAGAATCTCGGCAAGGATGCGAGCCAGTCGCTCGCCCGGCTGACCGACGAGGACGAAGCCCTGCGCCGGGAGACGGAAGCGGCAGCCGGAACCGGGCCTTCGGCGACATCCGCATTGGCTGAGGCCGAGAAACGGCTCAGCGCCGCGGAGACCGAACATGCGGCGGTCCAGCAGCGCCTGTCGGAACTGACGGCGCGGCGCGGCACCCTGGAAAGAGCGATCCGCGAAGCCAGGGAGCGCGAAGCCCGTCACGCGGCGGAGCGCGACAGGCTGCTGCGCGACCAGGCGGCGCTCGATGCCGACGGCACGGCAGCAACGCTCGGCGGTCTGCGCAGCGACGTCGCAGCCAGGGAAGCCGCGATGCAGGGCGCAGATGCCGCTGCTGCGGCCGCACGAGCGGCATTGGCGAATGCGCGGGAGGAGGAAGCGCGGCTGCGCGCGCCGCTGGCCGAAGCCGACCGTACGGCCCAGCGGCTCGATACCGAGATCCGGACCTTGCAGAAGCTGCTCGCGCCGGCGAGCGGCGGCAAATGGCCGGCGATCCTCGACACGATCACCGTGGCGAAGGGCTATGAGGCGGCGCTCGCCGCCGCATTGGGCGACGACCTCGACGCCTCGGCCGATATCGCCGCGCCGGCACATTGGGACGATACCGGCGCCGGCGATGCCGACCCGTCCTTGCCCGAGGCTGTCGAGAGCCTGGGCCGGCATGTGCGCGGCCCCGCCGCCCTGCTGCGAAGGTTGCGCCAGATCGGCCTCGTCACCCCGAGCGACGGCGCCCGCCTGCGCGCCGCGCTGCTGCCCGGCCAACGCCTGGTTTCGCGCGCGGGCGATGTCTGGCGCTGGGACGGGCTGACCAGCGCCGCCGAGGCCCCCTCCCCGGCCGCGCGCCGGCTCAGCGAGAAGAACCGCCTCGGCGACCTCGAAGTCGAAGCGCGGCGCGCCCGCGAGGCGGCCGAGCAGGCCCGGGCCGGGCTCGACGCCGCGACGGAACTCGCCCGCAGCGCCGGGCAGGCCGAGGCACGGGCGCTCGAATCGGTACGCGAGGCACGGCGCGGGCTCGACCAGATGCGAGAGCGTCTAGCCGCAGCCGAGCGCAGGGCCGGCGAGACGGCTTCGCGCCGCTCGGCCCTGACCGAAGCCATCGGCCGGCTCGGCCAGAACATCGGCGACGCCGGCGCCCAGGCCGAGGCAGCGACGCAGGATCTTGCCGCGCTGGCACCGGCAGCGGAGCTGGAAAGCGCCCTTCTGGCGGCCCGTGCCGAGCTCGGCGAGCGCCGCGGCGCGGCCTCGGAGGCGCGGGCGCTGGTGCAGACGCAGGCACGCGAGGCGGAACTGCGTGCCCGCCGGCGCGAGGCGATCGCGCAGGATATCCGCGCCTGGCGCGAGCGGGCCGGCGCCAGCGAGCAGACTGCCGCGGAAACGAAACGCCGGATCGAGGCGACGACGGCGGAACGGCAGACCCTGCTCGAGGCGCCCGACACCTTCCTGGTCGAGCGGCGGCGCCTGGTGGCCGAGATCGAAACGGCGGAGAGCGCGCGGAAGGCCGCGGCCGACAAGCTCGCCGGCGGCGAATCGGCGCTGGCCGAAGCCGACCGGCAAGCACGGGCGGCGCTCGAGGGCCTCGCCGGCGCGCGCGAAGGCCGGGCCAGTGCCGAAGCCCGGCTCGAGGCAGCCCGGCAGCGCCTCGCCGACATTTCGCGCCAGATCGCCGAGGGGCTCGAGACCGATATCGCCGGTCTTCGGACCCTTGCCGGCATCGCGCCCGGCAACGAGCTGCCCGAGGCGGAAGGCGTCGAGCGGCGGCTTTCCGGCCTCAAGGCCGAGCGCGAGCGGCTTGGCGCCGTCAACCTGCGCGCCGAGGACGAGCTTTCCGAAGTCCAGGGCAAGCGCTCCGGCCTGGCGAGCGAACGCGACGACCTGACCGAGGCGATCCGGCGCCTGCGCCAGGCGATCGGCGCGCTCAATCGCGAAGGCAGGGAGCGGCTTCTTGCCGCATTCGAGGTCGTCAACGGCCATTTCCAGCATCTTTTCGGCGTGCTGTTCGGCGGCGGCATGGCCGAGCTCTCGCTGGTCGATTCGGAGGACCCGCTCGAGGCCGGGCTCGAGATCATCGCCCGGCCGCCCGGCAAGAAGCCGCAGGTCATGACGCTGCTCTCCGGCGGCGAGCAGGCGCTGACCGCGACTGCGCTGATCTTCGCGGTATTCCTGACCAATCCATCGCCGATCTGCGTGCTGGACGAAGTCGATGCGCCGCTCGACGACGCCAATGTCGAGCGCTATTGCGACCTGCTCGACGAGATGGCGCGCAACACCGCGACGCGCTTCATCCTGATCACCCACAACCCGATCACCATGGCGCGGATGGACCGGTTGTTCGGCGTCACGATGGCCGAGCGCGGGGTCAGCCAGATGGTCTCCGTCGACCTCGACACTGCCGAGCGCATCCGCGAGGCTGTCTGAATTCGGGCAGAATCGTCGCCACAATGCAGCAAAAATGCCGCACCTAGGCAAAATATATAATTACTTCAATTAGTTGAATGCCAAACCCCCGCCTTGACAGCGGTATGGGGGGCCAATAAAGGAGGCCGTGCTGACGACGGCTCGGTGAACGGGCCGGGATGGGTGTGCGAAGGTTTTTGGCGTGACCGTGCCAAGCTCACGGTCAAACGAAGAGGCCCGGCATGTCCGAACCGGACAAGACACCTGGTGACCCGGAGTTGCGCACGAGACTGGAATCGCTCTCCGCCGCCTTGCGGCAGACCGGCAAGGCCGAAGAGGCCAAAGCCGAGGCGGAGAACAGGGACAAGGTGCTTGCGGGCGCGATGTCCTCCGGCTTTCGCGCGGCAACGGATCTCATTGGCGGCGTTATCGCGGGTGGCCTGATCGGCTATCTGGGCGACCGGTGGCTGGGAACCTCGCCGTTCCTGCTGATTGCCTTCCTGGCGATCGGCACCATCGCCGGTTTCCGGTCAGTCTATCGACTGGGAGCGCGGCCGACCTCCGGACGGGCGCAGGACGCTCCCAAGGATTGAGTTTTTCGCGGCCCAGTGCCGCATTGAGAGGGTTGAGAGAATGGCGGCCGGCGGCGGTATCGATCCGATCCACCAATTCGAGATCAAGCCGATCGTCGGCCTGAAGCTCTTCGGACTCGACCTTTCCTTCACCAATTCGGCGCTGTTCATGGTGCTGACGGTCGCCGTCGTCGCCCTGATCACGCTCTTCGGCTCGCGCCAGCGCGCCACCGTGCCCGGCCGGCTGCAGTCGCTCGCCGAAATGTCCTACGAGTTCGTCGCCTCGACGCTCACGGGCGTGATGGGCAAGGAAGGGATGCGCTTCTTCCCCTTCGTCTTCTCGCTGTTCATGTTCGTGCTGACCGCGAACCTGCTCGGCATGCTGCCCGGCTCGTTCACCGTCACCAGCCACATCATCGTGACCGCCGCCTTCGCCTTCCTGGTGATCGGCGTGGTGCTGGTCTACGGCGTCGTCAAGCACGGCAGCCACTTCTTCGGCCTGTTCGTGCCGAAGGGCGCCCCTGGCTGGCTTCTGCCCTTCATGGTGCTGATCGAGGCCGTCTCGTTCCTCTCCCGCCCGATCTCGCTCAGCCTGCGCCTGTTCGGCAACATGCTGGCCGGCCACGTCGCGCTCAAGGTTTTCGGCGGCTTCGTGGTGATGATGACCGGCACGATCGGTTTCGGGATGGTGCTTGCGCCGCTGCCGATGCTGCTGGCGATCGCGCTCACCGCATTCGAGTTCCTCGTCGCTTTTCTGCAGGCCTATGTCTTCACGATCCTGACCTGCGTCTATCTCAACGATGCCCTGCACCCCGGCCATTGAGGCCCGCAGGTATCGCGAGAGTTAAACACCCCCTACCCGCCCTAAGTTCACTCGGAGAAAGACCATGGATTTCACTGCGGCCAAGTACCTCGCTGCCGGTATCGCCTGTCTCGGCATGGGCCTTGCGGCCATCGGCGTCGGCAACATCTTCGGTCAGTTCCTGTCGGGCGCCCTGCGCAACCCGTCGGCGGCTGACGGCCAGTTCGGCCGCGCCTTCATCGGCGCCGCGCTCGCCGAAGGTCTTGGCATCTTCGCCTTCGTGGTGGCGCTGATCCTGCTGTTCGTGGTCTGAGGACGGCGACTTCATTCGCTCCCGCAGGACCTTCGCGTCCGGCGGGAGCGTGTCTTATCCGATCAGCCTGAAAGGCGTCGTGATGCACATCGGCATTGCCACGAACCTCCTCCGGACGACGGCTTCGGCGACGCTGGTCGCTGCGGCTTTCCTCCTGCCGGAGGTTGCGCTCGCGGCGAGCGATACTGGCGCTGCCAAGGGCGCTTTCCCGCCCTTCGACAGCAAGACCTACCCCGGCCAGCTCTTCTGGCTCGCGCTTTCCTTCGGCGCGCTCTACTGGCTGATGTCCAAGGTGGCACTGCCGCGCATCGGCGGGATTCTCGCTGACCGTGCCGCGGCGCTGTCGCGCGACCTCGACGAGGCCGCCAGCGCCCAGGCGAAGGCGGAAGCCAGCGCCAAGGCCTATGAGCAGGCCCTGGCGCAAGCCCAGTCGCGTGCCCAGGGCATCGCCCAGAGCGCCCGTGAGACCAGCGCCAAGCAGTCGGACGAGCGCCGCAAGGTGGTCGAAGCCGATCTGTCGGCAAAGGCGAGCCAGGCCGAGGCCTTGATTGCCGCCGCCAAGGCGAAGGCCATGGGAAGCGTCCGCGATCTCGGTGCCGAAACGGCAGTCGCGATCGTCGAGAAGCTGACCGGCAAAGCGCCGAGCGCTGCTGAGGCGGCCAAGGCCGTCGACGCCGCTCTGGCACGCTGAGGAGGGAGCAGATGGATACTTTCTGGGTTGCCGTCGCGCTCTTCATCTTCATCGGCATCGTCGTCTATGTCGGCGGGCACAAGAAGATCATCGCCGGCCTCGACGCGCGTGGCGAGCTGGTCGCGCGTGAGCTCGCCGAGGCACGCCGCCTGCGGCACGAGGCCGAGCTGCTGCTCGCCGAATACGAGGCCAAGCGCAAGGCCGCCGAGGCAGAGGCCGAGACCATCGTCGCCAATGCCAAGGAAGAGGCCGAGCGCCTCGCCAAGGACGCGGAGACGAAGCTCGCCGAGTTCGTGACCCGGCGGACCAAGTCGGCCGAGGACAAGATCGCCCAGGCCGAAAGCCAGGCGACCGCGGAAGTCCGCGCTGCCGCGGCCGAAGCTGCCACCCAGGCTGCCGAGGTCATCCTGCGCAGCCAGGTCGCCGGCAAGGCGGGCGCCGAGTTCGTCGCCGCCGGCCTCAAGGACGTCAAGGCCAAGCTCAACTGAGCTAGCCTCTCGCCAAAGCCAATAGAAACTTGGAGAACGCCGCGGTCCAACGACCGCGGCGTTTTCGTTTGGAGCAGCTGATTTTTACTGGGAACGGCCTCGTCATCCCAGGCAAGTCGCGAAGCGGCGCAGCTCCGGGATCCCGTCCTAAGGCTCTGGCGCTCTACGATGGATCCTGGGGCAAGCCCAGGATGACGCTGCGGTTCCGAGGAAACGCAGGACGCGCTAGAAGCGCATCCCGGAAGCCGGTTGACGGCTCTCGAAGCAGTTCCGGCTTCCTGGGGCTCCGGCCGGGCCCGGGGCCCTGCCTGACGCCCTAAAGCGCCCTGCCCCCTTACTGAATCGCGACTGCCGTGGGCGTGATCGGCCGCGGCGCCGGGAGCGGGACAGCCGCCGCCCGCGGAGCGGCCGGCTTTACCGCGGCGGCCGTCGGCACTGCCGGCTTCGGGCGAGGCTTGCGCGGCTGGATCGTCGAGGTGACGATGCCCTGCGGCGTATCGAGGCCATAAATGTCGTCGCGGAACTGCACCAGCCCGGCTGCATCCTGCCAGCCGGTCATGTAGACCCAGGCGACCGGTACGGACTTCTTCAGCACGATGTTCTTGCGCTCGCCCTTGGCGATCTCGGCCTCGAGCGCCGGCAGATTCCACTCCGTGCCCTCCAGCAGCCAGCTCGCAAGGTCGCGCACGCCCTCGATGCGGGCGCAGCCGGAGGAGTTGAAGCGGACATCGTTGCGGAACAGCGTCTTCTTCGGTGTGTCGTGCATGTAGACTGCCTCGCCATTCGGCATGTCGATCTTCATCTGGCCGAGCGAGTTGGTCGGGCCGGGCTCCTGGCGGACGTAGAAATAGGGATTGGTCAGGCTCGCCCAGTTGACGCTCGCCGGGTCGATCTCGCGGTTCTCGGCGCCGAGCAGCTTCATGTTCGACTTGGCGATGAAGCCCGGGTCCTTGCGCATATGCGGGATGATGTCGGCCTTCACGATCGACATCGGCACCGTCCAGTACGGGTTGAGGTTGACCGAGGTGATGCTGGTCTGGAGCACCGGCGAGGGCCGGTCGGGCCGGCCGACGATGGCCAGATGCCGGCGCTGGACCATGCCGTTCTCGACCGCCTCGGCGCTCGCGCCGGGGATGTTCACCACGACATAGCGTTCGGTGAAGTTGAAGCCATTGCCCTTCAGGCGCTCCAGCGTCGCGGTGAGCTGGTTGAGCCGAACCTCGACCGGGACGTTCAGCGCCTTCAGCGTCAGCCGGCCGACGGTGCCGAGGTCGGACAGGCCGTGCCTCACCTGGAAGCGCTTCACCGCCGCGACCACCGTCGCGTCGTAGACGTCGCCGGGTAGCGCCGCCGGCGGCAGATCCCCGCTCAGCATCAGCCGATGCTTCAGCAGCGCGACGTCGGGCCCTTGCGAATCTGGCTTCAGCGCCGTCGCGGCCGCCGGCACTTTCGGCCAGCCACCGCGATTGGCAATGTCCTCATGCGTGATCAGCGCCTCGAGCGTGCGGTCATAGGTCTTGGGACCGTAGCCCGGCTCTTCGGCGCGCGAGGCCGTCAGCATCGCCGCGAAGGCGACGGCGGCGGCAAAAGAATGGCGAAGGCGAACGCACTGCATGAGCCGATCCCAGCGTGCGAGAATACGCACTGGAACGAGCATTCCTCGCACATGGTCAAGGAAGACTTAAGGCAGGCGCAAGCAGGTGACGAAAGGGCAGCAGCGGGAGCTCCTCGCCCCCGCCGCTGGTGATATTTATTCCGCGGCTTCCTGCACCGGCTCCGGCTTGACCCATTTCAGCACCGGCTGGCGGGCCGCACGGGTCTCGTCGAGGCGGCGGATCGGGGCGTGATGCGGAGCCGCCGTGAAGCGGCTCTTGTCATTGCCCTTGGCCGCGATGGCGAGATCGCGCAGCGTGGCGACGAAGAGATCGAGCGCCGCCTTCGATTCCGACTCGGTCGGCTCGATCAGCATGGCGCCGTGGACGACAAGCGGGAAATACACCGTCATCGGGTGGTAGCCCTCGTCGATCATCGCCTTGGCGAAATCGAGCGTGGTGACCCCGGTACCCTTCAGCCACTCGTCGTCGAACAGCACCTCATGCATCGAGGGGTGGTCCGGGAAGGGCAACGACATCAGGTCGGACAGGCTGGCGCGGATATAGTTGGCGTTGAGCACGGCGTCTTCCGAAGCCTGCTTCATGCCGTCGGCGCCATGGCTCAGCATGTAGGCAAGCGCGCGGACATACATGCCCATCTGGCCGTGGAAGGCGGTCATGCGGCCGAACGGATCGTTGCCTTCAGGCGCATCCGCCTTGTGCTCGACCAGGCGCGCCTTGCCTGCCTCGACATGGATGAAGGGCAGCGGCGCGAAGGGCGCAAGGCGCTCCGACAGCACGACCGGGCCGGCGCCCGGGCCGCCGCCGCCATGCGGCGTCGAGAAGGTCTTGTGCAGGTTGATGTGCATGGCATCGACGCCGAGATCGCCCGGCCGCGCCTTGCCGACGATTGCGTTGAAGTTGGCGCCGTCACAGTAGAAATAGGCGCCCGCCTCGTGCAGCGCGGCAGCGATCTCGACGATCTCAGGCTCGAAGATGCCGCAGGTATTGGGGTTGGTCAGCATGATCGCCGCGACCTCGGGGCCGAGCAGCGCCTTGACGTCCTCGACCGCGACGGTGCCGTCGTCGCGCGCCGGCACCGACTTCACGGAAAAGCCGATCAGCGCGGCGGTCGCCGGGTTGGTGCCATGGGCCGATTCAGGGACCAGCACGATATTGCGCGTCGCGCCTTCGCCCTTGGCGGCGATGGCGGCCTTGATCGCCATCATGCCGCAGGCTTCGCCATGGGCACCGGCCTTCGGGGACAGCGCCACTGCCGGCATGCCGGTCAGGGTCATCAGGTAGCGGGCGAGTTCGAGCATGACGTCGAGCGCGCCCGGCACGGTCGAGACCGGCTGGAGAGGATGCACGTCGGAGAAGCCCGGCAAACGCGCCACCTTCTCGTTCAGGCGGGCATTGTGCTTCATCGTGCAGGAGCCGAGCGGGAACAGCCCAGTATCGATGCCGTAATTCTTCTGGCTGAGGCGCACGTAATGGCGCATCGCCTCGGGCTCGGAGAGACCGGGCAGGCCGATCTCGCTTTGGCGGGCATGCTTGCCGAGCCGTGACTTGAACGGCGCCGGCTTGTCGATGTCGACGCCGGTCGTCTCGTGATGGCCGATCTCGAAGATCAGCGGCTCGATCTGCTGCAGCGCGCGGTTGCCGGTGAAGGTCTCGTGGTGCTCGGCCGCAGCCGCGCCAGCCTGGCTAGGACGTCCCTGACGGTTCAACATCACAGCACCTCCGCGAGCGCCGCCACGAAGGCCGCCCGGTCCTCATCCGTATTGATCTCGGTATTGGCGACTATCAGCAGATCGTCGAGCCCGGCGCCGGGCTTCAGGCGCGAGGCCGGCACGCCGGCGAGCACGCCCTTCTGAGCCATGGCTTCGACCACCTGCGCGGCCGGCTTCGACAGCTTCAGCGTGAACTCGTTGAAGAAGCTCTCGTTCAACACCTCGACACCCTTCACCTTGGCGAGCAGGTCAGCGAGCTTGACCGCATTGGCGTGGTTGAGCTCGGCGAGACGCGACAGCCCGGCCTGTCCCAGCAGCGTCATATGGATGGTGAAGGCCAGCACGCAGAGGCCGGAATTGGTGCAGATGTTCGAGGTCGCCTTGTCGCGGCGGATATGCTGCTCGCGGGTCGAGAGCGTCAGCACGAAGCCGCGCCGGCCATCGGCGTCGACCGTCTCGCCGCAGAGCCTTCCCGGCATCTGGCGGATATATTTCGACTTGGCGGCAAAGAGGCCGACATAGGGCCCGCCGAAGTTCAGAGCATTGCCGATCGACTGGCCCTCGCCGACGACGATGTCGGCGTCCTGGGCGCCCGGCGGCGTCACCGCGCCGAGCGAGACGACCTCGGTGAAGACCGCAATCAGGAGAGCGCCATGGGCATGGGCCTTGTCGGCGATCGGCCTGAGGTCGCGCAGGTTGCCGAAGACGTCGGGCGACTGGACGACGACACAGGAGACGCTGTCGTCGATCGCAGCGAGGATATCCTCGGTGGCGCGGACGTCCGGCGGCAGCGCGACGACCTCGTCGCTCGCCATCTCGGAGAGCGTCTCGACGACCTGAGTGTAATGCGGGTGCAGGCCGCCGGACAGCACGGCCTTGCGGCGCCGGGTGACGCGATGCGCCATCAGCACCGCCTCGGCCGTGCCGGTCGAGCCGTCATACATCGAGGCGTTGGCGACCTCCATGCCGGTCAGCGCCGCAATCTGGGTCTGGAACTCGAACAGGTATTGCAGCGTGCCCTGGGCGATCTCGGGCTGGTAGGGCGTGTAGCTGGTCAGGAATTCCGAGCGCTGGATCAGGTGATCGACGGTCGCCGGGACATGGTGCTTGTAAGCGCCCGCCCCGACAAAGAACGGCACCGCGCCGGCGGCCGTGTTCTTCGCCGACATGCGGCCAAGGATGCGCTCAACCTCGAGCTCGCCCTTGGCGCGCGGCAGATCGAGCGGCGCCTTGAGCAGCTTGCCCGCCGGCACGTCGCTGAACAGGGCGTCGATATCGGGAACGCCGACGCGGGCCAGCATGTCCTCGCGGTCGGTATCGGTCAGGGGTAGGTAGCGCATTCCGGTTTCCAGTCCTCGATCGATGCGGCGGAGCCACCGCCCCGTCATGCTCGGGCTTGACCCGAGCATCTCTTCAACCAGTGCCTTCTCGTCCGGAGATTCTCGGAGCTCCGCTGCGCTCCGTCCGAGAATGACGCGTTCCGACGCCTCAGAGCGTCTTGACGTAATCCAGGTACTGCGCCTCGCTCAGCAGGCCCTCGAGCTCGGCGGTGTCCTTGAGCTTGATCTTGACGAACCAGCCCTTGCCGGCCGGGTCCTCGTTGACCGTTCCGGGGGCGGCCTCGAGCTCGCCATTGACGGCGACGATCTCGCCCGACACCGGAGCGTAGACCTCGGATGCGGCCTTGACGCTCTCGACGACCGCCGCTTCGGCGCCCTTTGTCAGGGCCTTGCCGACCGCCGGCAGCTCGACGAAGACGACGTCGCCGAGCTGGCCCTGGGCGAAGTCGGTGATGCCGACCGTGCCGGTATCGCCCTCGATGCGGATGTATTCGTGGTCCTTGGTGTAGCGGGTCTCGGCCATGTCTCTTTACTCCGACGAAAGGGGAAAGCTCAGCGCTTGTAGTGGTTGGGGACGAAAGGCATGGCGGCGACGGTCGCCGGCAGCGGCTTGCCGCGCACGATCAGGTCGAGCCTGGTGCCCGGAGCGGCATGCTCCCTGGCGACATAGCCCATGGCGCAGGGGCCGTTCAGGGTCGGGCCGAAGCCGCCCGAGGTGACCTTGCCGACGATGGTGCCGTCGGCGAGCGCGATCTCGGCGCCCTCTCGGGCAGGCGCGCGCCCCTCCGGCAGCAGGCCGACGCGGATGCGCGCGGCGCCTTCGGCAAATTCCCGCTGCAGGCGGGCGGCGCCTGGAAAGCCGCCCTCCTCGCGCCGACGCTTCTGGATCGACCAGTTCAGGCCGGCCTCGACCGGCGAGGTCGTGGTGTCGATGTCGTGGCCGTAAAGGCACAAGCCCGCCTCGAGCCGTAGCGAATCGCGGGCACCGAGGCCGACCGGCTTGACCCGGGCGTCGAGCAGCAGCGCATCCCAGAGCTCGCCGATGCGGTCGGCCGCGGCGGAAATCTCGTAGCCGTCCTCGCCGGTATAGCCGGAGCGGGTGAGGTTCGCCTTGACGCCGCCGAGTTTGAGGGTGCGCGCCGTCATGAAGGCCATCTCGGCGACTTCGGGATTGAGCGCAACCAGCGCCGCCTCGGCCTTCGGCCCCTGCAGCGCGATCAGGCCGCGATGCTCGGCCCGGATCAGCTTCACATTGGCAGGCAGCCGCGCCTCGATATGGGGATAGTCGGTCAGCTTGCAGGCGGCGTTGACGATCAGCAGCAGGGCGCCGTCCTCGTCCGAATCGGCCGAGCGCGTCACCATCAGGTCATCGAGGATGCCGCCCTCCTCGTTCAGGAGCTGCGTGTAGCGCTGCTTGCCCGGCTGCAGGTTGACGATATCGGCCGGGACCAGAGCCTCGAGCGCGCGCGCCGTGGTCTCGTGGTCCGGCCCGAGCAGGAAGGCCTGGCCCATATGCGAGACGTCGAACAGGCCGGCGTTCTCGCGGGTCCAGACGTGCTCGGTCAGGATGCCGCTGGGATACTGCACCGGCATGTCGTAGCCGGCGAAGGGCACCATGCGGGCGCCCAGCGCGACATGGCGGGCGTGAAGCGGAGTCTTGAGCAGCGCCTCGGCGCTAGCGGCATTTCCGTTGAGCTCTTGGGCTTCGGCAGCCATGACGTCCCTTCCAGAGTCGAGCGCGAGCCCCGGACGGAATCGTCCGGAGCGCGCCCCCTCTGTCTCGGGACCTGAGAGATTTCCCCGCCGGCCTAAGCCAGAAGGTTACCCCCGTCGGTGGGCGAGCCTCAACGGCCCGCCACTTTCCAGAGCGCCAATTCCCACGCGGTCCATTTGCCTGAGCGTTTCCGGGGCGGTTGCGCCTTCGGCGCCGGGTCCGGACAAGTCCGGTCCCGGTCTCTCCCGCGGGGATGATGCGGCAGGAGCAGCAATAGCCGAGAGCGGCCTTAAGTCAATCGAGCGCACGCCGCGAAGCGAGCTGTCCACGGCCGGCATCGAGCGCAGCGACGGCAGTCAAAGAAACGGGCCGAAAAGTGAGATCCACTTTTCGGCCCGATGCCTGAACCAAGGAGATGGAGCGCCATGTCGCGCCCGATCGGACGCGCCGCTGGTTAGCGGCGACGGCGGCGGGCAGGCTCGGCGCCGCCCGTGCCGAGCGAGACGACGATCTCGGTCTCGCCAGTGCCCGGCGGCGCGACGAT
>JAKFDB010000114.1:0-55082 GCA_036676315.1 Bradyrhizobiaceae bacterium
GGCCAAGCCCCTCGGCCTCGATCTGCGCGTCCAGAAAACTCCGCTGCCCAGACACCCGATGCATCGCTGATCTCCCGCTCAATCCAAACGGAATCACACATGAAAGGGTTATGCAAAGGTCTCTATAAGGAGAGGGGTTCCCCGCGCCTCGAACCGCAAAGCCCGAGCAAAAGCTCAGACGAAATAATCCGGATTGCTCGCTTGCAGGTGGACGAGATCGGGCAGGAGCGTGCCGAGATGCTTGCGCATCGCTGCGATCGCAGCCGGTGCGTCCTGGCGCCGGACCTCGTCGACGATGGCGAGGTGCTCGCGGATCACCATTTCCATGCGCCCCGGCACCGGCAGGGTCATGCGCCGGCAGCGGTCGATCTGGCTCTTGGCGGCCTGGGCGAGCTTCCAGACGCCGGGATAGCCGGCGCCTTGCGCCAGCGCCTCGTGAAAGGCCTCGTCGGCGCGGTGAAAACTCTCCTGGTCGCCGCTGTCGAAGGCCTCGTGCTGGCGTGCGATCGTCGCGTCGAGCCGGGCGACGTCCTCCGCCGTCGCGCGCTGGGCCAGAAGCTCGACGGTGGCGCATTCGAGCGCCTGGCGGATGAAGACCGCCTCCGGGATCGCGCCGACCGGAATGCGCGCGACGAAGGTGCCGGCCTGCGGGAAGATCTCGACCAGCCCCTCCTCCTTCAGCCGGATCAGCGCCTCGCGCACCGGCGTGCGGCTCATCCCGAAGCGGGCGGTCAGCTCCTTCTCCGAGAGCGGCGCACCCGGCCGGAGCTCCATGTCGAGGATCTCGCGCCTGAGCTCGTCCTGCACGACGGCCGCCGCCGTGGCGCGCCCGGCCGGCACGACCGCCATGCGCTGCGGCCGCCGCTCGCGCCGGCCTCCGCCCGCCTCGCGCTCGCTCACCGCCTCCGACATCGCCTCGCCCCGGCCATGATTGTCGCCTCCCGAATAGGACATGGCGCGAGTCGCCATTTGTCGTTCCCATCGACTAACACGCCCCCGTTTGACGCACTAGTATATTAGTATATTGACCCCGACACAGCGCCGTGCCTATGGTCGCGGCCATCAGAGGAAATGCCCACCGATGCTTCTGCACGATGACCGCCTGCTGCCTGCCGAACCGGTGACGCGCGGCATTGCACGCCGGCTCTATGCCGGCATCCGCGACCTGCCGATCATCTCGCCGCATGGCCATACCGACCCGCGCTGGTTCGCCGAGGACAAGCCGTTTCCCGATCCGGCGACGCTCTTCGTCAAGCCCGACCACTACATCTTCCGCATGCTCTATTCCCAGGGCATCCAGCTCGAGCAGCTCGGCATCGCCCGCAAGGACGGCGGTGAGGTCGAGAGCGATCCGCGCAAGATCTGGAAGCTCTTCGCCAGCAACTGGCATCTGTTCAGGGGCACGCCGACCAGGCTCTGGTTCGAGCACGCCGCCAGCACGATCTTCGGCATCAGGGAGCGCCTCAGCGCCGACAATGCCGACAAGATCTACGACCGTATCGCCGAGAAGCTGGAGCAGGACGAGTTCCGGCCCCGCGCGCTGTTCGAGCGTTTCAACATCGAGGCGATCGCGACCACCGAGGGCGCGCTCGACCCGCTGAAATGGCATGACATGATCAAGGCGTCCGGCTGGGGCGGCAAGGTCGTCACCGCCTATCGCCCCGATAGCGTCGTCGATCCCGAGTTCGAGGGTTTTGCCGGCAATCTGAAGCAGTTCGGCGCGCTGACCGGTGAGGATGTCGGGAGCTGGAACGGCTATCTCGAGGCTCATCGCAAGCGCCGCGCCTATTTCATCGAACGCGGGGCGACCTCCTCCGACCACGGCCATGCCACGGCGCGGACCGCCAATCTGACCGCGGCGGAATGCGAGAAGCTCTTCGCCAAGATCCTGAAGGGCAAGTTCTCGGCCGAGGATGCCGACCTGTTCCGCGGCCAGATGCTGACCGAGATGGCGAAGATGAGCCTCGACGACGGGCTGGTGCTGCAGATCCATCCGGGCTCCTACCGCAACCATAACCCACACCTCTTCGAGCATTTCGGCCGCGACATGGGCGCCGACATCCCGCGCGGCCTGGACTACGTCTCGGCGCTGAAGCCGCTGCTCGACGCGGTCGGCAACGAGCCGAATCTGACCGTCATCGCCTTCACCCTCGACGAGACCGTCTATTCGCGCGAGCTCGCCCCGCTCGCCGGCCATTATCCGGCGCTGAAGCTCGGGCCCGGCTGGTGGTTCCTCGATGCGCCCGAGGCGATGCTGCGCTTCCGCGAGCTGACCACCGAGACCGCCGGCTTCTACAACACGGTCGGCTTCAACGACGACACGCGCGCCTATCTCTCGATCCCGGCCCGCCACGACGTCGCCCGGCGTTGCGACTGTGCCTATCTCGCCAAGCTCGTCGCCGAGCACCAGCTGGGCGAGGACGAGGCCGCGGAAGTTGCCCACGATCTCGCCTATCGCCTGGCCAAGGAGGCCTACAAGCTGTGAGGCGTTGCCCTCCCCTTTCCTCGTCGTCCCGGACAAGCCGCGTCAGCGGCGCCGATCCGGGACCCATGCCCGAACCGTTCCGGCATGGGTCCCGGGTCTCCCTTCGGTCGGCCGGGACGACTCGCGGTGATGTCACCGTTTGCAGAAAGAACGGCCTATGACGATGAAGACCGTCGACGAACGCCAGGCCGCCCATCCGCGCGATGTGAAGGGCTACGACACCGAGACCCTGCGCGCTGACTTCCTGATCGAGCGCATCTTCGTGCCGGGAGAGGTGACGCTGACCTACAGCCATTACGACCGCATGATCGTCGGCGGCGCGACGCCGACGGGCAAGCCGCTGACGCTCGATCCGTTCGCGCCGACCGGCACGCCCTTCTTCCTGGCCCGGCGCGAGCTCGGCGTGATCAATCTCGGCGGCGCCGGCTCGGTCACGGTCGACGGCGAACGCTTCGACCTGCCGTCGCTCGACGCGCTCTATGTCGGACTTGGCGCGAAGGAGGTCTCCTTCGCCAGCGCCGACGCCGCCAATCCGGCCAAGTTCTATCTGACCAGCGCCCCGGCCCATCGCGAGGCCAAGCATCAGCTGATCCGCAAGGAAGACGCCAACACCATCCATCTCGGCTCCGCCGAGACCTCGAACAAGCGCACCATCCGGCAATACATCATGCCGAACACCACCGGCACCAACCAGCTCGTCATGGGCATGACGGCGCTGGAGCCGGGCTCGGTCTGGAATTCGATGCCCTGCCATACCCATACCCGGCGCATGGAGGCCTATCTCTACTTCAACCTCGACCCGGCCCACCGCGTCTTCCACTTCATGGGCGAGCCGCAGCAGACCCGCCACCTGCTCGTCGCCAACGAGCAGGCAGTGATCGCGCCGAACTGGTCGGTCCATTGCGGCTGCGGCACCTCGAACTATGCCTTCGTCTGGGCGATGGCCGGCGACAATGTCGAATTCACCGACATGGATGCCGCCCCGGTGGAGACCCTGCGCTGATGGCCATGCGCTCGCCCTTCTCGCTGGAAGGCCGCCGGGCGCTGGTCACCGGCGCCAATACCGGCATCGGCCAGGGCATCGCGCTGGCGCTGGCGCAGGCCGGCGCGACGGTGGTCGCGGCCGGCCGCTCGAGCATGGCCGAGACCGAGAAGCTGATCACTGAGGCCGGTGGAACCTGCCTCGCGCTTCAGGCCGACCTGCAGCAGAACGGCATCGCCGGCTGCGTGATCGATGAGGCCTCGGAGCTCGCCGGTCCGCTCGACATCCTCGTCAACAATGCCGGCATCATTCGCCGCGCCGACGCGCTGGAGTTCAGCGAGAGCGACTGGGACGAGGTGATGAACCTCAATCTCAAGGCCAATTTCTTCCTGGCCCAGGCCTTCGCCAAGGCGGCGCTGGCCAATGGTCGCGGCGGCCGGATCGTCAACATCGCCTCGCTGCTCTCCTTCCAGGGCGGCATCCGCGTCGCCTCCTACACGGCGAGCAAGAGCGGGCTCGCCGGGCTGACGCGGCTGCTGGCCTGCGAATGGGCTCAGCATGGCATCAATGTGAACGCCATCGCGCCCGGCTATGTCGAGAGCAACAACACCGAAGCCCTGCGCGCCGATCCGGAGCGCAACGCCGCGATCCTTTCCCGCATTCCGGCCGCCCGCTGGGGCAAGCCCTCGGATCTCGGCGGCGCGGCCGTGTTCCTGGCGAGCGACGCCGCAGCTTACGTCCACGGCGCGATCATCCCTGTCGACGGAGGCTGGCTGGCGCGATGACGAACCGTAGCAACGCCTTCTTCCAGCATGATGCGGAGATCGCCTGGCAGCCGACCGACCCCGGCATCAGGCGTAAGATCATGGCCTATGGGCCCGACCTGATGGTCGTCCGGGTCGCCTTCGAGAAGGGGGCAGTCGGCAAGCCGCACCAGCACCCGCACCGGCAGGCCTGCTTCGTCGAGAGCGGCGTCTTCGACGTCACCATCGATGGCAAGACCAGCCGACTTTCCGCCGGAGACAGCTTTTTCGTGCCGGCGAACCTCGTCCACGGCGTGATCGCGATCGAGGCCGGGCAGCTCGTCGACTGCTTCACGCCGATGCGGGAGGAGTTTCTCTGACATCGCCGCGCCGGCCGCTGCCGGCATGGCGCCCATCAAGGGCAAAAACGACCGGAAATCCGGCGGACTTCAACGGGAGGGATTTCATCATGATCACGAGACGGCATTTCGCCGCGCTTGCGGGCGCGGCCTTCATCACCAGCCTGAGCGCTTCGGCGCAGGCCCAGAACGTCACCCTGCGCTCCACGGATATCCATCCGGACGGCTATCCGACCATCGAAGCCGTCAAATACATGGGCCAGCTGCTCGACCAGCGCACGAGCGGCCGCATCAAGATCAACGTCTTCCACTCGGCCCAGCTCGGCCAGGAGAAGGACACGATCGACCAGACGCGCTTCGGCGTCATCGACATGAACCGCATCAACATGGCGCCGTTCAACAATCTGATCCCGGCGACCAATGTACCGTCGCTGCCCTTCGTCTTCCGCTCGGTCGACCATATGCGGAAGGTGATGGACGGGCCGATCGGCGACAATCTGCTGAAGGATTTCGAGAAGCACGACCTGATCGGCCTCGCCTTCTACGATTCCGGCTCGCGCTCCTTCTATAATTCCAAGCGTGCCATCAACAGCCCGGCCGACATGAAGGGCCTGAAGATCCGCGTGCAGCAGTCGGACATGTTCGTCGCCCTGGTCTCGGCGCTCGGCGCCAACGCCACGCCGATGAACTTCGGCGAGGTCTATTCCGGCCTGCAGACCGGCGTCATCGACGGCGCCGAGAACAACTGGCCGTCCTATGAATCGACCCGGCATTTCGAGGTCTCGAAATTCTATTCGCTGACCGAGCACTCGCTCTCGCCGGAAGTGCTGGTGATGTCGAAGAAGAGCTTCGACAAGTTCAACGCCGCTGACCAGGCGCTGATCAAGGCGGCCGCCAAGGAATCCGTCGCCAAGATGCGCGAGCTCTGGGACGCCCGCGAAAAAGCCTCCGAAGAGAAGGTCCGGGCCGGCGGCGCCCAGGTCAACAAGGTCGAGAAGCAGCCCTTCATCGACGCGATGAAGCCGGTCTACGACAAGTTCGTCACCGATGCGAAGCTCAAGGAAATGGTCGCCGCGATCCAGGCGGTGAAGTGACGCCGAGTCGATTGGCCTAGCTCCCGCCCAATCGGGCGGGAGTCGTCCCGGACCAGCCGCGAGGCGGCGCCGATCCGGGATCCATGCCTGAACCGTTCAGGCATGGATCCCGGTCTTCGCCTCGCTCCGCCCGGGATGACCTGCGTCCGATTGCATTGACCGAAAGCACCCCCATGGAAGCCTTCACCCGAGCTCTCACACGTCTATGCGCCAAGCTCAGCCTCGCGGCGCTGCTCCTCGCCGGCGCGGGGCTCGTCGCCATGACCGCCATGGTCGCCTGGGGCGTATTCGGCCGCTATGTGCTGAACGACACGCCGACCTGGGTCGAGGCATTGGCGCTCTGGGTGATGGCCTGGTTCATCCTGCTCGGCGCCGCCGTCGGCGTGCGCGAGAGCGACCATCTCGGTTTCGAGATCGGGCTCGTCATGTCGCCGCCGCCGCTGCGCGCCGCCCTGATCGTCTTCACCGAGGTCATCGTCCTCCTGTTCGGGCTCGCCATGTTCGGCTACGGCGTCCAGCTCGCGGCCGGCATCTGGAGCGATCGCATGCCGATCCTCGGCATCTCGCGCGGCTGGGACTATGTGCCGATGGCCGTCGGCGGGTCGCTGATCGCATTCTTCTCCTTCGAGAAGCTCATGCTCTTCCTGACCAGCGTGAAGCCCGCACCGCTCGGCTTCGCCCATTTTTCGACCGCGCAGGAAGTCTGAACCATGGAGCTCTGGATCCTCTTCGGCATCTTCACGCTGCTGCTGCTGGTCGGCACCCCCGTCGCCTTCTGCCTCGGCATCGCCTCGCTCGCGACGGTCGCCTATATGGGCCTGCCGCCGGTCGTCGTCTTCCAGCAGATGAATTCCGGCATGGGCGCCTTCGCCATGATGGCGATCCCGTTCTTCATCTATGCCGGCGACCTGATGATCCGCGGCGGCATCGCCGAGCGCCTGATCCAGATGGCTTCGAGCCTGGTCGGCCATCTGCGTGGCGGGCTGGGGCAGGTCAACGTCGTGACATGTACCCTCTTCGGCGGCATTTCCGGCTCGGCCGTGGCCGACGCCTCGGCGGTCGGCGGGCTGATGATCCCGCAGATGGTCAAACGCGGCTATGACGCGGATTATGCGGTCAACGTCACCGCGAACGCGGCGATCATCGCGCTTTTGATCCCGCCTTCGCACAACATGATCATCTATTCGCTCTCGGCCGGCGGCAACATCTCGATCGCCGATCTCTTCACCGCCGGCGTCATTCCCGGCCTGATGCTCTGCGGCGCGCTGATGGTCGCGGCCTGGGCGGTAGCGGTCCGGCGCGGCTATCCACGCGAGGCCTTTCCGGGTCTCGCCGCGGTCGGTCGCTACGTCGTGCTCGCCATCCCCGGCATCCTGCTGATCTTCATCATCTTCGGCGGCGTCCGCTCGGGCGTCTTCACCGCGACGGAATCCTCCTGCATCGCCGTGGTCTATGCCCTGCTGGTCACGATCCTGGTCTACCGGCAGCTGACCTGGAACGGCTTCCTCGAGGCGACATTGGGGGCGGTACGCACCACCGCCATGGTGCTGCTGGTGATCGGTGCCGCCGGTTCCTTCGGCTGGCTGATGGCCTTCCTGCAGGTGCCACAGGCGACGATCGCTGCGATGAAGGCGGTCTCCGACAATCCGCTCGTCATCCTCTTGATGATCAACCTGATCCTGCTGGTGCTCGGCACCTTCATGGACATGGCGCCGATGATCATCATCTGCACGCCGATCTTCCTGCCGGTGGTCAAGGCCTTCGGCGTCGACCCCGTCCATTTCGGCGTGATCCTGATCCTCAATGCCGGCATCGGGCTCAACACGCCGCCGGTCGGCTCGGTGCAGTTCGTCGCCTGCGCCATCGGGCGCGTCTCGATCGGCGAATCCATGCGCACGATCTGGCCGTTCTACGGCGCGAGCGTTGCCGTGCTGCTGCTCGTCACCTACGTTCCCGCGATCTCCCTCTGGCTGCCGAGCGTGTTCCGTTGACGAGACTTTCCAAGACGGCGCTGGCCGCCCTCCCCGCCGGCGTGCGCCGCCCCGCCTATGACCGCAGCAGGCTCTCGCCGGGCATCGTCCATCTCGGGCTCGGCGCCTTCGCGCGCGCCCATCTCTGCGAGTTCACCGACGATGCGCTGGAGCATGAATTCGGCGCCTGGGGCGTGGTCGGCGCCAGCCTGCAAAGGCCCGACCAGCGCGACCGGCTGAAGCCGCAGGATGGGCTCTATACCTTCCTGAAGCGCGCCCCGGCCGGACCGGAGCTGCGCGTCATCGGCAGCGTGCTCGATGTGCTGGTCGCGCCCGAGAGCCCGCAGGCGCTGGTGGCACGCCTTGCTGCGCCGGAGACGAGGATCGTCTCGCTGACCGTCACCGAGAAGGGCTATTGCCACGATCCGGCGACCGGCAGGCTCAGGGCCGACCATCCCGACATCGCCCACGACCTCGCCAATCCCGACGCGCCGCGATCGGCGATCGGCCTGATCGTCGCCGGCCTTGCCGCTCGCAAGGCCGCGGGCCTTGGCCCGTTCACCGCGCTCTGCTGCGACAACCTTCCCTCCAACGGCCATGTCCTTGCCGGCCTCATCCGCGATTTCGCGGCGCTGCGCGATGACCGGCTCGCCGCCTGGATCGAGGCCAACGGCGCCTTCCCCTCGACCATGGTCGACCGGATCGTGCCGGCGACGACCGAGGCCGACATCGCCGAGGTCGCGAGCCTGCTCGGCCTCGACGACGCCGCCCCGGTGATCGGCGAGCCGTTCCGGCAATGGGCTGTCGAGGACGTGTTTGCAGCGGGCCGGCCGCGCTGGGATGCGGTCGGCGCGCAGATGGTCTCCGAGGTCGCGCCTTTCGAGTTCATGAAGCTGCGCATGCTCAACGGCGCCCATTCGAGCCTGGCCTATCTCGGCTATCTCGCCGGCCATGAGACGGTCGCGGAAGCCAGCGGCGATCCGGTTTTCGCACGCTTCCTCCAGGGGCTCTGGGCCGAGATCATGCCGACCGTGCCGGCGCCGCAGGGCGTCGAGCTCCAGGCCTATGCGCGCGACCTGCTCACCCGTTTCCAGAACCCGGCGATCCGCCACCGCACCTGGCAGATCGCCATGGACGGCTCGCAGAAGCTGCCGCAGCGCCTGCTCGGCACCATCCACGAGCGCTTGAAGGCCGGCGCGCCGATCGACCATCTCGCCCTCGGCGTCGCCGCCTGGATGGCCTATGTCACCGGCACCGACGAGAAGGGCGCGGCGATCGACGTGCGCGACCCTCTCGCCGCCGAATTCGCCGCGAAGACCAGGGCCGCCGGCCGCAATGGCGGAGCGCTGAGCGAAGCCCTGCTCGGCATCGGCGCGATCTTCGGCGACGACCTGCCGCGCCAGCCCGCTTTCACGAAGCTCGTCGCCCGCCATCTCGACGCGCTTTTCGCGATGGGCGCCAGGGCGACCGCTGCCGCGCTCGCCGCGGCGCATTGAGGCTCAGGCGGCAGCGCGGCCCCTCTTGATCCCGGCTGCGGCCTGACGCCAGATGCGGCCATGACCTGGCTCGGGACAAAGGATCGGATCGCGCGCGCCTTCGCCACGCTGGCGCTCGCCTTCATCGCCAGCGCGAGCGCACTCGCCCAGACGCCGGCGAGCTATGTCGTCCCGAACTTCTGGGATCCGAACGTCCGACTGGAGCGGCCCGATCCCGGGCCACCGCGGGTGATCCGCTTCCTCACCGACGACGACTTCCCGCCGATGCACTTCGCCACGCCCGATGGCGGGGTCACCGGCTTCTCGGTCGAGCTCGCCCGCGCGGTCTGCGAGAAGCTGGTGCTGACCTGCACCGTGCAGGCCCGCCGCTTCGACACCCTGCTCGATTCGCTCGCCGAGGGCCGCGGCGACGTGCTCGCCGCCGCGATCCCGGTGACCCGCGAATTGCGCGAGCGCTTTGCCGCGAGCCATCTCTACCATCGCTCGCCGGCGCGCTTCGTGACGACGCGCGGCAATGCGCGGGCGGATCTCGACCTGCTCGGCCTGCAGGGCAAGCGCGTCGCCGTCATCGCCGGCACCGCCCATCAGGCCTTCCTCGAGCGCCTCGCCCCCTTCGTCCAGCGCCGCGAGGTCAGCGACATGCTGATGGCGCTGACCCTGCTGCGCAGCGGTGACGCCGAATATGTCTTCGGCGACGGCTTCGCCCTGGCCCTGGCGCTCGCCGGTCGTGGCGGCAGCGAGCTCGCCTTCGCCGGCGGCCCCTATCTGGAGTCGCGCTATTTCGGCGAGGGCGTCAGCTTCCTGCTGCGCAAGGATGAACTCGCTTTGAAGCGCGCCATCGACTACGCGCTGCAGGCGCTCTGGGACGACGGCACCTATGCGCGCCTGTTCATCCGCTTCTTCCCGGTGAGCCCGTACTGATCAGTCCCCGGCGGTCGCGGCCGAGGCATTGGTCAGTTCGCCCGGCAGGGCCTGGCGCGCCACCGCCGCCATCCAGCCCGCCGTCGCCGGCAGGATCGCGTCGTTGAAGTTGTAGCGCTCATTGTGCAATTCGCCGCCATCGAGCGCCGGACCGTTGCCGATCCAGACATAGGCGCCGGGCCGGTCCTGCGTCAGCATCGAAAAGTCTTCCGACGCCGTGCTCGGCGGCAGGTCGCGCCGGACGGCAAGCCCGGCGCTCTTTGCCGCCGCGACCGCGAGCTCCTCCTCGATCTCGGTGTTGACGGTCGGCGCGCCCATCGCGGTGAGCAGAACCTCCGCCCGCATCTCGAAGGTCTCGGCGATGCCCTCGCTGATCTGCCGAATCCTGGCCATCACGCGCTCGCGCACCGGCAGCCGATAGGTCCGGAAGGTGCCCTTCAGCGTGACGCTGTCTGGAATCTGGTTGTGCACCGTGCCGCCATTGACGGCGCCGACCGTGACCACGGCACTGTCGATCGGCTCGACATTGCGGGCGACGATGGTCTGCAGCGCAACGATGAGGTGGCCGGCCGCGACGATCGGGTCGCGGGTCAGATCGGGCTTTGCCGCATGGCCGGCTACCCCGTGCAGGGTGATCTCGAACTTGCCGGGATCGGACATCACCGGCCCGCGATGCACCTGCACCGTGCCGGCCTCCAGGCCCGGCCAGTTGTGGAAACCGAAGACGCGCTCCATCGGGAAACGCTCGAACAGCCCGTCCGCAATCATCGCCCTGGCGCCGGCGCCGTTCTCCTCCGAGGGCTGGAACAGCAGTTGCACGGTGCCGCTCCAGCTCTCGTCGCGCTGGAGCAGGGCCGCCGCGCCGAGCAGCGACACGGTATGGCCATCATGCCCGCAGGCATGCATCACCTTCTCGGTCTTCGAGGCATAGGGCAGATCATTGGCCTCGTGGATCGGCAGCGCGTCCATATCCGCACGCAGCCCGACGCTGCGGTCGGAGGTGCCACGCTTCAGCGTCGCGACCACGCCATGGCCGCCGATATTGGCGGTGAAGGGCACGCCGAGTTCCCTGAGCTTCTCCTGGATGAAGGCGCTGGTCTCCTGCTCGTGCAGCGACAGTTCCGGATGGGCGTGCAGATGCTGGCGCCAGGCGGTGAGTTTGTCATGCAGATCGCGGTCCAACGCGGCGTCCTTTCAGGCAGAGGCGGAACACAGCCTATACCCGTCCCGTGCCCCGGCAAGGCGCCTGGGCGACGGCCATCGACGCGCGACACGCATTGACGCCCCCCACGCATATCTGCGAAACCGCCCGCTCCCCTGCCGCATTTGCGAGGATCTCAGACGAAATGTCCGCTTTCGAACCCGCGCTGATCGAAGCCGCCCGCGTCTCGGCCGCCTGGCCGTTCGAGGAAGCCAAGAAGCTCGTCGCGCGGCTGCAGAAATCGGGCAAGAAGGAAGCCGTCTTCGAGACCGGCTACGGCCCGTCGGGCCTGCCGCATATCGGCACTTTCGGCGAGGTCGCCCGCACCTCGATGGTCCGCCATGCCTTTCGCGTGCTGACCGACGACGCCATCCCGACCCGGCTGATCGCCTTCTCGGACGATCTCGACGGCCTGCGCAAGGTGCCGGACAACGTCCCGAACAAGGAGCTTCTGGCCCGCCATCTCGGCCAGCCGCTGACCGAGGTGCCGGACCCGTTCGGCACGCATGACTCGTTCGGCCGGCACAACAATGCCAGGCTCTGCGCCTTCCTCGACCAGTTCGGCTTCGACTACGAGTTCAAGTCCTCGACCGACGCCTACCGCGCCGGCGAGTTCGACGCGACGCTGCTCAAGACGCTCGCCCGCTTCGACCAGGTGATGAAGATCATGCTGGCGACGCTGCGCGAGGAGCGCGCCGCGACCTATTCGCCCTTCCTGCCGATCCATCCCAAGACCCGCATCGTCATGCAGGTGCCGATCGAGGCGCGCGACGTCGCGGCCGGCACCATCACCTGGACCGACCCGGCCACGGGCGAGCGTTTCACCACCCCGGTCACCGGCGGCCATGCCAAGCTGCAATGGAAGCCGGACTGGGCGATGCGTTGGGTCGCGCTCGGCATCGACTACGAAATGGCCGGCAAGGACCTGATCGACTCGGTCAAGGTCTCCTCGCAGATCGCGCGCGCGCTCGACGGCACGCCGCCGGAGGGCTTCAACTATGAGCTCTTCCTCGACGAGCAGGGCCAGAAGATCTCGAAGTCGAAGGGCAATGGCCTGACCATCGAGGAATGGCTCGATTACGGCTCGCCCGAAAGCCTGGCGCTGTTCATGTATTCGCGGCCGCGCGAGGCCAAGAAGCTGCATTTCGACGTGATCCCGCGTGCGGTCGACGAGTACCTGCAGTTCCTCGGCGGTTATGAGCGCCAGGACTGGAAGAACCGGCTCGGCAACCCGGCCTGGCACATCCATGCCGGCAATCCCCCCGCTCCGGAGCTGGTCGCGCAGGCCGGCGCCGGCGACAATGCGAGCCGTGCGCAGATCACCTTCGGCCTGCTGCTCAACCTCGTCGCTGTCGCCAACTCCGAGGACAAGGCCGTGCTCTGGGCCTTCCTGCAGCGCTATGCGCCGGATGTCTCGGCCCAGACGCATCCACGTCTCGACGCGCTGCTCGGCTATGCCATCGCCTATTTCCGCGACTTCGTGAAGCCGGCCAAGAACTATCGCCTGCCCGACGAGGTCGAGCGCCAGGCCTTCACCGCGCTGGCCGACGCGCTCGCCGCGCTGCCGGCCGACGCCTCCGCCGAAACCGTGCAGGACACCGCCCTCGACATCGCCCGCGCCATCCCGCGCTACCAGAACTTCCAGGCCAAGAGCGCGACGCCCGAGCGGCCCGCCGTCACCGGCGAGTGGTGGAAGGCGATCTACCAGGTGCTGTTCGGCGAGGAACAGGGGCCGCGCTTCGGCTCCTTCGCGGCGATCTACGGGCTGGAGAACACCCGCAAGCTGATCGCCAAGGCGCTGGCCGGAGACCTGCTGCGCGAGCATGACGACTTCGTCGCGGCGCGCAAAGCGGGGTGATGGGGCGAGCCGCCCGCACAGGCTCGCTGCGCTCGCAATGGCGGAAATGACGATGTCGAGGAGCATGCATGACTGACGCCGCGACTGTCGAACAAGCGATCACCAGCCGCCGCGCCATCCGCGCCTTCCTCCCCGATCCGGTCGATCCGGAGCTGGTCCTTCGCCTGCTCGAGCTCGCCGCCTGCTCGCCGAGCGGCACCAACATGCAGCCCTGGCGGGTACGCGTGCTCGGCCCGCAATCGCGCGCCCGGCTGGAGCAGGGATTGGTCACCGCGCTCGATTCCCCCGATCTGCCGATCGAGGAGGAATACCGCTACTACCCGCAGACTTTCCGCGAGCCCTATCTCTCGCGCCGCCGCAAGGTCGGCTGGGACCTCTATTCGCTGCTCGGCGTGGTCCGCGGCGACCATGCCGGCATGAAGCGCCAGACGAAAGCCAATCTGCGCTTCTTCGGGGCGCCGGTGGCGCTGATGGTGACGATCGACCGGGATCTCGAGATCGGCTCCTGGCTCGATCTCGGCATGTTCGTGCAGACCCTCCTGATCGCGGCCCAGGCCCATGGCCTCGACTCCTGCCCGCAGGCGATCTTCGCGCGCTTCCACCCGGTGGTGCGGCGCGAGCTCGAAATCCCCGATAGCGAGGTCGTGGTCTGCGGCATCGCCTTGGGCAGGGCCGACCCCGACGCTCCCGCCAACCGGCTGGTGCCGGAGCGCGAACCGGTCGAGAACTTCGCAAGCTGGCTGGACTGAACTGCCGGTTTTGTGCGGAGCCACCTCGTCATCCTGGACAAGCCGCGCAGCGGCGTAGCTCCGGGATCCATCGTAAGGCTCTGGCGCCCTAGGATGGTTCCCGGGACAAGCCCGGGATGACGCAGGACTGCCGCAAGGCGGTAAGCACTAACCCGCCGCGCCAGCGGCCCTTCAGCCCGCAATGGCGCTGTATTCGCTCTCGATCGAGGAGCTGTGGGCCTCGTGATCGAAGCCATAGATGTGGATCGAGATCGCCTCGCCCGGCCTGCGGTTCTGCATGCGGTGGATGTTCGGGCCGGAGGGCAGCATGCAGGCGACATAGCCCGCCTGGCGGTCGTGCTCCTCGGTCGGCACGGCGCGGCTCGCGTCTACCGCGCGATACCAGGTCTCCGACACCGTGCCGGAGACGACGCCGAAGCAGCAGGAGCAGTGATGATCGTGGATCGAGGTCGTGGCGCCCTCGGCCCAGACCATCGCCCAGACGCTGACGGCATCGTTGCCGGCGAGCAGATTGCGGGCATAGCCGCCGGGCTTGCGCTGCAAAGGCAGGCGCTGGACCAGATCGGGGATGGCGACGAGCTCTCGCAGGACGTTGCGCGCCGCCGCGAGATAGTCGCGCGAGCAGGTGCCCTCATGGGTCCGCAGGTCGCGTAGCACGGCGCCGCGTCGCTCCTCGCTGAGAAACCCCTGCATGCTCGCTTCTCCCCATCGCATCCAACACCTGAATGATAGTCCGGGGATGCGGGGAATAATTTGCTATATCGAGCCAATATCGGGATAAATTGGAATATGATGCCAATAATTATCTTGAATCGAGCATCAGATTTCACGAATATGCGATCAATCAACATTTGATTTCCAACGATGTGGGTCACCTTGGTCAAGCTCGACACTTTCGATCTGCGCATCCTCGCGCTGCTGCAAGAGGATGCGAGCATGCCCCTGGCGGAGCTCGCCGAAGCGGTCGGGCTTTCGTCGACGCCCTGCTGGCGGCGGATCCAGAAGCTGGAGGCAGAAGGCTACATCCAGCGGCGTGTCGCATTGCTTGCCCGCGACAAGCTCAAGGCGGGCGTCACCGTCTTCATCGCCGTCAAGACCTCGCGCCATTCGATCGAGTGGCTCGAGCGCTTCCACGCCGCGGTGCATGATCTGCCGGAGATCGTCGACTTCTACCGGATGAGCGGCGACATCGACTATCTGCTCAAGGCCTATGTCGCCGACATCGCCGCCTATGACGCGCTCTACAAGAAGCTGATCTCGCGCATCGATCTCAGCGACGTGACCTCGATGTTCGCCATGGAGGAGCTCAAATCGACGACCGCGATCCCGCTCGGCTTCGCGGCCGAGGGGCGGTAACGCGAAGTTCGAGGCCTGAACTCGCACCGACCGAAGGTTTCAGCAGCTGGCTGGATTGGGGCGAGATCATCGCTCCGCCGTCATGCTCGCCCTTGTGGCGAGCATCCACGTCTTGAACACCGCCCTTCAATGGGGAAGACGGGGGTGGTCGGGACAAGCCCGACCATGACCGGAATGACGAGAAGCGCGCAGGCCTGCTCGGCCTGATGTCTACGCCGCCAGCCCGCCCGCAGCCGCCACGCGCCGCAGATGATGCGGCGTATCGCCGAACAGGCTTTCGATCATGGTCAGGCGCTTGAAATAATGGGCGCCGACATACTCCATGGTCATGCCGATGCCGCCATGGAGCTGCACCGCCTCCTGGCCGACCAGCCGGCAGGAACGGTTGACCTGAACCTTGACCGCCGAGAGCGCCGCCGCTCGCTCGTCGGCATCGGGATGCTCGACCATCATCGCCGCATAGAACGCCATGGAACGCGCCTGTTCGAGGGCGATCAGCATGTCGACGGCGCGGTGCTGCAGCACCTGGAAATTGCCGATCGGCGCGCCGAACTGCGTGCGCGTCTTGAGATAGTCGACGGTCAGCGCGTGCAGCGCCGCCATCGCGCCGACGGCCTCGGCGGCAAGCGCCGCGATGGCATGTTCCGAGAGGCGCTGCAGCACGGGCAGCCCCTTGCCGGGCTCGCCCAGCAGAGCCGCATCGGCGATCCGCACCTCGGTGAAGGCGATCTCGGCGGCGCGCCCGCCATCCTGCGTCGGATAGCCGGTGATCCGGACGCCCGGCGCATCGGCGGGGACCAGGAAGAGGCTGATCCCCTCGGCATCGCGGCGCGCCCCGGCGGTCCGGGCGCTGACCACGAGCAGTCCGGCGCTGTCGCCGCCCAGCACGACGCTCTTGGCGCCGTCCAGCACATAGCCGTCGCCAACTGCGCGCGCCATCGTGGCGATGTCGTTGAGATCATAGCGCGCCTGCTTCTCGGTCTGGGCGAGCGCGAGCCGCAGCGAACCGTCGACGATCGCCGGGATCAGCCGCTGCTTCTGCTCGGCGGAGCCCGCGAGCCTGAGCGCTGCGCCGCCCAGCACCACGGCCGCGAGATAAGGCTCCAGCGCCAGGCCCTTGCCGAGCGCCTCCATCACCACCAGCGTCTCGACCGGCCCGCCGCCGAAGCCGCCTTCCGCCTCGCTGAAAGGAATGCCGGTGAGGCCCATTTCGGCGAACTGCGCCCAGCTCCTTTCGGAAAAGCCGAGCGGCTCGCGGGCCAGTTTCTGACGCGCTTCCAGCGAAGGATAGTTCGCCGCGATCAGCCGCTCGACGCCGTCCTTGAGCTGCGACTGTTCGGTGGAGAGGTCGAAATCCATGGTGCGTCTCTTCGGTTCGCAGCGCAGTCATCCCATCCGCACCGTCATCCCGGACAAGCGGCAAAGCCGCGCAGCTCCGGGATCCATCGCTGGGCGTCGGCGCCCTAGGATGGATCCCGGGTCAAGCCCGGGATGACGGCGGCGGATGGCAAGAGGTCGAGGCCATCGTCACAAGCCCAGCACCGCCTTGGCGATGATGTTCTTCTGGATCTCGTTCGAGCCGCCATAGATCGAGACCTTGCGGTTGTTGAAATAGCTCGCCGCCGCTGCATCGGCCCAGTCATGGTCGAAGGGCCAGTCATTGCTGAGGTCGGCGCTGCGCTCGGGCGCCGGCAACGCGAACGGACCGGCGACCTCGAGCAGCAACTCCGTCGTCGCCTGCTGCAGCTGCGAGCCCTTGATCTTCAGGATCGAGGAGGCCGGATCGGGCTTGCCGGGATCGCGCGCCTGGGCAGCGACGACCCGCATCTGAGTGATCTCCAGCGCCTTCAGCTCGATCTCGACGCCGGCGAAGCGCTCGCGGAAATCGCGATCCTCCCACATCGTGCCCTCGCCCGCCGGCATCTCCTGCGCGAGGCGCCTGATCCTTGCCATGCGCTCCTTGGAGAGGCCGATGCGGGCGATGCCGGTGCGCTCATTGGCGAGCAGGAATTTTGCATAGTCCCAGCCCTTGTTCTCCTCGCCGACCAGGTTCTCGACCGGCACCCTGACCTTGTCGAAGAAGACCTCGTTGACCTCGTGCCGGCCTTCCAGCGTGATGATCGGCCGCAAGCTGATGCCCGGCGTCTTCATGTCGATCAGCAGGAAGGAGATGCCGGCCTGCTTCTTCGCCGCCGGATCGGTCCGCACCAGACAGAAGATCCAGTCGGCATGCTGGCCGAGGGTTGTCCAGGTCTTCTGGCCGTCGACGATGTAGTGGGCGCCCTCGCGCACGGCCCTGGTCTTGAGCGAGGCGAGGTCGGAGCCGGCGCCGGGCTCGGAGAAGCCCTGGCACCACCAGTCCTCGAGATTGGCGATGCGCGAGAGATATTTCTCCTTCTGCGCCTGCGAGCCGAAGGCCGCGATCACCGGGCCGACCATGTAGCAGTTGAACTGCTGCGGCAGCGGCACGGCGGCGAGCAGCATCTCCTCGGTGAAGATGTAGCGCTGGATCGGCGTCCAGTCCTGCCCGCCCCACTGCTTCGGCCAGTGCGGCACCGCCCAGCCCTTGTTGTTCATGATCCGCTGCGAGGTGACATAGTCCTCGCGCGCCAGCCCGCGCCCTTCCGAGACCTTGCGGCGGATCTCGGCCGGGATCTCATTGCGGAAGAACTGCCGCACCTCGTCGCGGAAAGCCAGTTCCTCGGGCGTGAAGCGCAGGTCCATGGATATCTCCCGTCATTCTCGGGCGGAGCGAAGCGCAGACCCGGGAATCTCGTGACGCGAATGCTGATTTCCGAGATGGTCGGGTCAAGCCCGACCATGACGGCTCACTTACCCGTTGATCTCGAACAGTCCGGCGCAGCCCATGCCGCCGGCGACGCACATGGTGACGACGGCATAGCGTGCCTTGCGCCGGCGGCCCTCCAGCAGCGCATGGCCGACGAGGCGCGCGCCGCTCATCCCGAACGGGTGGCCGATGGCGATCGCGCCGCCATTGACGTTGACCTTCTCCGGATCGATGCCGAGCGTGTCGCGGCAATAGAGCGACTGCGAGGCAAAAGCCTCGTTCAGCTCCCAAAGGTCGATGTCCGAGACCTTGAGCCCGTTGCGCGCGAGCAGGCGCGGCACGGCGAAGACCGGGCCGATGCCCATCTCGTCGGGCTCGCAGCCGGCCGAAGCAAAGCCGCGGAAGATGCCGAGCGGTTCGAGGCCGCGCCGCTTGGCTTCTTCCGCCGACATCACCACGCTGGCCGCGGCACCGTCCGAGAGCTGGCTGGCATTGCCGGCGGTAACGAACTGGTCCTCGCCACGCACCGGCTTCAGCTTGGCGAGGCCCTCCAGCGTGGTGTCGGGCCGGTTGCCCTCGTCCTTCGCCAGGGTCACCTCTTCCTGGCGGACCTCGCCGGTCGCCTTGTCGGTGACGGCCATCACGGCGCTCATCGGCACGATCTCGTCGTCGAACAGCCGGCGCTGCTGGGCGGCGGCGGTGCGACGCTGGCTTTCCAGCGAGAACGCATCCTGCGCCTCGCGCGAGATGCCGTAGCGCTGCGCGACATTGTCCGCCGTCTCGATCATCGTGGTGTAGATCGAAGGCTTGTTGGCGATGAGCCAATCGTTCATCGCAAGCTCGCGCCGGGTCACCGGCTGCACGAGGCTGATCGACTCGACCCCGCCACCGACCGCGACCGGTACGCCATCCATGACGACGCGCCGGGCGGCATGGGCGATCGCCTCCAGCCCCGAGGCGCAGAAGCGACTGACCGTGACGCCGGCCGACTGCACCGGGATTCCGGCGACGAGCGCGGCATGGCGCGCCACGTTGAGCCCGGTCGCGGCTTCCGGATAGCCGCAACCCAGCACGACTTCCTCGACCGCTTCCGGCTCGAGCTTTGCCCGCGCCATGGCATGGCGGATCGCATGTGCGGCCAGATCGGCGCCGCGCGCCTGGTTGAAGGCGCCGCGATAGGCCTTGCCGATCGGCGTGCGGGCGGTGGAGACGATGACGGCTTCGGTCATGGAGCTGGGGTATCCTCTACACGCTCGGAGTGATGTTTCTGTGCTTGGTTTGGCGGGTCATCCCGGCCGGAGCGCAGCTTAGAGTCGGGATCCATGCCTGAGCCTTCATCAGTGATGTTCCGGCCTGGGTCCCGGTCTCCCTTCGGTCGCCCGGGACGACGATTTCTCCTAGGCGGCCTTCAGGGACGAGAAGCCCTTGCCCTCGGCCGCCAGCCGGCGCAGCAGCGGCGCCGGTTCGAGCGAGGCATCGCCGCTTTCCGCCGCCTGCTCCTCCAGCCGCCTGACGATCACGTCGAGACCGACGGCCTCGGCCCAATGCATCGGTCCGCCGCGCCAGGCCGGCCAGTTGTAGCCCGTGAGCCAGACGATATCGATGTCCCCGGCCCGCGTCGCGATCCCCTCTTCGAGGATGCGCGCGCCTTCGTTGACCATCGGGTCGAGCAGGCGCGCCAGGATTTCCTCGCTGGTGAAGCTGCGGCGCGCCACGCCCTGCTGCGCCGAGACCTCTGCGATCAGGGCCTCGACCTCCGGGTCGCGCTGACCGGCGCGGGCACCTTCCGGATAGAGATAGTAGCCGCGGCCGGTCTTCTGGCCGAACCAGCCACGCTCGCAGATCGCATCCGCCACCGCGGCCGTCTTGCCGCGCGACTTGCGGCTGCGCCAGCCGATATCGTTGCCGGCGAGGTCCGACATGGCGAACGGCCCCATCTTGAAGCCGAAGCCGGTCAGCGCCGCATCGACCTCATGCGGCAGCGCGCCGGCGACCAGCAGCCGCTCTGCGGCGCGGGTGCGCTGCTCCAGCATGCGGTTGCCGACAAAGCCGAAGCAGTTGCCGACCACGACCGGCACCTTGCCGAGCTTGCGTCCGAGCGCGATCGCAGTCGCCACGACATCATCGGCGACGCCTTCCGGGCGCACGATCTCGAGCAGCTTCATCACATTGGCCGGGCTGAAGAAATGCATACCGATGACATCGGCCGGCCGGCCGGTCGCGGCGGCGATCTCGGCGAGGTCGAGATAGGAGGTGTTGCTGGCGAGCACGGCCCCAGGCTTTGCGACCTTGTCCAGCGCGCCGAAGATCTCGCGCTTGACGCCGATCTCCTCGAATGCGGCCTCGATCACGATATCGGCCTCGGCAGCGGCGGCGATGCCGACCGCCGGCGTGATCAGCGCCATGCGCTGCTCGCGCACGGCCTCGGTCATCGAACCGCGCTTCACCGAGAAGCCATAGGTGTCGCGGATGCGGGCATGGCCCTTCTCGACTTGGCTCTGCGAAGTCTCGATCAGCGTCACCGGAATCCCGGCATTGGCGAAGCACATGGCGATGCCGCCGCCCATCGTACCGGCGCCGATCACTGCCGCGCGCGCCACCGGACGCGGCTTGACGCTGTCGTCGATACCGGGAACGCGGGCCGCCTCGCGCTCGGCGAAGAAGGCGTGGCGCAGCGCCTTGGAGCGCTCGTCGACGACGAGCTTGCTGAACAGCGCCCGTTCATTGGCGAGGCCTTCGGCCAGCTTCAGCGTAAAGACGCCGCGCACCGCCTCGACCAGCGCCATCGCGTTCGGCATGTCGCCGGACTTGGCGGCCGCATCCTTGGCCAGCGCCTCGAAGGCCGCACGATCCGCCTCGATCAGCTTGCCGGTCCGCTCACCGGTCTTCTCTGGCTTGCCCCTGGCGGCGAGCTCCTGCGCGAGCTCCACCGCGGCCGCGACGAGGTCGCTCTCGACGACCCGATCGACCAGGCCGAGATCGAGCGCCTTCTGCGCCGCGACCGGCTCGCCCGACAGCATCATCGGAAAAGCCTTCGCCGCGCCGATCAATCGCGGCAGGCGCTGCGTGCCGCCGGCGCCGGGAATGATGCCGAGCTTGATCTCGGGCAGGCCGAGCTTCGCGGCCGGCAGGGCGACCCGGGCATGACAGGCGAGCGCGACTTCGAGCCCGCCGCCGAGCGCGACGCCGTGGATCGCCGCGACCACCGGCTTTTGCGCGTTCTCGATCAGGTCGAGCACCTCCGGCAGGATCGGCTGCGCCAGCGGCTTGCCGAACTCGCTGATATCGGCACCGGCGATGAAGGCCCGGCCCGCCGCGGCGATGACCAGCGCCTCGACCTCAGGATCGGCCATGACCTCAGTCACGGCGGCCGCCAGATCCCGGCGCAGGGCGGCGCCCAGCGCATTGACTGGCGGATTGTCGATGGTCGCCACCGCGACAGCGCCATGGCGGGCGATCTGGACGGTCTGCATCGGCGGGCTCCCTCGTCTCGGCCTTTGTTCCGCCAAGCGGAATATCCTTGCGCAAGCTTGCCAGCTAGGGAGCGGCTGCATCCGGCCTTGTCAAGCTCGGATCAATGCCAAGAGCCGGAAAGCTGCCAGGCATTCCGCATTGCAGAATTATTGCCGGCAGCGCTTGACCACTTGCGGCCGCTCGAACATCGTCGATTCCGCCCGCACGCCGCAACCAGCCGACATAGAGCCGCCGCATGTCCCTCCCGCCTGGCCTCGCGCAATCGCTCTTCCTGCCGGTGATCGCAGCGCCGATGTTCATCGTCTCCGGCCCGGAGCTGGTGATCGCGCAATGCCTCAATGGTGTCGTCGGCTCGTTCCCGGCGTTGAATGCAAGGCCGGCCGATCAGCTCGATCTCTGGCTCACGCGCATCAAGGCCGAGCTCGCCGCCGCCAGCGAAATCGATCCGGGCCGCAGGATCGCGCCCTTCGCCGTCAACCAGATCGTCCATGCCTCGAATGACCGGCTCCAGCACGACATGGAAGCCTGCGTTCGCCATCAGGTGCCGATCGTCATCACCTCGCTGCGCGCGCCCGATGTCGTGGTCAAGGCGGTCCATTCCTATGGCGGCCTCGTCTTCCACGACGTCACCACGATCCGCCATGCGGAAAAGGCACTGGAGGCCGGCGTCGACGGGCTGATCCTGGTCTGCGCCGGGGCCGGCGGCCATGCCGGCACGCTCTCCCCCTTCGCGCTGGTCGGCGAGGTCCGGCGCTTCTTCGACGGGCCGATCATCCTTTCCGGTGCCATCGCCAGCGGCGGCGCCATCCTGGCGGCGCAGGCGATGGGGGCCGACCTTGCCTATATCGGCACCCGCTTCATCGCGACCAGGGAGGCGAACGCCGCCGCGGGCTACAAGGAGATGATCGTCGGCGCCTCGGCGGCCGACATCGTCTACACGCCCTATTTCACCGGCGTGCCCGGCAATTACCTCAAGCCGAGCATCGCGGCGCAGGGCCTCGATCCAGACGACCTGCCGCATGCCGACAAGAGCAAGATGAGCTTCGGCTCCGGCTCGGCCAAAGCCTGGCGCGATATCTGGGGCTCGGGCCAGGGCGTCGGCCTGATCGACGACGCGCCGCCCGTGGCCGAGGTGATCGCTCGCCTCAAGAGTGAATACGAACAGGCCAGGGCCCGCCTGCTCTGAAATCTGAATCCGACTCCAGGAAAGCGACCGCGACGATGACCGAGACCGTGCTGAGCGAGAACGTTGCCGAGGGCGTAAGGCAGATCACCATGAACCGCCCGGACCGGCGCAATGCGCTCGACCGCGCGACCTATCAGGGCCTGATCGACGCACTCGCCGCCGCCGATACCGATGCGAGCGTGCGCGCCATCGTCCTGACCGGGGCCGGCGGCTGCTTCACCAGCGGCAACGACATCAAGGATTTCGCCGCCGGCGGCCCGGGCGGCGCGCGCGTCGCCATCGATTTCCTCGACGCGATCTCGACCACGAAGAAGCCGATCGTCGCCGCCGTCGAGGGCTTCGCCGTCGGCATCGGCACGACCATGCTGCTGCATTGCGATCTCGCCTTCGCCGGCAAGGGCGCCAGCTTCCGCCTGCCCTTCGTCGCGCTCGGCCTCTGCCCGGAGGGCGGCTCGAGCTATCTGCTGCCGCTGATCGCCGGCTCCAAGCGCGCCGCCGAACTCTTGATGCTCGGCGAGGCCTTCAGTCCGGAGGTGGCGCAGGAGGCCGGTCTCCTCAACGCCGTTACCGAAGGTGGCGGGGCGCTGGCGCTGGCCCTCGACAAGGCCAAGGCGCTCGCCGCCCTGCCGCCACAATCGGTCGCGCTGACCAAGACGCTGCTGAAGCGCGGCAGCGCCGCGGCGACCGCCGAGACCATCGCCACCGAGGCCCGCCATTTCGGCGAGCGCCTGATGTCGGCGGAGGCGCAGGCCGCCTTCGCCGCCTTCCTGATGAAGCGCTGAGGCGATGCCAGCCGCCACCCCGATCCGCGCGCGCCCCGGCCGACCGGCGCGCCAGGCGCTGGCCGGAGCGGGGGAGGACCGGCATTTCATCACGGCGCTGGCGCGCGGGCTCGAGCTGCTCTCCTGCTTCCGGCGCGGCGAGGAGGCGCTCGCCAATTCCGAGATCGCGCGGCGCTGTGGCCTCGCCCGTTCGACGGTCTCGCGCCTGACCCATACGCTGACCCGGCTCGGCTATCTCCAGACCATGCCGGAGACTGGCAGCTACCGGCTCGGCACCGCGACGATCGCGCTCGGCGCCACGGCGCTTGCCGGCCTCGACGTGCGCCGCATCGCGCGGCCCGGCATGCGCGAGCTCGCCGCGTTCTCGAACGCCTCGGTCGGCCTCGGCGTCCGCGACCGGCTCGGCATGCGCTATGTCGAGTGCTGTCGCGGCGAGGCGGCGATCGCGCTCAACATCGATGTCGGCTCGCGGCTCTCGCTCTGCCGCAGCGCCATGGGCCGGGCCTATCTCGCCATCTGCGGCGAGGCCGAGCGCGAGGCGATCCTCGAAGATGTCCGCTCGGTCGACGAAACCGCCTGGCCGCGCCTGCGCGAAGGCGTCGAGCGGGCGCTGGCGGAGTATCGCGAGACCGGCTGCGTGCGCTCCTTCGGCGAATGGCAGCCGACGGTGAGCTCGATCGCCGTCGGCTTTCGACCGGGCGGCGGCCTGCCGCCGATGTCGATCAACTGCGGCGCCCCGACCGTCATCCTCGACGAAGGCTTCCTGCTCGATGAGGTGCGCCCGCGCCTGATCGCCTTCGCCGCCAGCCTGGAAGGCGTGATGGGCTCATGAGCGATCTCGACCTGCCGCTCGCCGGCATCCGCGTGCTCGATCTCTCGCGCATCCTCGCCGGCCCCTGGTGCGGCCAGGTCCTCGGCGATCTCGGCGCCGAGGTGATCAAGATCGAGCATCCCTTGCGTGGCGACGACACCCGCGACTGGGGCATCCGCGTCAGCGGCCGCAACACCTGCTATTTCAACAGCGTCAACCGCAACAAGCGCTCGGTCGGCGTCGACCTCGCCCGTCCCGAGGGCCTCGCCATCGTGCGCGAGCTGGCGACGAAATCCGACGTCGTGATCCAGAACTTCAAGACCGGCGGCGCCGACAGGCTCGGCCTCGGCTATGCCGCGCTCAGCGCCGAAAACCCCGGGCTGATCTACTGTTCGATCGCCGGTTACGGCTCGGATGGGCCGGAGGCGACGCGGCCGGGCTATGACCTCGTCATCCAGGGCGAGGCCGGGCTGATGGCGCTGAATGGCGAGCCGACCCAGCCGCCGCTGAAATTCGGCGTCGCGGCCGTCGACCTCTTCACCGGGCAATATGCGGCGCAGGCGGTGCTCGCCGCGCTGGTCCAGCGCGGCCGCACCGGCAAGGGCCGCCATGTCGAGCTCGCTCTGTTCGATTCCGGCATGACCATCGGCGCCTATTACGCGCTGGAAGCGCTGGCGCTCGGCCAGGACCCGCCACGCTACGGCAACGCCCATCCCTCGATCGTGCCCTATGGCGTGTTCGAGGCGGCCGACGGCGCCTTCGTCGTCACCGTCGGTAACAATGCCCAGTTCGAGCGCTTCTGCCGCCATGTGATCGAGCACCCCGAGCTGCTCGAGGACGAGCGCTACCGGACCAATCTGCAGCGCACCGTGCATCGCGCCTCGCTGATCGCGGTGATCGAGGCCGAGTTGCGCGCCCGCCCCCGCGCCGAATTGCTGGCGCGGATGAGCGCACACGCCATTCCTTGCGGCGAGGTGCTCGGCCTGCACGAAGCCCTGCGCTCCACCCGTGCCAGCCAGGCCGGCATGGTTGTCGAAGGCCAGCGGCCCGACGGCAGCGCCGGCGTCGTTCTCGCCCCGCCCTACCGGTTCGACGGCAGGCGCGCGCCCGTGGACAGGCTGCCGCCCGATCTCGGCCAGGACACGCAGGAGGTGCTCAGCGCCGAGCTCGGGCTCGATGCGGAACGTCTCGCGGCCCTACAGGAAACGGGCGTGATCGCCTGATCGCACAGCCGAGGCCGGGCGGGCCGGTGCGCGACGGGGCTCAATCGTCGTAGTCGTCGTAATAACGGCGGTGGCGATAGTAGCGCTCGCGTTCGCGCTGCCGCCAGTATTCGCGCTCGCGATCCCTCGAGTAGCGGCGCCGACGCCGGCGACGATCATCGTCGTCATCGTCCGCCCGTGCCGGGGCGCTGCCGATCGCCACGCCGAAGATGGCAAGCAAGGGCAGCCCGAACAGGCTGCCACGCAGCAGGCGGCGGCGATCGAGATCGGTTTCAGCCATGGGTCACATGCTCCTCGAAGGCCGGCAAGTGAGTGCCGGCCGATGGCCAACGCCCCAGCCCGAGGATTATTCCTCGCGTTCACGCTTTCGTGAAGTCACTCGAGATGGCGTGCGACATCCGGCGCCGGCTCGCCCGCCAGAGATTGAGCAGCAGCGCGGCGACGAAGAACATGGCTTGCACCACGACGATGCACGGGCCGGTCGCGGCGTCGAGATGGAAGCTCAGGATCGTGCCGAGCACGCTCGACGCCGTCGCCGCCGCGATCGCAACCAGCAGCATGCGGTCGAACTGGCGCGTCGTCAGGAAGCCGATCGCCCCCGGCGCCACCAGCATGGCGACGACGAGGATGATGCCGACCGCCTTCAGCGCCGCGACGATGGTCAGCGCCAGCAAAGCGAGCAACCCGAAATGCAGCATCCCGACCGGCAGGCCGATGGCGCGCGCATGCGCCGGATCGAAGGCGTGCAGCAGGAAGTCGCGCCGCTTCAGCAGCATGATGGCGGTGACCGGCAGCGCGATCAGGGCGGTCTCGGCGATGTCGGCCCAGGTCACGCCGAGCATGTTGCCGAACAGGATGTGGAGCAGGTGCTGGTCGCTGTCGACCTTGACGAAGAGCACGAGGCCGAGCGCGAACATGCCGGAGAAGACGATGCCCATCACCGTGTCCTCCTTCACCCGGCTGTTCTCCTTGAGATAGCCGATGCCGAAGGCGCAGCCGAGGCCGGCGGCGAAGGCCCCGAGCGCCAGCGGCAGGCTCGCGATATGAGCGAGCACGATACCGGGCAGCACCGCATGCGAGACCGCATCGCCCATCAGCGACCAGCCCTTGAGCACCAGGAAGCAGGAGAGCACGGCGCAGACGACGCCGACCATGACCGCGACGATCAGGCCACGCTGCATGAACTCATGCGCGAACGGGGCGAGCAGCCAGGTTTCGATCAGGTTCATGCCGAGCCTCCCGCGCCGGCCGCCCGCCGCGCCGCCAGCCGGCCATGCTTCGGCGCGAAGACGAAGGCGGCGAGGAACAGCAGCGTCTGGAAGACGACGATCAGCCCGCCGGTCGAGCCGTCCAGGAAATAGCTGGCATAGGCGCCCAGCGCCGAGGTCGAGACGCCCATCGCCACCGCGATCGCGATCAGCCGGCCGAAGCGGTCGGTCAGCAGATAGGCGGTCGCTCCCGGCGTCACCACCATGGCGATGACGAGGCAGGCGCCGACCGTCTGCAGGGCCGCGACCGTGCAGGCGCTGAGCAGCACGAAGAACAAGATCTTCAATCGCAGCGGATTCAGCCCGACGCTGCGGGCGTGGTTCTCGTCGAAGAAGACCAGCATCAGGTCCTTCCAGCGCGCCAGCAGGATGGCGAGCGAGACCAGCGCGATGACCGCGACCTGAATGACGTCCTCGTCGGAGATGCCGAGGATGTTGCCGAGCACGATCGACTGGACGTTGACCGAGGTCGGGTTGATCGAGACGATCAAGAGGCCGACGGCGAAGAAGGTGGTGAAGACGATGCCGATCACGGCATCCTCGCGCAATTGCGTGCGTACCCGGACCAGCGCCATGGCGAGCGCCGCCAAGAGGCCGGAGAAGAAGGCGCCGGCGGCATAGGGCACCTTGATCAGATAGGCGAGCGCGACGCCGGGCACGATCGCATGCGCCAGGGCGTCGCCCATCAGCGACCAGCCCTTGAGCATCAGATAGCAGGAGAGGAAGGCGCAGACCCCGCCGACCAGGGCCGAGACCCAGATCGCCTTGACCATGTACTGGTAGCCGAAAGGCTCGAGCAGGAGCTCCATCATGGCTGCTCGTCCCTCTTGCCGGCGGCGGGCTTCTCATGGTCGCGCTCGCCATAGAAGACGAGCGGGCGCTCATCATCGGTGATCACGGTGACGCCCCGGTCGTCGGCATCGGCGTGCAGGCTCGCGCCCTCCAGCCGGAAATGCCGGAGCGCGCCGCCGAAGGCCCGCTGCAGATTGTCCTGCGTGAAGGTGGTCTCGGTCGGCCCGGCCGCCAGCACGGTCCTGTTGACGATCACCACCTGGTCGCAGAAATCCGGGATCGAACCGAGATTATGGGTCGAGACCAGCATCAGCCGGCCTTCCGCCCTGAGTTCGCGCATCAGCCCGACGATCTGGTCCTCGGTCTTGACGTCGACGCCGGTGAACGGCTCGTCGAGCAGGATGACCTGCCCGCCCTGCGCCAGAGCGCGGGCGAGGAAGACGCGCTTGCGCTGGCCGCCGGAGAGCTCGCCGATCTGGCGGCGGCGGAAATCCAGCATGTTGACGCGGGCCAGCGCCTGCTCGGCCGCCTCGCGATCCGCCTTCCGCGGCAGGCGCAGGAAGCCCATATGGCCATAGCGGCCCATCATCACGACGTCGTCGACCAGCACCGGGAAGGTCCAGTCGACCTCCTCGGCCTGGGGTACATAGGCGACGAGGCCGCGCTTCAGCGCCCGGCGCACCTCCATGCCGGCGATCCGCACCTGGCCGCTGGCCGGCTTCAGGAAGCCCATCAGCGTCTTGAAGATGGTCGATTTGCCGGAACCATTGATGCCGACCAGCGCGCAGATTGTGCCGGGCCCGAGCGCGAAGGAGGCATCGTTCACTGCGGTGACGCCGTTGGTATAGCGCACGGTGACGCCCTCGACCGTGATCGAAGGCGCCCCTTCCGCCGCAGCGAGCTGCGAGACCGGGCGGTGCAGGTTCACTGGCCGAACCCCTGGGCGATGGTGTCGACGGTGACTTCCAGCAGCTTCAGATAGGTCGGCACGGCGCCGCGCGCATCGGAAAGCGAGTCGACATAGAGCACGCCGCCATATTTCGCGCCGGTCTCGCGGGCGACCTGCTTGGCCGCCTTGTCCGAGATCGTGCTTTCGCTGAAGACCGCGGGAATCTTGTTCTTGCGCATCAGGTCGATCAGCCGGCGCACCTGCTGCGGGGTGCCCTGCTCATCGGCGTTGATCGGCCAGAGATAGGCTTCGCGCCAGCCATAGTCGCGCGTCAGGTAGCTGAAGGCGCCCTCGCTGGAAACGAGCCAGCGCTTGTCCGCCGGCACCTTGTCGAGGCGGGCGCGCAAGGGAGCGTCGATCGCCTTGATCTCGGCCGAATAGGCAGCGGCGTTCTTCGCATAGGTTTCGGCATTGGCCGGGTCGGCCTCGCTGAGCGCCTTGCGGATGTTCTCGACATAGATCAGCGCGCTGCCGGTCGACATCCAGGCATGCGGGTTGGGCTTGCCCTCATAGGGCCCCTCCTTGATGCCCATCGGCGCGATGCCGTCGGTCACCACCGCGCTCTTCACGTTCTTGACGTTGTCGAAGAAGCGCTCGAACCAGCGCTCGAGATTCATGCCGTTCCAGAGCACGAGATCGGCCGACTGCGCCTTGACCACGTCGAGCGGCGTCGGCTGGTAGTCGTGGATCTCGGCGCCCGGCTTGGTGATCGACTCGACGATCGCCGCCGTGCCGGCGACGTTCTGGGCGATGTCCTGGATCACCGTGAAGGTGGTGACGACGCGCAGCGGCTTGCCGGGCGCGGCCTGCGCCAGCGCGGCTTGCGGATTGAAGGTGAGTCCCAGCGCCAGCGGGGCGGCAGCGATCAGGCTCAGGAAACGACGGCGCGAGGACATGCTTTCTCCAGCGTTCGATGGCGGATGCCTGAACGCTATTGCAAACCACTTGCATCTGTCAACGCTATTGCAAACGATTTGCGATAATTGCTTTTTGCAAATGCCTCTCAGCGTTGCTACCTGTCTGGCATGAAGGGAATCGACCAGCGCGTGGAGGCTTTCGAAGGCCAGCTCCGCAAGGCAGGGCTGCGGATGACGCAGCAGCGCCGGCTGATCCTGCGTGTGCTCGCGGAGGCCGACGACCATCCCGACGCCAAGGGCATCTTCACCCGCGCCTTCGCGCACGACCCGACGCTCTCGCTCTCGACCGTCTACCGCACGATGAAGGTGCTGGAGACGCAAGGCGCGATCGAGCGCCATGCCTTCGAGGACGGCGTCTCGCGCTATGAGCACGCCGACCAGGCGCACCACGATCATCTCATCGACATCGAGAGCGGAGCGGTGGTGGAATTCGCCTCGCCCGAGATCGAGGCGCTGCAGGCCAAGATCGCGGCCGAGCTCGGCTACGAGATCGTCCGCCACCGGCTCGAACTCTACGGCCGCAAGATCAAGCCGGCGCGGCGCAAGCCCGGCAAGAAGGACGCCTGACGGGCGCCGTCATGCTCGGGCTTGGCCCGAGCATCTCATGACCAGCGAACCTCCCGAGAGATGGCCGGGTCGAGCCCGGCTATGACAGGATTCCGCGAGTGGCCTCAACCCGCCTTGCGCTTGTTCTGGCGGTTGGCGATCAGGTCCTCGACCACCGCCGGATCGGCCAGCGTCGAGGTGTCGCCCAGCGCCCCGAACTCGTCCTCGGCGATCTTGCGCAGGATGCGGCGCATGATCTTGCCGGAACGCGTCTTGGGCAGGCCCGGCGAGAACTGGATCAGGTCCGGCGAGGCGATCGGGCCGATCTCGTTGCGGACGTAAGAGACCAGTTCCTTCTTCAGGTCGGCCGAGGGCTTCTCGCCGGCCATCAGCGTGACATAGGCGTAGATGCCCTGCCCCTTGATGTCGTGCGGATAGCCGACGACGGCGGCCTCCGAGACCTTGGGGTGCGCAACCAGCGCCGATTCGACCTCGGCCGTGCCCATGCGGTGGCCGGAGACGTTGATGACGTCGTCGACGCGGCCGGTGATCCAGTAATAGCCATCGGCATCGCGGCGGCAGCCATCGCCGGTGAAGTACTTGTTCGGATAGGTCGCGAAATAGGTTTCCTCGAAGCGCTTATGGTCGCCATAGACCGTGCGCATCTGGCCGGGCCAGCTCTCGGCGATGACGAGGTTGCCCTCGGCCGCGCCTTCCAGCACCTTGCCCTCGGCGTCGACGATCTCCGGGCGGACACCGAAGAAGGGCCGCGTCGCCGAGCCGGGCTTCAGCCTGGTCGCGCCGGGCAGCGGCGAGATCAGGATGCCGCCGGTTTCGGTCTGCCACCAGGTATCGACGACCGGGCAGCGCCGCTCGCCGACCACCCGGTGATACCACTCCCAGGCTTCCGGATTGATCGGTTCGCCGACCGAGCCGAGCAGCCGCAGGGACTTGCGCTTGGTCTTCTTCACCGGCTCCTCGCCGGCGCCCATCAGCGAGCGGATCGCGGTCGGCGCGGTGTAGAAGATGTTGACCTTGTGCTTGTCGATCACCTCCCAGAAGCGGGAGATCGTCGGATAGGTCGGGATGCCCTCGAACATCAGCGTCGTCGCGCCATTGGCGAGCGGCCCATAGAGAATGTAGCTGTGGCCGGTGACCCAGCCGACATCGGCCGTGCACCAGTAGATGTCGCCGTCATGATAGTCGAAGACGTATTGATGCGTCATCGCGGTATAGACAAGGTAGCCGGCGGTCGTGTGCAGGACACCCTTCGGCTTGCCGGTCGAACCCGAAGTGTAGAGCAGGAACAGCGGGTCCTCCGCCTTGACCTCGACCGGCGGGCAATGGCCCGAGACCTTCGCCGCCTCGTCATGATACCAGACGTCGCGCCCGTCCTGCATGGTGACGTTGCCACCGGTGCGCTTGACGACGATGACCGTGGCGATGCCACCCTTCACCTTCGGGTCGGCGGCATCGACATTCTTCTTCAGCGGCACGGCGCGGCCGCCGCGCAGGCCCTCATCCGCCGTGATCACGATCTTTGAATCGGAGTCCTCGATGCGGCTCGCCAGCGAATCCGGCGAAAAGCCGCCGAACACCACCGAATGCATCGCCCCGATGCGGGCGCAGGCCAGCATCGCATAGGCCGCTTCCGGGATCATCGGCAGGTAGATGGTGACCCGGTCGCCCTTCTTGACGCCCTTGGCCTTCAGCACGTTCGCGAACTTGCAGACCTCGGTATAGAGCTGGCCGTAGCTGATCTTCTTCGACTCGCTGGGATCGTCGCCCTCCCAGATGATCGCGGTCTGCTTGGCCCGCGTCGGCAGATGCCGGTCGATGCAGTTGAAGGCGACGTTGGTGGTGCCGTCCTCATACCATTTGATCGAGACCTTGCCCGGCTTGTAGCTGACGTTGCGAACCTTGCTGTAGGGCTTGAACCAGTCGATCCGCTTGCCCTGCTCCGCCCAGAACTTGTCCGGGTCCTTGATCGAGGCCGCATACATCTTCTTGTACTTGGCGTCGTTCAGATAGGCCTTCTTCGCCCAGGAAGCCGGCACGTCGTAGATCATCTCGGTCATAACAGGCGTCTCCCCAGACTTCGGCCGTCTATGAGCCGGGTGACGGCTCGGGGCGGCTTGCTGCCGCCGTCGCGATCCGACTCGGCTTCTTTCAAGTTGGTCGCATCATAAGACGCAAGCCATTTGCGACAAGCGCCGGCGGGCTCGCACTTTCGTTGCTGCGACTTTCGGCGATGATGCGGCGCCGCGCGGCCCGGCCGGTGCGCTCGTCGCATGGTCGTGGCCTTCTCGTCGCCTGCCTTCAGGCAAGGACGGTCAGGCCCGGCTCAGAGCCCGCCCATCCTGCAAACGGTCGCCCATTCCTCGTCGGTCACCGGCTGCACCGAGAGCCGGAAGGACGTCACGAGCGACATCTTGGCGAGCTTCGGCTCGGCCTTGGCCTGCGCCAGCGTCACCGGCTTCGGCAGCGGCTTCACCGCCTTGAAGTCGACCAGCACCCAGGGCTCGCCCGGGATCCAGGGGTAATGCTCCTTGACGACCTCGACGATGCCGACGACCTCGAGGCCTTCATTCGAGTGGTAGAAGAAGACCTGCTCGCCCTGCTTCATCGCCATCAGGTTGAGCTTGGCGGTGTGGTTCTTGACCCCGTCCCAGGCGGTGCCCTTGGCGCCGGCCGCGACCTGCTGGTCCCAGGACCAGGTCGAGGGTTCGGATTTGATCAGCCAGTGAGCCATCAGGCGTCGTCCTCTTCTTCCTTCGCCGGCGCCGGCGGTCGCGACGCCGCCTCGCCCTGTTCGTTCCAGAACCGCACCATCTCGCGGGTCAGCGCGGCGTAATCCTGCGGGCTGAGCTCGATCCTGGTCTCGCCCTCGCCGAACGGCAGCACCAGCACGAAGCGATGCGTGTCCTCGCGGCGTCGGCGGCGCAATTCGATCACCCGCCCGGCGATACGCCCGGCCAGCGGCACGGGCTGGCTCTCGGCCACCAGCTCCGCCCCGGTGGTCTTGCGCACCTCGGCGATGCCGCGGGCCACGCGCTTCGTCAGGTCGGACCAGTCATTGGCCATCGCCACCTCCCGCTTCAATTCTCAGCCCGGATCGGCCGCGCCAGCAAGCCGGCCACCGCCTCGCGGACCCCGACCTCACCGGCGATGATCGCCGCCACGGCTTCCGCGATCGGCGTCTCGATCTGCTGCGCGCGCGCCATCTCGGCCAGGATCGCGGCCGTGAAGGCGCCCTCGGCGAGCCTGCCGGCGGCGGCTTCGGCCGGCGTCTTGCCATGGCCCAGAGCCAGCCCATAGGCGAAATTGCGCGACTGTGCCGAGGCGCAGGAGAGCACGACGTCGCCCAGGCCCGAAAGCCCCATCAGCGTCTCGGACTGCGCTCCGAACGCCTCGCCGAAGCGGCGCAGTTCCGAGAAGCCGCGCGCCACCAGTGCCGCCCGCGCGCTCTCGCCATAGCCGAGCCCGATCGCGATTCCCGCCGCGATGGCGAGCACGTTCTTGGCCGCCCCGCCGATCTCGACGCCGCGCGGATCATTGCTGTGATAGATGCGCAGCGAAGGCGAGCTCAGCGCCTCGGCAAGCTCCTGCGCCAGCTCGGCCTCGCCCGACGCCAGCGTCAGCGCCGTCGGCAGGCCGCGCGCGATATCGGCGGCGAAGCTCGGGCCGGACAGGATCGCCGGCACCGCGCCGGGCCATAATTCAGCGATGATCTGCGTGGTGAACAGGCCGCTCTTCTGCTCGATGCCCTTGGCGGCCGAGATCGCCGGCAGCCCGGCCGGCAGGGTCTGCGCGAGGCTGGCGCAGACCGGCCGCAGCGCCTGCGTCGGAACCGCCAGGATCAGCGCCTGCGCGGCGGCCAGCACCGACATTTCGGCGATCGGCATCACGTTCTCGGGCAGGATCGCGCCGGGCAGACGCGGCACCTCGCGGCGCGCCTGCATCACCGCGACCGCCTCGGCGTCGCGGGCCCAGAGGATCACGCGCCGCCCTGCCCGCGCCGCCGCCAAGGCGAGCGCTGCGCCAAAGGAGCCGCCACCGACGACGCCGATGGTGGCGAACCGGTCGGAAGGCGTCATCCGGCGACCTTGAGTTCGTCGAGCGGCCAGCGTGGACGGGCGACCGCGCTCATGTCGTCGACCAGCCCGAGGCGCAGCCGCTCCAGCCCGGCCCAGGCGATCATCGCGCCATTGTCGCCGCACAGCGCCAGAGGCGGCGCCACCATGGGCAGGCCGGCCTCGGTGGCAAGCCGCGTCAGCCCGCTGCGGATCGGCTGGTTGGCGGCAACGCCGCCGGCGACGACCAGGGTCGTCGGGCTGATCCCGGCCTCGCGGCAGGCGCGCAGGCCGGCGCGGGTGCGGTCGACCAGCACGTCGACGACCGCCGCCTGGAAGGAGGCGCAGAGATCGGCGACGTCGCGGTCGGAGAGCGGCGCGATCCGCTCGGCCATCAGCCGCACCGCGGTCTTCAGTCCCGAGAGCGAGAAATCGGGCTTGGGCCGCCCGCTCATCGGCCGCGGGAACTCGAAGCGCTCGGGGTCGCCATTCAGCGCCTCGCGCTCGACCGAGGGGCCGCCGGGATAGGGCAGGCCCAGCATCTTGGCGATCTTGTCGAAGGCCTCGCCGACCGCATCGTCGATCGTCGTGCCGAGCCTGAGATAGTCGCCGACGCCCCGCACCGCGAGCAATTGCGTATGCCCGCCCGAGACCAGCAGCAAGAGATAGGGGAAGGCGAGATCGTCGGTCAGCCGCGCGGTCAGGGCGTGGCCCTCGAGATGGTTGACCGCGATGAAGGGCTTGCCCGTCACCAGCGCGATCGCCTTGGCGCTGGTCAGGCCGACCATGACGCCGCCGACCAGGCCCGGTCCGGCGGCGGCGGCGACCGCGTCGATCTCCGAGACCTTGAGCCCGGCCGTCTCGAAGGCCCGCGCCACGATACGGTCGATCGCCTCGACATGGGCGCGCGCCGCGATCTCGGGAACGACGCCGCCATAGGCGGCATGCGCCGCGATCTGGCTCAGGATCTCGTTGGAGAGGATCTTGGCCTCGCCGGCGCGATCGACCGCGACAATCGCAGCCGCCGTTTCGTCGCAGGTGGTCTCTATGCCCAGAACACGCATGGCCGGTTGGTCAAAGGCTCGCTGGTTTAAGGTCCCGGCGGCGAGGAGGCCGCCAGGTGCGCGGTTTCGCGCGGGGATTTCCTTCGTATAGTGCTGCAAGAAAGAGAAGGCCAATGGCGCGGGCAAGCCCTGTGCCGGGAAACGGAGAATTTGCGCGGAATGAACCAAGAGCCGACCCCGCCCCGCCAGCAGCGCCTGCCCGGCCGTTTCGTCATCGGCACGCGCGCCAGCCCGCTGGCCATGGCGCAGGCGCGCGAATTCGCCAGCCGCCTGATGCAGGCCCATGGCTGGGCACAGGACGAATTGCCGCTCGACGCCATCGTCACCACCGGCGATTCGATCCAGAACCGGCCGCTCTCCGAAGCCGGCGGCAAGGGGCTCTTCACCAAGGAGCTCGATGTCGCCCAGCTCGCCGGAACCATCGATTTCGCCGTGCACTCCTCCAAGGATCTGCAGACCAGGCTGCCGGATGGGCTCGTCGTCGGCGGCTATCTGCCGCGCGAGGACGCCCGCGACGCGCTGATCTCGCGCGGCATCTCGCGCGTGGCCGACCTGCCGCAGGGCGCCATCATCGGCACGGCCTCGCTGCGCCGGCAGGCGATCCTGCGCCGCGCCAGGCCCGATCTCCAGGTCGTATTGCTGCGCGGCAATGTCGCCCGGCGCTTGGCGAGGGTCGCCAGCGGCGAGATCGATGCGACGCTGCTGGCGCTCGCCGGATTGCGCCGGCTCGGGCTCGAAGACAAGGCGAGCGGCGTCCTTTCCATCGAGGAATCCCTGCCGGCGGTCGGCCAGGGCGCGATCGGCATCGTGATCCGCGCGGACGACGCCGCCGCCATCGCCGCGCTCGCCCCGGTGATCTGCCGCGACACCGGTTTCGCGGTGACGGCCGAGCGCGCCTTCCTGGCCGAGGTCGACGGCTCCTGCCGCATGCCGATCGCCGGGCATGCCGTCGTCACCGGCGATCGCCTGCATCTGCGCGGCCTCTTGCTCTCGCCCGACGGATCGGCAAGCGCCGAGGGCGAGCGCCATGGTTCCGTCACGGAGGCCGCGAAACTGGGCGCCGATCTCGGACGCGAGTTGCGCGCCCGCGCTCCGGCCGGCATCTACGACCCGGCCTGAGCCTTCACGATCGGCCGAAGCGAGGAGACGACATGCGCGTTCTGGTGTTGAGACCGCAGCCCGATGCCGAGCGCACCGCCAAGGCGCTGCGCGAGCGCGGCCAGGAGCCGGTCCTGGCGCCCCTCTTCACCATCATGCCCGGCTCCGAGAAACCGCCGACAGGGCCGTTCGACGGGCTCGTCCTGACCAGCGCCAATGCGGTGCCGGCACTGGAGAAGCTGCCCAAGGCCTGGCGCAAATCCCTCCCCGCCTTCTGCGTTGGCACCCGCACGGCGGACGCCGCCGGCGAGCTCGGCTTTTCGACCCGCAACGCCAAGGGCAACCGCACCGACCTCCTGGCCCTGATCGCCGACCAGCTGCCGACGCCCAAGAAGCTGCTGTTCGTCGCCGGCCAGGACCGGCATGACGACCTGCCCGAGCAATTGCGCACCGCCGGCCACATCGTCACGATCTGGACGGCCTATGAGGCCAGGGCCGTCGCGGCGCTGCCCGAAGCTGCGGTCGATGCCCTGCGCAGCGGCGACACCGATGCCGCCCTGCACTACTCGCCGCGCAGCGCCCAGACCTTCCTGACGCTTGCCGGTGCGGCCGGCCTTTCCGAACAGGCGCTCGCCCTGCCGCAGGTCGCGCTTTCGGCCGAGATCGCCGCGCCGCTGATCAGCGCCGGCGCCGGCACCGTGCTGGTCGCCGAGCATGCCGAGGAGGCCGCGCTGCTCGCCGCGCTCGATCACCTCCCCGCTCGCATTCTGCTCGACGGCGATGCTAGAGAGGAACAGGCGGCGCCCGATCCGGCTGCCGATATGGACAAGGACGCGATGAGCGAGCCGAGCAGCGAACAGAGCCCGGCCGCCAGGCGTCGCAGCCGCTCGGGCCGCACCCCGCCGACCATCGAACTCGCGCCGCAGGCCGCGACATCTTCCGAACCGGCCGCCGAGACACCAACGTCCGAGCCGGAGGCTGCCCTGCACGCCGCCGCCGAAGCGGAACGTCCCGAGAGCGCCGCCGAGGCCGTGCTGCCGACCGAGGCCCTGCCCCAGGAATTCGCGCCGCCGCCAGCGCCCAGGCCGCAGCGCCGCTTCGGCCTGCCGGCGGTCGCGCTGGCCGGCTTGGTCGGCGGCGGGGTCGGCGCCGGGCTGGTGCTGCTCGGTCTCAGGCTCGCCGGACCGGATGATGCCGCCCGCCTCGCCGAGCTGAGCCGGCGCATCGAGACCCTGCAGACGCAGAGCGCCGCCCTGCCCAACCGCGCCGCGCTCGAAGCGATCGACCGCAAGGCCAGCGCCGCCGTCGACAGCGCCGCCAGGGCCGACGCCGCAGCGCAGAGCAATGCCAGCCGCCTTGCCGAGCTGGCCAAGGCCGTTCCGGCGGTCGCATCCGGCGATGCCGCCGCCCTCGCCGGCGTGACCGAGAAGATCGAGCGGGCCGACAGCAACGCCGCTGCCGCCCGCAACACCGCCGCCGAGATCGAGCGCCGGCTCGGCGAGGCCGGGCAGCGCCTTGCCAGTGTCGAGAGCGCTGCCAAGAGCGCGCAGCTGCCGAACCGGCAGGCGCTGGCGGCCGCGCGCATCGTCCTGGCCGAGCGCATCCGCGATGCGATCGCCTCCGGCCGCCCCTTCCAGCAGGACATCGCCGCGCTCGCGGCAGGCGGCATCCCGGCCGGAGAGCTGACCGCGCTCGACGCCGTCGCCGCCAAGGGCACCGCGACCGGCGAGGCGCTGCTCGCGCAGTTCCGCAGCCACCGCGCCCTCTTCGCCCGCGAAAGCGCCCCGGCGGCGAGCGGCTGGCAGGACAAGCTGCTCGGCCTCGCCAGCCGGATCGTCACCATCCGTCCGGTCGGCGACACCGGAGCTGACGACCCCGCGACCCTACCGATTCGGCTGGAGAACGCGCTGGTGAAAAACGACATCGCCACCGCGGCGACCCTCTGGGCGCAGTTGCCGGAACCGGCACGGCGCCCGAGCGAGGCGTTCGGGACGGCGCTCAAGCAACGTGCGGCAGCCGAGGCCGCCATCGCCGGGATCGCGCGAAACGCGGTCGCGGCACTGGGTTCGGCAGGCTGAGGAAGGCTCTGGTCCATGGTTCGCGTACTGACCTATCTCCTCGTCATCGCCGCGCTGGCCGCCGGCGCCGTCTGGCTCGCCGACCGGCCGGGCGAGGTCTCGGTGCTCTGGCAGGGCTACCGGATCGAGACCAGCGTCGCGATCGCGGCGATCGGCGTCATCCTGCTTGCCTTCCTGGCGCTCGTCGTCTGGGCCATGGCGCGCTTCGTGCTCGGCCTGCCCTCGGCCTTCAGCTTCGCCTCGCGGGCGCGGCGGCGGGCCCGCGGCTTCGAGGCGGTCTCGCGCGGCATGGTCGCGATCGGCGCCGGCGACCCGATCGCCGCCGGCCGCCATGCCGTCGACGCCCGCAAATTCGCCACCGACGAGCCGCTGACCCTGCTGCTGGAGGCGCAGACCGCCCAGCTCACCGGCGATCGCGGCCGGGCCGAGGCCGCCTTCAAGGCGATGCTCGACAAGCCCGAGACGCGGGTGCTCGGCCTGCGCGGCCTGTTCGTCGAGGCGCGCCGCCGTGGCGACATGGCCGCCGCCCGGGCCTTTGCAGACGAAGCGGTGCGCCGCTCGCCCTCGCTCGCCTGGGCCAACGACGCCCTGCTCGACTTCCACACCAGCTCGGGCGACTGGCAGGCGGCGCGCACCGCCGTCGAGCGCCGGGCCGCCCTGCGCCTCGCCGACAAGGCCGAGGCCAAGCGCCAGCGCGCCGTGCTGCTCGCCGCCGAGGCGCTCGAAGCCAAGGGCCGCGAGCCGGAAAAGGCGCTCGCCGCCGCGCTCGAAGCGACCAAGCTCGCGCCGGGCCTGACGCCGGCCGCGGCGCTGGCCGGCCGCATGCTCTCGGAGCGCGGCGACATCAAGAAGGCGGCAAGGCTGCTCGAGGCCGCCTGGAAGGAGGCCTCGCATCCCGACATCGCCGCCGCATATCTCGACGTTCGCCCCGGCGACAGTGCCCGCGATCGCCTCGCCCGCGCCGAGACGCTGACCAAGCTGCGGCCCGCCGATCCGGAGGGCGTATTGGCGCTGGCCGGCGCGGCGATCCACGCCCAGGATTTCGCCAGGGCCCGGACCACGCTGAAGCCGCTGCTCGCCGGCGGCGCCTCGGTGCGCGTCTGCCTGCTGATGGCCGAACTCGAGGAAGCCGAGCACGGCGCCGCCGGGCGCGTGCGCGAATGGCTCGCCCGCGCCACCCGTGCTCCGCGCGATGCCGCCTGGGTCGCAGACGGGCTCGTCTCCGACCATTGGCTGCCGGTCTCGCCGATCTCCGGCCGCCTCGATGCCTTCGTCTGGACGGTGCCGCCGGCGACGCTCGGCCGCCCGGCCGCCGATCTCGACGACGTGCTCGCCGACCTCGACGATTCAGCCCCGCTTCTCGAAGCACGGGCGGAGACCGCGGCGCCGGTGGAGGCCGTGCCGACAGCCGCTGAGGCGGTTCCCGCGGCGATCGTGATCGAAGCGGCGCCGGTCGCGCCCGCTCCGACGCCGCCCGGACCGGAACCCCGCTCCGAGCCGAAGCCCGAGCCCAAGGCGGAACCCAAGCCCGAGCCCGCGCCTGCTGCCGCCTCGGAGGCGGCGCCGGTCGCCAGGCCGATGGCGCAGCCCCGGCCGGCCCCGGTCATCTTCCCGGTCGCCCACGCCCCCGACGATCCGGGGCCGGAACAATCCGCACCGGCCGAAGCCAAGGGCCGCTTCCGGATCTTCAGCTAGAGCCGGCTGCGTCTTCATTGAAACGGGCGTCATCCCGGCCGGAGCGCCGAGCCGGGACGACCCTGTGGTTCTGTGAACGATGAGAGCGCTCCTGCGCCCATCGTGCTTGCTCGGAACGATCCGGCGCTTCTCCGTACGTTTCCTGCGCCGATGCCACGCCCGCCTGGGGGTGCGGTTTCGCGCGGGCCGGCCTATACACGGCGCATGAACGCGCCCCACCCCGCCAATACCTCGACCGAACTCGTCATCACAGCCGAGCAGGCCGGCCTGCGCCTCGACAAGGCGCTCGCCTTGCTCGCCGGCGAGATCTCCCGCGTCCGGCTGCAGCAGGTGATCAAGGAGGGCGGCGTCAGCGTCGACGGCGCCGTGGTCGCCGATCCCAGCCGCAAGGTCGTGGAGGGCCAGCGCCTGGCCCTGGTCATGCCTGAGGCCAAGCCCGCCGCTCCCATCGGCCAGGCGATCCCGCTCGAGGTGGTCTTCGAGGACGAGCACCTGATCGTCATCGACAAGCAGGCAGGCCTCGTCGTCCATCCCGCCGGCGGCCATGAGGACGGCACGCTGGTCAACGCGCTGATCGCCCATTGCGGGGCGAGTCTGTCGGGAATCGGCGGCGTGCGCCGGCCCGGCATCGTCCACCGCCTCGACAAGGACACCAGCGGCCTGCTCGTCGTCGCCAAGCACGACAAGGCGCATCAGGGGCTGGCCAAGCAGTTCGCCGACCATGGTCGCACCGGCCCGCTCGAGCGGGCCTATCTCGCGCTGGTCTGGGGTGCGCCGCGCCGGCCTTATGGCACGGTCGAGGCGGCGCTCGAGCGCTCGAACCGCAATCGCGAGAAGATGATGGTGGTCGGCGAGGGCAAGGGCCGCGAGGCGATCACGCACTTCACCCTGGTCGAGCGCTACCCGCCGCTGCTGCGCGGCCAGGAGGAGACCGAGGCGATGGCGAGCCTGCTCGAATGCCGGCTCGAGACCGGCCGCACCCACCAGATCCGCGTGCATATGAGCCATCTCGGCCATCCGCTGCTCGGCGACCAGCTCTACGGCTCCGGCTTCATGACCAAGGCGAGCCGCTTGCCGGAGAAGGCGCGCGAGGCGCTGGCCGATCTCGGCCGCCAGGCCCTGCACGCCGCGGTGCTCGGCTTCGAGCATCCGGTGACCGGCGAGGAGCTGCATTTCGAGTCGGAACCGCCGGCCGACTTTGCACGTTTGCAAAGTGAACTCGCGATCCTGTGACGATTTTTTGCTGCGCCGCCCACTTTCCGTCACTCTCGCATTGAATATACTGCACTGCGAAGCGGATGGCTAAAGGGGCGCCGCTGAGGCGCGTGACGGGCGATTGGACGATGGTCTTCGCCGCGACAGCGCACCGAACAATCCTGCCCGATGGAACATCGGGTGGTCGGCTCGCCGCTGAGCGGGAGCCTGGAGAGGAGTACGAGCATGGCGATTGCGTCGCTGCCCGTCATGTCCGCCGAGGGCGGACTTTCACGCTACCTGGAAGAAATCCGTCGGTTCCCGATGCTGGAACCGAACGAGGAATTCATGCTGGCCAAACGCTGGCGCGAGCATGGCGACCGCGATGCAGCCCATAGGCTCGTCACTTCGCACCTACGCCTCGTCGCCAAGATCGCCATGGGCTATCGCGGCTACGGCCTGCCGATCGGCGAGGTCGTATCCGAGGGCAATGTCGGCCTGATGCAGGCGGTCAAGCGCTTCGAGCCCGACAAGGGCTTCCGGCTCGCGACCTATGCGATGTGGTGGATCAAGGCCTCGATCCAGGAGTACATCCTGCGCTCCTGGTCGCTGGTGAAGATGGGCACCACCGCCAACCAGAAGAAGCTGTTCTTCAACCTGCGCAAAGCCAAGAGCAAGATCTCGGCGCTGGGCGAAGGCGATCTCAAGCCCGACCAGGTCAAGACCATCGCCACCAAGCTCGGCGTCAACGAGCAGGACGTCGTCGACATGAACCGCCGTCTCGGCGGCGACGCCTCGCTCAACACGCCGCTGCGCGAGGATGGCGAGGGCGAATGGCAGGACTGGCTGGTCGACGACAGCGATAGCCAGGAGAACCGCCTCGCCGAATCGCAGGAAAGCGACAACCGGCATTCGGCACTGCGCGAGGCACTGAACGTGCTCAACCCGCGCGAGCGCCGGATCTTCGAGGCGCGCCGCCTCGCCGATGATCCGATCACCCTCGAGCAACTCTCGGAGGAGTTCGGCGTCTCTCGCGAGCGCGTCCGCCAGATCGAGGTCCGCGCCTTCGAGAAGGTGCAGGAAGCGGTCAAGAAGGCCCTGGTGCGGATCGAGGCGCCGCGCGCCGCGATCACCGCCGCCGGCGGTCAGTAAAGCGGTCGCAGCGGTTGCAGAGGCAGCCGCAGCGGCCCGAGATAGACCCTGCCCTCGCGCAGGACGATCGGCGGCAGCGGCGTGAGCCCTGCCGCCGCATTGCTTTTCTGGGCACCCGAGCGCCCGCCCAGCAGGGCTCCGAGCCCCGCCGTCAGGCCACCGCCGACCCTGATGCCGGCGATGCGCTCGATCCCGGCGACCGCCGCATCGAGCTGGCCGGCCGGCCGGTGGGCGTCGTCGAGCCCGATCCGGCCGGAGGCGTCGAGCCGGGCTGTGCCCTTGGTCAGGCCAAGCTTGGTGATCTCGACCCCGCCGCCGGCCGCCCGCCAGCTTTCGAGCGCATCGGGATTGAAGCCGCGCCGAAAGGCCAGGGCTTGCGAGACCGTGGCCTGCACGTCGAGATCGCCGGGCGCCGCATCGCCGAGCAGACCGTCGAGCAGCGCCATCACGGTGCCCTTCGTGCTCAGCGCGACATCGAACGCCTGCTGGCTGGCGAAACCCTGCTGATTGGGCCGCAGATGCGCCTCGAACAGTGCCGAACGCATGCTCTCGGAGCGCAGGCTGCCATCCGCCTCGTCGGGCGTGCGCAAGGTGGCAACCGGCTCCTGCATGACGAGCGAGAGTCGCTCGAAACCGGTCGTGGTCAGGCGCAGGCTGGCCTCGAACCGGCTCCAGCTGAGATCGCCGTTCCGGCCGGCCGGCAAGGTCGCCGTGAGCGGGCCCGTGACCTGCAGGATAAGGTGCCCCGGCGTGCTGGCCTGGGCCACCGCCAGCGTCGGGCCGGCCTCGACCTTGACCTCGTCGCCCCAGCGCGAGGACACCAGCGTCACCCCGGCGCAGCGCACCTCGATCCGGAAGGGATAGCCGCCGACGCTGCGGTCGCGGCAGGTCCAGTTGCGGCCGGCATTCGCCTCGCGCGCGATGCCGGCGTCGAGATGCTGCTCGACCTTGCTGCGCGCCATCGCCCAGAGCCCCGACCAGCCCGCGGCGAGGAGCACGAGCAGGACGAAGGGAGCGTAAAGCCAGAAACGGCTGGTCCGTCGCGCGGTGGTGGCGGCAGGCATGCGCGGTCGCTCCCTTGCAAGGATTTCGGCGGATTGATAGCGACCGGAGCAGCAGGACGCCAGCGCCGATCGGCTCATGCATCGTCGCCCCCTGTCTGCCGAGGCAAGCGGGCCAAATTGTGAGGGTGCGGATGACGGAAGCGGCGACGCCGGACGATCTCTGGGTCTTCGGCTATGGTTCGCTGATCTGGCGGCCTGGCTTCGACTTCGTCGAGCGTGCGGGCGCGCGCCTGCATGGCTTCCACCGGGCGCTCTGCATCTATTCGCATGTGCATCGCGGCACGCCCGAGACGCCTGGGCTGGTGCTGGGCCTGGATCGCGGCGGCATCTGCCGCGGCGTCGCCTTCCGCGTCGCCGCCGGACAGGCAGAGGAGACCGTCGACTATCTGCGCGCCCGCGAGCAGGCGACCGCGGTCTATCTCGAAAGAAGGCTCGCGATCCGTCTCGACGACGGCCGCCGGCTGAACGCGCTCACCTATGTCGCCGACCGGGCCCACAGCCAGTATGCCGGCCGCCTGCCGGAAGCGGCGGTGCTCGGCCTGGTGCAGCAGGGCAAGGGCGTCTCAGGCGAGAACCCGGACTATGTCCGGCGCACGCAGGAACATCTGCACGAGATGGGCATCCACGACCCGTTGCTGGCCCATCTCGTCGCCGAGCTCGACAAGGCCGAAATCGCCCCCTCGCCCTAGAGCACCGGACCGAGAAGTGGAATCCGCTTTTCGGACGAATCTGATGCTTTTACAAAGAGATAGATCGCCAACTTGCGTCCGATAAGACGCATGGCGATCTGGTGACTCAGGCCTCCGGCATCAGATCGGCCAGCGCGGCCCGCCGGCTCTGGCTGTCCTCGGCCAGCAGATGGACATGGATCTCGCAGGCGCCGGCCATCGCGGCCGCGTCGCGCCAGCGCGTCAGCGCCGCATCGATGCCGAAGGAGCCGCTGTCGCGCGCCGCGACGATCATCCGTTCCGGCGAGACGGCCAGCAGCACCGCATCGGTGAAATTGAGCGCGTGCCCGTCCTGCACGCCGAAGACGGAAGCGACATAGCGTCGTCCCGAGCGGCCGCGCCAGGCGGTGAAGCGACGTTCGGCCAGCTGCGCCGCGCCGCGCAGCGGCGCCTCGCGAGCAGCCCGCACCGGGCGATCCTCGCAGGGCGCGTCCAGAAAGGCGAGAGCAGCCATTCGTTCCTCCTTTGTTCAGGAACAAAGTCAGAACATTACAGCCCGCCTGTCAAGCTCAATCAGGCCTTCTGCGAAGTCTCCTGCCGCGCATTGGCAGGAGCCGGCACGCCGAGACGGTCGAGTTCGGCCCGGCCATCGCTGACCAGCCGGTCGGTGGCGCTCTCAATCTGCTCCTGCAGCAGCGCCTGGAACGACTTCCTGTCCAGCCCGGGTTGGATCGCCGGCAGGATTTCCACCCGGATCGTCCCTGGCCGGCGCAGGAAGGAGCGGCGCGGCCAGTAAAGGCCGGCATTGAGGGCAACCGGCACGCAGGGCACGCCGAGCTCGCCATAGAGATGGGCGACGCCGAACTTGTAGGCCGGCGGCGCGCCGACCGGACGCCGCGTCCCTTCCGGGAAGATCATCAGCTGCCGGCCGTTCTGCCCAAGCTCGATCTTGGCCCGGCGCGTCGCCATCTGCAGTGCACGGCTGCCGGCGCCGCGATCGACCGGGATCATCCGCATCTTCAACAGACACCAGCCGAAGAAGGGCAGCCAGGTCAGTTCGCGCTTGAGGATGTAGACCGGGTTCCGGAACACCGTGATCAGCGCAAAGGTCTCCCAGGCCGACTGGTGCTTCGCCGCCATGATGATGCCGCCGGGCGGGATGTTCTCGATGCCGCTGATCTCGCAGCGCGTGCCGGCGATGACGCGCATCAGCCAGAGCGTGCTGTCGGCCCAGTTCAGGGCGATGCCGAGCAGGAAGCGCCGCGGCAGCACCATGGTCGCCATGGCGCACGCCACCCAGAAGGCGAGGTTGAGGTAGAAGGCGACATTGAAGAGAAGCGAGCGGAGTACGAGCATGGCCGGCAAGAACCCTGCTGGCGCGCGTCCGTCAAGAGCGCCGTCCGCCTCAGGCGCCGCGCGCCTGGCCGGCGGCGCGCGAACGCTTGTCGTGTTCGGGGCCCATCTGGTCGCCCGGCTTGGGTGAGATCGGCTTGCGCCCGCCGATGATCACCGAAAGTCGCGAGGTCTCGGGGTCGTCCTCGACCAAGCTGCGCAGGCTGGCGACGAGGTACTTGGCGTATTCGGGCACCAGCAGGCGGATGGTGTGCCAGTCCTTCCACCAGGCGGTGACGTCGACCTGGTCGGTCACCACCGGGTAAGGCACGATGCGCACGCCCGGCATGGCGTGGTTGAACTCCAGCATGGTGCGCGGCATGTGGTAATTGGAGGTCACCAGCAGGAGCGAGCGGAAACCGTGCTGGCGGACCCAGCGCCGGGTTTCGATGGCGTTGCCGATGGTGTTGCGGGCGCGGTAGTCGAGATCGACGCAGCAGGCCAGCGCCTCGCGTGCCCGTGGATTGAGCTTGGCGAGTTCGTCCCGCCCGGTCCTCTCGTTGACCCCGCTGATCAGCAGGCGCGAGCCGCGCTCGGCATTGAGCAGGCCGATCGCATCGCCGATGCGCTGCGCGCCGCCGGTCACCACCACGATCGCGTCGGTACGCGGCGCCGTCGCTTCGTTCAGCGCCAGCCGCGCCGCGAAATGGACATAGCCCGCGACGAGTGCGAGCAGCCCCGCAACCGCGAGCCACAGCAGCGCGCGCCCGGCAGAGCGCCGGAACCACGCCTTCGTCACGATGGCGCGCGCGACGGCCAAATCGCCCTCAGCACGCGAAAGATGAGCTGGCCTCGCTGCGATCATCACCATGAGCGCGGCAAGATAATTGCCCAATCGGGCACAATAGCGGCATGATCGCAGCGCCCCTTCCGCAACGCATCACGCCATCGCCCGCAGATAATGCCGCACGGTCACCCGCGAGACGAGGCCGGCGATGGCCGCGACGATGATCGCCACCAATACGACGACGCCGTAACCGGACCAGCCGATCTCGAAGGCGCCGAACATGGCCTGCAATTGATCTGCCTCGGGCGTCGCGCTCCAGGCCGAAGCCAGCCAGCCGAGCAGCGCGATGACGACGACCGCGGCGAGGCCGCCGGCGCCCCCGCCGCGCAGTCCGAGCGTGATGAAACGGTTCTGGAACTCGCGCGCGATGAACTCGTCATCGGCGCCGACCAGATGCAGCACCTCGACGCTGTCGCGGCTGCCGGCCATGGCACCGCGCGTGGCGAAGGCAACCGCAAGCGCCGCCGCCGCCAGCACGAGCATGACGATCGCGACGCCGGCAAGGATGATGGTGTTTGCCATGGTCGAGAGACGACGCACCCAGAGCCGGTGATCGTCAAGCGTCGCGCTCGGCACTTCTCGCCGCAGCTTCTGGCTGAAGGCGACGAGGTCGTTCGGCACGGTGGCGTTGAGGCGCAGCACGATCAGGCGCGGCACCGGCAATTCGATCAGGTCGAGCCCCGCCCCGAGCCAGGGCTCCAGCAGCCTGTCCGATTCCGCCCGCGGCATCGCCCGCACCGAGGCGACGCTCGGCACCGCACGCGCGAGCTCGACGGCCCGCGCGAGATCGGTCTCGATATTGCGGCGCGGATCGGGCCTGACCTGGATCGTCATCTCGTTGGCGACCGCGCCGCGCCACTGTTCGGAAGCGCGCGCCGCCATCAATGCGCCACCGGCGCTGAGCGCGGCCAGGAAGGTCAGGATCGCGATCACCACGACCAGCGCCCGGCCGGCGACAGTGTCGACCGGCACCAGCGGCTGGTCGCGGCGCAGATTGTCCGGCAGGCGGGGCTGCGGCTGGGTGAAGCCCTCATCCTCCTCGTCCTCATGCTCCGCCGCGTCGGCGCGCCAGTCAGGCGTCGACATGGAGATGCCCGTCGGCCAGCACCAGGCGCGGTGCGTCGTACAGTTCCATCAGCGCGAGATCATGGGTGGCGATCACCACCGCCGTGCCCAGCGTCTGCAATTCCATGAACAGGCGCAGCAGGCGCCGGCCGAGGCCCGGATCGACATTGCCGGTCGGCTCGTCGGCGAGCAGCAGCTGCGGCCGCGAGATCAACGCCCTGGCGATCGCGGCGCGCTGCTTCTCGCCGCCGGAAAGAACCGACGGCACGGCATGCATGCGTTCGCCGAGCCCGACCCAGCGCAGCAATTCGACGACCTCGGCGCGATAGCTCGCCTCCTCCTTGCCGAGCACGCGCAGCGGCAGGGCGACGTTCTCGTAGACCGTGAGATGGTCGAGCAGCCGGAAATCCTGGAAGACGACGCCCATCTTGCGCCGGAAATCGGTCAGCGTCGCCGCTTCCAGCCGCGAGACGTCCTGGCCGAAGAGATGCACCAGGCCGCGCGTCGGCTTCAACGCCATCAGGATCAGCCGGATCAGCGTCGTCTTGCCGGCGCCCGAGGGCCCGGTGAGATACTGGAACGAGCGCGGCGCGATGCTGAAATTGATGTCTTTCAGCACCTCCGGCCCCATGCCGTATCGCAACCCGACATTTTCGAACCGAACCAACTCTGCTCCTATCGCTGCGCCCGAATCGCCGTCAGCCGGCCCGCCCGCGGCGTGATCCTACACCCAGAGCCGGGACCTGCGGGAAGTGCATGCCGCCGCACCCCGCTTTTCCCCGGAAGAAGCGCCGGCTTTACGCCACGTTAACCATAAATCGAGCCAATGAGCGGACGAGCCGCGATCCGGCATGGCTGCGCTTGCGCGCTGCCCGGAACCGGAGAGGTTCAGCTACCATTGCCGGCACCCTAAAGGCCGGCCGCCGACAAATCATGCGCGGAGCGACCACCCGAAGGCCATGCTGATCGTCTGTCCCTCCTGCGCCAGCCGCTATGAGCTCGACGAGGCCAAGATCGGTCCGGCCGGGCGCAAGGTTCGCTGTGCTTCCTGCCAGACCGCCTGGCAGGTCGAGGCTCCCGCGCCGCCTGTCCCGCCGACGGAGGCCGACGAGCCGGAGCCCAGCCTGAGCGAGATCGCGGCACCGGATTTCCCGAGCGCACCGAGCGAGGACGAGACCAACGCCCTGCTGGCCGACGAGCTGCGCCGCGCCGCCGAGATCGAGGAGAGCGTCTCGGCCCTCGCTGCCGAGCGCAACGATACCGCCACCGCGCCCGCAAGGCCGCGCCAGGGCGGTTGGGCGAAACGCTGGAGCGGCGGCGCGATCAGGCCGCCATCGCGCCTGCCCGTCAGCACGCCCGCGGCGCTCGCGCTGGCCGGTGCCAGCCTGCTCGTCCTGGCGCTCTGGCAGCGCGAGGCGGTGGTGCGCAGCATGCCGCAATTTGCCGCGCTTTATGAAAAGCTCGGCCTGCCGGTCAATCTCCGCGGCCTCGCCTTCAGCGCCGTCGAGAGCGAGCTGGTGCAGGATGCGCAGGGCCGCTTCCTGGTGGTCGAGGGCGACGTCACCAACATCGCCCGGAAGAAGACGAAGATGCCGCCGATCACGGTTGCGGTGAAGGACGAGGCCGGTCAGGTGCTCTACACTTGGACGGCGGAACCGCCGCGGCCGGCGCTCGAGCCCTCCGAGCTGGTGCGCTTCCGGGCGCGGCTGGCGGCGCCGCCCGAGAACGGCCGCTCGGTCCAGGTGCGTTTCGGCGCGACCTCTCCGGCGACGATCGCCAGCGCCGACTGATTCCACCATCGCCTTGCCGCGGTGGTCTTCAATTGTCCGCGCACCGGCGCTATCGATAGTGCCAAGTTTCAGCCGCGATCATGGGGCGGCGCGAACGGGCGCCGAAGCCCGGAAGGAATGCCAAGACGATGCCCCAATCCCAGCGTATCCGGGTGCTCTACGACGAAGCCGCCATCGCCGCCCGCAATGCCGAGATGGCGGCGCAGATCGCAGCCGATTCGCCCCCCGACCTGCTGGTCGTCGCCGTCCTCAAGGGCAGCTTCATGTTCGTGGCCGATCTGATCCGGGCCATGCATCGCGCCGGGATGACGCCCCAGGTCGAGTTCGTCCATCTCTCCAGCTATCGTGCCGCCGCCGTCTCTTCCGGCCAGGTCGAGATCCTGCGCGACGTCCAGAGCGATGTTCGCGGCCGCCAGGTGCTGCTGGTCGACGACATCCTCGAATCCGGCCGCACGCTCGCCTTCGCCAAGGATTTGCTGGCGGCGCGCGGTGCGGCCAAGGTCTCGAGTGCGGTCCTGCTCGAGAAGCCGGCCAAGCGCGCCGTCAACATCGAGGCCGAATATGTCGGCTTCGAATGCCCCGATTATTTCGTCGTCGGCTACGGCATGGACGTCGCCCATTCCTATCGCCAGCTGCCCTATGTCGGCGTGATCGAGACCGCCGATCAGGCCGGCCTGCCGGGGATCTGAGGCATGTCGCGGATTCTCGTGGTCGATGACGAGGAGACCCTGCGCGCGCTGGTGGCGCGCGGCCTCGCCATGGACGGGCATGATTGCATGATGGCGGGAGACGGCGCCGAGGCGCTGGAGGTCCTGATCGCCGAGCAGGGCCGCTTCGACCTTTTGCTCACCGATATCCGCATGCCGCTGATGGACGGCATCGCGCTCGCCTTGGCGGCGAAGCGCGAATTCCCCGATCTCACCATCATGCTGATGACCGGCTATGCCGAGCAGCGCGAGCGCGCCAAGAGCCTGGAGGCGATCGTCTCCGAGGTGATGACAAAACCCTTCACCATCGCCGAACTGCGCGAGACCGTGCTGCGGGTGATCGAACGCTCGATCGGCTGAGCCAGGCAGGAGGGTTCAGCGGTTGAGCCACCAGATCGAGAGGTTGAGCACGGCGGCGAACGAGACCCAGGCCAGATAGGGCGCCAGCAGCCAGGCCGCGAACCGGTCCGGCAGAGCGGCGAAGCACCTGATCGTCCAGAGGATCGCGGCGATCAGCAGGGCGATGACGACGAGGCCGCCCGCCGGGCTGTTCAACCCGAAGAAGACGCAGGACCAGACGAGATTGAGCGCAAGCTGGACATGATAGGCCAGCAGCGCCCGGCTACGACTGATCGTGCCGGACGGGCGGCGCAGCACGCGGAAGACGGCGAGGCCCATCAGGGCGAACAGGGTCGTCCAGACCGGCGCGAACAGCCAGTTCGGCGGATTGAAGGGCGGCTTGGCGAGGCCGGCATACCAGCCCGGGATCTGCGGGACGGTCGCCGCGCTGCCGATCAGCGACGTCGCCACGACAGGCAGGATGGCGACGAGGAGGGCCAGCCAGACGGCCGGCTGACGATCGGTGCTATCGGTCTGCGTGCTCATGCGGCAAGGATGGGGTGTCCCTGCGCTCCGGGCAAGACGAGCCTCTTGCGCCGCAGCAATTGCGATGAGATGAAACGTCTCACATAGTGGAAATCGGATCGCCCATGATCAAGCGCCCGCTGCATCCCCGTTCGCTCGCCGCCCAGGCCATGGGCAAGATCGACCCGCTCACCAGGGCGGTCGTGCCGCCGATCCATGTCGCGACGACCTATATCCGCGACGAGGACAACGCCTATTCCTCCGGCTTCATCTATGGCCGGCCCGACAATGAGACGGTGCGCGAGGCCGAGAGCGTGCTGGCGATGCTGGAGGACGCCAAGGCCGGCGCCCTGCTCTTCGGCTCCGGCATGGCGGCGGCGACCGCCGTGTTCCAGGCGCTCTCGCCGGGCGACCATGTCGTCGCTTCCAAGGTGATGTACTGGGCGCTGCGGGCCTGGCTGCTGACCGAGGCCACCCGCTGGGGGCTGAAGATCGAGTTCGTCGAGACCGACGACCTCGCCGCGCTGAAGCAGGCGGTGAAGCCCGGCGTCACCAAGCTGGTCTGGGCCGAGACGCCGTCGAACCCACTCTGGACCATCACCGACATCGCCGCGGTCGCCGGGATCGCCCATGCCGCGGGCGCCAAGCTCGCCGTCGATTCGACCTGCGCCTCCCCGATCCACACGCGTCCGCTGGCGCTCGGCGCCGACATCGTCATGCACGCCGCGACCAAGGTGCTGAACGGCCATTCCGACGTCATCGCCGGTGCGCTCTGCGCCCGCGAGGACGATGAGTTCTGGGGCCGGGTCAAGACCGTCCGCAAGATGCAAGGCGGCATCCTCGGCCCGTTCGAGGCCTATCTCCTGATGCGCGGCATGCGCACGCTCCATGTCCGGCAGGAGCGCCAGTCGGCCTCGGCCATGGCGCTGGCAGAGCGGCTCTCGGCCCATCCGCTGGTCTCGCGCGTGCTCTATCCCGGCCTGCCGCAGCATCCCGGCCATGACATCGCGGCGCGCCAGATGGCAGGCGGCTTCGGCTACATGCTCTCGATCCAGGTCAATGGCGGCGAGAAGGCAGCCGTTGCCACCGCAGCGCATGTCGAACTTTACAAGCGCGCGACCTCGCTGGGCGGCGTCGAGAGCCTGATCGAGCACCGCGCCTCGATCGAGGGGGTCGGCTCGCCCTGCCCGCCCGACCTGCTGCGCCTCTCGACCGGCATCGAGGATGTCGAGGACCTCTATGCCGATCTCGACCAGGCGTTGAAGGCGGGGCACGGCTGAGAGCACCAGCCTTCACACATCGTCATCCTGGGCGAGCGAAGCTCGGCCCGGGATCCATCGTAAGTCTCCGGAGTTCTACAATGGGTCCCGGAGCTGCGCCGCTCCGCGGCTTGTCCAGGACGACGTGATGGTTAGAGCCAAATCGGCTCGCGCTAAGCCCAGATCCCCTTCGCCGTCGCCAGCAATTGCCGCCGGTCGGCGAGGCCGTTGCTGGCGCCATTGATCAACTGCGTCACGCGCGCCGCATCGTCACGGTCGGCGGCGGCGTTGAGATTGCGGTCGCGCCAATAGGCGAAGGCGATCTGGATCGAGATGCGCGGGTCGAGCGCCAGTTCCGGCCGGCCCTCGAGATCGACGTTCAGCATGCGGCCATAGCGCCGGTAATTGGCGCGGCCGGTGAGCTGGAAGACACCGCGGCCATGATAGCGCGCGCCATCGCCGGGCTCGGTGTTGCCGAGATCGGCGCGCCCGTCATAGCGGGCGAACTGAGCCGGCCCGCCCTGCTCCTCGAGCGTCCGGAAACGATCGGTCTCATGCGCCGCCTGGGCCAGGAAATGGCAGATGCGCAGCCGCGTCGTGACCTCGGCCTGGGCCGCCAGGCGTTCGAAATGCAGCGCGATATTGTTCATGATCTCGGCCTTGCCGACCGGTGCGAGTCGGGCGAGCCGCGCCACGGTAACGGCCAGATCCGGCTCGGCGACGACCGGCGGCGCCTCGACCGGTACTTCCTGCGCCGGCTCCTTGGCGGCAGGCTTCTTCCGGCTCCGCGATCCCTGCATCGACATGACGGCTCTCCCCGTGGCTGCCGGCAGTATGCACCGGTTTCACGGCACGGGGATAAGTCGCGCGGTCATCCAGGACGCAAATCCGTCATGGCGCTGAAACAGGCGCCGGCTAGCCAGGGCCCCCACTCCCGAGGAACCCAATCATGTCCAACGAATCCGGCATCGATTTCAGCCGCCGTGCCGTCCTGACCGGCCTCGGCGCCGCAGCGCTGGCCGCGACCGCCGCTCCCGCGCTCGCGCGAACCCTGCCGCCCCTGCCCGCGGCCGCGCTCGGCACCGATGCAGCCTACTGGAACGCGGTGCGCGGCCTCTACAGCGTCACCCCGGACATGGTGAACCTCGAGAACGGCTATTGGGGCATCATGGCCGAGCCGGTGAAGGCCGAGTACAAGCGCCTGACCGATTTCGTGAATTTCGAGAACACCGTCTACGCCCGCACCAGGATCGGCAAGGATCTCGACGACGTCCGCACGCCTTTGGCCGAGTTCCTCGGCGTGGCGCGCGAGGAGATCGCCCTGACGCGCGGCGCCACCGAGGCGCTGCAGACGCTGATCGCCGGCTACAACAAGCTGAAGGCCGGCGATGGCGTGCTCTACGCCGACCTCGACTACGACTCGATGCAATACGCCATGAACTGGCTCAAGGACCGGCGCGGCGTCGAGGTCGCAAAGTTCGACATTCCCGAGCCGGCGACCAAGGCCAATGTGCTCGCCGCCTACGACGCGGCGCTCAAGGCCAATCCCAAGACGAAGCTGCTGCTCCTGACCCATCTCAGCCACCGCACCGGGCTGATGATGCCGGTCAGGGAGATCGCCACCATGGCCAGGGCGCGCGGCGTCGACGTCATCCTCGACGCCGCTCATAGCTGGGGCCAGGTCGACTTCAAGGCGAAGGACCTCGGTGTCGACTTCATCGGCTTCAACCTGCACAAATGGATCGGCGCGCCGCTCGGCGTCGGCCTGATCTACATCGCCCGCGAGCGCCTCGCCGACATCGACACGCATTACGGCGACGAGGACTTCAAGGCCGACGACATCCGCTCGCGCATCCATACCGGCACGCCGAACTTCGCGGCCCAGCTCGCGGTTCCCGCTGCGCTCGCCCTGCACCGGGAGATCGGTCCGCAGGCCAAGGAGGCGCGCTACCGTCATCTGCGCAATTACTGGGTCGCCAGGGCGCGCGAGCTGAAGGGCATCGAGATCCAGACACCGGACGATTCCGAGATGGTCGCCGGCATCACCTCCTTCGCCATTGCCGGCAAACGCTCGCCCGCCAATTGCAACGCCATCGTTGCGGCCCTGCGCGACCAGCACAAGGTGATGACCGTCCGTCGCGGCGGCGTCGCCAAGGGCAACACCATCCGCATCTCGCCGACCGCCTATCTGAGCGAAGCCGATCTCGACCGCTTCATCGCGGCGCTGGCGGTGGTCTCGGGCAACCGCGCCGGCTGAACAGTTGCGACACCACCCCGTCTTTCCGGGGCGCTGCGTAGCGGCGAGCCCGGAATCCATAAACGCTAGCGCGGCTCGGTGAAACGCGGCGGTCGCCCCGCTTTTACGGCGACCGCCTGCGTTCATGGGTTCCGGGCTCAGGCCTTCGGCCTGCCCCGGAAAGACGGCAGCGGTTCAGTTGCCCCGTCGCAACCGAAACATCAGTTCCGGCGCAGCAGGCGCTCGAGATAGTCGAGCTCTTCCATTGGCCGCGAGGGGTCGCCGAGGCGGCGGCGCAGCTCTTCGAGGATACGCCGCGCCCGCTGCGTCGCGCTCTCGTCGGCGCCGGGCACGCGCACGCGGCCATCGGCCCAGTCGCGCTGGCGCTGCGGCCGGCCGAGCGGGTCGTCGCGGGTGCGCTGCTGGGCGGAAGGCCGGCCGGCGGGACGCCCGTCGGGCTCGCCAAAGGCGTTGTCATTGCCCTCGCCCTCGCCGGGCTGGCCCTGCATCTGCTGGGCGAGGTTCTGGCCGCCCTTGCGCAGGGCGTCGAGCGCGCGCCCCTGCGAATCGACCGCGTCGCCGCCCTGGCCCTGGCCGAGCTGCCCCTCGGCCTGGCGCATCTCGTTCTCGGCCTCGCCGAGCTCGCCCGGATCGGCGCCCATGCCGCGCATCCGCCGCTGCAGGTCCTGCAGCCGCTCGCGCAGGGCCTGCTGGCGCTGCGACAGGCTCTGGCCCTGGCCCTGGCCGCCTTCGGCGTTCTGGCCGTCCTCGCCCTCGCCGTCCTCGCCCTGCTCTCCGGGCTGCTGCCCCGGCTGCTGGCCGCGTTGCCCGCGCTGGCCCTGCTGCCCTTGCTGGCGCTGGCCCTGCTCGCCGGGGCGGGCCTGCTGCTGGCCCGGGCGCTGGCCGCGCTGCGCCCGGTTCTGGCGCTGCTGCTCCTGCTGATAGG
>JAKFDB010000115.1:0-28713 GCA_036676315.1 Bradyrhizobiaceae bacterium
AGCTGATTGGCCGCGCGAGCGCGGATCAGGAAGTTGTCATAGGTGTATTCGGCGATCTGGAACCAGAGATACTCGTCGCCGCGGAAGGCCGACATCGCGTCATAGATCTTCTTGAAATCGGCATTCTTGGCGCTGGCCTCGGCATAGACTTCCTTGGAGGCCTTGAGGCAGGCTTCGAGAATCTCCTGCGAGAACGGCCGCAACTGCGCGCCGCCGCCGACCAGGCGCTTCAGAGCCGCAGGGTTGCGGGCATCGTATTTCGCCTGCATGTCGACATTGGCGAGGCCGGCCGCGGTGGTCAGGATCGACTTGTAGGTCTTGGGCAGGGCGTCCCATTTGGCCGAGTTGATGAAGAAGTGCAGCGCGGCGCCGCCTTCCCACCAGCCGGGATAGTAGTAATAGGGCGCCACCTTGTTGAAGCCGAGCTTCTCGTCATCGGCCGGACCGACCCATTCGGCGGCGTCGATCGTGCCTTTTTCGAGCGCCGGATAGATGTCGCCGCCGCCGATCTGCTGCGGCACCACGCCAAGCTTGGAGACGACCTGGCCGGCAAAGCCGCCAATGCGCATCTTCAGGCCCTGGAGGTCGGCGACGGTCTTGATCTCCTTGCGGAACCAGCCGCCCATCTGGCAGCCGGTATTGCCGCCCGGCACCGCATGGATGTTGTACTTCTTGTAGAACTCGTTGAGCAGGTCCATGCCGCCGCCATGGTAGAACCAGGCGTTCTGCTGGCGCGAGTTGAGGCCGAAGGGCACCGCCGTGCCGAAGGCGAAGGTCGGGTCCTTGCCGACATAGTAGTAGGACGCCGTGTGACACATCTCGACGGTGCCGTTGGTCACGGCGTCGGCTGCCTGCAGCGCCGGCACGATCTCGCCGGCAGCGAAGACCTGGATCTGGAACTTGCCGTCTGTCGCCTCAGAGACAGCCTTGGCGAGGATCTCGGAGGCTCCGAAGATCGTGTCGAGCGATTTGGGAAAGGACGAGGTCACTCGCCATTTCACCTCGGGCATGGACTGCGCGATGGCCGGGGCGGCAATGGCGCTTGCTGCGGCGCCGGCTCCGGCGACCTTCAGGAATTGACGACGCTTCATGTGGTTGGCCCCTCCCAGAGCACTCCAGGCGCGCCGGTGTTTCCGGTTCGCGCGAGGTCCCAACAAAAGCGGCGGCAGCGGCAAAGTGCAAGAGAAAAGCATGCCCCCTATGCGATTACAGCATGACGTACGACTTTAGTACGTGCTCGCATTGAGGGTTTCCGCCTCCTGGCGTTCATCGGGCCGTGGTCATGAAAAAGCCCGGCGCATGGCCGGGCTTTCGAAGATTGGCTGAAGAGGCGGGCAACGAGGCCGCCCGCCGCCGCACTCACCGGGCGCGCGAGCGGACCTGGAAGATGTCGAAGGTCAGCTCGGCCACCTGCCACCACAGGTACTGATCGTTGCGGAAGGCCTGCATCGCATCGATCGCCTTCTTGAACTCCGGATTCTTCGCCGAAATCTCGGCGTAGAGCTCGTTCGAAGCCTTGAGGCAGGCCTCGAGGATCTCCTGCGAGAACGGCCGCAGCTGCGCGCCGGCGCCGACCAGGCGCTTCAGGGCAGCCGGGTTCTGGACGTCGTACTTCGCCGTCATCGAGTTGGTGGCGTAGGCGCAGGCCGCGTTCAGCGCCGCCTGATAGGCCTTCGGCAGCGAGTTCCACTTCTCGGTGTTGATGAAGGCGTGAACGGCCGGGCCACCCTCCCAGAAGCCGGGATAGTAGTAGTACGGCGCGACCTTGGCGAAGCCGAGCTTCTCGTCGTCATAGGGGCCGACCCACTCGGCACCATCGATCGTGCCCTTCTCGAGCGCCGGATAGATGTCGCCGCCGGCAAGCTGCTGCGGCACGACGCCGAGCTTGGCCATGACCTGGCCGGCGATGCCGGCGATGCGCATCTTCAGGCCCTGAAGATCGGCCGCGGTCTTGATCTCCTTGCGGAACCAGCCGCCCATCTGGGCGCCCGTCGAGCCGCACTGGATCGCGTGGACATTGTACTTCTTGAAGAACTCGTTGAAGAGCTCGCCGCCGCCGCCATGCGAAAGCCAGGCGTTCTGCATGCGGGTGTTGAGGCCGAACGGAACCGAGGACGGGATCGCGAAGGTCGGGTCCTTGCCGACATAGTAATAGGCAACGGTGTGGCACATCTCGACGGTGTTGTTGGTGACGGCATCGAGCGCCTGCAGGCCGGGAACGATTTCGCCGGCGGCGAAGACCTGGATCTGGAACTTGCCGTCGGTCAGCTCCGAAACCATCTTCGACAGCGTTTCACCGCCGCCATAAATGGTATCGAGCGACTTCGGGAAGCTCGACGTCAGACGCCATTTCACTTCCGGCGACGACTGCGCGACCGCCGGCATGGCGATGGCGGACGCAGCGGCACCGGCAGTGGCAGCCTGGATGAATTGACGACGCTTCATTATGGGCATCTCCTCGGTAAGATCTTTTTCACAGCATGCACCGGCTATGGCACCGCTATGTGCGAGTTGGACTGTCGGTCGTGGCGTGATGCAGTGGCGAAAAGAGCCGGAGCGCCGGGTTGATCCACGGTCACCTTCATCAGCTTCAAATCTATACTTGCACGGAATGTGCGCAGCACCCCCAATCGTCGCAGGATCGTCAACCAACCCTGGGTGCTCGACAATTGCGCCCTGGGCATGGCACGGCTGCATGAGAAGCGCATGGTCCATTCCAGGAACTCAGTCAACCTCGCCCTTTGGCGGATCAGCACAGGCAGCAGAGAGGCGTAGCCATGGACCAGACCAAACTGGCGAAACTGAGAGAGCGCTATGCCGGCGCCAGCGGCGGCGACATCCACGATCCTCGCTTCGCCAAGGTCGCTGCCGACCAGTTCAAGGGAGACCGGCGCAAATGGCCGTTCTCCGATGTCGCGACCTTCATCAGCGCGCCCTATCGGCCGGATGCGCTGTCGCAGCCGGATCTCGGCGGCCTCGATGTCGCGATCATCGGCCTGCCGATGGATCTCGGCGTCACCAACCGGGCCGGCACCCGCCTCGGGCCGCGTGCGGTCAGGGCGGTCGAGCGCATGGGGCCGATGGACCATATGCTGGGCACGGCTCCGTTCGGCACGCTCAAAGTCGCCGATATCGGCGATGTGCCGTTCCGCTCGCGCTATTCGCTGGAGAGCTGCCATGAGGATATCGAGGCGACCTTCAAGACGATCGTGCAGGCCGGCGTCTCGACGCTGGCAGTCGGCGGCGACCATTCGATCACCTATCCGATCCTCAAGGCGGTCGGCGAGAAGCGCCCGGTCGGCATGGTCCATATCGACGCCCATTGCGACACGTCGGGGCCCTATGAAGGCTCGAAGTTTCACCATGGCGGGCCGTTCCGGCAGGCGGTGCTCGACGGCGTGCTCGATCCCGAGCGCGTGATCCAGATCGGCATCCGCGGCGGCGCCGAGTATCTCTGGGAGTTCTCCTATGAGTCCGGCATGACCGTGATCCATGCCGACGAGGTCGATCGGATGGGGCTCGACGCCGTCATCGCCAAGGCGCTCGCGGTGATCGGCGACGGGCCGACCTACGTCTCCTTCGACGTCGATTCGCTTGATCCCGCCTTCGCACCCGGCACCGGCACGCCCGAGGTCGGCGGGCTGACGCCGCGCGAAGCGCTCGCCATCCTGCGCGGGCTGAAGGGCCGCAACATCGTCGCCGCCGACGTGGTCGAGGTCGCGCCGCAATACGACGCCACGACCAACACGGCGCAATGTGCGGCGCAGGTGCTGTTCACCGAGCTCTGCCTGATCGCCGAGGCACGGGCGGCCGGCAAGGGCCGGCCGTGATCCGGGCCGAGCGCCCGCCGCCATGCACTGAGATCATGCAAGGCCGCCTCACGCGGAATTGAGGCGCATCGACTTGCGCGACGCGCATGATGATGGCACTTTATTGCGACGCAGCAGACAATGCCGCGTCGCAATAATCACAACCCACATCCGACCGGTCTCATGAGCCTCTCCACCTCGGAGGGCGTGGCTGCGCCGAACGCGCCAGCTCACGCCAACTCCGTGCCTCGCACCAGCCTCGTCCTGTTCGCACTCGCCATGGGCGGCTTCGCCATCGGCACTGCGGAATTCGCGGTGATGAGCCTGCTGCCCTATTTTTCGACCGGCCTCGGCATCGACGAGCCGACAGCCGGGCACGTCATCAGCGCCTATGCGCTCGGCGTCGTCGTCGGTGCGCCGATCATCGCCGTGCTGGCGGCGAGGATCTCGCGGCGGACGCTGCTGATCGGGCTGATGGCCGCCTTCGCAGTGACGAACGGGCTCAGCGCCCTCGCCCCCTCCTATGGCTGGATGATGCTGTTCCGCTTTCTCAGCGGCCTGCCGCACGGCGCCTATTTCGGCATTGCAGCGCTGGTCGCGGCCTCGCTCGTGCCGCTGAACCGGCGCGCCCAGGCCGTCGCCCGCGTCATGCTCGGGCTGACCGTCGCAACGATCATCGGCGTACCACTCGCCAACTGGCTCGGGCTGGCATTCGGCTGGCGCTGGGGCTTCGGCCTCGTCGCGCTGCTCGCGCTGGCGACGGCCGGGATGGTGGCAGCCTTCGCACCGCATGACAGGCCGCAGCCCGGGGCGAGCCCGTTGCGCGAGCTCGCGGCCCTGAAGAGCAGGCAGGTCTGGCTGACGCTGGCCATCGGCGCGATCGGCTTCGGCGGCCTCTTCGCCGTCTACACCTATCTCGCCTCGACCCTGATCGAGGTGACGCGCGTCGCCCCCGGCACCGTGCCGCTGGTCCTTGCCGTGTTCGGCCTTGGCCTGACATTGGGCACGCTGGCCTGCGCCTGGGCGGCGGACCGGGCGCTGATGCCCTCGATCGGTGCGACGCTGCTGTGGAGCGCCGCAGCGCTGGCATTGTTCCCGTTCGCGGCCTCGAACATCTGGACCATTTCGCTGGTCGCCTTCGCCATCGGCTGCAGCGGCGGCCTCGGCACCGCGCTGCAGACGCGATTGATGGATGTCGCCGGCGAGGCGCAGACGCTCGCCGCAGCGCTCAACCACAGCGCCTTCAACAGCGCGAACGCGCTCGGCCCCTGGCTCGGCGGCATGGCGATCGCGGCCGGCCATGGCTGGACCTCGACCGGCTGGGTCGGCGCAGGCCTGGCGCTATCCGGCTTCGCCATCTTCCTGGTGACGCTGTGGGACGCCCGGGCAGGCGAGCAAGCCATGCCCGCGCCCGCCGAATAGAAGCCACGGCCGCCGGCCTCAGCCCCGCAACGGCGCGGCGACCAGGCGCATCGCTGTCGGGATCGCCGCGCGCCCCTCGTCCAGCCTGTCCGTCAGCACGTAGTACCAGTTGAAGCCGACATAGAGCGCGAGCCGCATCTCGACCTCGCCGGCTCCGATCTCGCCGCGCGTCACCGCCGCCGCGAACAGGGCCCGGACATCGTGCAGGCGCTCCGGCAGGAACTTGTCACGCAAGCCAGCGAGCGCCGCCGCATCGTTCTGGGCCTCCGCTATCAGGGCGCGAAACGTCCGGCCGGACGGCGTGTCGCGCCAGAAATCCCAGAGCGCAGCGGTATAGGCGGCAAGGTCCTCCGCCAGGCTGCCGGTCGCCGCGGCCTTCACCATCGCCTTCTCGGCGGCATAGACCTCGATCAGCAGTTCGGCCTTGTTCTTCCACCAGCGATAGATCGTCGGCTTGCCGGCGCCGGCGCGCCGCGACACCGCGTCGATCGAGAAGCCGGAATAGCCCTGCTCCGCGAGAACCGCGCGCGCCGCAGCGAGGATCGCCGCCTGCGAGGCGGGGTTGCGCCGCGCACCGATCGAGGCGCGGCGAGGCTGTGGCCGATCGGTCGCGCTCATCCTCGCCCCTCCTTCTCCGCCGGCCGGTCCATGACTTCCCCGAGCACCGGTCCCGATCCTTCACGGCATGGCCGAGCGCCTGGCTGAAGCGGCGGCCTGCTGCCTGCGATCAAACCAGCGCTCGGCTCTTGATATCGAAACGGATCGTATCTATCAATGTCAATCGAAACGATACGTTTCGTTATGGAGAATGCCATGGCCATTTCCACCTTGACCTCCGCCCTGCTCGGCCGGCTGCGCTTCCTGGCGACGCTGATGCTCGGCGCCTATCTGCTGATCAACCTGCTGCTGTTGGCCCTGGCGCCGCTGACCGCCGGCTGGTCGACCTGGTCGATCACCGCCCTCGCCGTCCCGCCGATGGTGCTGGGCATGGTCTATCTCGTCATGCCGATCGCGCGTCGCCAGGGTTGATGCAGAGCCAGCCGGACTGCTCGCCAAACCAGTCTCCGCGATAGCACCGGCGGGCCGAGATGCTTGGCTGCCGATGCTGCTGAAGCTGCCTGATGGTCCCTCGCAAAGGCGAAACGCAGACGCGCCGACTCGCGGCCAAGCCGTATCTAGAGCACTGCAGCGGCGGCATTGCGCCGGTGCAGTGCCGAATTCCGCCGTCGCGTTGCGCTTTCGTCGCAGGACGCGACCGGCGGCCGAGGCCGGTGATTGTTCGATTAACCGAGCCGCGACAATAGCTTGCGGTGCATTTTTCTTGTGCTGGCGCGCGCAGAAAAGCTGCAAGGCGCCCCTTGCGGGCAAGGCCTGTGATCGCACAAGCTGCGGGCACAAGCCGGGACGGGAATTCGAAACGCCCGGCCGGACAAAGCTCTAAGGGGAGGCACCATGAAAGGTTTCGTTCGCTTCATCGCCGCGGCCGCGCTCACCGTCGTCGGCGCCAGCGGCGCCCTGGCACAGGCCAAGGAGTGGAAGGAGGTCAGGATCGGCACCGAGGGCGCCTATCCGCCCTACAACAACCTGAACGCCAAGAAGGAGCTGGAAGGCTTCGAGATCGATTACGGCAACCTTCTCTGCGAGAAGATGAAGGTGAAGTGCAGCTGGGTGGTGCAGGACTGGGACGGCATCATTCCGGCGCTGCAGGCCAATAAATACGACATCATCCTGGCGGGCATGAACGCCACCGAGGAGCGTCGCAAGCAGGTCGACTTCACCACGCCCTACAGCAAGACGCCGATCTGGATGATCGGCCCCAAGAGCACCGCCTCGACCGACATCTCCCCTGCCACCCTGAAGGGCAAGACGATCGGCGCGCAGGGATCGACGATCCACGCGAACTATGTCGAGAAATTCTACAAGGACTCGACCGCGCGCCTCTATCCGACCCAGGAAGAGGCCAATCTCGACCTGCTCAACGGCCGCCTCGACTACATCGTCGCCGATGCCCTGGCGCTCGCCGACTTCCTGAAAGGGCAAGGCAAGGATTGCTGCAAGCGGATCGCCGAAGTGAAGCGCGACGACGCGATCCATGGTGCGGGCGTCGCCGGCGCCGTCCGCAAGGCGGACACCGCACTGAAGACACTCTTCGACAAGGCGATCGCCGAAACCGTCGCCGACGGCTCGCTGAAGAAGCTCGAGGACAAGTGGTTCAAGTTCGATTGACCTGACGTCTGCTGACGCCCGTCCGCCGGCCGCTTCAGGCCGGCGGATTTCAGCTCCTCGCGCGCCGGCCCTTTCATGTTCGACAAATTCGCTCTGCTCGGCTTCGGTCCCACCGGCTGGGGATGGGCCCTGCTGCAAGGCGCCGCCACCACCATCTCGGTCGCGCTCGCCACCCTGCCCTTCGGCCTGGCGCTCGGCCTCGTCATCGCGCTGTGGAAGCGCTCCGACAACGTGATCCTGCGGGCGCTGGCGACGGTTTACACGACCGTCTTCCGCGGCGTGCCCGAGCTCCTGACGCTCTACATCATCTATTTCGGCATCCAGGTGCTGATGCAGCGGATCTGGACCGGCTTCTCGATTGCGCCCTTCGTCGCCGGCATGGTCGCGCTCGGCCTGGTGCTCGCCGCCTTCTCCAGCGAGGTCTGGGTCGGCGCCCTGAACTCGATCCAGAAGGGCCAGCGCGAGGCTGCCTCGGCGCTCGGCCTGACGAAGGCGCAGGCCTTCCGGCTCGTCGTCTTCCCGCAGCTGATCCGCGTGGCGCTTCCGGGCCTCGGCAACAACTGGATGGTGCTGCTCAAGGAAACCTCGCTGATCTCGGTGATCACGCTGCAGGACATCATGTTCATCACGACGCGCGCCAATGTCGTGACCAAGGAACCGTTCCTGTTCTTCGGCGCGGCGATCATGCTCTACTTCTTCTTCTCGCTGATCTCCGCCTGGGGCATCGGCAAGCTCGAGCAGCGCACCAATCGCGGCTACGCCGCCTTCGGCGGAGCGACCCGATGAACTGGTGCGATTATCCCGGCTATCTGATCGGCAGCGAGGTTCTGCAGAACTATGGCTGCCGCATGGCGAGCGGCCTGTGGGTCACCTTCGAGCTGGTGGTGTTCTCGACCGCCCTCGGCTTCGCCCTCGCCATCGGCCTCGCCGTCGCCCGGCTCTACGGCCCGCGCTGGGCCCAGGTCTCGATCCAGGGCTACACCACCTTCTTTCGCGGCACGCCGCTGCTCTGCCAGCTCTTCCTGGTCTATTACGGCTTCGGCCAGTTCCGGCTGTTCTGGCAGGATGTCGGCCTGTGGTGGTTCTTCCGCGAGCCGTTCTACTGCGCGCTCTTCACCTTCACCATCAACACCGCCGCCTATCAGGCCGAGATCCTGCGCGGCGCGATCCAGTCGATCCCGCGCGGCCAGTTCGAGGGGGCGCTGGCGCTGGGCCTGCATCGCTGGGCGACCCTGCGCCGGGTGATCCTGCCGCAGGCGATGATCCTGGCGCTGCGCCCGCTCGGCAACGAGCTGATCGTGATGATCAAGGTGAGCGCCATCGCCTCGCTGGTGACGCTGTTCGACCTGATGGGCGCGACGCGGCTCGCCTTCGCCCGCTCCTTCGACCTGTCGATCTATCTCTATGCGGCGCTGATCTATCTGGTGCTCACCGAGCTGATCCGCCGGATCTGGGACAGGCTGGAACTGCGGCTGACCAAGCACATGGCCCTGCGCTGAGCGGTGCTCAGCCCGGCAAGGTCAGGATCAGCGGGCCGTTGGCGGTCGCGACGACGGTGTGCTCGTACTGCACGGTCGGCGCGCGCGGCTCGGCATAGAGGGTCCAGCGGTCGTCGCCTTCGTGCTCGGCCCAGTCCGCTCCCAGCGACAGGAAGGGCTCGACGGTGAAGACCAGCCCCTTTTGCATGACGCGGCGCTCGGAGCGCTCGGGCCAGGTCGCGATCTCCTTCGGCTCCTCGTGCAGCGAACGGCCGATGCCGTGGCTGGCGAGGTTGCGGACCAGCGTATAGCCGTTCTTTTGCGCAAAGCGACCGACCGCCTCACCGATCCCGGCTATCGGCTTGCCAGCGCCAACCTGGCCGAGCCCGGCCCAGAGCGCCCGCCTGCCGTCGCGGCACAGCCGCTCGATCCGGCGGTCGACAGGCGGCACCGTGAAGGACGCTCCGGTATCGGAGAAGTAGCCGCCCTTCTCGGCGGAGACGTCGATATTGACGAGGTCACCAGCTGCGATCCTGCGATCGCCCGGAATCCCATGGGCGACCTCCTCGTTGATGCTGATGCAGGTGGCGCCCGGGAAACCGTAGACGGTCTCGGGGGCGGAGCGCGCACCTTGCTTTTCGAGAATGTCGCGGCCGATAGCGTCGAGCTCGGCCGTGGTCATGCCCGGCTCGAGTGCCTTGCCCATCGCCGCCAGCGTGTCGGCGACGATGCGGCCGATCTCGCGCAGCGCCTGCAGTTCGTCGTCATTGGTGATCGTCATGCCGGGGTTCCTGCCGGATTTCCGGAGGGCGGGCAAGGCGCCGGAAGGCCGCCCACCGGTACGTGAACGGACGGGGCGTGCGTTTAGGGACAGGCGGCCTTGGCGCCATGCCGGCTTCCCAGGCTCGCGCCCGCGCGCTACACGCGCTTCGAACCCTACGAACCGGATGGAGCAGTCCCATGGCCAAAGTCGCTTTCCTCGGTCTCGGCGTAATGGGCTACCCCATGGCCGGCCACCTCAAGGCCAAGGGCCATGAGGTCACGATCTACAACCGCTCGCCCGCCAAGGCGCAGGCCTGGGTCGCGCAGCATGGCGGTGCCTCGGCGCCGACCCCGGCCGATGCCGCCAAGGGCCAGGAGATCGTGTTCTGCTGCGTCGGCAATGACGACGATCTGCGCTCGGTGACGACAGGTGAAGGCGGCGCCTTTGCGGCCATGGGCAAGGGCACGATCTTCGTCGACCACACCACCGCCTCGGCGAATGTGGCGCGCGAGCTCGACGCTGCCGCGACCGCGGCCGGCTTCGGCTTCATCGACGCGCCAGTCTCGGGCGGACAGGCCGGCGCCGAGAACGGGGTGCTCACCGTGATGTGCGGCGGCGCCCCCGATGTCTATGCCCGCGTCGAGCCGGTGATCGCCGCCTTCGCGCGCATGTGCAAGCTGATGGGCCCGGCCGGCTCGGGCCAGCTCACCAAGATGGTCAACCAGATCTGCATCGCCGGCCTCGTCCAGGGCCTGTCGGAGGGTGTCCACTTCGCCAAGCGCGCCGGGCTCGATGTCGAGGCGATGCTCGAGGTGATCTCGAAGGGCGCCGCCGGCTCCTGGCAGATGGAGAACCGCGGCAAGACCATGAATGCCGGCAAGTTCGATTTCGGCTTCGCCGTCGACTGGATGCGCAAGGATCTCGGCATCGTGCTCGACGAGGCCCGCCGCAACGACGCCACCCTGCCGGTGACGGCGCTGGTCGACCAGTTCTATGCCGACGTCCAGAAGCTGGGCGGCGGGCGCTGGGACACTTCGAGCCTGCTGAAGCGGCTGGAGAAGTAAGGGCAAGACGACGCGATCCAGGGGATCTGCTGCGCGTCATGGTCGGCCTTGAGCCGACCATCTCCTGAAAGAGATTCTCGGGTCTGCGCTTCGCTTGCCCGAGAATGACGCCGCTCACCCCGCCAAGCGCGCCACCTCCATCCGCAGCACCGGCAGAAGCTCCGCCTCGAACCACGGGTTCTTCCTGAGCCAGCCATTATTGCGCCAGGAGGGATGCGGCAGCGGCAGGATGCGCGGCCGGCGCGGCTCGCCGAGAATGCTGCGCCAGCAGGCGACGGTCGCGGTGAGATCGGCGGCCGCCTTCGGGCCGAGATGCCAGGCCTGCGCATAGCGGCCGATCACCAGGATCAGCTCGATCTCGGGCAGGCCGGCGAGCACCCGGGCCTGCCAGGTCGGCGCGCATTCGCGGCGCGGCGGCAGGTCGCCGCCCTTGCCGTCCGGGCCGGGAAAACAGAATCCCATCGGCACGATGGCGACGCGCGTGGCGTCATAGAAGCGCTCCCTGTCGAGCCCGAGCCAGTCGCGCAGCCGGTCACCCGAACGGTCGGTGAAGGGCTGGCCGCTGGCATGGACGCGGGTACCCGGCGCCTGGCTGGCGATCAGCAGCCGTGCGCTCGCCGAGGCCTGGATGACCGGCCGAGGCTCGTGCGGGAGCCGCGGCGGGAAGAGCGGCGCATCGCGGCAGAGGCGGCAGGCGCGCAGCTCGGCGAGGACGGCGTCGAGGGTTTCCGGCGCTGCTCCCTGCGCTGCCGTCATCGCCCGGCGAGGCGGGTCGGTCCGCCCGGCCGGCGCGAGATCAGCCCGTCGCAGTTCCAGGGCGGGACCTTGTCGGCATGACCGTGCGGATCGCCAGGCTCGATGGTGGCGACGCCGTTGAGGCGGCCTTCGCGCAAGGTCCGCAGCACATAGAGCTGGCCGCTGAGCTCGACCGTGAAGCAATAGGTCCGGCGTGTCTCGTGCGGGCCGTAATAATAGCAGACTGCGTCCTGCGTCGTGATCCAGCAGGCATCGCGGTTGAGGACATGCCGGTTATGGCCAGTGGCGCGGCCGTCCTTGTGGTGGAATTCGCTGAAGGGCCGGCCGTTATTGTAGCGGCCGCTCACCGTGTTGCCCTCGAAGAGCTGGCGGATCGCCGCGCCGGAAAGGCGCTCGACCGCATAAGCCGGCAAGGCCAGCCCGCTCTGCAGCATCAACGCCGCCGCAAGGCTGCGCCCGAGCCGGGTCATCGCGAGGCCAGCAAGCGGCGCGACATCGGCACCGGCGACAAAAGTGGACCCGGCGCACGCGAGATCAGCCCGTCGCAATACCAGGGCTTGCCGCCATCATTATGCTTGCGCGGGTTGGCGAGCTCGACGGCCGCAATCGCATTGATCCGGCCATTGTCGAGATTGCGCAGCACATAGAGCCGCTCGTTCATTTCGACGGTGAAGCAGTGGATCGTGCGGTCACTCGGCGGGCCGTAATAATAGCAGACCGCATCGTCCTTGATGATCCAGCAGGCGTCGCGGTTCTCCTGCCAGCCATTATTGCCCAGCGCCCGGCCATCGGGCTCGTGATACTCGGTGAAGAAGCCGCCGCCGGTATAGCGGCCGCTGACCGTATTGCCGGTGAAGGCCTGCTTGATCTGCTCGCCGGTGAGGCGTTCGCTCGCCATGGCCGGCAAGGCGAGCAACAGCGCGATCAGGAAGGCCAGGCCGCGCACCGCTCAGGCCTTCCAGCTCGGGCGGGCGGAGAGTTCGCCATGCCAGCGCCGGACATGGCTGAACTCCTCCGGCAGCGGAATGCGCGAGGGTTTCATGAAATCGATCGCGATGCCGGCGGTGATGTCGGCGACGCTCAGTTCCTCGCCAGAGATGAAGCGGTTGGCCGAAAGCTGGAGATCGAGCAGCATCAGATGGTCGTCGATCATCTCGCGATTGGCCTCCGCCCATTCCGGAACCTGGTCCTCGAGCTCCGCCATCGAAGGGTGGCTGTGCCGGAAGACGGCGGCGACGCTGGAAAACAGGCCGAGCTCGATCCGCCGGTTCCACATCTCGATCAGCGCAGCCTCCTTGGGCGCGCTGCCGAACAGCGCGGGCGCCGGATGCAAACCCTCGAGATAGCGACAGATCGCCATCGTCTCGGCCAGCGCGGTACCGTCGTCGAGCAGCAGCACCGGCAGGCGCTGGGACGGATTGATGCGGGTGAACTCGGGGGTGCGGTGCTCCTTGCGGGCGATATCGATCGGCACCAGCTCCGGCAGGGGCACGCCCTTCTCGGCGAAGAAGATGCGGACCCGCCGCGGATTGGGCGCGCGCCCGCCGTCATAGAGCTTCATCGCCGTTCCCCACGCCAGGCTCTCGTCTCAGCCGCATTCATGGCGCCAATCGCGCCCTGTCAAGACAAAGCCCGACAAGACGGCGCGAACATGGCCTCGGCAACCGGGGGCGGATCAGGCGCGGCGGCACGGAACCAGGCACCCGGAAGGCCGTTGAAATGGCGGAAGGAGCGCCGAGCATGGAACAGGGCTGGAGTTTCGTCGTCTGGATCGTGATCCTGGCGATACCCGTCGGATTGATGCTGGCGAGTTTCTGGTCGCGCTCCGGGCGGCCGGGCGCCGCCCGGCTCGACGGCCCCAGCGCCGAGGATCCGCGCGAGCCGCGATAGGAGGCGCTACAGCGGCGGGGCGAGCAGGATCAGGGCAACCGGCACGGTTGCAGCGCGCAGATGCCGGCCGTCAGCGGCGCGGCGCCTCGGTGGCGACGCGCCGTGAGATCGGAGGCGGCGGCAGCGCGTGGAATGATCCGGGCGATGTGCCCGTATCGGCGATGCCTACAAGCCGTCCATCTTGCAGGCGCTCTCCTCCCGGCCCCCGAAGGTCTGGCCGATATCTGCGGGCGAGATCGGCAGCGAGGCCGCGACGTCGAAGTAGTCCCATTTGTCGGTGATTTCGGACTTCGTCTTGACCACCAGGATCCGGCGCAGCAGTTGGTGGTCCCAGTCCCGGAAGCCGACGGAAAGATCGCCGTCCTGGAACGACCACTTCTCCAATGCGGCCACGACCGCGGCCGGCTCGGTCGATTTCGCGGCCTCGATGCTTTCCAGCAGGCATCGCATGCCGATCCACCCCATCCACGCCTTATCGGCCGGCGGGCGCGAGAATTTCTTGGTGTAGGTCGCCGTGAAGGCCTTGTCGGCCTCGGTGTTGTTCGGATTGTTGTAGTACCACATCTTGGTGAAGATGCCGGTCGCTGCGGCAGCGCCGAGCCCCCAGATGTCGGTGTCGCCAATGGCGATCTCGGCGAAGGGGATTTTGTCCTTCATCCCGAGTTCGACCCATTGCTTCAGGAAGGTGGTCAGGTCCGCGCCTGCCAGGCCGCCGACCAGGACGTCCGGCTTCGCCTGCCTGATCTTCAGGATGAAGGAACTGAAATCGCTGGTGCCGGACGTGACGTCGTCCGCGCCCACGACGGTGCCGCCGGACTTGGCCAGGAAGTCTCCGAACGACTTCTTGATGTCCTGCCCGAACGCGACGGCACTGGTGATGAAGTACCATTTCTTGCCGTAACCGAGCAGATGGGGAGCGAGCGCACGGGACTGCGGATCGACCGGCGGCTGCGTGCGGAAGGTGTAGCGGTTGCAGGCCTTGCCGGTCAGGTCGGTCGCAGCGCCGTTGGCGGCGACATAGGGAATCTTGCTGCGCTTCGCGACATCGGCGATCGCCAGCGCATTCGAACTCAGATTGCCGCCGATCAGCGCGGAAACCTTGTATTCGTCGACCAGGCGCTGGGCATTCACCTGGGCGCTCTGCGGATTGGGCTCATCGAGCCAGACGACCTCGACCGGCCTGCCGAGCAGCTGATTGCGATGATCCTCGAGCGCGATGTAGCAGCCCTGCGAGAGGTATTCCGACTGGTCGACGACCGGGCCGGTCTTCGCCCAGATCATGCCGATCCTGATCGGCTGGGCCGCCGCGGCGTTGCCGACGTAAGGCATCCCCATCTCGCTGCCGGCGAGATGGGCAGCTGCAAGACCGCCGGCTCCGACCAGAAGCGTGCGGCGGGAGGGGCCGACGCCGTTCCTGGCGCTCTGGATTTCTCGGGTCATCGGTCGCTCCGTCCTTTGTCGCTCTGCAGATACTCAAAGGCTGGTACAGAAAACCGGAACAGGAGTCCAGTTTAAGCGCGACAATGCTCCGCTGCTTCCTTGTCAGGATCGCGATCCCAGGGATTCTCGCCGAGCCGATGCGGCGACGCCATGGTCGCGGGTGCGCACTCCAGGCGCAGCCAGGATCGACGATGTGAACCGAGGCGATCCGCGCGAGCCCTGAAGGTCGCCGCCCAGCCGCGGCGACCGAGCGGCGACAGCTCTACAGCGCCGGCGCTAGCAGGATCAGGGCAACCGGCACGGTCAGGGCGGCCAGAACGGTCTGCAGCGCGCAGATGCCGGCCATCAACGGCGCGTCGCCGCCGAGCTGGCGTGCCATGACATAGGAAGACGACGCCGTCGGCAGTGCGTGGAACAGGATCGCGATCAGCGCCGCCTGGCCGCCGAGCCCGATGGCCTTGAGCACGAGGAAGGTCACCAGCGGCATCAGCACGAACTTGGCGAAGGAAGCGGCAAGCGCGGGGCGCAAGCCACGCCCGAGCGCACCCCAGTCCAGCGCCGCGCCGACGCAGAGCAGGCCGAGCGGCAAGGAGGCCTGGCCCAGCGCCTTCATGAAGCCCTCGACGCCGGGCGGCAGGCCGAGCCCGCTGAGTTGCAACAGGATGCCGACCAGGCAGGACATCAGGAGCGGGTTGAGGGCGAGGCCGCGCAGGACGCCGCGCAGGGTCGGCTGGGCCACGCCCCAGCGCGCGAAGACCAGCACGCAGAGCAGGTTGACGGTCGGCACGATCGCGGCATTGGCGACAGCGGCCATCGACAGTGCGGGAACGCCGAGCAGGCTCACCGCCGCACTGAGGCCGACATAGTTGTTGAAGCGGATGCCGCCCTGGAAGACGGAGGTGAAGGCTGCGTCGCTATAGCCGAGCCAGCGCTTGGCCAGCACCAGCAGCGCAGAGACGACGATGATCGGCACCATCAGCGTCACGGCGAGGCCAGCGACCGGTACGCCGCGCAAATCCGCCATCGAGAGCGCGTGAATGAACAGCGCCGGCAGCAGCACATAGTAGCAGAGCCGCTCGGCCTGCGGCCAGAAGGCGTCGGGCAGGAAGCGCCGGCGATGCATGAGGTGGCCGAGCGCGATCAGAAGCGCGATCGGCGCGAGCGCGAGAAGGATGGCGCCGATCATGGCCTGCTCCGGCTGGCCTCCAGGGAGGGAAAGATCGTCTTCTAGAGCGGAGCAGGCAGCGAAGAAATTCCCCGCCGCAGCCCAGTGTCATGCGCCCGTCGCATGCCCCGTCATGTCCTGCATCAGGCTCTCAGGCAAGCTTCCGAGCAGGGCCCGGCAAAAGCCAGCTTCCACTCTCCTCGCACCCTACCCTAGCGCGGATGACTCTGCCGCCATTCCGAGGGCCGCTGGAAGGTGAACGCCCAGATCCCGCGGCCGGCTGCCCTCGCCATCTCCTCCTCGGCCCGGTAATCGCCATAGGCAAGCGCCTGGCCGTTGCGGACGAGGGCCGCGTTGATGTCCGCCTCGCCCTGGCGGCAACGGGCGAGGCCGCGGCCATAGCGGTCCGGCCGCGAGACCGTGCAGGTGACGTTGCCGAGCGCCAGCATGTCAGCAAGCGCGCGGCGGGCCTGCCGGCCGCAGGCGACGTCGCGCCCACCCTTGTCCCGGCAGGTCTGGCGGTATTCGGGCGCGTCGATGCCCTCCAGGCGCAGCTCCTCGCCGGCGAGCCGCAGCGAATCGCCGTCGATCGCCTCAGCGGCGCCAATCAGGCTCCTCTCTGGTCCGAGCCGGTATTGCAGAACCGCGCCGGCGACAGCCAAAAGGCCAATGAAACCAAGCGCTACGACGAGGTCGACCGCTCGGCCGACGCGCCGCCAACCGAATGGGCCGTAGCCATTCGTCCTGAATCCGAAGCGAGCCATCAGCACTAGCTTAACGATTTCCTGCCCATCATGGCGAGCCGGTGCCGCAAGGTGCGTCACCGGGCAGGAGCCGTTTTTCTCGGGCATGTCGGAACTCACTGCCGAACAGGTCCAGCGCGGTCGTGGACCCGACCCGTCAGCGCTGGCGCGCCGTAAGCTGATCAGCCGCGAGGTGCGTTCGGCGCGCGAACGGCTGACTTCGTCGACCGGGCTTGACCGTGCGTTCGACTATGAGCTGATCCGGCTGTTTGCACAGTATCGCCTGAACGGCACAGTCGGCACGCTGGTGCTGGCGCTTCTGGTCGGCGCTGCTGCCTGCGCCTGGGTGTCGCCCTACAAGGTTTCGGGCTGGGTCGGCTTCGTGGCGATCGCCTGCGCGCTGATGTTCGTGCTCTGCCGGCGCTTCCTGGCCGAGCCGTCGGCGGAGGTGCGCATCGGCTTCTGGCGCAGAACCATGCCGCTGGCGGAGATGTTCCACGGCCTGGCCTGGGCGCTGCTGCCGCTGCTGTTCGTCGGAATCGAGGCTCCGGGCGCGCATTTTTTCCTGACCACGACCCTGCTGATCGTCAGCGCGCTCACCGTGATGCTGGCCGCGACCATGCCCATGGCGGTCTATGCGGGGCTGGTGCCGATCACGGCCGCGATCGTACTGTTCTTCTCCTTCCGCTCCGGCATCGACAGCGCGACCATGCTGATGATGGCGGCCAGCGCCCAGCTCTTCTTCATCTTCCTCGCCAACCGGCTCTATTCGACCTCGGTCGCGACCATCGAATTCCGGGCCGAGAAGGATGCGCTGATCGCCGAACTCGGGACAGCGAAAGCCAATTCCGACGAGGCGCGGCGCAAGGCCGAGGAAGCCAACCTCGCCAAGTCGCGCTTCCTGGCGACGATGAGCCATGAGCTGCGCACGCCGCTCAACGCCATTCTCGGCTTCTCCGAGGTGATGAAGAACGAGGTCTTCGGCGAGCACGCCAACAGCGCCTATAAGGAATATTCCGGCGACATCCACGGCTCCGGCCAGCACCTGCTGAACCTGATCAACGAAATCCTCGATCTGTCGCGGATCGAAGCGGGCAAGTACGAACTCAACGAGGAGGCGCTCAGCCTCGCCGGCATCGCCGACGACTGCGTCCACATGCTGAACCTGCGCGCCAAAGCCAAGAGCCAGACCATCCGCCAGGCGGTCGAGCCTGACCTGCCGAAAATCTGGGCGGATGAGCGGGCCATCCGCCAGGTCGTGCTCAACATCCTCTCGAACGCGATCAAGTTCACGCCGCAGGGCGGCGATATCTCGGTGAAGGTCGGCTGGACCGCCACCGGCGGGCAATACGTGACCGTGACCGATACCGGCCCGGGCATCCCGGAGGACGAGATTCCGGTGGTTCTGCAGAGTTTCGGGCGCGGCTCGCTCGCGATCAAGACGGCGGAGCAGGGCTCGGGCCTCGGCCTGCCGATCGTCAAGGGCCTGATCGACCTGCACAATGGCGGCTTCAGCCTGAAGTCCAAGCCGCGCGCCGGCACGGAGGTGACGATCACGCTGCCGGCCGAGCGGGTGATGGATACGCTTGCCGCCCTGCCGCAACCGGGCGAGCGCTCGGCAGCCTAGAGCTGGCTCTGGGCTATGCGACCCGCGGCAGGGCGGGCGTACCGGCCCGCTCGGCATTGGCATCCTCCCACCAGTCGCCGAGCGCGTCGATCAGCGGCACGAGGCGACGGCCTGCCGACGTCAGCTCGTAGTCGACCCGGCGCGGATAGCCTTCATGGTCAGTACGCTCCACGATTCCCGCCGCTTCGAGCTTGCGCAGCTCAAGCGTCAGCATGCGATGCGAGACGGTCGGGTTGTCGCGCCGGAGGTCGCTGAAACGCTTGGTGCCGTCCTTCAGGTAGTAGAGCAGCAAGGTCGGCCAACGGCCACTCAACACCCGCATGACGCTTTCGATGGGGCAGTCGGACACGACGTCCTTCATGTTCCGTTCCGCCTGGTTACAGAAAAGTGCGTAATTTACATGGGACGGCGGATCACTAGGTTCCAGCCCGCTGCGCAGCGTTTCCCGACCCAAATGGAAAACGCAAGATGGAACCGATTCTCGTTTATGGCTACCCGGCCGGCACTTCGATGGGCCTGGTCGCGGCTTTCGAATGGCTGGGCCAACCCTACAAGCTCTGCCGCGTCGACATGCTGGGTGAAATGCGCGAGCCGGCTTACACCCGGATCAATGCGCGTGTCGAAACCCCGGCGCTGATCACCGATCAGGGCCGCCCGCTCACCGAGACCATGGCGATCGCCGCTTATCTCGAAGCGCGCGACACGCAAAGGCGCATCAGCTTCGACCCGCTCTCAGCCGAGGCGGACCGGATGCACCAGCTCATGGGCTTCCTCAACACCGGCTTCACCGGCGCCTTCACGCCGCTTTGGGTGGCGCTGGAGCTGCCCGAGCCGGATCCGAACTACGAAGCGGTGCTGCGGCGGTTCGGCCGCGAATACGTCATCGAGCGCCATGACAAGCTGGAGGCCATGATCGGCGATGGCGACTGGCTGGTCGGCAACAAGCACAGCCTGGCCGACGGCCTGCTCGCGGGCGTGGCGCGCTGGCTCGAATATCACGAGGTCGCCGAGCTCTCGCGCTGGCCCAAGCTGCAGGCGCTGCGCCAGCGGGTCGAAACCGACCCGGCGGTGGTCTACGCGACCTCGATCGAGAACGGGACGACGCCGGCCGGCAGCGGCGCCTGCAAGGGGCATGTCCCGCTGGCCGAGGTCATTGAGCGCTTCGGCGCCTGATGAGCAAAAGCCGCGCCGGGTCGAACGCCCGGCGCGTCTTTCAGAGTCATTCGGCCTTCTGCGACACCTGCGCCTGGGCGAAGGTCGCCATGCCGGAATGGACGCCGGCCGCCGCCTTGACGAGGCCGGCAGCGAGCGCCGCCCCGGTGCCCTCGCCGAGGCGCATGCCCAGTGCCAGCAAGGGCTGCTTGCCGAGCCGGACCAGCGCCTCTGCATGGGCTCCTTCGGCCGAAAGATGGCCGGCGAGGCAATGATCGAGCGCCGAGGAATCGAGCGCATGCAGGATCGCCGCGGCGGCGGTGACGACATAGCCGTCGAGGATCACCGGGATGCGCTGCAGGCGGGCAGCGAGGATCGCGCCGCAGATCGCCGCGATTTCCCGCCCGCCGAGACGGCGCAGCACTTCGAGCGGATCGTTCAGATGGGCGGCGTGCAGCTTTAATCCAGCCTCGACCGCCGCGACCTTGCGCTTCAAGCCGTCGTCGTCGACGCCGGTGCCGCGACCGCACCATTCGGCGGCCCCGCCACCATAAAGCGCCGCGAAGATCGCCGCCGCCGAGGTGGTGTTGCCGATGCCCATCTCGCCGAGCGCCAGCAGGTCGGCGCCGCCGGCGAGCGCTTCCATGCCGAAGGCCATGGTGGCGACGCAGGCGCGCTCGTCCAGCGCATCGCCTTGCGTGAAGTCGCCGGTCGGCAGGTCGAGGGCGAGATCGAAGACCTTGAAGCCGAGATCATAGGCGGCGCAGATCTGGTTGATCGCCGCGCCGCCGGCGGCGAAGTTCTCCAGCATCTGGCGCGTCACCGTCTGCGGATAGGCCGAGACGCCCTGGGCGACGACCCCGTGATTGCCAGCAAAGACGCAGACCAGCGGCCGGTCGACGCGCGGCGGCGCCTTGCCCTGCCAGGCGGCAAGCCACTCGGCGATCTCCTCGAGCCGGCCGAGGCTGCCGGCCGGTTTGGTCAGTTCCTTGTCGCGGGCCCGCACCGCATTGGCAGCGGCCATGTCGGGGCCGGGCATGCCGGCGATGAGCTGCCGGATATCGTCGAAGGGCAGGCCGGAGGCAGACATCGCTTCTCGTCTTTCACTAGAGCACGAGAGACGGATGCACCGATCAGATTGGACCAACCTGATCGGACCCGGCTCTCCTGCAGAATCCGGTGGCGGAGCCATCGCCGTCGGCTTGCCGCTGCTGCTATAGGCTGAGGCGAGCGAAGACAATCTGGGATATCGGGGCGGCATGAGCGAAGCCGAAAGCGAGAATGCGCCCGCCGCGCCGCCGGCCTGGCCCGGCTGGCTCGCGGCGACGGCTGCCTGCATCCGCTTCTATTCGCGCCTGCCGGTGCCCGCACTGCCGGGCGAGAGCGCCGATGCGACGCCCGATTTCCGGCTGCTGCCACGTGCCCTGCCCTTCGCTGCATTGCTGATCGCGCTGCCCGCGGCGCTCACCATGTTGGGCACCGCTCTGGCCGGCCTCGACGATCTGGTCGTCGCCGGTCTCGGCGTGACGGCGCTCGTCTTGACCACCGGCGCCTTCCATGAGGATGGGCTGGCCGACAGCGCCGACGGACTGTTCGGCGGCTGGACGCCCGAACGCCGCCTGGAGATCATGAAGGACAGCCGCATCGGCAGCTATGGGACGCTGGCGCTCGGCCTCTCGCTGCTGCTGCGCGTCGCCGCGCTGGCAGCGATCCTCGACGGAGCAGGCCCCTGGGCAGCCGCCGCCACGGTGCTCGTCGCCGCCGCCTGGTCCCGCGTCGAGGGCATCCGGGTCATTGCGACGGTCGCGCCGGCACGGCCCGACGGAGCCTCGGCCGCCGTTGGCACGCCGCAGCGTAGCGTGCTGCCGTTCGCCTATGGGCTCTCGGCCGGCATCGGCCTGCTGCTCGGGCTCGCCAGCGCATTGCCGCTCTCGGGGCTGCTGATCGGGGCCGGCCTGTCGGCGCTGGCAAGCGGCTGGCTGATGCGCGCCGCGCGCCGCCTGATCGGCGGGCAGACCGGCGACATCGCCGGCGCCTGCCAGCAGCTCTCCGAGATCGCGATCTATCTTGGCATCGCGGCCGTTCTCGGCTGGAGCGGTCAGTGAACCCAGCGTCAAGCCCCTGCATCCGCATCTGTGTGATCGACCCAGCGAGCAAGCTCTGCGAGGGCTGCGGCCGGACGCTTCAGGAGATCGCGCAATGGTCGCGCCTGAGCGAGGTCGAGCGGCTTGCGATCATGGCTGTGCTGCCGGAGCGTCTGTCCCGCCCGCGGGAGGACGCCGCAGCGTCGCTTCCGGGCTGAACTCGAACCGCAGCGCGATCAGGCGCCTCAGAGGATGAACGACAGGAAGAAGCGGGCGCAGACGACCAGCAGGAAGATGCCGAAAGCGACCTCCAGCTTGCGCTTCGACAGACGGTGCGCCAGGCGCGCGCCGATCGGCGCCGTCCAGATCGAGGTCGGGATGAAAAGCAGGAAGCCGATAAGCGAGACATAGCCGAGCGAGAGCGGCGGCAGCATGTCCATCTTCGGCCAGCCGGCATAGATGTAGCCGAGCGCTCCAGGGATCGAGATCAGCACCCCGAGGCCCGACGAGGTCGCGACCGCCTGGTGGATCGGCCGGCCGTAGAAGGTCATGAAAAGGCTGGAGAGCTGGCCGCCGCCAATGCCCATCAGCGCCGAGAGCACGCCGATGATCACGCCGTAGATCCGCATCAGGAAGGGGCCGGGCATGTCGTCGCCGAGCTTCCAGCGATCGGAGGCGAAGAGCAGGCGCATGGCGCTGACGAAGGCGACCGTGACGAAGACCAGCTTGAACAGGTCGGCCGGGGCATAGCGCGCGATCATGCTGCCGCCGGCGACGCCGAGCACCACCGGCAAGGCCCAGATCCGAATGATCGAGAGATCGACCATGCCCTTGGCGCGATGGGCGTTGAAGGAGCGGATCGAGGTCGGGATGATGACGGCGAGCGAGGTGCCGACGACGAGGGGCATGCGCACCTCTTCGGCGACGCCAATGACCCGGAAGACCTCGTAGAGCACCGGCACGATGACGGCGCCACCGCCGACGCCGAAGACGCCGGCGAGCAGGCCGGTGGCAGCTCCAGCCAGTATCAGCGAGACAGCGAGGAAAATCAGGTCGTTCAGGGGTATTCCAGCGAGCATTCCGCATCCGTTCCGGCAAGAGTCGGGCTGCTCTTAGGGATTCGCCGGGAAAGGGCAAGGTTGGCGCGGCAGGGCTGCCATGCGCGCATGCGCGCTTCCGTATCGGCAGCGTCGGGACGGCTCAGTCGGTGACGCCTTCGCGATTGGCGACCGCCATGCAGGTCGCCGTCATCATGGCGCAGAGCTTGCGCACGCCGCCCGAGACCGAAAAGACCTCGGCCGTGGCGAGCGTCAGCGTGCGCCCGGCCTTGACCACCTTGCCCAGCGCGACCAGTTCGTCGCCGGTCGCGGGCGCCAGCAGGTTGATCTTGAACTCGGCGGTGAGGATGCCGACGCCAGCCGGCATGCTGGTGAGCGCGGCATAGCCGGCGGCACTGTCGGCGATGGTCGCGACCGCGCCGGCATGGACGAAGCCGTGCTGCTGGCAAAGATGGGGCGAGACGGGCAGCGCGATCTCGACCTCGCCTTGCGCCACGCGGACGAGCCGGGCGCCGAGCGTCGTCATGAAGGCCTGCTTGCCGAAGCTGGCCTCGATCCTGGCGACCAGCGCGGGATCGACGGCGACCGGTTCATGCTTCATAGGCTCAGCCTCATTCCGCTGCCATGGTGAGGGGACGCTCGCGCTCGACATGGGCGATGGCGGCGCGCAGATCGGCGATGCCGGCGGCGGCGCCGACGCAGTGTTCGGCGAGATGACGGCGGAACAGGCGCGAACCGCGCCTTCCCGGGAAGAGCCCGACGAGATGGCGGGTGAAGGCATGGAGCCGGCCGCCGCTTTCAAGATGCGCGGCGATGAAGGGCTCCAGCGCCTCGAGCATTTCGAAGGCATCGGCCACCGGGGCAGTCTCGCCGAACAGCAGCGGATCGACCTGAAGCAGCACTTCCGGGTTCTGATAGGCCTCGCGGCCGAGCATGACCCCGTCGACATGGTCGAGATGCGGCAGCCATTCGCCCGGCGCCCGGATGCCGCCATTGAGCGCGACGGGAAGGTCCGGATTGGCGGCCTTCAGCCGGTAGGCGCGGTCATAGTCGAGCGGCGGAACCTCGCGGTTCTCCTTGGGCGAAAGTCCCTGCAACCAGGCCTTGCGTGCATGCACGATGAGCGCGTCGACATTCGCCGCCCGCACCGCTGCGGCCAGGGCATCGAGCGCCGCTTCGGGATCCTGATCGTCGACGCCGATCCGGCACTTCACCGTCACGGGGATCGAGACAGCCGCCTTCATCGCCGCCACACAGTCGCCGACCAACGCCGGCTCGCGCATCAGGCAGGCACCGAAGGCCCCGCCCTGGACCCGGTCGGAAGGGCAGCCACAGTTCAGGTTGATCTCGTCATAGCCGAAATCAGCGCCGATCCGCGCCGCCTGCGCCAGCAGGGCCGGATCGTTGCCGCCGAGCTGCAGCGCGACGGGATGTTCGAAGGCGTCAAAGCCAATCAGCCGCTGCCGGTCGCCACGGACCACGGCCTGCGCCGTCACCATCTCCGTGTACAGCAAGGCGCGGCGCGACATCAGGCGATGGACCACCCGGCAATGCCGGTCAGTCCAGTCCATCATCGGCGCCACGGAAAATCTAATATATTGATACTGCGTCATTTTCTCGCTTTGAAATCGTCCTGCGCGCGTCGCGCGCGCTCGATTTCACGCCATGAGGCGATGTCGTTCCGGGTTCTCGAAATCTTCGCGCAGGCGGGGCTCGCGCGCTTCTGCAAGCTCTATTAGACCAAAAACCGGCTTTTGATGAGCCCGGACAGCAATCAACCCGGCCGAAACCGGGTTGGGAGATCGGCACCGATGCCGACGATCAGGACAGGCTCGTCCTCGGTCAGGCTGGCGCCAGACCGATCGAGGGCCTGCTTCGAAAGCCGGCTGCCGCTCTGGAACGATACCCGAGGACGCTTCAAGCGACGGCAGCGCCCCTTCAGGCGAGTTCGGCAGCGCCGATCTGGTTGAGCAGCGCAAGCCGGCCCGCCGGATCGGCGGCGCTCGGGCCGAGCGCCGCCTCGATCAGCCCAGTGAGCTGCTGCAGGGCGCCTTCTGCGACGTCGATAGGAAGCGGGCGGCGATCATAGGCTTCAGCGAAGCGGCCGGCGAGGTCTGCGAGCAGGCGCAGCAGCGCGGCATGCTCGGGCTCAGCGGCGCGCAGTTCGAGGGCACGGCCCTGGAACTCGAGATAGGTGTTCATGCTGCCCTTCTGCTGGAGCAGCCAGTTCAACAGCTCGTTCATATTCCTCTCCGGGTAAGGACCGTCCGCAGAGGCGGCGGCCGGTTGTTCAGGGGCGCGGCGATCCAGCGGTTTTCGGCCGTGACGGCGCGGTCATCGCCTCGATCTTCAAGAGCTCGTCGAGCTCGGCACGGCTGAGCAGGCCTTCCTCGAGCACGATGTCGGCGACCTTGCGCTTCTCGGCGAGCGCACGCCGCGCCACCCGCGAGGAAGCCTCGTAGCCGAGGGTCGGCCCCAGCGCCGTGACGAGGCCGATCGAATCCTCGACCAGCGCCAGGCAGCGCTCGCGGTCGGCCTCGATGCCGACGACGCAGCGCGTGGTCAGCGTCGTCACCGCCGCGGTGAGATGGCGCAGCGAGGAAAGCAGGCAATAGCCGATGGTCGGCTCGAAGGCGTTGAGCTGGAGCTGGCCGCCCTCGGCGCAGAGCGTCACCGTAAGGTCATGGCCGATCACCAGATAGGCGACCTGGTTGACGACCTCCGGGATCACCGGATTGACCTTGCCGGGCATGATCGAGGAACCGGCCTGGACCGCCGGCAGGCGGATCTCGGCGAAGCCGGCGCGCGGCCCGCTGGAGAGCAGGCGCAGGTCGTTGCAGATCTTCGAGAGCTTGACCGCGACGCGCTTGAGCACGCCGGAGAACAGCACGAAGGCGCCCATGTCCGAGGTCGCCTCGATCAGGTTCGTCGCCGGGACCATGGGCTGGCGGGCGGCGCGGGCGAGTTCCTCGATGGCGAGCGAGGCATAGCGCGCATCGGCGGTGATGCCGGTGCCGATGGCGGTCGCACCGAGATTGACCTCGCGGAACAGCGCCGCCGCCTCGCGCAGCCGCGAGACATCCTCCTTGATCGTCGCGAAGAAGGCGTCGAACTCCTGGCCGAGCGTCATCGGCACGGCATCCTGGAGCTGGGTCCGGCCGATCTTCAGCACGTCGGCGAATTCGACCGCCTTGGCCTTGAAGGCGAAGGCAAGCTCGTCGAGCGCCGCGATCATCGGTTCGGTGGCGAAGATCACCGCGAGACGCAGCGCCGTCGGATAGGCGTCGTTGGTCGACTGCGCCATGTTGACGTCGTCATTGGGATGGAGGGCGGCGTAGTCGCCTTTATTCCGGCCCATCAGCTCGAGCGCGACGTTGGCGATGACCTCATTAGCGTTCATGTTGGTCGAGGTGCCGGCCCCGCCCTGGACGGCATCGACGACGAACTGGTCGTGGAAGCGGCCCTCGACCGCGATCAGGTCGCAGGCGCGCTCGATCGCATCCGCCTTGGCGGCCGGCAGGTTGCCGAGCCGACGATTGGCGCGGGCCGCGGCCTGCTTGACCAGCGCCAAGGCGCGGACGAAATCGGGAAAATGCCCGACCGGCACGCCGGTGATCGGGAAATTGCCGACCGCGCGCAGCGTGTGCACGCCCCAATAGGCCTGCGCCGGCACCTCGATATCGCCGAGCAGGTCATGCTCGCGCCGTGTCGAGACCTCGGCCAGCGCGATCGTCTGCGTCGTCGCGAGCTGGACGCTGTCGGCCTGGGGCGGCGTGGTGGTCAGGGCTGCGGCTGCGGCATCGGCCATGGCGGAATCCTCGCGGGACTTGGGCTTCATGGCAGGCTCCTCCGGCTCAGACGCGCGGCGAAAGGCTGACGCGGCCACCATGGCGCGTCGACCAGGCGACGGGATCGGCAAGGAAGCGTTCGATCTCGGCGCGATCCTCGGCAGCGAGCTCCTGGCCGGCATCGGCGCGCAGGACATCGGCCCAGGTGGCGAGCGGGTGCAGGCTGAGTCCGGCCTCCTGCAGCCGCTCGCCGGCGCCCGGAAAGACGTCGTGGTAGAAGATCGTCAGGACATGCTCGACGCTCGCACCGGCCGACCGCAAGCCGCGCGCAAAGCCGAGCTTGCTGCCGCCATCGGTGGTCAGGTCGTCGACCAGGAGCACGCGCAGGCCGTCGACCGGGCCGCCCTCGACCTGAGCGTTGCGGCCGACGCCGAGCGGGCGCTTGCGGACATAGCGCAGCTTCAGCCCGGTCCGGTCGGCGAACCAGGAGGCGAAGGGGATGCCGGCGGTCTCGGCGCCGGCGACGGCATCGAAGCTGCCGGCGGGAAAGGCCGCCTCGGCATAGCGCACGGCGAGATCGGTGACGGCGCGCCGCAATTGCGGATCGCCGAGCAGCAGGCGGACGTCGACATAGACCGGGCTCGCCCAGCCGGCCGCGAGCACATAGGGCTGCTGGCGGCTGACATGAATGGCGCCAGCCCGGAACAGCAGCCGGGCTACCGCCTCGCCGATCTCGCTATCGCTCATGGCCGAACCTCGCCGATCGACCAGGGCAGGCTCTCGGCGCCGCGGAAGATCACGACCTCGCTGTCCTCGACCTCCACCGCCGCCAGCGCCCGGCTCGGCCGGCGCTCCAGCGTGATCGTGCCCTCATTCAGCGGCAGGCCGTAGAAGCGCGCGCCGTTCTCGGAGGCGAAAGCCTCGAAGCGGTCGAGCGCGCCCGCCTCGTCGAAGACCTGGACATAGGTCTGCAGCGCTGTCGCGCCGCCGAAGACGCCGGCCGAGCAACACTCGGCCTGCTTGGCGCCGCGTAGATGCGGCGCCGTGTCGGTGCCGATGAAGAAGCAGGCATCGCCGGAGGTGACGGCCTCGCACAAAGCGAGGCGGTGGCTTTCGCGCTTGGCCACGGGGAGGCAGTAGAGATGCGGCCGCAAACCGCCCTGGAACAGCGAGGTGCGGTTGATGATGAGGTGATGCGGGGTGATCGTGCCGGCGGCGCGCCCGGCATGGGCGCGGACGATCGCCACCGTCTCGGCGGTGGTGACGTGTTCGATCACCACCTTGAGGCCCGCATGGCGCTTCAGGAGCGGCAGCATCTCCTGCTCCATGAAAACCGCCTCGCGGTCGAAGATGTCGACCGCCGGGTCGGTCGCCTCGCCATGGACCAGCACCGGCATGCCGATCTTCTCCATGCGCTCCAGCACCGGGGCGAGCTTGGGGATGTCGGTGACGCCGTAATGGGCGTTGGTGGTGGCGCCGGCGGGATAGAGCTTGGCGGCGACCCAGACGCCGTCGCGGAAGCCGCGCTCGATTTCGTCCGGCACGGTCGTGTCGGTGAGGTAGCAGGTCATCAGCGGGATGAAGTCGCAGCCTTCGGGGCGGGCAGCGAGGATGCGCTCGCGATAGGCCGAGGCTGCCGCGATGCTGGTCACCGGAGGCACCAGGTTCGGCATGATGATGCCGCGCGCGAACTGGGCGGCGGTGAAGGGCAGCACCGCCTTGAGCATCGCGCCGTCGCGCAGATGCACATGCCAGTCGTCGGGACGGCGAATGGTGAGCGAGACCGGCGCCGCCGCATCCGCGGCCGGCGCGGCATCGAAGAGTTGCGAAACGCTCATTGCACCGCCTCCCGGATGGCCGCCCGCATCACCGCAATGCCGGCTAGGAAATCATCGATCGCCATCGCTTCCCTGGGATTATGCGATCCGTGCTCGTTACGCACGAAGATCATGGCGCTCGGGATGCCGGCATTGGCGAAGACCGCCGCATCATGGCCGGCGCCGCTCGGAATCTCCTCATCGGGCAGGCCGAGCCCGCGCGCTGCTGCCTTCAGGCGCTCGATCCAGCCAGCATCCATCACCGCCGGGGCCGATTCGAGGCGGCGGTCGAACCTGAACTCGACCCCCCTCTCCTCGCCGACCAGCGCGCATTCCGACAGGAACAGGTCGTAGAACGCCTCCAGCGTCTCGCGATTCTGGCTGCGCACCTCGAAGGCGAAGCTGACCTTGCCCGGAATCCGGGCGATGGC
>JAKFDB010000116.1:0-40581 GCA_036676315.1 Bradyrhizobiaceae bacterium
TCCACCTCGTCGAGCGAGGCGTATTCATAGGCGAAGACGATCTCGCCGCTTTCCGGATCGAAGCTGCTGGCGGTCGATTCCTCGAAAGCCGAAATCAGCATCTCGGCATCATCGGGACCATCGACCTCGAAGCGGCGGGAGGTGTCCTCGCCCTCGCTCTTCAGCGAAAGTTCGATCGCCCAGCCCCGCGAGCCGGTATCGTAGACGCATTTCAGACCCTGGATCGGCAGCATGGTGCACTCCTCAGATTGACCAGGTGCGCGGCAGCGCACGCCCGGTCACTTGCCGCAGGAGCATGACGAGGGCGCGACGGAGCGCCTGCGCATCGCCGCCGAGGAGGCGGATCAGCAGGAAGCCTTCATGCGCGCCAGCCGCCGCCTCGACCCTGGAAAAGGCCGGATCCTCGATCAAGAACGCGCGAATCTCGTCGAGCCACCCGGTCGCCTCCGGGGCCGTGGCGAGGACGGTCGAGACGGCGCGCGCGCCCTGCCCGACCGCCTTGCGGCGCAAGGTGGTTTCGATGGCGCCGTCCAGCCGCAGATCCTCGGCGAAGACCAGCCGGCCTTCGCGCCTGATCCGCCAGCGGTCGTGCAGGGAGCCGTGCAGCAGCACCTCGCCCATCGCCGCACGACCGAAATACAGGGTCTCGCAGGCGACAAAGCTGGAGCTTGCCGCAAGATCGACATTCAAGCTGCGCGCCAGCCGCGCGCCTGAGAACAGGATGGTCTCCTGCGGCAGCCAGGCCAGCTCCGCCCCCGACGCGACAGTTATCTCGGTGTCGACCTGTGTATCGCTGCCCTGGCTGCGATAGATCTTCTCCGCCGCCTGGGTGGTGACCACGGCCTGCGCGCCGGCATCGAGCGCGATTTCGGTCCGGGCGCGATCGCCGCCAGCCATGCCGCCGGCGGTATTGATCAGCACCGCCTCGCAGCGCCCGTCATGGCTGGTCGGGAAACGGGCGCGGTAGCCGCCGCTTTCGGCGACCTCGAGCCGCATCGTCCTGTCGCCGATGCGGCCAAGGCGCAGACGGACGCCGCCGCTGGCGCGGACATAGTCCGGCAGCAGCGGATCGATGGGCAAGGGCAATGCGGGAGCATACATGGCAGGCCGGCTCTGGCGGACCGCCGCAGTGTTTCGTGCAACGATTTTGCCGGCAAGGGGCCGACAACCAGGCGCTGCCCAAATTGCAGGCAGCGCCGCCCAGCACGCAGGCAATCAGGGATGAGCGGCCAGGAAGCGCTCGACCTCGTCGCGCGTCGGCGTGCCGGCCCTGCCGCCGAAGCGAGTGCATTTGATCGCCGCGACCGCCGAGGCGAAGCGCACGGCTGCGCGCTCGGATTGCCCCTCGGCGAGCGCCAGCGCGAAGGCACCGTGCCAAACATCGCCGGCGCCGAGCGTGTCGACCGCCTCGATCGGGAAAGCCGGGAGATGCGCGATCCCGCCATTCTCCATGAAGAGCACGCCGCGCGGCCCGAGCGTCACCGCGAGCCAGTTCGCGGCGCCCTGCGCCAGCCCGGCGAGGGCTTCGCGCGGATCGCCCTGGCCGCAGATCTCGGTCAATGCCTTCTCGCTATAGGCGACATGGCTGGCGGTCGTGACCATCTCCGGATGCGTCGGCTGGCGGTCACCGTCGATCACGCCGGGCACGCCGGTGGCTCTTGCCAGCTTGAGCGCCGCCAGCGAGCCCTCGCCCCAGCGCGTGTCGACCAGCACCGCGTCGGCGCCGGCGGGTAGCGCCGCCGGCAGCCAGTCCGGCTCGAGCGGCGTTGCGGGGTCGGTGTAGGAAACCACCATCCGCTCGCCCTGCGCATCGACCAGGATCGCGGAGACCGGCGAGCGCAGGCCCGGAAAGTGCCGGGCGAAGGAGGTGTCGACGCCATCGCGGTGCAGATCGGCCAGGATCGCGTCGCCGGTCAGGTCGTCGCCGAGGCGGGTGGCGAGCCAGGCCTTGCCGCCGGCCCGGGCGATCGCGACCGAGCCGCTGCCGGCGCAGCCGCCGCCGGTGACCACGAGATCGCGCGCGCGATCCTTTTCGCCCGGGCTGGGCACGTGCTCGACGCTGTAGACATAGTCCAGCGTCGCGATACCAAGACAGAAGACGCCGGCCATGCCGCTCAAGCTCCGAACCTGAATTCGCTGACCTGGCGATAGACCTCGCTCGGCCGCAGCACCGTAGAGGGGAAATGCGGCAGGTTCGGCGAATCCGGGACATGCTGCGGCTCCAGCGCTATCCCGGCATTGGGGCCGTAGGCAACACCGCCCAGCCCCGGCACCGGGGTGTTCAGCTTGGCGCCGTCATAGACCTGCAGTGCCGGCTCGGTGGTCCAGAGCTGCATGGCAAGCCCGGAGCGCCGCGAGCGCAGCGTCGCCGCATGGGCGAGTTCGAGCCCGCCGGCGGTCGCTTCGCGCCGGTCGCGGCGCAGGATGTAGTTGTGGTCGTACCAGAAGCGGCTGCCATCGGCGTTGGCGAGGCGGATCGGCCGGGCCTTCCGGAAATCGAAGGGGGTGCCGGCGACGTCGGTCAGTGAGCCGTCCGGGATCAGTTCGGCATCGACCGGCGTCGTCAGATTGGCATGGACCTCAAGCTCGTGGTCGAGGATGTCGGGCCCGTCATCTAGCCGGAAATAGGAGTGGTGCGCGAGATTGACGATGGTCGGCGCATCGGTCGTGGCCGAGAGCTCAAGACGCAGCGTCGCGTTGTCGACGAGGGCGTAGCGGCACCAGACCCGCAGCGTGCCGGGATAGCCGGCATCGCCGGCCGGCGAGACCAGCGCCAGCGTGGCGCTCGCCTCGTCCTGCTGGACCAGCGTCCAGGGCCGCTTGCCAAAACCCTGGCCGCCGCCATGGAGTGAATGCTTGCCGTTCTGGTTCAGCGGTGTCCGATAGGAAACACCGTCGAGCATGAAGCGGCCGCCGCCGATGCGGTTGGCGAAGCGGCCGGCGATCGCGCCCATATGCGGGGAATGCGCGGGATAGTCGGCAAAGGCCGGAAAGCCGATGACGACGCGCTGGCGACCGCCATCCGGCAGCGGCACGACGAGATCGCGCAGCACCGCCCCCCATTCCATCACCCTGGCTTCGGCACCGCCCGGCGAGCGCAAGAGCGCCTCGTGGATCGCAGTGCCATCGTCGAGCCTGCCGAAGAGGGATCTGGTCAAGGCCGCATCTCCCGTTGGCGGCGCCCGGTCGGAGCGCCGCCCTTCACTGGCCATATGGAGGAAATCGCCGGACGCGCAAGCCGTCCGGCCTGGGGCGGCGCCTTACCAGCTGCCGGTATTCGGCATGCTCAGCCAGGGCTCGGCCGGCGGCTTCGGATCGCCCTTCTGCAGGATCTCGATCGAGATGTTGTCGGGCGAGCGCACGAAGGCCATGTTGCCGTCGCGCGGCGGCCGGTTGATGGTGACGCCGGCCTTCATCAGCTTGTCGCAAGTGGCGTAGATGTCGTCGACCTCATAGGCGAGATGACCGAAATTGCGCCCGCCGGTATAGACTTCCGGGTCCCAGTTATAGGTCAGCTCAAGGGTCGGCCGGCCGCGGCTGCCCTGCTCCTTCACCGTCGGCGCATCTTCCGGAGCCGCCAGGAAGACCAGCGTGAAGCGGCCCTTCTCGTTTTCGATACGTCGGGTTTCGACGAGGCCGAACTTTCCGACATAGAAGTCGAGTGCGGCGTCGAGATCGGTGACGCGCACCATGGTGTGGAGATATCTCACGGTTCTTCTCCCAGGGTTGATCTGGCCGATAGATCGGGCCAAACCCGCCATTCGCCAAGGGGGCCCGCGCGGACATATCATGAGCGGAACGCAGGATAGCATGCCGAGGGCGGTCGCTTCGGCCGAGGTGTCGCGGATCAAGCAGCGGGCGGCGGCGTTCTCCGTGCTCGCCAGCATCCTGCTGACGCTGGCCAAATTCGCGGCGGCGCTGGTCTCGGGCTCGCTCGCGCTGATGACCGATGCGCTGCAGGGGCTGATCGACATCGGCTCGACCATGTTCACCTGGTTTGCGGTGCGCGCCGCCGACAAGCCGGCCGATGACGAGCACCATTACGGCCATGGCAAGGTCGAGGCCCTGGCGGCGCTGCTCGAGACCGCGATCCTGTTCGGGCTCTCGGGCGCGATCCTGTGGGAGGCGAGCAACCGCCTGCGCGCCGGCACCGAGCCCGCCGTCGAGGTGACGCCGCTGGTCATCGGCGTGCTGCTGTTCTCGCTAATGGTCGACGCCACGCGCTGGCGGGCGCTGACCACCGTGGCGCGGGACACGCGCAGCGAGGCGCTCGCTGCCGAGGCGACGCATTTCGCCACCGATTTCGTCGGCACCGCGCTGGTGCTCGCCGGCCTGGTGCTGTCGCGAATGGGCGTGCCGCTCGCCGACAGCGCGACCGCGCTGGCGCTGGCGCTCTACATGATCCTCACCGCCTATCGGCTCGGCCGGCGCACCATCGACACGCTGATCGACGCCGCTCCCAAGGGGGTTTCGGAGAGGCTGCGGCAGGCCGCCGCCGAGGTGCCGGGCGTCGTCGGCGTCGAATGGCTGAAGCTGCGGCCGGCCGGCGGACAGGTCCAGGGCGAGATCGGCATCCTGGTCTCGCGCACGCTGCCGCTCGACCGCGTCACCGCGATCAAGGCGGAGCTGCTGGCGGCGCTGGGGGCCGCGGAGGCCGGCGCCGAGATCACCGTCACCGCCAATCCGGTGCAGGTCGACGACGAAACGGCGCTGGAGCGCGTCCTTTTGATCGCGCTCAAGATGAAGGTGCCGGTGCACCATGTCAGCGTGTACTCGATCGGCGAGCGGCTTTCGGTCTCGCTCGACATGGAGGTCGATGCCAGCCTGCCGCTTTCGGAGGCCCATGACGTCGCGACCCGGCTCGAAAGCGCGATCCGGGCCGAGTTCGGTGGCGAGACCGAGGTCGAGACCCATATCGAGCCGATGGAGACAGGCCAGCCCAGCGGCCACAACGCCGCTTGGGAAACCGTCGAGGCGATCGGCAAGGCGATCGCGCAGGAGGCGGCACGCGTTGCGCAAACCGGCGGACCGATCCGCGACATCCACAGCGTGCGCGTGCGCGAGACCCGCAACGGCCTCGTCGTCAATTATCACTGCCGGGCCGATGGCGGGCTCGACGTCGCTGCCGTGCACCGGGCGGTCGACGGCATCGAGCGGAGAGTCAGGGAAGCACGCCCCGATGTCTGCAGGCTCGTGAGCCATGCCGAGCCGGTCGCCAGCACGGAAAGCCACTAGGAGGCGCGCGAACCCGTTTTCGGTTCTCCTGCCCAGCCTGTAAGACGAAACAACCTGCCTGCAATGATCGGACGAGCCATGCGCGCCGAAGACGCCCCGATGATCCGCCTCGAGGATTACCGCCCTTCCGACTGGCTGATCGACGCCGTCGATCTCGATATCGTCCTCGACGCGACCAGGACGCGGGTGCGCGCCCTGCTGCAGCTCAGGCCGAATCCGCTGGGGCGCCCGGGCGCGCCGCTCGTGCTCGACGGCGACGAGCTGGCACTGGGCTCGATCGCGCTGGACGATGTACCGCTCGACCCCGGGCTCTACAGCGCCACGCCGCAGGCGCTGACGCTGGCCTCCCCGCCGGAGCGACCGTTCTCGCTGCGGATCGAGACCGAGCTCAATCCCGGCGCCAACACCAAGCTGATGGGGCTCTACCGCTCCAGCGGCGTCTACTGCACGCAATGCGAGGCCGACGGCTTCCGCCGCATCACCTATTTCCTCGACCGGCCCGACGTGATGAGCGTCTACACCGTCCGGCTGGAAGCGGCGAAGGCGGAGGCGCCGGTGCTGCTCGCCAACGGCAACCTCGTCGCTGCGGCGGAGCTTCCCGGCGGCGAGCGCCATTTTTCCGTCTGGCACGACCCGCATCCCAAGCCGGCCTATCTCTTTGCGCTGGTCGGCGGAAAGCTCGACCATGTCCGGCAGGACTATGTCACGGCCGATGGCCGCAAGGTCGAGCTTGCGGTCTATGTCGAGCCGGGCAAGGCCGGCCGGGCCGGCTGGGCGCTGGATTCGCTGGTGCGCTGCATGCGCTGGGACGAGCGCGTCTTCGGCCGCAACTACGATCTCGACGTGTTCAACGTCGTCGCCGTCTCGGACTTCAACATGGGGGCGATGGAGAACAAGGGCCTCAACATCTTCAACGACAAATATGTCCTGGCCGATCCGCTGACGGCGAGCGATGGCGACTACATCTCGATCGAGGCGATCATCGCCCATGAGTACTTCCACAACTGGACCGGCAACCGCATCACCTGCCGCGACTGGTTCCAGCTCTGCCTGAAGGAGGGCCTCACCGTCTTCCGCGACCAGGAATTCTCCTCCGACGAGCGCTCGCGCCCGGTGAAGCGCATCGCCGATGTCCGCACCCTGCGCTCGACGCAGTTCTCCGAGGATGCCGGCCCCCTCGCCCATCCGGTCAGGCCGCGCGCCTACAAGGAGATCAACAACTTCTACACGCCGACGGTCTACGAGAAGGGCGCGGAGGTGATCCGCATGCTCAAGGTCCTGATCGGCGACGACGCCTTCGCGCGCGGCATGGACCTCTATTTCGAGCGCTGCGACGGCACGGCGGCGACGATCGAGGAATTCCTCGACTGCTTCATCGAGACCTCGGGCCAGGATCTCGCGCATTTCGCCAGATGGTACGAGCAGGCGGGGACACCGACCGTGGTGGCGAGCGGCCGCTACGATGCCGCCGCAAAGAGCTTCACGCTCTACCTTGCCCAGTCGACGCCGCCGACGCCGGGACAGCAGGAGAAGGCGCCGGTCGTCATCCCGATCGCGCTCGGCCTCGTCGGCAAGGCAGGCGACCTGCCGCTCAACAGCATCTCGCCGGCGCTGAAGGCCAGCGGGGTCGTGGTGCTCGACCAGCCCTCGCTGAGCCTGACCTTCACAGGCCTTGCCGAGGCGCCCGCCCCTTCGCTGCTGCGCGGCTTCTCGGCGCCGGTCCGGCTCGAGCTCGATCTCGGCGATGCCGAATTGCTGCGCCTGTTCACCGCCGACAGCGATTCCTTCAACCGCTGGCAGGCCTTCCAGACCGTGGCAACGCGGGCGCTGGTACGCGCCGGGGCGAGCGGCAATCCGGGCGATCTTGGCGACAAGGCCGGCGAGCTGGCACAGGCACTGGAAGGCTTCCTCGCCGGCCCGGCGACTGCCGACCCGGCCTTCGCCGCCCAGGTCCTGCGCCTGCCGGGCCCGGCCGACATCGCCCGCGAGATCGGCCGCGATGTCGACCCCGACGCCGTCTTCGCCGCGCATCGCAAGCTGTCGCGCGCAATCGGCGTGGCGCTGGCTCAGCCGCTGACCGCCGTGCACCAGAAGCTGCGCGAGGCCGGCCCCTATTCACCGGCTGCCGGCCCCGCCGGCCGCCGGGCGCTCCGCAACGAGGCGCTGGGCCTGCTCGCCCTCGCCGTGCCGGAGGAGGCGAGCAAGCTGGCGCAGGTGCAGTTCGCCGAGGCCGACAATCTGACCGACCGGCTTGCGGCGCTGGCGGCGATGACACTGATCCCAGGCGAGGCGCGCGAGGCGCTGATCGCCCGCTTCGCCACCCTCTATGCCGGCGAGCCGCTCGTCCTCGACAAATGGCTGATGGCGCAGGCGCTGATTCCGGAGGCCGGCACCCTCGATCGCGTCAGGGAGCTGATGGGCAACCCGGCCTTCTCGCTCGGCAATCCCAACCGGGTCCGGGCGCTGATCGGCGGCTTCGCAGCCAACCTGACGCAGTTCAACCGCCCAGACGGCGCCGGCTACGAGTTCATTGCCGGAATCGTGATCGAGCTCGACCGCGCCAACCCGCAGATCGCCTCGCGCCTGCTCGGCTCGTTCAAGACCTGGCGCATGCTCGAGGACCGCCGCCGGGAGATGGCAAGGAGCGCGCTCGCCATGGTCGCGGCGACCCCTGGATTGTCGCGCGACGTCGCCGATATCGCCACGCGCTCGCTGGCCTGACGCTAAGGCAGATGGACCACCGCGACGCCACCTGTCGAGAAGGTTAACATTTCATTACGCGCCCAGGATTCATTGACAATTTTACACAACCTGGGCGCGTAAAGTAACGGTTCCACTCAACTCAAAGCTAGACAAAGCGCCCCCCGCGGATTCAACTGAAACTGATTCGGGGATGCGGCACGTCTCCCGATCTTACTGACGGTACATCGCTTCCGAAGGGGGAACGGGCATGACGCGTGCAAACGCGGCTTGCGCAAACGTGCGCGCGGGCTCAATTCTTGGTGTCGCAAGATCGTTGACACACCCGCTCTACCAGCGCTTTGAAAAGCTGGAACCGGCCTTCCGTAAGGTCATTCCGGCCTTGGTTGCCGCATTTGTCGTGATCATGGCGCTCGGCGCCTATGTTCAAACCAATGCCCTGCGAGACGACGCGCTCGCCGACACAGCAACGGACCTCGATTTACTCGCCGCCCTGCTCGCCCGAGAGCTGGATCTTGCCTCCCGCGACGAAAAGGACCTGCGCGCCATTCTCGCGGCGCTGAGCACCAAGCACATCGCCGGCCGCGGCCGCATCGTCCATGTCAGCGACGCCTCCGGCATGCTGATCGCCAGCGAGCCGATGATCGGCAGCGGCAGCCGCAGCCTGATCGAGCTGCTCGGCCCGGCCCAGGCGCTGACCGTCTTCGCCGAACGGGCCGGGGTCATGAAGATCATGCTTCCGGGCGGCCTCGAGACGCTGGCGACCGTGCGCAACCTCGCCGCCCCCTTCGGCCAGGTCGCCGTGCTCCAGCCGGTCAAGCGCGCGCTTTCGGTCTGGGACGAACGGCAGCGTTCCATTCTGGTCCTGTTCGCCTCTGCCGGAATCGTGCTTGCCGGCATCACGCTCGCCTTCATCCTGCAATCGAAACGCGCCCGGGCAGCCGACGACGATTGCGACTGCGTGCGCGAACGCATCGACACGGCGCTCAGTCGCGGCCATTGCGGCCTCTGGGATTGGGACCTGGCGAAGGGGCGGATCTACTGGTCGGATTCGATGTACGCCATGCTCGGCTACAACCGCACCGGCGAGTTCATGTCCTTCGGCGAGGTCAACGCCTTCATCCACCCCGACGATGCCGACCTCTATGCGCTGGCCGATGCGATCAGCCGCGACGAGGCCACCCATCTCGACCAGGAATTCCGGGTCCGCGATGCCAGCGGCAAATGGATCTGGCTCAAGGCCCGCGCCGAGCTCGTGCTCGATCGCCGCACCGGCGCCCGCCACCTCGTCGGCATCGTCGTCGACATCTCCGAACAGCACCGCATGGCCGCCCGCACCGCGACCGCCGACATGCGCCTGCGCGACGCCGTCGAGGCGATCTCGGAAGCCTTCGTGCTCTGGGACGCCGACCGCAAGCTCGTGCTCTGCAACGCCAAGTATCAGCAGCTCCACCAGCTCCCGCCGGAGCTCGTACGCACCGGGGCGAGCTATGAAGCGATCATGAACTGCAGCGCCCAGCCAAGCGTCGACCGGGAGCCGGTCCGCAGCTCGCGCGCCGAGCCAGGCAGCCACTCCTACGAGGCCAAGCTCTCGGACGGACGCTGGCTCCAGATCAATGGCCGCCGCACCAAGGATGGCGGCTCGGTCTCGGTCGGCACCGACATCACCACCCTGAAGCAGCAGGAGGAACGCCTGACCCGTTCCGAGCACCAGCTGCTGACCACGGTGACCGACCTCAAGGCCTCGCGCCAGAAGCTCGAAGCGCAGGCCCAGCAGCTCGCCGAACTGGCCGAGCTCTATCTCGAGCAGAAGGCCTCGGCCGAGAGCGCCAACCGGGCCAAGTCCGAATTCCTCGCCAATATGAGCCATGAGCTGCGCACGCCGCTCAATGCCATCATCGGCTTCTCAGAGATCATGGAAGCGCGGCTCTTCGGCCAGCTCGGCTCAGAGCGCTATGACGAGTATGTCCGCGACATCCGCTCCAGTGGCGGCTACCTGCTCGCCGTGATCAACGACATCCTGAACATGGCCAAGATCGAGGCCGGCAAGATCACGCTGGAGAAGGCCGACGTGGCGCTCGATCCGGTCATCGCCGAGGCGGCGCGCACCCACCAGGAAGCGATCGCCCGCAAGCGGCTCACCTTCGCCTGTGAGGTCGCCAGCGACCTGCGCCTCGAGGCCGACTCGCATGCGCTGTTCCAGATTCTCTCCAACCTGCTCGACAATGCCGTGAAATTCACCCCGGAGGGCGGCGACATCGCGATCCGCGTGCGGCAGGCGCCGGGCGCGCTCAACATCTATGTCGAGGATTCCGGGATCGGCATCCCGCCGGAAAAGATCGGCCGGATCGGCCGCCCCTTCGAACAGGTCGAGGGCGAGATGGCGCGCAGCTACAAGGGCTCGGGGCTGGGCCTGGCGATCGCCCGCTCGCTGGCGGAGCTGCATGGCGGCGGACTGCGCATCCGCTCGGTGATCGGCTCCGGCACCATCGTGATGGTGCATCTGCCGCTCAAGAACGAGAGCAGCCCGGAGCTCGACCTCGTCGCAGCGTAAGGCTCGCGGGTCGGCAGAACCGGCTCGGCCCCTTCAGCCCTTCGCCGCGGCCAGCACCTGGCGAAACAGCGTCCGCACCCGCCCGCGCGTCTCGTCGAGTTCGGCCTTCAGCACCTTGGCGTCCGGCAGGCCGACGGCGGTCGCGATCCGGCGCAGCACCCGCTCCGGCACGGCCTTCGGATCGAACCGCTCCTCGACCGTGAAGCGCTGCCAGAGCTGGACGTCGCCGAGCAGCCGCGCGGCCCCGGCCAGCCGCATGGCGTCGTCTTCGGCGATCAGACCGGTACCACGTGCGGCCTGGAAGACGCCTGCCGTCGTCTGAGCCAGCAGCTCCGGATGATCATGCGCATGGGCGAGGACCAGGAACTGGGCGAGGAAATCGAGATCGGTCAGGCCGCCGGCCGCGAGCTTGAGATCCCAGGGGTCGGCCTCGCCCTTCTCCTTGGCGATCAGCGCGCGCATCTCGGCAACGGCGGCAGCGACCTTCGCCGGCTCGCGTCGACGCCGCAGGATATCGCGGATCGCAGCTTCGGCGCGCCGCTTCAGCGCCGGATCGCCCGCGACGACGCGGGCACGGGTCAGCGCCATCTCCTCCCAGATTTCGGCCTCGCCCTGATGATAGGCGATGAAGCCCTCGAACTGGGTCGCCGCCGGGCTCTTGTTGCCGGAGGGGCGCAGGCGCAGATCGACATGGTAGAGCGTACCGCGCCGCGTCGGCACCGTCAGGGCCGCGACCAGCCGCTGGGTGAAGCGGACATGCCAAGTGACGGGGTCGAGCGGGCGGCTGCCGCCGCTCGGCTCGGCATGCTCCGGCCGGTCATAGAGCAGCATCAGATCGAGGTCCGAAGAAGGGGTCAGCTCCCCGGCACCGAGCCGGCCGAGCCCGACCACCACCGCTTCGGCTCCGGCAATGACGCCATGCTCGGCGACGAAGGCGGCGCGCGTGTCGTCGAAGGCGGTCCTGAGGCAGGCCTCGGCGACCGCCGCATAGCCATGGCCGGCCTGCTCCGCCGTGATCACGCCGGAGAGCAAACGGGCGCCGACGAGGAAGTTCTCCTGCCGCGCGGCATCGCGCATCCGGTCGAGCCCTTCCTCGACGCTAGGTGGCGTGCCGACGACGGCCCGGACCCGCTGCGCCACCGTCTCCGGGCGATGGCTGGGCGCTCCGAAGGCCGGGTCGATCACCGCGTCGAGCACATGCGGATAGAGCGCCGCGACCTTGGCTAGGCGCGGTGCACTGCCGAGTATCTCGGCGAAGATCCCGAGCAGCGCCTCGCGCGAGCGCAGCAGGGTCAGAAGCTCCACCGCCGCGGGCATGCGCACGAAGGCATTGTCGAGATGCGCGAGCGCACCGTCCGGATCGGTCGTGCGCCCCAACGCCACCAGCAAGGCCGGCGTCAGCTCGGTCAAGACCTCGCGAGCCCGGGCGCTGGTGACGGCCGCACGGCGGCCGAAATGCCAGCCGCGTACGGTCTCGGCCGCCGCCTTGGGCTGGCGGAAGCCGAGCTTGCGCAGCGTCTCGAGCGTCTCTGGGTCGTCCTCGGTGCCGGTGAAGGACAGCGCCCCGGCCTCGCTGGCGAGGCTCGGCGCATCCTCGAACAGCAGCGCGTAATGCCCTTCGACACGCCGGGCATGGGCGGTCAGCACCTTGCCGAAGGCGGCGGTGGAAGGGTAGCCGCAGAAGCGGGCGAAGGCCTCGAGATCCTTGGCCTCGGTCGGCAAGGTCTGCGTCTGCTCGTCATGGCGCATCTGCAGACGGTGCTCGATGGTGCGCAGGAAGCGATAGGACTCGCCGAGCTCGTCGCGCGCCTGCGGATTGATCCAGCCCTCATTGGTCAACTCGGCAAGCATTTCGAGGGTCCGTGGCCCGCGCAGCGCCGGCCGGCGGCCGCCGAAAACGAGCTGCTGGGTCTGGACGAAGAACTCGATCTCGCGGATGCCGCCGCGCCCGAGCTTGACGTTATGGCCGGCGACGGCGAGCGCCTCAAAACCCTTCACCGACTGGATCTGCCGCTTCATCGCGTGGATATCGGCGATCGCAGCGAAATCGAAGTATTTGCGCCAGATGAAGGGGGCGAGATCGGCAAGGAAGCGACGGCCGAGCGCAAGGTCGCCGGCGACCGGGCGCGCCTTGATCATCGCGGCGCGTTCCCAGTTCTGGCCGACGGTCTCGTAATAGGAATAGGCGGTCGGCAGGGCGACCGCGACATGGGTCGAGCCCGGGTCCGGCCGCAGCCGCAGGTCGACGCGGAAGACGTAGCCGTCGGGCGTGCGCTCCTGGATGATGCGGGCGATCTGCTGGGTCAGCTTGACGAAGAAGCTCGATGGCTCGGCGACGCCGGCCGCCTCGGCCATCTCCGGATCGAAGAAGACGACGATGTCGATGTCGGAGGAGTAGTTGAGCTCACCGGCGCCGTGCTTGCCGAGCGCCAGCACGACGAGGCCGGAGCCGGTGCCGGGGTCACTTAGGTCCGGCAGCGTGATCCGGCCGAGATCGGCCGCCTGGCGCAACGCATGCTCGCTCGCCAACCGGACCGCCATGTCGGCGGTGGCGCTCAGCGCCGCCGTGACCTCCTCGACCGTCCAGGAGCCGCCGATATCGGCGAGCGCGACGAGCAGCGCCATCGCCTGCCGGAAGCGGCGCAGTTCGCGCATCAGATCGGCCGTGGCCATCTCCGGCCCGCCGCTGGCGGCGATATCGCGGAGCAAGGCATCGCGGCGCTCCGCCGGATCCTCGGTGAGCGACGCGAGCAGGCCCGCGGGGTCGCGCCGCATGATCTGGGTGAGGAAGGGCGAATGGGCGAGGAGCCCCGCGACCAGCTCCTGCGAGGCCGGGCATGTCGAGAAATGCTCGGAGAGCGCCCCGCCTGCCTCGGCATCGTGCAGGCGTTCCAGCAGTTCACGCGCGACCAGCGCCTGCGCCCCGGCGCGCGCCGGCAGCACCGGCGCCGCCCTCAGGCGCTCGCATAGCGGCTCGCTCATGCGGCCCTCCCCGGCAACGGCCCGATTCAGGCCGACTGGAACCCTGCCGGGTTTGGCTGGGAAGTCGAGCCCGCAGGCTCGCCCGCGCCATGGCTTTCCACAGCGGGCGGCGCCAGGGGCAGCGACATCACCACCTTCAGGCCGGGTGCGTTGTCGGAAAGGTGCACGGCGCCTCCGTGCAAGTGCGCCACCGCCGAGGCGAGGGCGAGGCCGAGCCCGAAGCCCGGCTGGCTGCGGCTCTGGTCGAGCCGGACGAAGCGCTCCAGCACCCGAGCGCGATCGGCTTCGGGAATGCCCGGGCCATGGTCGGCGACACCGAGCTCGACCGTCTCGCCGACGCGCCGCGCCGCGACCTCGACCGTCGCCGGGGCGTCGCCCTGCTGCCTGCCATATTTCAGCGCATTGTCGATCAGGTTGGCGAGCGCCTGGCCGATCAGCTCGCGATTGCCGGTCAGCGAAAGCCCGGGCTCGACCGAAACGGAAAGCGACAGCCCGGCCTCCTCGGCCAGCGGCTCGTAGAGCTCGCCCAGTCCGTCGACGATCTCCGACAGATCCAGCGGCGCCATGCTGTCGTTGATCTGTCGGGTTTCGAGACGCGCGATCATCAGGAGCGCGTTGAAGACGCGGATCAGCCCGTCGGCCTCGTCGATCGAGCCATCGAGCGCGGCACGCAGCTGCTCCGGCGTCTGCGCCGTGCGCAGCGCCTCCTCGGCGCGGTTGCGCAGGCGCGTCAACGGCGTCTTCAGGTCGTGGGCGATGTTGTCGGAGACCTGCTGCATGCCGCTCATCAGCTCGCCGATGCGGTCGAGCATGGCGTTGAGATTGAGCGCCAGCCGGTCGAGCTCGTCGCCGGTTCCGGATATGGAGAGCCGGCCCTTCAGGTCGCCGGCCATGATCGAGCGGGCGCTGTCGGTCATGCCGTCGATGCGCTTGAGCACACGCCGCGCCACGAACCAGCCGCCGAAGCAGCCGAGCACCACGACGAGCAGCAGCGACCAGGCGGCGGCCCGCTTGATGATGACCCGCAGCCGCTCGCGCTCCTCGACATCACGCCCGACCAGCAGGCGGAAGCCCGCCGGAAGCATGAAGACACGGACCATGGCGTGATTGATCTGGTCCAGCGCCTCGGAGGAACGGGCGTACTGGATTTCCCGCTCGCCCGGCCGGTCGAGCGTGCCCGGCTGCAGCGCCTCGATATTGCCGGCGATCCGTTCGCCGGTCGGCGTCACGACGAGATAGAGCGAAGCGCCCGGCCCGCGCGAGCGCCGCTCGATGGTTTGGACCAACCGCCTGATGCCACCCAGGCGCTGCTGTTCGGCCAACCCCTGGATCTCCGCGTCGATGGTCGAGCGGATCTGGTCGTCGAGCAGGGTCTTGGCGTTCCACGCGACATAGCCGAGCACGAAGGCGGCGAAGAGCGCGAAGACGACGAGATACACCGCCGTCAGCCTGAAGGCGGTGGTGCGGAAGAGGTTTGGCAGGAAGCGCTGGCCGCCGGCCGGCGCAGCCCGATCAGCGAGCTGTGTCACGGACCATGTATCCCGCGCCGCGGATGGTGTGGATCATCGCGTGTTCGAAGCCCTTGTCGATCTTGGCGCGAAGCCGCGAGACATGGACGTCGATGACGTTGGTCTGGGGGTCGAAATGATAGTCCCAGACATTCTCCAGCAGCATGGTGCGGGTCACGACCTGCCCGGCATGCTTCATCAGATATTCGAGCAGGCGGAACTCGCGCGGCTGCAGCACGATCTCCTCACCGCCCCGGGTGACGCGATGGGCCAGCCGGTCGAGCACGAGATCGCCGACACGGTAGGTCGTCGGCTCGGAAGCGGGCGCACCGCGCCGGCGCGCCAGAACTTCGACCCGGGCGAGCAGCTCGGAGAAGGCATAGGGCTTGGGCAGGTAATCGTCGCCGCCGGCGCGCAGGCCCTTGACCCGGTCGTCGACCTGGGCGAGCGCCGACAGGATCAGGGCCGGCGTCGCATCGTCCTGCTCGCGCAGCGAGCGGATCAGCGAGAGCCCGTCCATGCGCGGCAGCATGCGGTCGACGACGAGAACATCGTAGCTGCCGCCCTGGGCGAGCGCATAGCCTTCGAGCCCATCGGCGGCATGGTCGGGAACATGGCCGGCCTCACGGAAGGCCTTGACCAGATAAGCCGCCGCTTCGGCGTCGTCTTCGACGATCAGGAGTCGCATGGCGGCAGGTTACCTCAGCAAACGGAAAAGCGGCAGGCCGGATGTGACGATCCGACCTGCCGCGGAAGCGGCGGATTTCCCCGGCATGGGGGCGACGTGACAGCCGGAGAAAACCATCCGCCCCGAGCATATTCCAGCTTGTTGAACTCACGCTTACGCGCTGGAACACACCCTACTTGGTTACGCCGGGGTCAGGCCGCCGGCTGGCGACCGACCTCGAACGAGACATCACGCTCCTTGCCGTCGCGCCAGATCGTCAGCTTGGTCTTCGCGCCGGGCGCGAAGGTCGCGATCTTGCGCGAGAGGTCGCGGGCGTCGGCGATCTTCTCGCCGTTCACGGCCAGGATCGTATCGCCGCGCTTCAGGCCAGCCTTGGCGGCCGGACCATCGACCTGCGCCGAGGCGATCAGGGCGCCCTTGGCATCCTTCAGGCCGATCGCATCGGCGACCTCGGCGGTGACCGGCTGGATCTGCACGCCGATGAAGCCGCGCGCCACCGTGCCGTCCTTCTTCAGCGACTCGACCACGTTGGTGACGGTGGCCGCCGGAATGGCGAAGGCGATGCCGACATTGCCGCCGGAAGGCGAGAAGATCGCGGTGTTGACGCCGACGACTTCGCCCTTGAGGTTGAAGGTCGGACCGCCGGAATTGCCGCGGTTCACCGCCGCATCGATCTGGAGGAAATCGTCATAGGGACCCGAGCCGATGTCGCGGCCCTGGGCCGAGACGATGCCGGCCGTGACCGTGCCGCCGAGGCCGAACGGGTTGCCGACCGCCATCACCCACTCGCCGATGCGCGGCTTGGCGCCGGCCAGCTGGACGAAGGGGTAGTTGCCGGACTCGTTGACCTTGAGCAGGGCGAGATCGGTACGCGGATCGGTGCCGACGACCTTGGCGGTCAGGGTCTTGCCGTCGTCGGTGACGAGCTCGACCTGGGACGCCTTCTCGACGACGTGGTTGTTGGTGACGACATAGCCGTCCTGGCTGACGAAGAAGCCCGAACCCTGCGACATCGCGCGACGCTCGGGCGCCGGCCGGCCGGAACGCGGATTCTGCTGCTCGTCAAACTGACGGAAGAAGCGCTCCAGCGGATGGCCGGGCGGCAGGACGTTGGGGCCGCTCTCGCCTTCCTCGCCGGTGCTGGCGAGACGCGAGTTGACGCGGACGGAGACGACGGCCGGCTTCACCTTCTCGGCGACGTCGGCGAAGGACGGCAGCTGCATCTGCACGCCGGAGAGCTGGATCGGCTGCGCGTTGGCGCCGCCATGCGTGGTCAGCAGGTTGTCGGCAAGGCCGGCCATTAGGCCGATGCTCAGCGTCGCAGCGCCGGCGATCAGCGCGCCGCGCTTGAGGATCGAGCGGGCGGGAGCCGGCTGGCGGAAAGTGGTCTCGGTGTTGTTCTCGTTGGAATTCATGGCGCAAACCTCGGTACGGAACGCAGGGTTTTCCTGCTTCGTCCCCTGCACCATGACGGCCCGCGCCTTACCTGGATTTCGCCCGAGCATGACAGTTTCGTAAGAATGCCGGTTGCCGCGGCGCCGCTCCGTTTGACAACCGGCTACATCTGCGTTTGCCTCGTCGGCGATGCGCGGAACGAGGGCAAGGCCGAATGGCAAACATTGTCAGGTTCGCGATCGCCGCGGTGCTTACCGTAGCAAGCCACGCCGCGACGGCGCAGAGCCGAACAGCCCATGAAGTCGGCTTTCAAATCGCGCAACGACGGGGCTATGCCAATCCGGAATGCTATGCGCGAGTGTTCGCAAAGCATGCCGTGGTCGTAGAGAGAGCAAACGGCGCTCGCGGTTGGTACGCCGCCTCAACGCCGGCCTATAACGCCGATCAGCGCCTTCGCTGCGGGGTCGATCGTCTGGCAGAACGGCGACCATCGCGCCCTGCACCCGGCGATCCGACTGTCCCGCAGAAGATGACGGGTGACGCCTATCGAGCGGGCCAGAGAATTGCGCGCCAGCGCGGCTATTCTGGAGCGGCGGCAGCCTGTTTCGCCCGCGTCTTTGCAGGCCAGGCCAGGCTGGCGCCTTCTTCACTACGCGCAGGCACGATAAGTTGGAGTGCCGCCATGACCCCGTCGATCAGGGGCGAAATGCACCGCCAGTGCGGTATCTCCGTCTGATCCAGATCAAGAGTCGCCACGCGTGAGTTCGTCGAGGCGGCGCTGTTCGTCAGCGGTCAGCGTCGGGGTCGCCGTGGCGGGTGCGGCGTTCATCCGGCGTCGCCGCCAGAGGAAGATCAGGCCGGCGGCGAGGATCGTGAAAGGCGCGACCCAGAGAGCGATGGTGCGGGCATTGACCGGCGGGCTGAGCAGGACGAAGTCACCATAGCGGGCCACGACGAAAGCGATGACGGCGCGGTCGCTATCGCCGGCGACGAGGCGTTCGCGCACCAGGATGCGCAGATCGCGCGCCAGCGGCGCATCGGAATCGTCGATCGACTGGTTCTGGCAGACCAGGCAGCGCAGCCCGGAGGAGAGCTGGCGCGCGCGCTGCTCCAGCGCCGCATTGGGCAGGATCTCGTCCGGCTGGACCGCGACCGCGGGGCCGGCCAGGGCGAGTCCCAGGCAGAACAGGACGGACGCCAGGCGCATCGACCTCACTCTGCTGCCTGCGGCATGGCAGGGGCCGGCGCGGCGCGGCGCGGTGCAGCCAGCCGGAAGCGCCGGTCGGTCAGCGAGAGAGCGCCGCCGAAGGCCATGATCAGCGAGCCGATCCAGATCAGCAGGACCAGCGGCTTGTCATACGCCCGGACCGCGATGCTGCCATCGGCCTCGCGCTCGCCGAGACTGACATAGGCCTGGCTGAAGCCGTCGCTGCGGATGCCCGCCTCGGTCGTCGGCATGGCGCGCGCCGTATACATCCGCTTCATCGACTCGACCGGCTTCATCTCGCGCTCGCCGGAACGGATTTTGAAGCGCGCGACCTCCTCGGTGAAGTTCGGCCCGCTGCGCGGGGCGATCGATTCCAGCGTAAAGGTGTAGCGGCCGCTGGTCAGGCTCTGGCCAGGCTTCAGGAAGCCGATCCCCTCGGTGCTCCAGGCGGTCGCGGCGATGCCGATGACACAAACGCCGACGCCGGCATGGGCGAAGGCCGTTCCCCAGGCCGAGCGCGGCAGGCCGCGGGCCCGCGACCAGATCGCCGCGGCGCCGCTGGCACGGGCGACGACGCGCTCGCCGACATCCCAGAATGCGCCGGCGACCAGGAAGACACCGAGCCCGATGCCGAGCGGGGCCAGGACGGGGCCGCCGCGCGTCACGGCAAGCAGCGCGACCGTTACCAGCACGCCGAGCCCGAAGGCGACCTGGGCGCGCTGGGCGGCGCCGAGCAGATCGCCACGCTTCCAGGCGAGCGACTGGCCGATCGGCAGCAGCAGCAGCAAGGGCACGACCACGGGCAGGAAGGTGGCGTTGAAGAAGGGGGGGCCGACCGAGATCTTGTCGCCGGTCACCATTTCCAGCGCCAGCGGATAGAGCGTGCCGATGAAGACGGTGGCGCAGGCCGTCGCGAGGAAGAGATTGTTGACGACGAGCGCGCTCTCCCGAGAGACCGGCGCGAACAGGCCGCCCTGCCGCAGCAGCGGCGCTCGCCAGGCGAACAGCGCCAGCGAGCCGCCGACGAAGATGATCAGAATGGCAAGGATGAACAGGCCGCGCTGCGGGTCGGTGGCGAAGGAGTGCACCGAGGTCAGCACGCCGGAACGGACGATGAAGGCGCCGAGCAGCGAGAGCGAGAAGGTCAGGATCGCCAGCAGGATCGTCCAGACTTTCAGCGCGTCGCGCTTCTCCATCACCACGGTCGAATGGATCAGCGCGGTGCCGGCGATCCAGGGCATCAGCGAAGCGTTCTCGACCGGATCCCAGAACCACCAGCCGCCCCAACCGAGCTCATAATAGGCCCAGTAGGAGCCCATGGAGATGCCGAGTGTCAGGAAGGTCCAGGCGAGCAGCGTCCAGGGACGCACTGCGCGGGCCCAGACGGCATCGATGCGCCCGTCGATCAGCGCCGCGACGGCGAAGGCATAGGAGATCGAGAAGCCGACATAGCCGATGTAGAGCAGCGGCGGATGGATCGCGAGACCGAGATCCTGAAGGAGCGGGTTGAGGTCCTGCCCCTCGGCTGGCGCCGGAACGAGGCGGCGGAACGGGTTGGAGGTCAGGAGCGTGAAGGCAAGGAAAGCGACCGTGATGGAGCCCTGCGCGGCCAGCGCGCCGGCGCGCAGCCGGGCCGGAAGCGAGCGCCGCGACAGCGCGACCAGCGCGCCGAACAGCACGAGGATGAGGACCCAGAGCAGCATCGAGCCCTCATGGTTCCCCCAGGTCGAGGTCAGTTTGTAGATGAGGGGCTGCGTCGAATGCGAATTCGCGGCGACGTTCTCGACCGAGAAATCCGAGACGACATAGGAGAAGACCAGGCTGCCGAAGGCAATCGAGACGAGCAGGAAGCAGGCGATCGCGGCGGCCGGGCCGACCGAAGCCAGGACGGGGTCCTGACGGGCGACGCCCCAGAGCGGTACGATCGTTTGGATAACCGCGACGCCCAGTGCCAGCGCAAGCGCGAAGTGACCAATTTCGACGATCATCGCCCCGCCCTATTTCGCCGGTGCCGGCGTCGCGGCGGCGGCAGAGCCCGCCTTCGCGTCGCCTGGCTGCCAATGACCCTGCTTCTTCAAAGCGTCCGCGACCTCGCGGGGCATGTAGTTCTCGTCATGCTTGGCGAGAACGGAATCGGCGCGGAAGCGGCCGGGCCCCTCGAGCACGCCTTCGGTGACGACGCCCTGCCCCTCGCGGAAGAGATCAGGCAGCAGGCCGGTATAGCTGACCGTCATCGTCGTCTTGGCATCGGTGACGGTGAAGCTGACCTTCTGGCCAGGAGAGCGCACGACCGAGCCCTCCCCGACCAATCCGCCGAGGCGCAGGCGCGTTCCCGGCGCCAAGCCCTTCTCGGTCACCTCGGTCGGCCCATAGAAGAAGACGATGCTGTCGCGCAGCGCATAGGCGACGAGGCCAGCGGAGATGGCGAGCACCGCGCCGGCCGAGGCGATCATCACCATCCGGCGCTGCTTGCGCGTCATACCCTTGCGTGCCGGACTACGCGGAAAGCCGGTCTGCGCAGTCATCGGGCCGCCTCCTGCAAGCCGAGTTCGCCCGCGAGCGTCCCGAGCGCTGTGAGCGCATCGGCATCGGCCGCGAGACGTTCGCGCGCCGTCGCGAGTGATTTGAGCGCCGCCGGCTTCTCGCCGAGGACAGCCTGCGAGCGGATCAGGCGGGACCATTCGGCCAGAGTGCCGCCGCCTTCGCCGAGCCGGGCGGCAAGACTGTCGACCATGCCGCGGATCGCCACCGTCTGATCCTGCGCTGGAAGATTCGCGATCGCGGCAGCAGCCGGGTCGGACGAGCCTTGCAGCCCTTCGAGGCGGGCCCGCACCGCCCCCGTCCACGGCGCATCGGCCGGTGCCTCGGCGAGCAGGGCCTTGAGCAAGGCGACGGCCTCGGGGATCTTGCCGTCCTGCTCTTCGCCGATCGCCAGGAAGAAGCGCGCCCGCGGATTGGCGGGGTCGAGCTTGACCGCCGCGGCCAGGCTCTCGCGCGCCGCCGCGGTGACGACGCCGCCCGCCGCGAGGATCAGCGCCTCCCCCTGCCCGGCATGGTGCTCGGCGCTCGGCCCGCCATGGCGGATCGCCGCAGCGAAGGCCCTGGCCGCATCGTCAAAGCGACCCTGTCGAAGATAAACGGGCGCCAGCACCGACCAGCCCTTGCCATCGGTCGGGTTGGCAGCGAGATGCGCCTCGATGCGCGCCAGCGCGATCTCGAAATCCTGCCCGGCGGGGCTCGTCTTGAGGCGCGCCGCAAGCGGCTGGTCCGGCATGGTCGGCGAGCCATAGGCGCCATAGACCAGCAGCGCCAGCAGCGGCACGCAGGAGAGCGCGATTGCCGAGGCGGCACGGCGCCGGCGCAGGGAGGGCTCGCTGTCGCCCGCCGGAGCGGATTCGATCTCCGCCGCCCGCAGCAGCCGGCGCGCGGCTTCGGCCTTGGCGGCTTCCGCCTCCGCCCCGCCGATCAAACGGCGACCAAGATCGCGATCGATCTCGGCGACCTGGGCACGATAGAGCGACGTCGCCCCCGCCGTATCGGCGAAGATCGGCGGTTGGCGCCGGCCGAGCGGCCAGAGCACCGACATGACCGCCGCCCCCGTCATGACCGCAAAGATGATCCAGATCAGCATCAGGCGTTCATAACCAATCGCGCGGCCCGCTTCATGTCCGAAGATGGCGACAAAGGGTCACGCGGGCAATGCGCAGCATCAAACAGCCGGCAGGATGAGCCGGGCCCGCAGGCCGCCCAGCGGCGAGCGTTCCAGCGACAGCCCGCCACCATAGAGCTTGGCCAGATCGACGACGATGGAAAGCCCAAGCCCGGAGCCCGGCGTGGTTTCGTCGAGCCGGCGGCCACGCTTGATCACATCCGCCATTGCATCGGCCGGCAGGCCGGGGCCGTCATCGTCGATCAGCAGCGCCAGCCGGCCCTCGGGCAGGTCGCCGCCGGAAGCGAGGCTGACGCGAACCTCGCCGCGCGCCCATTTGAAGGCGTTGTCCAGCAGGTTTCCGAGCATCTCCTCGAGATCCTGCTTCTCGCCGCGGAACCTGGCGCTGACCGGAACATCATGGCTGCACTGGATCGCCCTGCCTTGAGCGATCTTCTGGAAGGTGCGGATCAACGCATCGAGCGATGGCGCGATCTCGGTGACGCCGCCGAGTGCGCCCGACAACGCCGCCGCCCGGGCGCGGTCGAGATAATACTGGACCTGGTCGCGCATGATCGCGGCCTGGTGGCGAACCGTCTGGGAGAGCGGCCCGCGGGCGGCTTCCGCCTCGTTCTGCATGACGCTGAGGGGGGTCTTCAAGGCGTGCGCGAGATTGCCGACCTGGGTGCGTGCCCGCTCCAGAATCTCGCGGTTGGCATCGATCAGCTGGTTGAGTTCGCCGGCGAGCGGGGCAAGGTCGGGAGGATATTGCCCGCCGATGCGGGCGCTCTCGCCCGTTCGGACCGTGCCGACGGCAGCGCCGAGCCGAACCAGCGGGCGCAGGCCGAAGCGCACCTGGATGATCGTCGAGGCGACGAGCGCCAGGCCGAGGAACAGGAAGGTCAGGGTCAGCGCGAAGCGGAAATCGCGGATGTCGCCGTCGATCTCGTCGGCCGGCGCGGCGACGCCGACGGTGAAGCGGCCATCCTCGCCGACATCGATCTCGCGTTCGAGGATGCGAAGCCGACGGTCGTCCGGACCGGAGATGTAGCTCTCGCGCAGCCCACGCGCATTCGGCCGCAGCGGCTGGTCGAGCAGTTTCGGCAACTGCCCGCCGACGAGTGAGCGCGAGGTGCGCACATTGGGGCGCTCGCCGTCGAGCCTGATGATCTGCCAGTACCAGCCGGAAAGCGGCAGATCGAAGCGCGGCTCGCCGAGGTCGCCGATCGCCTGGCGCTCGGCTTCGGGCGGCGCGGCGAGATCGGCGACGAGTTCCTTGATGTAGACGCTCAGGCGTTCGTCGAAGCCGCGCTCGGCCGAGCGCCGGTAGAAGGTAGTCAGGCCGAAGCCCGCCAGGATCAGCACCAGCGCGCAGCAGATTGCGGCCGAGATGAAGAGCCGCGCCCCGAGCGAGAAACGCTGTCGCGAGGCGGGCATGGGCAGGCTCAGGCCTTAGCGGCGGCGATGTAACCGAGGCCGCGAACGGTCTCGATGATCTCGACGCCGAGCTTTTTGCGCAGACGGCCGACGAAGACCTCGATGGTGTTCGAATCGCGGTCGAAATCCTGGTCGTAGAGATGTTCGACCAGCTCGGTCCGCGAGACGACGCGGCCCTGATGGTGCATCAGATAGGCCAGCAGCCGGTATTCATGGGAGGTCAGCTTCACCGGATTGCCGTCGACGACGACGCGGCTGGCGCGGGTGTCGAGGCGGACGGGGCCGCAGATCAGCTCCGAGGTGGCATGGCCAGCAGCCCGGCGCAGCAGGGCGCGCACCCGGGCGAGCAGCTCCTCGATATGGAAGGGCTTGACGACATAATCGTCGGCGCCGGCGTCGAAGCCCGCGACCTTGTCGCTCCAGCGGTCGCGTGCCGTCAGGATCAGCACCGGCATCGTCTTCTCTGCCCGTCGCCAGCCTTGCAGCACGGCGACGCCGTCGACCTTGGGCAGGCCGAGATCGAGAATCACGGCGTCATAGGGCTCGGTCTCGCCGAGATAGAGCCCCTCCTCGCCGTCGAAAGCCTTGTCGACCGCATAGCCGGCGTTCTCGAGCGCATTGACGATCTGGCGGTTGAGGTCCTTGTCGTCCTCGACGACGAGCAATCGCACGGCGGGGTCACTCCATTGCAAAGATGAGGGTGGGAATAACGGAACTAGCGGATATCCGCCACCTTGCCCGAATGCCCGTCGAGGGTCACGCGAGCGACGCGACCGTCGCGCTTGAGGGTGGTGACGACATAGACATAGTCGTCGCCGAGCCGGCAGAGGCGGATACGGACGACCTCGCCGGGCGCAGCTTCACGCGCATGCCGCGACGCCGCGGCCGGCTGCATGACCTTGCCATCCGACACCGCATCGCGCGTCTCGCTCGCCGAGAGGCAGGAAATCGGCTGCGACGTGTCGGCCGGAATCACCGGCGAGGCCACCAGAGTCAGCATGGCGAAGATTGCGGTGGTCGGATCGAGCAGCGTCATTGGCATGCGCTAGTCCTGCCCGCGTGAATGCGCCATGAACACCCCTGCCCGCCAGTTGTCCGCAGCGTCGGTAGCGGCACAAGCCTAGCTCAGCGAATCGTGACGAGTCCACGCCATGGCAGCCCAGCACCGGCAGCGAGACTGAGCTGCGCGAGCGCGATGTCGAGGCTCGGCTGCGCCTCGCCGAAATCCTCGATCTCGCTGGCGGCAGGATAGAGCAGATCCGGCCTGTCGCTCTCGACGACTCGCTTCACCTCGCCCGCCTGGTAGACGGTCAGGCGGTAGCGCTCCGTCTCCTCGCCAAGCGGCACTTCGAAGGCCTCCCAGGAATCGCCGTCGATCCTGGTGCGCCTGATCCAGCTGAGGGTCACGCCGGCCGAGGAGCGGCGGGCTTGCGGATGCACGGGCGCGAGCGGCCGCAGCGCAGCGGTTCCCACGCTCGCGACAAGCTCGCGCATCGCCGCGCCGGCGACATCGGCGTTGGCAGGACCGATCCGGTAGCGCCAGGAGCGGCCGACATCGTCGAGAGCAGCGGTCAGCGCTTCAGCTGCACCATCGAGCACGACGAGGCGCGCGCCCACGTTCAAGGCCCGTCCGGCGGCCGGCTCGGAACCGCCCAGGCCGCGGATCATCTGCGAGAGCCGGAAGGTGCGCGGACCGATCAACTCGACCCGGGCCGCAGTCAGGATCTCGGCGACGCCCTCGGGATCGAGCAGAGCGAGCGCGTTGGCGCCGGCGAGCGCCGCTTCGGCGGCGACGGAGGCCAGCGAGCCGCCACGCAGACGGACGTCGAGGCTGGCCTGCCGATCGGTCCGCCAGAGCGGGCCGGGCGGCAGGAGGGTCAAGGTCTCGCCCATGATCGAAGGCGCCGCGACGAAGCCGTGCAAGGCGAAGGGCATGCCTTCCGCCGCACGCCAGATCGCGAGCGCACCCGGCCAAGGATCGGCAAAGGCCGCGAGGTACTGCAGCGCCGGCGGCGTGTCGCGCGCGATCGGCAGGTCGAGCACCAGCGCATCGGGCCGGCCCGCCACGCGTGGGGCGACCTTGATCGGCCGCGTGCCCGGACCCACGGACGAGGCGCCATGGTAGATTGCCGGCTCGACCGCCCGGGCGCTCGCCTTGCGAGCAATGCCGTCGCTGATACGCGTCAGCCGGAACAGGCGCGGGCGCCCGGCCACCTCCAGCGAAACGACATCGCCGGGCTCAAGATCGATGCAGCGCGGGGAAAGCTCGAGCTCGAGCGTCTCGCGTCCCGCCCAGATCTCCTGGAGGCGTTGCTCGGCGAGGCGCTGGCCTTCGGCGCGGCGGGTGACGATCGCGGTTTCGACCGCGCTCTCGCGCCGGGCCGCGCCGGCCAGCCGGCGGGAGCGCGCGGCGGCCCGGCGATAGTCGTTGTCGCCATCGATATGGGCGAGGCGCAATTCACGCGGCAGCTCGCTCTCTTGCGCCCGCCGCAGCTCGTAGGGCTGGCCATCGCGGTCGAGCACGAGATCGTCGGCCGAAAGCTGGCGGGCGACGGCAGCTCCACGGCCGCGAAAGCACAACTGGCCGGCCGACATGGTAACGTCGAAGCCGAAGGCCTGCGCCAGCGGCTCCAGCACCTGGCGCGCCGAAAGCGGCCGGTCGAGGACATAGCCGTCGAGGAAGCCATCGATCGCGATCACGTCCGGAGCCGGCAGGCCGTAGTCGGCGAGAACCGCCCGGACCAACCGGTCGAGCGTCGCACCCTCCAGCCTGCCATTGATCCAATGGCCGGTGTCGTAGTTCACGCCGTCGGCCCAGACTGACTGCAAGTCGGGGAATGCGGGAAAAGGCCGGGCATCCCAGGTCCAGACATAGACATTGGCAGGATCGACCATCCGCCGGCCCTGCGGTCCGAAGATCGGGTTGCGTTGCGCATCGAAGCCCGGCAGCGCCGGATCGAAGCCGGACAGGATCGCTTCCAGGCCGCGCGCCTGGACGAGATCGTCGCGCGCTCTGGTCGAGAAGTGCGGATAGCCGCCATCGATCGATTTCGGATCGGGGAAGACATTTGGCGAGTTGCCGCCCTTGTCCACGGCCGGCAGGCCGATCTCGGTCAACCAGATCGGCTTCGAGCCGGGAAGCCATGGGGTGGCGGAGCCGAGTTCGAAGCCGAGCCAGCGCTCGACATGGAAGCTCGACCACCAGTTCGGCAGGTCCTTCGGCCGGAAGATCCATGACTTGCCGTAAGCGCCGTCGCTGATCGGCAGGCGCGTCTGGGCCTGCCGCGCCGCCAGTGAGGCATAGTACCAGTCATAGCCCTCGCCCGAGGTCAGCCGGGCGCGGAGATGATCGACGTCGGCCGCCCCTCGTGCCAGGGCGATGTCGGCATGGTCCGGCGTGTCGCGCCAATCGGTCAGGGGCGCGTAATAGTCGATGCCGATTGCATTGATGTTCATCGACGCCCAGAGCGGGTCGAGCGGGAAGCGCACTTCCAGCCCACCATCGCGGACATGGGCACCGTACTCCGTCCAGTCCGCCGCGTAAGTGAGCTGGGTCGGGAACGGCAGCAGCGCGCGCACCTCCGCCGCCAGCGCGACAAGGCCGTCGACCATCGGATAGACGCCGGGCGCACTGCGCACGCGCGTCAGCCCGACGAGTTCGGAGCCGATGATGAAGCCGGCAACCCCGCCTGCCACCTTGGCCAGCATCGCCGCATGCAGCACAGCGCGGCGAAAGCCCCAATCCTCCGGCACCCCGCAGACCACCCTGTCGCCGTCGAACGAGAAGTCGCTCCCCCGGGCCGCTCCAAGGAAGCTGGCGATCTGCCCGGCGGCAGCCGGGCTTGCATCCGCAGTGCCGGGCCGATCTGGCGCCGGCGAGCAGGTCACCCGCCCGCGCCAGGGATAGGGCGGCTGCGAGCCATTGCCGGTATGGGGATCCGGCAAGGCATTGTCGGCCGGGATGTCCATCATCACGAAGGGATAGAGCACGACCTCGAGACCGTAGACATCGCGCAGCTTGCGGATGAGCGCGATCACGCTGCCGTCGGAAGGCGTGCCGCCATAGGCGGGCTTGCCGCCCCACTGGCTGACCAGGCGCGCACCGGCCCGGTGGAGCCCGGCGACCGACCATTCTTCGCCCGTCGTCGTCTTCTCCGCGATCTCGACGCGCGGCGCGATCGTGCACGAGCCGGCGCGCAGATCATCGCCGAACCAGCTCACCACCAGCGAGATGCGTCGAAGGTTGGGACACAGCGCCAGCAGATGGGTGATTGCCCCGTCGATGTCCGTCGCGCTGTGCCATTGGTGCCGGTTCTCGGCGATGCTGACGCCCGGCTCCGGCTCCTGGTTGACCAGGGTCGGCTGGTAGATGAACTCGCTCGCGCCGGGGATCAGCGTCACGGCGCGGATCATGTTGCCGAGACCCGGCACGGCGCGCACCACCTCGAACGAGAACTGCGGCACGCGGTTGCCGTAATCGGCCAAGGGAAAGCGCTCGAACACGACATAGGCCGTGCCGCGATAGCCCGGTGCCGCGCCGGCCTCCTTGGCGGCGATCAGCGGGTCCGGCTCCTGATTGGCGAAGCCGCGATGGACACGCAGCGTCACGGCGTTGAAATCGATCTCGCGCCCGTCGGCCCAGATCCGGCGCACGAAGGCTATCGGCCCCTCGCACAGGCCGATGGCGAGATTGGCGTAGTAGGAATAGGTGGTCTCGTAGGTCTTCTGCGCCTTCTGCCCGCCCTTTCCGCCGCTCTTGCTGCGGGTGACCGTGGTGGTCACCTCCTCTTCGAACCGCGTCGCCCAGATCAGCTGCCCGCCGATCCGGGCCCGGCCGTAAACGCGCGGGATCGGGGCGCCCTCGGTCGAGGCGAGGCCTTCGATCTCGGTCAGGCGCGGCCCTTCGATGACGCGCGTTCCGCCGCCTCCGCCGAGCAGGGACTGGTCGAGCCCAGCACCGGCGACGGCACCGAGCGCGCGCCCGATCACGGCGCCGGCCGGACCGCCGAGCATCCCGCCCAGCACCGAGCCGGCGACCTGGAGAACAAGCGTAGCCATCAGGAATCCTGCTCCGGGAATGAGAAGGCATGGCTGCAATGCCGGCGCCACCAGCCCGTGAAGGCGACCTCGCTCACGGCAGCGCCGTCATGGGCATGCAGGATCCGCCCAGGCTCGATCAGGATGGCGCAATGCGCCGCCGGCAGATGGTCGCGCCAACGGAAGAGCAGCACATCGCCCGGGAGGGCCTTGGCCGGCTCACAGGCGCCGAGATGGCGCATCGCCGCCAGCGCCAGGGTCTCGTCAGCGGCGTGCTGCGCCCAATGCTGGTCATAGGGCGGCACCGGCTCCGGCTCGTCGCCATAGAGATCGCGCCAGACGCCGCGCACCAGGCCGAGACAGTCACAGCCGACGCCGCGCAGCGATGCCTGATGGTGATAGGGCGTGCCCAGCCAGGACCGCGCGGCCGCAACGATCCGGGCGCGCGTGGCCGAGCCCTCCGCCACCGCCCCGCTCATCGAAACAGGCTCCCGCCGTCGAACGGTCCGGCACCAGGATCGGAGGAGCGGGCACCGCCGATGATGAAGTCATTGCCCGGCAGGTGCGGAAAGCCGCGGAAGTTGGTGGCATTGCCGAACTTCGACTGGCAGGTGGCGAAGCTCTTGTCGCAACCGACGCTGAAGCTGTCGCCGGTCTCGATCGGACGCGGCGCAGCCTGCCAAAGCTCGATCGTGACGGCGCCATCGGCGTTGCGATGGCTCTTCACCTCTGCGGAGAAACCGAGATTACCACCGCCGATGAAAGTCAGCTTTCCGCCGGCATAGAGCCCGTCGGAAAAGCTCGCGAGGTTGGGCGCCGTCATCGTCAGGCGGCTGTCGGTGGTGGCGACCGTGGCATAGGAAAGGTTGGCCGTGGCGCCGCATCGGGCATCGCCGAGATCGGCGGAGCAGGAGGCGGTGTAGAGCCCGCCACGCTCCTCGTCGAAGGCCTTGCCGAGTCCCCTCACCTCGGCGCTGAAATTGCTGTCGCTGCGCTTGATCTCGCCGACGAAGCCGGTCTCCAGCAGGACGCGCTGGCCGAGATCGGACCAGTTGACCAGCCAGAGCGAGACGCGCGCATCGTCATAGAGCCCGCGCGACAGCTCCGCCTCGCTGAGCCCGCTGGCGGCGAAGGCGCCGAGCACCTCGCCGCCGCCGGTCGCGAAGCCGAGCTCGGCCGTCGCCTCCGCGGCCTCGAGCCCGGAACGGGCCTGGAACAGGATGCCGTCGAAGGCGAGATCGCGGTCGTGATCGGTAAAGCCGAGCACGGCGCCGTCGCGCCGGGTCAGGCTCCAGCAGCGGCAAAGCGTAGTGGCCTCGCCGGCGAGATGGCCGGCGAGCGCGGAAGGCAGGTTGCGCATGGGGAAGCCTCAGTCGACGATTTCGACGATCGGGATCTTCGGGATGTCGCCGGCCTCGAATGCCGAGAGGTCGACCTCGATCATGTCGAGGTCGAAGCGCACCGGCACGTCGAAGGTAAAGCCGGCGCTGACGAGCGCACCGGAGGACGGCGCATGGCCGGACGCGAAGGTCAGCAGCCCGGTCGCATGATCGCAGGTGACGGCGGCGGGCTGCGCTTGCACGACGCCATTCACGGCGACCAGCACCGTGCCGGCGACCGGTTTGGTGATCCGCCTGATGTAAGGCGCGTGCAGCCCGCCATAGAGCTTGCCGAGCTGGAAGACGCGGGCTGCGCCGTTGCCGATGCCGATCTGCTGGTCGTCGGCCGCTGGCTCGCCCGAGGGCGCACAGCTCTTCCAGTCGAGCCGGTCGCGCCAGCGGAAGCCGTAGAGCCGGCCGCGGCGTTCCTCGAAGAAGGCGACGATGCTCGCAAGCGCATCCAGAGTACGCACGCCGAAGCCGGCATCGTAGCGCCGGCGCGAATGGGCCCAGCGGCTGTTGCGGATCTCCCGGCCCGAGGCCAGCGTGACGACCTGGGTCAGCCGCTCCGGGCCACCGCGAGCGCCGCGCGCAATCTCGATCGGGAAACGCACTTGGTGGAAGCCGCTCATGCGGACGCTCCTTTCAGCTTCGACCTTGTCAGCTTCGACCTGGCCGCTCCGGGACCTGCCAGGCGCCCTCCGTCAGAGCGCCCTGCTGCCGCGCGCCACCGCGCGTGCGATCGCGGCCGAGACCTGTGCCTCCGAGCGACGGAAGCTGTCGGCATCGGGCGTCGAGACCTGGACGGTAACGCTGACCGGGCGGCGCCCCTCGCCCCCGCCCGCACGGACGCCGAGCTTGCCGTCTGGTCCGCGCGAGAGCGGCATGATCGCCTCGGCGCCGCGCTCGCCCATCAGGCCGAGGCCGCGGCCCATGGCGAAATAGGACGGTGCCGCGACGACGCCGCCATCGGCGAAGACCGAGACGGAAGGCGTCGCGCCGCCGCCGAGCCCGCCGGTGAAAAGGCCGGCCAGGCTCTTCAGGCCCGAGCCGAGCAGGCTGGAAAGGCCGCTCTGCAGCGGTTTCAGCGCCGATTTCAGCAGGCTCTCGGTCAGCGTCCGGCCAACGCTGCGCAGGACATCCTCAAAGCGGCGGCCTTCAACGACGCCCCGGGCGAAGGCGCCAGCGATCGATCTGCCGAAGGACTCGGAGGCCCTGGTCAGGCCTTGGGTCAGGCTGGTCATCGCCCGGAGCCCGGAGAGATCGATGGAGGGAGTATCGTCTTCCGACATTGCGGAGCGCCTTTCGATTTTAGATCAGCCCGGCGCCGCCTGGCCGGACCTGTCGGGGTGGTCGCGCATCAGGGCTTCCAGCGCGCCGCGCGCGAGCGGCTCGCCCGCCGGATGAGGGCGAAAGGCCTCGCTGGCGGCGATGATCTCGCGCGGGCTCGCAGCCCAGAAGGCTTCCGGCGGCCAGCGCAGGCGGCCGAGCCCGAAGGCCATGGCCTCGCGCCAGGGAAAAGGAGAGATCGCCGCCGGCGCGCCTATGGCACCGGCGGCGACGGAGGGTGCGGGGCGGGCCTTTCGCCGGCCGGAGCGAAGGTCGCGTCGAGCAGCGCGATCGCCGCTGCGATGGCGCCGTTCAGCCCACCGTCGAAAGCCAGCGCCGCGACCTCGTCATCGGAAAGCGCACCACCGGCCCCGCGCAGGCCGGCCGCGAGGATGCGGGAAACGTCCCGCGCCGAAAGCCGGCCGGTGGCGAAGCGCTCGCCCAGTGCCGGCAGGCTGTCGACGGAAAAAGCGTCCTCCAGTTCCGCCAGAGCGCCCAGCGTCAGCCGCATCGGCAGTGCTCCGCCCTCGACCGGCAAGGCGACCTCGCCCCGGTAGCGATTGACCATCCGGCTTCTCCTCAGGCGAGCGTGAAGACGAGCTGGCCGGCCGATTCCAGCGACAGCTCGAAGGTGACCTCGGCAGCGTGGTCGCCGCGATATTCCAGCGTCGAGAGCTGGAACATCCCGGTGATCGTGCCGAAATCGGGCACGATCACCTGCCAGTCGCGGATCGCGCCGTCGAAGAAGATCTGCCGCACCAGCGCGTCCGAGGCCTCGTCCTTGAAGATGCCGGCGCCGCTGATGCTGGCCCGCCGCATGCCGGCGCCGGCCAGCAATTCGCGCCAGCGCCCGGCCGACTCGGCATGGGTGACGTCGACCGCCTCGGCATTGAAGGCGATCTGACGGGCGCGAAGCCCGGCGACGGTGACGAAGCTGCCGCCGGAATCGGCCACCTTCAGCAGCAGGTCCTTGCCTTTCTGGGCCGGCATTGGCTGTTCCTTTCCGGTGATCTTCAGAGGGTTTCGGTGACGGTGCGAAAGCGCAGCGTCACCGTCGGAAGCTGGCTCTTCGCGTCGCGGGCGAGCCGCGACGAGAGCCAGGTCAGGTTGATCAGCCGGTGCCCGTCGAGCGGAAGCGGCGCGCCGTTCAGGGCGGTGACGACGGCTGCTGCGACTTCGAGCGCCCGGCGCGAGGACGCGCTTTCGCCGGCCCAGACGACGAGGCCGAAGCGCTGCTCGCAGCCGGAATCGCTGCCGGTCGACCAGTCATCGGCCTCGACCTCGCCATGGACGAGATAGATTCCCTTCGCCGCGCGTGGCGGCTCCTCATGGAGGCGGCCCGCGCCGATCAGCGCGACGAGCCCCGCATCGGCGGCGAGATGCGCCTGGACCGCGCGGCGCAAGGCGAGAACCGCGCCGCTCATGGGCGAACCTCCTCGACCAGGCAGACCAGGCGGCGGCGTCCGCCGTCGGGGTCGGCGACGGCGCGAATCTCGAAGACCTGCGCGGCATCGCGCAATCGCTGGCCGGCGTCGACGCCGGCACGCCAGCGCAGGCTGATGCGGTGGCTGAGCGCCTGCTCCGGGCGCCCGCCCCGCCAGCGCTCCTCGCCGGAGAGCCATTCGACATGCGCCCAGACGGCCGCGACGAGTGCGTAGGCACGGGTCTCGCCGCCGATGCCGTCGGCCGTTCCGGCCGGCTGCTCGAGCAGCAGGCGCCGCCGCATCGCCCCGACAGGCGGGCGTGTCGAGAGATCGCTCATCCTCATCTCCGTCACAGCTTCAAACGGCGGAAGGGCGCGACGAGCACGGCGATCTCGGCCGGCAGCTGCGTGGCATCGCGGCTGACGACGTCGCCGCGATGCTCGAACCAGCGGCAGGCCAGGCGCAGGACGGCCTGGCGCAGGGGCGCCGGCACCGTATCGCGCGCCGCCCCGAACCCGGCGACGACGTCGATCTCGATCGCCGCCCGCTCACGCCCGGGCGCCGGCACCGGTCCGGAGACGGTGATCAAAGGTGGATCCGTCCCCGCGACAAGCGCCAGCGAGGACAAGGGCACCACCTGGGAGCTGCCGCCGGCATCGTAGACCCGCGCCGCGGCGATGCTGCCGACTGGCGAGAACGGCAAGCGGATTTCGCCACCGGCAGGCCAACGGTCGAGCACGAGGCGCCAGCTCTGGTTTATCAGCATCCGGCCGGACGCCGCCTCGACCATCAGGCGGGCGGCGGTGACGAGCGTGCCGAGGAGCTCGTCCTCGTCGTTGGCCAGGAGCCGCAGGAAATCCTTGGCCTCCGCCAGCGAGACCGGCTCGATCGCCGGCGGCGAGATGGCAAGCGGCGTCATGGTGGCCCTGGTCATGGCCTCTCCCTTTCCGGGGTTTGAACGGAGCGGCCGATGCGCTATCCAGCGCCCTCCCGAATTGGAGAGCGCCATGCGCGGCGGCACAGCAAAATGGTTCGCCGGACTGGCGGTAGCGGCATCGGCGCTGCTGACCTCACCGGCCGGGGCGGTTGTCGGCGGGCGCGAGGGCGGGCCGGAGGCCGGCTCCACCCTGATGGTCCTCAATGCGCGCGGCGGCGTCTGCACCGGCATCGTGCTGTCTCGTCGCGCCATCCTCACTGCGGCGCATTGCGCCGATGGGCGAACCGATCTGCGTATCCACTGGCGCGAAGGCGGCGAGCCGGTGCTGGTCGAGCCGGCTGTGATCACGCTCCATCCGGAGTTCAACGCAAAGGCCGTCACGGCCCGCAAGCGCTCCATCGACCTCGCACTGGTGCGCCTCGCGACACCGCTGCCGGCCCGTTTCTCGACGGCGTCACTGGTTGACGGGCCGCTGCCACGTGCCGGCGCCGCCATCACGCTCGCCGGCTATGGCGTGTCGCGCGAAGGCGAGGCAAAAACGACCGGGACATATCGTTCGGCCGCTCTCGCGACCGTCGAGCCCTATGGCCCGGGCCGGATCCTGATCTGGGCCACCGACCCGGCCGGTGGTGGCAAACGTGCCGCGGCCGGTGCCTGCCAGGGCGATTCCGGCGGCCCCATTCTCGATGGCGAGGGCGGGATCGTCGCCGTCACCAGCTGGTCGACCGGCCCTGCCGGCAAGCAATGCGGCCTGCTCAGCCAGGGCGTTCTGGTGGCTCCTCAGCGCGGCTGGATCGATCGGACGCTGTCCGGCTGGGGCGAAAGCGTCGACTGGATGCCGAGACGCTAGACCTGGACAGCGCCGAGCTGAGCCGGGTTTGCGCAACCCTGACTCCACGGGAAGGCGGGCGCGACGAACGGGCACTGGACTGCGCCGCAGCAAACCATAAAGTGACGCCATGGCCGCAACGACATCGACCGCAAACCTTTCCGGCCGCCCGCTGAGGGCGGCCCTTATCCTGCTTGCCGCTGCGCTGCAGGCCTCTCCGGCCGGCGCGGTCGTCGGTGGCGTGAAGTCGCGCTCGGCCGACGGCGTGCGTGCCTCGACACTGCGGATCGAGACCAGCCGCGGCGAGCTCTGCTCCGGCGCCGTGATCTCCTCGGAACTCATCCTGACGGCGGCGCACTGCCTGATGACCGGCGGCTCGGTGCGCGTCATCAGCCTCGACCGGCGCTTCCGCAGCCGCAACCATGCCGTCGCCGCCGTGCTGCCGCACCCGACCTTCGTTCCGGGCACGACGCCGCGCACCCAGCCGGGTGCCGACCTCGCGCTGATCCGCGTCGCCACCCCCCTGCCGGCCGATATCGAGCCGCTGACGCTCGGCGGCGGCCTCTGGCAGGGCGAGACGGTGACCATGGCCGGCTTCGGCCTGGCCTCCGAGAACAACAAGCGCACCGCCCGGGTGCTGCGCGAGGCGACGCTGGTCAATGCCGGCAACTACACCACCGCAAACACCGTCAAGGTGGCCGTGGACACCGAGAACCGCGGCGAGGTTCCCGGTGCCGGCGCCTGCCGCGGCGATTCCGGCGGCCCGGTGCTGCGCGGCCCACCGGGCTCGCGCGATCTCGTCGGCATCGTCTCCTGGTCGAGCGGGCCGTTGAGTTCGCGCGTCCGGCTGATCTGCGGCGGCTTCACCGCGATCACCCCGATCAGCGAGCACCGCGCCTGGATCAGCGAGGCGAGCGCACGCCTCCTCAACTATGGCGACGAGCCGCAGCAGGCTCGCGAGAATGCGAGCCCGAATGCCAGCTACAGCTGGTGGTTCGGCCGCTGAGCCGAGGGGCGAAGGCCTGGCTCAGGCAGAGAACTTCAGCCCCTTGATCGCGGCGAAGTCCTGGATGCCGCCGCCGACGCGCTTGGTCGTATAGAACAACACATGCGGCTTGGCGGAGTAGGGATCGCGCAGGATGCGCACCCCTGCCCGATCGACCACGAGATAGCCGCAGCGGAAATCGCCGAAGGCGATCGAGACGGAATCGGTCGCGACATTGGGCATGTCCTCCGCCTCGACCAGGGGGAAGCCGAGCAGCGTCGCCGGCGCGCCGGCCGAAGCCGGCGGCTGCCAGAGATACTGGCCATTGCCGTCCTTGAACTTGCGCACGGTGCCTTGCGTCTTGCGGTTCATCAGGAAGGCGGCGTTCTGGCGATAGCCGGCCTTCAGCGCATAGACGAGGTCGACGAGGATGTCGGCCGGGCTGGAGGCGGCGAAGGCACCGGCGACGCCGGTCTTCAGCGTGCCGATATTGCCCCAGCTCCAGCTCGCATCGGCGACGGTCGGATAGGCCAGGAAACCCTTGGGCTTGTCGACACCATCTCCCGAGACGAAGGCTGCGCCCTCCTGCTCGGCGAAGGCGCTCTCGACCTCCTCGGCGATCCACTGGTCGATATCGACGATGGCATCGTCGAGCAGCGTCTGGGTCGCCGCCGGCATGGCGTAAAGTTCCATCGCCGGGAAGGAGAGTTCGGCCAGCGCCGGCGTGCCGGTCTGCGGACGATTGGCGCTTTCGGCGACCCAGCCGGAAGCCGGGCCAGTGGTCGAGAACGCCTTCTTGTAGGTGCCCGACGAGATGGCGCGCACCGTCGCCAGCGAGCGGATCGGCGAGACGGCGGACAGGCGGCGCAGGATCTCGCTCTCGACGGTCGAGGGCGCAAGGTAGCCGCCATCCGGCCCGGAGCCGGCGGAAAGCGCCTTGCCTTCGAGCTGCTTCAGCCCACCCGCCTCGCCATGGCGGATATAGGAGGCGAAGGCGGCCTTGTGCTCGGCGACCGTCGGATCGCGCTCCTCCCCGGCACCGAGCGACGGGCGACGGGCATCCAGCGCGAGCCGGTCGAGGCGGCGGCGCGTCTCGTCGAGGGCGCCGTCGAGCCGCACCAGCTTCTCGCTGGTCACGACGTCCCCGCCCATGCGGGTCTCGAGTTCGGCCAGCCGTTCGTCATTGGCGGCGCGATAGGCCTCCAGCGTGTAGCGCAGATCGTCATAGGCGAGCGCGATGTCGCCGGTCGCCTTGGTCTCGGGAGCCTGGTTCGACACGGTCATGGGTTCTCCTCGCATGGGTTTTCCTTTGAAGTGAGCGTGCGGTTGCGGGTTTCAGAACAGGGAGGCGGGTGAAAGCGGACGCGCCGCCTTGACCGCAGAGACGCGGGCCTGCGGCAGCATCGGGAAGGTGACGAGCGAGATCTCCCAGAGGTCGACCTTCACGAGCCGGCGTAGGCCGGTGCGCGGCTCGGTGCGGGCGCGCTCGGAACGGAAACCGATCGAGAGCCCGTCAATGGCGCCGTCGCGCATCAGCGCATGGATCTCGCGTGCCCGGGCGACAGCGAGTGAAAGCCGGCCACGGACGTAAAGCCCGCGCGTGTCCTCGCGCAGTTCGATCCAGCGACCGATCGGCTCGGTCGGGTCATGCTGCCAGAGCAGCTTGACCCCGGCCGCACCGCGGCGCGCCAGGCTCTCCCGGAAGGCTCCGGGCTCGACTACGTCCTTGCCGAGGTCGGCGATGCGGAACAGGCTGGCATAGCCTTCGAAGGCGCCGTCGGGCTCGATCCGCGTCAGCGGCCGCGCCAGGAACTTGGCTTCGCGGGCGAGAGGGTCGCGGCTCTCGGCAAACTTCATCGCGCCCCCTCCTTGCCGGAGCGGTCGCCGCCATCGAGCCGGCCCAGCGTCTCGAAGAAGCGCCCGAAGACTTCGCGCGGCAGTCCCGCACTACGTGGTGCGCGCGTTTGCACCACCGGCCGGCTGCCGGCAGGCGCGGCACGGGACGGCGATTTCCCGCCGGTCTTGCTCATGTTTCATCTCCCTCGTAGCGGGCGTTGAAGCGGGCGAACTCGCGGACGAAATCGTCGAAGCGCCGGTTGGCGGCGACGAGCTCGCGCAGCACGAGGAGCGCCAGCGCGGAGGCGCAGAACGCCCAGAGCAGCAAGGCGAGGTGGCCAAGATCGCCGCGTGCGACGATGCCGCTAGCGGCCTGTTCGAAGAGGTTCATGAGCCCGCCTCCCGGCGGCCATAGCCGACCGCCTCACGCTTCTCGTCGGTGCTGAGGAACTCGGCGGCCGAGACCCGGCGCCAAAGCGATTCCCGCTCATCGGCCAGCGCTTCGACCGCATCGAGATCAGGTTCGAGCGAGAGATCCTCGCCGAAGGCCGGGCCGAGCCACTGCGCCAGCGACTGAGCCGTGCGCCGGACCAGCGGGATCAGGGTCTGGCGCCAGAAGGCACGGTTCGCCTCGGCGAAATTGGCATGGGTGTTGTCGCCCGGCAGGCCGAGCAGCAGCGGCGGAACGCCGAAGGCGAGCGCGATCTCGCGAGCGGCGACGCCCTTGGCCGCGACGAAGTCGAGCTCGGCCGGCGAAAGCGAGAGCGGCTTCCAGTCGAGCCCGCCTTCGAGCAGCAGCGGCCGGCCGGCATTGCGGGCGCCCTGGAAGCCCTCCTCCAGTTCCTGCTTCAGCCGCTCGAACTGGGCCTCGGTCAGCGTGCCGCCTTCCGGCCCGTCATAGACCAGCGCGCCCGAGGGCCTCGCCGCATTGTCGAGCAGCGCCTTGTGCCAGGCGCCGGCGGCATTGTGGACATCGAGCGAGCAGGCCGCCGCCTCGATCGGCGAAAGGCCATAGTGATCGTCGACCGGGTGGAACTGCGTGAGATGCAGGATCGGCGGCAGCGCGCCGCCATCCTGCCGGAACCGGATGGTCTGCGCGCCGATCGTATAGTCGTAGGCCTCGGCCCAGCCGTCGCGGCCCGGCACGACCCGCACTCTGTCCGGCCGCAACGCATAGAGCTCGCGCGGCTCGCGGCCGATACTGACAGCCTCGACATAGGCATTGCCGGCGACGGCGAGGTGCCCATAGAGCGTCTCGCGGAAGGCGATGCCGCCCTGGCGCGGATTGGGTCGCTCGATCAGCGCCAGCGCCGGATGCTCCGGTTGCTCGCGCCCGCCGATCTTGGCGGTGAGCTGGGTCTGCGCCGCCGCCTCGGCGATCAACCGGACGCAGCGATGCACCACCGGATTGCGCTGATAGCCCTCGCGCGACAGGGCGCCGTAATCGCGCGGCGTCCAGACCGGGCGCCCCGCCTCGTGCAAGGCGATCAGCGGCCCGACGCGCGAGCGCTTCTGTTCCGGCGCGGCGATGCCGCGCAGGCTGCGAAGGAAATTGAGCATGGATTTCTCGCTGTTGAAGCACGCGTCATGCTCGGGCTTGACCCGAGCATCTCATGCCGAGATCTGATCCAGAGGTTCCCGGGTCTGCTTCGCGACCCGGAAATGACAAGCGGCGTGCCTAAAGCCCCCTCACCCGCGGCCGGCCTTTCGGCGCCAGCATCAGATGCGTCAGCGCCCAGACCAGCGCGTCGAGCCGGTCCGGCGAGCGGCCTGAACTCAGCCCCGTCGGCCCGAAGTCGCACATCTCGTCCTCCAGCGCCGGAAAGGCGCCGGCATGGCGAACGCGGCCCTGCGCATAGAGTGCCGCCACCGGCTCGGCCCTGAGATACTTGCCGCGGGAAGCCCGGACCGGCGTCACCGGGACGCTCCCGTCGACCTCGCGGATGACGCTTTCCGCCATCTCGCCGCCCTGGTTGACCTCGACGACCAGCGCATCGGCCTCGAACCGACGATAGAGCGCGACCGCTCCTTGCGCCCATTCATGCGGCCGGGCGCCGGCAAGCGTCGCATCCGCCAGCACATGGCCGATGCCGTCGCGGTCTATGCCAGCCGCGACCAGCCCGCAGCTATCGGCCCGTTTCGACGAGGAAGCCGGCGGATCGACTGCCACGACGATCCGCACCAGCGATGGCGCGGCACTCTCGCGGCTCTGCTCGATCAGCGCGCGCGTCCAGAGCGCATCGGCGCTCTCCTCGACGATCTCGCCCTCCAGTTCCTGCCGGCCGAGCCGCGTGCCGCCATAGGCCTGCGTGACGCTGGCGACGAAGTCCGGCGCCAGATTGAAACGGTTGGCGCGGGTCGCGGCACGGCTGACCGCAACGCGCGGATCGTCGAGCAGCCGCTTGATCAGCGGCAGCGGGCGCGGCGTCGTCGTCACCACCTGACGCGGCCGCTCACCGAGCCGCAAGCCGAGCTGCAACATGTCCCAGGTCTCCTGAAGGTTTGGCCATTTCGCCAGCTCGTCGGACCAGGCGGCGCCGAATTGCGGCCCGCGCAGCCCTTCCGGATCCTCGGCTGTGAACACCTGCGCGATCGCGCCATTGCCCCATTCGAGCCGGCGGCGCGAGGGCGACCAGATCGGCTTCTCCAAGCGGTGATGGATCGCAAGCAGGCCTGAGACGCCCTCGATCATGACGTCGCGGACCTGGGCCTGCGTCTCACCAATCAGGGCGATGCGGCCAATGGCTTCTGTCGCAAAGGGCCATCGGCCGAGCGCCGCACCGCGCACCCACTCGGCTCCCGTTCGCGTCTTGCCGGCACCGCGTCCTCCCAGGACGAGCCAGCTGAACCAATCGCGGGCAAGGGCCGGGAACTGATCCTCGCGCGCCCAAGCTCCCCAAGTCGTGAGGATGATCTGCTGTTCTTCAGGAGAGGCTGTCTCCAGCAGGCGCCGCAGCAGCCGCGCCCGCTTCTTCGGCGGCAAGCGCCGCAAGACGGCGTCCAAGTTGGTTTCGAAGCTCGTCGACCCGGCGTAGTCCGTCGGCAGGGCTGAGGTCATCGCCGGATTTTCCTCCCTCCCCCGCCGCCGCATCCAGCGCAACCAGCTCGCGCACGGTGCGAGCCAGCGTCGCCAGCGTCTTGGCGTCCGCCTCGCTCGCCGCCTTGCCTGCCGGCAACTCGGCCAGATGTGCCTCATGCGCTTCGAGCTGCGTCTTCGCTGCGCGCCACAGCTTGGCGACCACCTGCTTGCGACGAGGAGGCACGCGCCTGCCCTTCGCCGCCGGCAGCGCCGGCGCGTCGTCCGTTTCATCGGTCATCGGGAACCTCGGCTCGGGCCAACCCCCGCGTCATTCCGGGTCAGGCCGAAGGCCTGGGCCCGGAACCCATGAACACGACATCGCTTTCAGGGCACCGCTGTCGCTCGGCGCTCTGAACCCCAAATTTCATGTTCATGGGTTCCGGGCTCGCCG
>JAKFDB010000117.1:0-6850 GCA_036676315.1 Bradyrhizobiaceae bacterium
TGTCGACGCCGGCTACCATGTCGTCGGCATGAAGGTGCCGAGCGCTCCGGACATCACCCTCGAAAAGGGCGAGTGACGGCGCCGTCGGCGCCCTGCTGCCACTTCTGCGGAGATGAGCGAACTGGGCGCGCTATGCGCCTAGCAGCGCCTGCAGCCTACCCGTTTCTTCCACGTCCTGCCTGACGTCTTCGCTTGCGATCGCGGCCAGAAGTTCCACGACACTGCGGCCGGCGACGAGCTTCGTCGGCGCGATCTCGGCCAGCGGGGCGAGCACGAAGGCACGCTCAGTGATCCGTGGGTGCGGAATCTGCAGGCCGGGCCGGTCGATCGTCTGGCCGCCATAGGTCAGGATATCGATGTCGAGCGTGCGCGGACCCCAGCGCTCCAAGCGCTCGCGGCCGCTTTCGCGCTCGATGGCAAGGCAGAGGTCGAGCAGCTCGTCGGCCGAGAGCGTGGACTCCAGCAGCACCGCCATGTTGCGGAATTCCGGCTGGTCGAGCTTGCCCCAGGGCGCGGTGCGCCAGACCGAGGAGACCGCCTTGACCTCGATGGCAGCGTGGGCGCGCAACCGCGCCAGCACCCCGGCGAAGGCGAGGACAGGGTCGCCGAGATTGCCGCCGAAGCCGAGCGTCGCCTCAACCTTCACGTCTGAAGTCCAGCTTGATGCCGACCGAGTCCATGCGCCCGGGGATGGGCGGAGCCGGCTTGCGCAGCGTGACCGAGACGCGCGTCACCGGCGAATACTCCGCCAGGATCGCCTCGGCGAGGGCGCGGGCCGCCGCTTCCAGCAACTTGAAGCGCTTGGCCGAGAAGGTGCGGGTGACGAGGCCGACGACCTCGCCATAGTCGACGGTGTCGGCGATGTCGTCGCTGACCGCAGAGGCGCGCAGGTCGCAATCGAGCACCAGGTCCATCGAAAAACGCTGCCCGAGGCGGCCCTCCTCGGCGAAATGGCCGTGATAGGCGTAGAGGTCGAGCGCCTCGATGAAGATCTGCCCGGTAGCGCTCATGCCGTCCTCCTGATCGCCGCCCAGACCTTGAGGGCGTCGACATGTTCGTCGATGTCATGGGCCCGGATGATCGCGGCGCCGCGCATCACCCCGTAGAGATGGGCGGCGATGCTGGCTGCGAGGCGCTCGGCCGGGACCTTCTTGCCGGTGACCAGGCCGAGCGTCGATTTGCGGGAGGCGCCGAGCAAGACGGCGCAGCCGAGCTCCGCCGGCAGCCGGTCGAGCTTCTCGATCAAGGCGAGGTTCTGCTCCGGCGTCTTGCCGAAGCCGATGCCGGGGTCGATCACGATCTGGTCCCGCGGGACGCCGGCCGCCATGGCGATGCCGATGGACTTCTCGAGGAAGCGCAGCACGTCGGCGAGGATGTCGAGCCCGGCATCGATGCCGTCGCGGTTGTGCATCAGCACCATCGGTGCGCCGAAGCGGGCGGCGACGGCGGCGATGGCCGGCTCGCGCTGGCAGCCCCAGACGTCGTTGACGATCGCAGCGCCGGCTTTCAGTGCCGCCTCGGCGACCTCGGCCTTGTAAGTATCGATCGAGATCGGCACGGGGCTCGCGGCCGCGATGCCGGCGATCACCGGCAGGACGCGGGCAAGCTCGGTTTCGGCATCGAGGCGCTCATGGCCGGGCCTGGTCGATTCGCCGCCGATGTCGACGATGTCGGCGCCCTGCTGCGTAAGCTTCAGGCCATGGCCGATCGCGACGGCGGGATCGGCGAAGAGGCCGCCATCGGAGAAGGAATCGGGCGTGACGTTGACCACGCCCATCAGCAGGGGCGTGGGTCCGAGGGCGAGCCTGCGGCCGTCCGGCAAGGTGAGAGCAGGGTTCATGCGGCGACCTGAAAGGGCGAGAGCCGCCTATACACAGGCTGCGACCTGCCGACCACCGGAAAGCTAGCATGCGCGTGAGGCAGCCCTGCGGCGCTTTCGCCGCTTTGACGCTGCCGGCGCCAGCGTGCATGAGGCTGCGCATGATACGCATGTCGATTCCGGGCCGCCTTTTCCTCGTTCGCCACGGTGAGACCGACTGGAATCGGGAGGGCCGCCTGCAGGGCGGCCAGGATATCCCGCTGAACGCGCTCGGCCGGATGCAGGCGGTGGAAGTCGCCGACCGGCTGCGTGCGCTGAAGCCGGCCTTCGCCGAGAGCGCCTATGTCGCTTCGCCGATGCAGCGCGCCCGCGAGACGATGACGATCCTGCGGAGCGAGCTTGGCCTGCCGGTCGAGGAATTCCGCATCGACGACAGCCTGCGCGAGCTCACTTTCGGCGAATGGGAAGGCTTCACCTGGCGCGAGGTCCGCAAGAGCGAGCGCGAGCTGGCCCAGGCGCGCGAGCGCGACAAATGGGGCTTCGTCCCGCCCGGCGGCGAAAGCTACCACATGCTGGCGGAGCGGATACGCCCGTCGCTCGAGGCGATGGCGCCCGACACCGTGATGGTCAGCCATGGCGGCGTGGCGCGCGCGGTGCTGGCGCTGATCGGTGCGGTCGACCCGGCCGAGGCTGCGAAGGTCGAGATCTGGCAGGGCAAGATCCTCGTCGTGGAGGGCACGCAGGCGAACTGGAAATGACCGGTGAGGGACGCTCCGACAGGAGCTCTTAACCGCGTTCCTGCTTGTCCCACCGGCGTTCATAGGGCATTCATCGCGATCTGAGCAGTTAGGCTCGACGGGGAGCCGCGCGGCTGCGGCGTTCATGGTCAGGGTTCGGGCAGGCTCGGGCGCGGAGGGGATGCGTCCGCACCGGCATGGATGTAAAGTGCGGCTTCGCCGCCGGAGGCCGAGATGCGCAGCGGGTCGTCCGGGGCCCGACCGCACGGCGCCGGCGGTTGCCGCTGCGGGGCAGGATGAACGAGATCAGCGCAATTTCGGCCGGCGATCCCGCATCGGAGGTGAAGCTGCTCGCCATGCTGGCGGGCGAGAAGCGCCCCGACCTGATCCGCGACGAGGTTCTGGCGGAGATTTTTTCCGCGACCGTCGCGAGCCGTCCCGATCACCCCGCAATGATCGCCGGTACGCTCCGGCTCAGCTACGCGAAGGTGTGGGCGGAGGCGCAGGCGCAGGCGCGCGGGTTGGCGCTGGCCGGCATCGGTCCAGGCGACATGGTCGGGCTGTGGATGCCGCGCGGCAGCGAGCTCTTGGTGGCGCAGATCGCGATCACGCTGTCGGGAGCAGCCTGGCTGCCCTTCGATGCCGAGGCGCCGGTCGAGCGCATTGCGACCTGCCTCGATGATGCCAATGCCAAGGGGCTGGTGACGCAGTCGGACTGGAAGGCGAGGGCGGCAGCGACGAACCGCACCGCCTGGTCCCCGCAGGACCTCGCTGGCGCGAGCGACGGCGCCTTGCCGCCGGCCCGCCCGGTCGGGCTGACGCCGGATCATCCGGCCTATCTGATCTACACCTCCGGCTCGACGGGCGTCCCGAAGGCGATCGTCATCAGCCATCGCAATATCTGCCATTTCCTGCGCTCGGGGAACGCGCTCTACGGCATGGGGCCGGACGACATCGTCTTCCAGGGCGCTTCGGTCGCCTTCGACCTGTCGATGGAGGAAATCTGGACGCCCTATCTCGTCGGGGCGACCCTGTTTGTCGCCTCGCCGGAGATGATGGGCGACGCCGAGAAACTGCCGGGGTTGCTCACCGAGGCTGGCGTCACCGTGATCGATACGGTGCCGACGCTGCTCGGCATCCTGCCGGACGATATCCCGTCGCTGAAGCTGATCCTGCTCGGCGGCGAGGCGCTGCCGCCCTCGATCGTGCAGAAATGGTCGAAGCCCGGCCGGCGCATCCTCAACACCTATGGGCCGACCGAGGCGACGGTGGTTGCGACCGCGGCGATCGTCGAATCGGGGCAGCCGGTGACCATCGGCCGGCCGATCCCGAACTACACCGCCTATATCGTCGACGAGGAGATGAAGCTGACCGGCGTCGGCCAGCAGGGCGAATTGCTGATCGGCGGGCCCGGCGTCGCCAAGGGCTATCACTTAAGGCCCGAGCTGACCGCCGAGAAATTCATCGCCAACCCGTTTGGCGGCTCCGACGATCCGATCCTCTATCGCTCGGGCGATGCGGTCAGCCTGGACGAGAACGGCAATATCGCCTTCCACGGCCGCATCGACGATCAGGTCAAGATCCGCGGTTTCCGCGTCGAGCTCGGCGAGATCGAGACGGCCCTGTCGGACGAGGCCGGCATCAGCCAGGCGGCCGTCGTGCTGCGCACCGATGAGGGCATCGAACGGCTGGTCGCCTTCCTGGTCGGCGAGCCCGGCGTGCAGATGGAGGGGGCGGTGCTGCGCGCCTCGCTGCGCGAGAAGCTGCCGCCCTACATGATCCCGGCGCATTTCGAGCCGATCGGTTCGCTGCCGCGCATGGTCTCCGGCAAGGTCGACCGCAAGATGCTGAAGGCGGCGCCGCTGACGGCGCCGGCGGCGAGCGGCGAGCAGGAGCCTCCGCGCAATGCCACCGAGGCGACGCTGCTCGACGCCGCCAAGCGCGTGCTCGGTGCGCAGGCCTTGCCGCTGGAGGCGGATTTCTTCGTCGATCTCGGCGGCCATTCGCTGCTGGCGGCGCGCTTCATCTCGATCGTCCGCGAGACGCCGGCGCTGGCCGGCATCACCTTGCAGGACGTCTATGGCGCACGCACCCTGCGGGCGATGGCGGCGCTGCTCGACGGCCGCGGCGCGCAGGCGACGCTCGACCTCTCTTTCACGCCGCCGTCCTTGCTGCGCCGCTTCCTCTGCGGGCTGGCGCAGGCGGCGGCGCTGCCGATCATCATCAGCCTGTCGACGGCGCAGTGGCTCGGCATCTTCGTCAGCTACATGCTGCTCTCGGGCGAGGAACTCTCGCTCGCCGGGCAGGTCTTCGCGCTGCTCGGCATCTATGTCGCGATCACCATCGTCACCGGCTTCATCTCGATCGGGCTGAAATGGCTGGTGCTCGGCCGGACCAAGCCCGGCGTCTACCCGCTCTGGGGCGTCTATTATTTCCGCTGGTGGTTCGCCTCCCGCGTTGCCGGGCTCGTCCATATCAAATGGCTGCAGGGCACGCCGGTGATGCGCTTCTACTGGCGCCTGCTCGGCGCCAAGGTCGGGCGCGACGTCATCATCTCCGACTACGAAGCCGGCGCGGTCGACCTGATCGAGATCGGCGACCATACGACGCTGGGCTCGAAGACGACCTTCGCCAATGCCGAGGCGGTCGGCGCCAATCTGGTGATCGGGCGGATCAAGATCGGCAAGGACGTCTATGCCGGCTCCTCGGTGGTGTTCGGCCACGCTTGCGTCGTCGGCGACCATGCCGAGATCGGCGACCTGACCGCGGTCGCGCCCGGGCTGACGATCGGCGAAGCCGAGATCTGGGACGGCTCGCCGGCGCGCAAGACCGGCATGGTCGATGTCGCCTCGCTGCCCGAGCAGGCGCAGGCGAGCACCAGGCGCCGGGCGGCGATGACGCTGTTCTACGTCGTCATGCTGATCGTGCTGCCGCCGATCAGCCTGTTGCCGATCTTCCCGGCCTTCTGGCTGTTCGACCGGATCGACGACTGGGTCTCGACCTGGTCCGACATCAGCTATCTCTGGTACCTGCCGTTCCTGACCTGGCCGACGGCGATCGGCCTGATCTCGATCACGGTCTTCCTGATCATCGCGCTGCGCTGGGTGATCCTGCCGCGGGTCAGTTCCGGTTCCTATTCGATCCATTCGGCGTTCTATGCCCGCAAATGGACGGTGGCGCTGGCGACGGAGGTGACGCTGGAGACGCTCTCCTCGCTGTTCGCCACGATCTATATGCGCTTCTGGTACCGGCTGATGGGCGCCGGCATCGGGCAGGGCTCGGAAATCTCGACCAATCTCTCCGGCCGCTACGACATCACCGGCATCGGCGCCGGCAACTTCATCGCCGACGAGGTGATCTTCGGCGACGAGGATCTGCGCCGCGGCTATATGCGGCTCGATCTGACCCGGACCGGCGACCAGGTCTTCGTCGGCAATGACGCGGTGGTGCCGCCGGGCGCCGTCATCCCCGACAAGGTGCTGATCGGCATCAAGTCGAAGCCGCCGGCCAACGAGCTGATGTCGGCCGGCGACACCTGGTTCGGTTCGCCGCCGATCAAGCTGCCGACGCGCCAGAAGGTCGATCTCGGCGCCGACTGGACCTACAAGCCCTCGCTCGGCAAGAAGCTGGCGCGCGCCGGCTTCGAGGCGCTGCACACCTCCTTCCCGGCGATGCTGTTCATCACCTTCGGCACCATCGCCGTCGATCTCGTGCTGCAGCAGAAGATCTTCGACCGCGACTGGACGGGCCTGGCCCTCGCCTTCATGGGCTGCGCCGTCGTCATCGCGATCACCCAGGCGCTGATCTGCGCCCTGATGAAGTGGCTGCTGATGGGCGTCTACAAGCCGGTGATGAAGCCGATGTGGTCGTTCTGGGCGATGCGGACGGAAGCCGTCTCGGTGCTCTATTGGGGGCTCGGCGGCAAGGTGCTGTTCGACTATCTGCGCGGCACGCCGTTCCTACCCTGGTTCCTGCGGCTGTTCGGGGCGCAATACGGCCAGGGCGTCTGGCTCGATTCCACGGATATCACCGAGTTCGACTGCATCAAGGTCGGCGATTTCTGCACCGTCAACGCGCATTCGGCGCTGCAGACCCATCTCTACGAGGACCGGGTGATGAAGGTCGGCCGGGTGCATCTCGGCAAGGGCGTCTGCGTCGGCGCGGGGGCGACTGTGCTCTACGACACCCATGTCGGCGACTATGCCCAGATCGGCCTGCTCACGGTGATCATGAAGGGCGAGAACCTGCCGGCGAATACGCGCTGGGAAGGCGCGCCGGCGGTGCCAGCGACGGC
>JAKFDB010000118.1:0-14948 GCA_036676315.1 Bradyrhizobiaceae bacterium
GCCATGGCCGGGCGGAACTGCGCCTGGAGATCGGTCGGATAGCTGTCGAGCGCGGCTTCCGCCCGCCGGAAGCCTGCGAGCGCCGGGGCGTTGCGGCCGAGCCGCTGCTCGGCCAGCGCCCGCCAGAGCCCGGCCTCGGCCTCCTCCTTGATCGGGGCGGCCTCGAAGGCCTTCAGCGCCTCGGCATGACGGTGCATCAGCGCGGCGATCACGCCACGCAGGAACAGCGCCTCGCGATTGCCGCGCATGGCCGGATCATCGGCGAGCAGGGCGTTCAGCGGGCCGGCAGCCTCCGGCAGCATCGCATTGGCGGCGAGGAAACGGGCCAGGGCCAGCCGCGCATCGGATTTGCGGGCGCGCGAGGCGTCGGCGACGTCACGCAGCAATTCCTGGGTCTTCTCGCGCACGGCGTCGGTGCGCAGGCTCGACCAGAGCTGCGGATTGAGCAGCGGCGCGGCGACGCTGTCGGCCGCCTTCTTCTCGGGATCGTTCGGCTTGCCGGCGTCTAGGCTGACGATGAGCCCGCCGCTGCGGCCGATCAGCGCCTCGTCGGCGCCGGCCCGTACCATGATGTCGTCGGCCAGTGCGCTGACGGCGACGCCATGGGCGGTCTGGAGCAGACTGAACTCGACGAAGCGATAGGGCTTGGAGACGGCCCGGGTCGGGCCGAACGCGGTCGCGACCGCCATCGGGGCGCCGCCATCGCGGTTCTCCAGCCAGTGCACGCCGGTCATCGCGGGAACCGGCACGGCGACCACGGTCTGGCCGCGCTCGTCGGAATCGCGGCGCGGCGCCAGCGCGCCAGCCGGCTTGCCGACCTTTTCGCCGAAGGAGAGCGACCAGGTCGTGCCGTCGTCGGAGAGGCGCGTGACCTGCTGCCGGCGGGTCTTCAGGCGCAGTACCGTGACTTTCGATTCACGCATGACCGTGACGTCCTGGACGAGGCCGGGCAGCACGCCCTTCAGCCTGTCGGGATCGAGCGTGTCGCGGGTGTCGAAGACGAGAGTGACGAGGCCGGGCTCGGCGAAGGCGGCGGCGCCGGTCGGACGCGGAAAGCGAAAGTCGATGCGACCGCCATCGCCATCGACGGCGGAGGTGATCAGGATCTCCTTCGGCGTCGGGTCGACCGGGGCCGGCGCCACGACCGGCGAGGTCGCGGCCGGTGCAGCCGGCGCCGCCGCAGGAGGGCTTGCCGGCGCCTGCGTGCTGGCGGATGCGGCTTTCGGCGCTGCCGTTGCGGGCTGCGGCTCGGCTGGCTTCGGCCCGGGCTGGGGCGGGCCGGCCTGGAGGCTGGCCAGTATCGGTGCGCCGGGCTTCGCGGTGCGGGCAAGGTCGACGGTCCAGCCGGAATCGTCACGGAAGCTGCGAAGCTCGCGTTCCTTCGGCACGGTGAAGACGAGTTCGGTCCGGTCAGCCTCGTTCTTCGCGCTTTCGAGCGTGAAGTCTGCCGGCAGCAGCGAGCGGATCTTGCCGGCTTCGAGCTGAAGGCGCTGGTCGAAGGCGAGCGTCAGCTGCCCGTCCTCGAGCCGCGGCGTCAATTGGGCTTCGTCCGGGACCGAGAACATCAGCCGGTCCAGCGTCGGCAGACGGGCGCTGCGGAAGCCGAGCGGCTTTGGCGCCTGCGCCGGCGCCCGGGCTGCGTCCCTTGCACGCGATTCCGCCAGGCGCAGGCGCTTGGTCAGCTCGGCGACGACTTCCGGCGGCAGGCCAGGCAGTTGTCCGGCCCAGTTGTCGGGCAGGAGATCGACGAAGGCGCGGTCGCCGGCTTCGAGCAGGTTGGCGCGGTAGGTCCGGGCGAGGGCGAAGCGCAGTCCCCGGCCGTCCGGATCGATCCGCGCCAGCGAGACATAGGCGGGAAGCTCTCGCGAGATCCGGCTCGGATCGACCTTCACGGGCTGGCTGAAACCGACGACGAGCACGCCGTTGGAGATGCGCACCCGCGTCGTCACCGGCTCGTCGAACGTGAAGGCGAGGCGGCCGAATCCCGCCTGCATCGCTTCCCCGCGCAGTTCGGCATTGGCCGCCAGGACCGGCGCGGTGAGGCCGATGGCGAGGCTCATCGCCGCCAGGCCGATGCCGAAGCTCAGGGACCGCAGGACACGCAAGACCGCTACTCAACCCAACGCGACAGAACAGGCGGCACGACGCCGCTTCCACCCGCCGGGACGCTAGCGTGTCAAGGATAACGGTGGGTTAAGGGCCGCAATTACCGAGAACCCGGCCCCGTCGCGCTTTGTCGAATGTGCTTCGCGCCACTGAGAGAGCGCGCTTCGAGAGTGCAGGACTCCTCACGAAAAACGTCATGCCGGAGGGGCACGGGCGCTGCCTGCACCGTCATTCCGGATGGTCCGGGGCGCGAGACATCGCAGCTGGCGTCGGCAGCTTGTCCGCGCGCGGGCTGCTCGTCGGCTTGTAATGGGCGTAGGTGTACTTGCGAGCGCTGCGGGCCAGATGTTGCGCCAGGGCGCCTGCCGCAGGGGACAGGCGTCGATCTTTCCTGACGCAGATCTTGACGCAGGCCTTCTGCAGATTGCGGCCCAGCATGGGGACCGCGATCAGGCGCCCTTCCGCGACATCGCGCCGGGTCGCGAAGGTCGTCAGCACGCTGACGCCCATGCCGGCACGGGCGAAGGAGCGGAGCGACTCGATCGAGTTCGTGACCAAAGCCGGCTTGAGCTCGATGCCGGTCGTTGCGGCGACATCGTCGATGAGGCGCCTCAGGCCGAAAGTCCTGTCCGGGAGGGCCAGGCGCATCTCGACGACTTCGGCGATGGTTGCAGATTGCCGCTTGGCGAAGGCATCGCCGGGATGCGCCGCAACGACCAGCGAGTCGGGGACCTCGGCGAGAGACAGGATGTTCCTGTGAAGGATCGGATTGAAGGCGACCGCCACGTCGGCCTCGTCGTCGAGCAGGCGCTGCACCAGCTGGTCGGAGCTTGCGATCATCACCTCGAAGCTCACTGAAGGGTGGGCGGCCGAAAAGCTTGCAAGGGCGGGGTAGAGGAAATCGTCGATCGCCCCTTCGACCGTCCAGGCGCGCACATGCCCGCGTTTCACCCCCTGAAGCTCCTCGATCGTGGAGCGCGCGTGCTGGACGCAGTCGAGGATGGTGCGCGCCGTCTCGAGGACTGCGGCCCCGGCCGTGGTCAGTCTCATGCCGCGTGCGCGGCGCTCGAACAGTGCCGTGCCGTACTCTTCCTCGAGCCCGGCGATCTGGCGGCTGATCGCCGATGGCGCGACGCGCAGCGTATCGGCTGCCTCGCGGACCGAGCCCTGGTCGGCGACGGCCGCAAAGTACCTGTAGCGGGTGAGCGACATGAAAGGAGCCTCGCGGCCGAACCGGTGCAGCGGCTCTGAAGGATAGTTCAGTGTTGCCGCATCGGCAACGCTCGTTCTCCGATTCCGATCTGGCTGATCGGTCTGCGCGTCCTCTAGAAAAATATCAGAGCGTGGCGAGGAGCCGATCCGATGTATTCGACCCAGGTAAGCCAAGACGGCAGCTATCGGTTCATACCGGCCGTTTTCCAGTATTCCGGCGGCGTCGTGGCCGAGCCGGGCTTCCAGATCGAGCGGGCGCGCCTGTCCGCGCCGCTTGCACTGGAGCAGGGGCTCGCGGCCATCGAGAGCCATCTGAAGCGCATCGGCAGGCCTTTGACGGCGCTCTGCTCCTGCGAGCTGCGCTCGCCGGAGCCCTTCTCGGAAGCTGGCTTTGCGGCGCTGAACAAGGTCTATGCATCCCGGCTCGACCAGTGGGGCCTGCTCCAGGGCAAGGTGAATCCGATCGCCCGGACGAATATCTGCCCGGAGCTCGACAAGCCGGAAGCCGTGTCGCTCCATGCCTTCAGCTATACCGTTCCGGATGCTTCGGCGCGCCCGAGCTTCATCGTGGCCGGCAGTGGCGAGGCGCCCGAAGGCGCGGCGAGCTATGCCGAGGGCACGATCCGGCCGGGCGATGTCTCGGCAGACGGCGTTCGCGCCAAGGCGGAATGGGTGATGGGCGAGATGGGGCGGCGGCTCGCCGGCCTCGGACGCGGCTGGCGCGATGCCACGGCGGTGAACGTCTACACGGCTCAGAACATTCATCCGCTCTTGGCGGATGTGCTGGCGCCGATCACCGGTAGCGGCGCCGACCTGGTCTTGCACTTCTCGCGGCCGCCGGTGGCAGTGCTCGACTACGAGATGGATGTGCGCGGCCTGTCGCGAGAAATGGTCATCGATACGCAAGCCTGAGTGCCCGACCCGGCCATGTGCGTTGCCGGATCGGGAACGCACTGGGCTGGGGCGGTTGCTGCGATGGCGAGGCGACCGCGCTTCGCTGCCGCAGGATCACATGTGCCGCGCGGCCTCGGGGAGGCTGCAGGGGCGCATCCTTGGTGACGTTCTGTCCGGAGAAACCCGATGTTGCTTGATCGACGTGCGCTTCTTCTGGCGGGGCTGACCCTGCCGACCCTCGCCAAGGCGCAATCCGACTGGAAGCCGACGAGACCGGTGCGGCTGATCCTGCCCTTCACCGCCGGAACCTCGATGGATCCGGTGGCACGCCTGGTCCAGGAGAGCCTCAAGGCGTCGCTCGGCCAGACCGTCGTCGTCGAGAACATCGCCGGCGCGGCCACCGTCATCGCCGGAGCCGAGACGCTGAAGTCCCCGCCCGACGGGCACACCATGCTGATGATCGCCAACAGCTTCGCGGCGAACATCACCCTGCGGACGCGGACCGCCGATTGGCAGCGTGCCTTTGCCCCGCTCGTCCAGGCGACCGTGGTCCCGCATGTCCTGACGGTCGCGCCTTCGATGAAGGTCGACTGGCAGGCCTTCCTCAAGCGAATGCGGGACGGCGGCACTCCGGTGACCTATGGTTCCCCCGGGATCGGGACCTCGCCGCATCTCGGCGCCGAGCATCTGCTGCGACTGGCCGGCGGCAAGGCCGCCCACGTCCCCTATAACGGCACCTCGCAACTCTTCGTCGACCTGTACGCCGGCCGGATCGACTTCGCGCTCAGCAACCTCCCGGATGTCGTCCAGCCGATCCAGGAAGGAAAGCTCCTGGCGCTCGCGGTCACCGCCGATCGACGAGTTCCCGAGCTGCCCGATGTCCCGACCTTTGCCGAGCTGGGCTTGCCCGACCTTCTGTCGGATAGCTGGTTCGGGATCGTCGTGCGCCGCGATACTCCGGCGCCGGCCCGTGAGGCGCTGGAGCGGGCCTGGCTCACGGCGCTTGCGCGCCCGGACGTGCGGGAGCGGCTGCAGGGGCTGAGCTTCACCGTGGTCGCGAAACCCGGCGCCGCCTTCGAGGCGGTGATCGATCGCTACGTCACGACCTATGCGACGATCATCAAAGAGAACGGAATCACCGTTCAGCAGTGAGCGGCGGGATTTCCGGGTCGGTCCCCGAACTCGGCTGACCGGGCGCTCAGCGCCGCCGCGCCGGCTCGATCGCCGGCAATTCGTTGCCGGCCGCACCGGCGGGCACTGCCGCTGCCGTCCGCTCGGCGCCGGCGGCGCGGCCGCGCAGGGAGAGCGCGACGGTCAGGCGCTCGGCCGCTTCCGGCGACATGGCGGCGAGCACGTCGGACATCTTGCGCGGATTCATCTGCTGGACGACCGGGACCAGCACGTCGAGCGTCAGCCGGTCGAAGACGCGGGCGGCGTCCTTCGGCTTCATTGTCTCGTACATGATCACCAGGTTCTTGATCGCCTGGCTCTCGTCGGCGTCCTTCTTCTTCGGCCCTTCGACCTTCTCCTCCAGCACCTTCAGGTCGTCGACGCGGCCGCCGAGCTTCTTCTCGGCGCTGTCGAGCAGTTTCTCGCGCATGTCGAGCTCGCGCATGCGCGCCTCGATCTCCTCGCGGCGTTGGCCGAGGCGCTCCAGCAGGGCGCGTTCGGCCGGCGAGATCGGCTGCGCGGTGCCGTTCATCACCCCGGCTTTGTTGTTGGGGTTGCTGGCGGCGGCGGCGTCACGCTTGGCCTGCTCTTCGGCCGAGAGCTTGGGCGTCGGCGGGTCGATCGTGCCGGTGACCATCGGGTCCATGACGGTGTCGGGCGCATGGGCGCGGGCGATGATCTTGGCGAGGCCCCAGACTTCCTTCTCGGGGGCCGCCGGCGCCAGGGCCTGGGGACTTGCGGGCAAGGTGCCCGCCGAGGGCTCCGCCGTCCAGGCGAGCAGCTTCAGCGCCAGGAGGCCCATGGCGCCGAGGATGACCGCTGGGATGAGGCGGGGCGACTGGATCACGCAGCCTGGCCTTCGAGCCTGCGAGCGGCGCGGGCGCGGATCGCGGCGGCGGCATCGGCAGCGCTCGCCATGCGCGAGATGGCGGGCTTCTCGGCCGGCTGCGGCTCGGCCTTCGGCGCGACCAGGGTGGCGGCACCGACGATCTGGGTGATGCGGTCCATGACGCTCTGGCCGGCCTCGATCTGGGCGGCGAGGTCGGCAGCATAGCGCTCGGCGGTGCGCAGGCGCTCGGCCAGAGTGCGGTCGCAGTCGCCGAGCGTCAGCTTCAGCCCGGCAATGGCGCGCTCGGCGGTGTCGGTGGCGGCGATCAGCGCGCCGATGGTCTGGCGCATCGCGCTTTCGTCGGCCTTCAGCCGCTCGATCCGCTTGGCGAGGACGTAGCAGGTGAGGATGGTGGCGACGAGCAGACTGGCAACCAGCGCGTCGGCGATCAGAGTGATGGTCATGGCGACTTTTCTCCCGCCTCAGGCTGTCGGGGTGAGATGGCTGGTGTCGAAGGCCGCCATCGTGGTCTTGGAGCGGCGCAGCGGGCTGACGACCTGGACGGCGATCTTGTCGTCGACGCGGCCGATGCGGCCCTCGCTGACGATGAACTCGCCCAAGCGCAGCGACGCGACCGATTCGGGACGGGCATCGAACATCAGCGTGTCGCCGATCTCGAGCTTCATCACGCGCTTCAGCGGCATGGTGCATTCGTGCAGCACGCATTTGACCGCGACGTCGGCCTGCCAGACCTCGGTGGCGAGATGGTTCTCCCAGATCGGGTCGCGCCCGAGCTTCTCACCCATGAAGCTTTCGAGCAGCAATTCACGGATCGGCTCGATGGTGGCGTAGGGCAGGAGGACATGCAGCGAGCCGCCGCGCCCTTCCATGTCGAAGCGCAGCTCGACGCGGATCGCGGCGTTGGCAGGGCGCGAGATCGAAACGAAGCGCGGATTGGACTCGATCCGGTCGACCCGGAAGGTCACCGGCGAGAGCGGCCGGAAGGCGGCCTCGGCGTCGCCGAGCACGACGGCGATCACGCGCCGCAGCAGGCTCATCTCGATCGAGGTGAACGGCCGGCCATCGACGCGCGCCGCGGGCTGGCCGCGCTTGCCGCCGAGCATGGTGTCGAGCACCGAATAGGTCAGGGCGGACTCGATGGTGACGAGGCCGAAATTGTCCCATTCCTCGGCCTTGAAGACGGCAAGCATCGCCGGCAGCGAGATCGAGTTGATGTAGTCGCCGAAGCGCACCGAGCGGATGCCTTCGAGCGTCACCTCGACATTGTCGGTGAAGAAATTGCGCAGGCTGGTCGAGAGCAGCCTGACCATGCGCTCGAAGATGATCTCGAGCATCGGCAGGCGTTCATAGGAGACCGAGCCGGAATCGACGATCGCCTGGATGCCGTTGCGGCCGCCCTTGCCGTCCTCCCCGGCGGAGAAGCCGAGCATGGTATCGATCTCGTCCTGCGACATCAGGCGATCGATATGGGCCTCCGGCTCGCTCTCGTCGGGGGCGATGTCGGGCATGGCAGCCCATTCCGCCGCCATGCCTTCCGGCGTCAGCGGGGCATTTTCCTTGCCGGAAGTTTCGAGGTCGAGATCGTCGGTGGCCATGAACTGAGGTCGCTTTGCGGGGCGCTTGCGCGGGATCGGGCTATTGGATCAGCAGTTCCTTGAAGAGCACGGCGTCGATCTTGGCCGGGTGCACCGTGACGTTGACGCGTCGCAGCAGCTCTTCCTTGAGGCGGTACATGCCGGCCGAGCCTTCGAGGTCGGCGGGCCTGAGCTCGCGCATGAAGACCTGGAAGGCGTCCTCGACGCGCGGCAGCAGCGGCTTGATCTGCTCGGACACCTTGGCGTCGGCGATCTCGAGCACGACCTTGATCTTGACGATCGGCTGGCGGTCCTGCTGGCCGCCGGCAGAGATGCCGATCATCATGTCCTTCATCTCGACGAAGGCGACGGGCTTCTTGGCGGCAGCGGCAGCCTCGGCAGCCGCGATCTGCTCGGCCGAAGGCTTCTTGAGGAAGAACCAGCCACCGCCGCCGAGCGCCAGCAGGGCCACGGCGCCGCCGATCATGACGAGCTTCTTCTTGCCGGGCTTCGGGGCGCCCTCGGCGCCGGCCTCGCCCTCTTCGTCGCCCTTCTTCGGCTTCTTCGACATTGCGGCCCGCCTGCACAGAAGGTGGCGCGCGCAGCGGCCGATCCCTTCCACGCAACCTGACGAATTACGGTTAACGCCTCGTTAAGGCAGGCAAAATCTGCCGGGTCGTTTCTGCCGCAGGGGCGGTTTCGTTCCGGCTGCCGGCACGGTTCAGAGCCCAGCTTATTTTAGCGATATCAGAGACTTGCCTGCGATTAACCATGTTGGCACGGGGGTTGCTGACCTCTTGGCTGCGATTGCCGCGCTGGGGAGCGTCGAGGCGATCGCGGGAAAGATCGGGAGCAGGGGCCGTGGAAAACGCGCTTCTCGTCGGCCTGTCGCGCCAGATGGCTCTGGCGCGGGAGCTCGACGTCATCGCCAACAACGTGGCGAATGTCGGAACGAACGGCTTCAAGGCGCGTTCGGCGCGCTTCAGCGAGTTCGTCTCGCCGGGCGCCCGGGCCGACACCTTTCCGTCCGCGGATCGCCGGCTGTCCTATGTCGTCGACAAGGGCTCGCCGATCGATCTCTCGTCGGGAGCTCTGGAGCGCACCGGCAACCCGCTCGACATCGCTCTGCAGCCCGACAACTACCTGGTGGTGCAGACCCCGCAGGGCCAGCGCTACACCCGCGCCGGCTCGCTCGACATCAATGCCCGCGGCCAGCTCGTCACCCAGTCCGGCCAGCCGGTGCTCGGCGATGGCGGCCCGATCGTCTTCGGCGAGAGCGAGAGCAACCCGCGCATCGCCGCCGACGGCACCGTCTCCTCCGACCAGGGCCAGCGCGGCAAGATCCGCCAGGTGCGTTTCGACAACCCCCGGGCGCTCAAGAGCGAGGGCGACAACGTCTTCTCCTCGACCGCCGCGGCGCAGCCGGCCGGGCCGCTTGCCCGGCTCGAGGTCGGGTCGTTCGAGCGCTCCAACGTCAAGGCGGTCGCCGAGATGACTCGCCTGGTCGAGGTCCAGCGCGCCTACCAGAACATGTCGGCCTTGCTCGCCAAGACCGATGAGCTTCGCGGCAAGGCGATTTCCCGCCTCGCCGACCAGCAAGCCTGACGCGGAAAGGAGCACAAGCCATGCGCGCCCTTCAGACCGCCGCCACCGGCATGATGGCCCAGGAACTCAACGTCCAGGTCATCTCCAACAACATCGCGAACGTGCGCACCACCGGCTACAAGCGCCAGCGCGTGCACTTCCAGGACCTGCTCTACGAGCACTATCGGCGCGCCGGCTCGGCGACGTCGGAGCAGAACACCATGGTTCCCGCCGGCATCTCGATCGGCTCGGGCGTCAAGACGGTCTCGACCGGCCGGGTGATGACCCAGGGCAACATGACCCCGACCGAGAAGCAGTTCGACGTCGCGATCCGCGGCGAGGGCTTCTTCCGCATCCGCATGCCGGACGGCCGCACCGCTTATTCGCGCGACGGCTCGTTCGACCTCGACGCGCAGGGCCAGATCGTCACGCGCGACGGCTACCAGGTCGAGCCCGGCATCACCGTGCCGAACAATGCGACCAGCGTCAGCATCAACGCGCAGGGCACGGTCGAGGCGATTCTACCGGGCCAGACGGCGCCGCAGCAGCTCGGCCAGATCCAGCTCGCGCGCTTCATCAACAAGGTCGGCCTCGAATCGTTGGGCGACAACCTGTTCATCGAGACGGCGGGTTCCGGCCCGGCGATCGACGGCGTCGGCGGCGGGGAGGGCTTCGGCAACCTGCAGCAGAACTATCTCGAGGAAGGCAACGTCCAGGCGGTGACCGAGCTTTCCTCGCTGATCGCGGCGCAGCGCGCCTACGAAATGAACTCCAAGGTGATCTCGGCGGCGGACCAGATGATGCAGTCCACCACCCAGATCATCCGCTAGAGCGAAGGATTGCCGCTATGATGCGCTCCATTCTCCTACTCGCGGCGTTCGGCCTCGGCGCCGAGCTGGCGCAGGCGCAAGCTCCCGCCGCCCAGACCAACGGTGCCGCGCCCGCCACCGCCCCACAGGCGGCGGCCGGCAAGCTGCGCCTCAGGCCGGATCTAACCCTGACCCGCGACATCGTCAGCTTCGGCGACCTGATCGCCGGCTTGTCGCCGCAGGATGGCGCGATGCCGGCCTTCCGGGCCCCGGCCCTGGGCGAGACCGGCACGATCCAGGTCGCCCGCATCGTCGAGGCGGCCCTCAAGAATGGCATTCTGCGCGAGGCGCTCGACCTCGACAGCCAGGGCCTGGCCCAGGTCGTGGTGACGCGCGCAGCGCGGCGGATCACCGGGCAGGAAATCGAGTTGACGGTGAAGACGGCACTGCTCGAGCGTTTCGGCTTCGATGCGCGCGCCTTCGCCCTGGTCTTCGACGGCGGCGCACCTTCGGTCGCGGTCGAGCCCGAGCTTTCCGGCGAGATGGTGGCGCTCGACCTGACCTATGACGCCCGCGCCAGGCGGGTGATCGGTCGCCTTGCCGTGCCGGGCAGCGCCGCGACGCGGCTGAAGCCGGTGCGCGTCTCCGGCCTGCTGGTCGAGACCGTCGACGTCGTGGTGCCGCTGCGTCCGATCGCCCGTGGCGAGACCCTGACAGCGAGTGACGTCCTGGTCGAGCGCCGGCCGCGCGATCCCGGCGCGAACGACGTCCTCAGCGAGATGCGGGCGGCGATCGGCAAGGTGGCGAAGCGCTCGCTGCTGGCCGGCGTGGCGCTGCGCGGCGGCGATGTGCAGCGCGAGGAGATCGTCGGCCGCGGCGAGATGGTCACGTTGGTCTACGAGGCGCGCGGCGTGCTGATCAGCATGCGCGGCCGGGCCAGCGAGGCCGGTGCGATGGGCGACGTCATCACCGTCACCAACCCCAATTCGAAGCGGGTGCTGCAGGGGACCGTCAGTGGCCCCGGCCGCATCAGTGTCAGCCCTCCCGGCGGCGGCCATGTCGCCGCGGCGCGCTGAGCCCTCGGTTTTCAACGTGCGGATCAAGACCATGACCCGAAGCAACCCGATCGCCTTCCCTGCCGTTCTCGGCCTCGGCCTGCTGCTCGGCGCCTGCGGCGCGGCCGACCGGCTCGCCAATGTCGGCCAGGCCCCGGCGCTCTCGCCGATCGAGGATCCGACGGCAAGCAAGGGCTACAAGCCGGTGCAGATGCCGATGCCGGCGATGGAGCACGCCTCCTACGCGCCGAACTCGCTGTGGCGGACCGGCTCGCGCGCCTTCTTCAAGGACCAGCGCGCCCGGCTGGTCGGCGATCTCGTCACCGTCAAGGTCAAGGTCACCGACCGGGCCCAGCTCGACAACACCACCAAGCGCAGCCGCAAGAACGGCGAGGATTTCGGCGCGGCGCGGATCATGGGTTTCGAAAACAAGCTCGACAAGTTCCTGCCGGACGGCTCCAGCGCCGGCGAGCTGCTGAAGCTCGACTCCGAAGGGTCGAGCGAGGGCTCGGGCTCGGTGCGCCGGGCCGAGCAACTCGCCACCAATGTCGCCGCCGTCGTCACCCAGACCCTACCGAACGGCAATCTGGTGATCGAGGGTAAGCAGGAGATCCGGGTCAACTTCGAAGTCCGCGAGCTGATCGTCGCCGGCGTGATCCGGCCCGAGGACATCGAGTCCGACAACACCATCGAATCGACCAAGATCGCCCAGGCCCGCATTGCCTATGGCGGCCGCGGCCAGATCACCGACGTGCAACAGCCGCGCTACGGCCAGCAGGTGATGGATATCCTGCTGCCCTTCTGAGCGCATGTCCCGGAAAAGTGGAAACCGGTTTTCCGGGAAAGGACATGCCAAAAGCATAACCATCCGAGACACCCGGCGCGACCAGGCGACGCTCCCCACGTCCACGCCCCGCGCCGGGCCGGCGGCTTCTCCCGAGGCCGCCGATCCTCCCGGCCGCCCGCCACGCTCCCCAAGCTATCCGGCTGGCGGCCAGAAGCCCCGCGCCTCCCGCGCGGGGCTTTCGCCCTGCGAGGCGTGATATTCGTCGTGTCGAATGGCTGAGTTGGGTGGGAAGCCGAAGTTGGACCCGTCCTCCCGGATTGGCCGGATCGCGCCATAAGCGGAACTTGGTCCTCTGCCCGAAAGCAGACCTCCGCGGCGCAGCCAGCGGATCTTCGCCGGGCTTGCCGGCGAAGGGCCCAAGCTGGAGCGGACCCTGATCGATGCTACGCATCTGAAGGCGCACCGCATGGCGACGAGCCTGCTCAAAAAGGGGCTGTTCCCCGTCGTATCGGGCGCACCAAAGGCGGGCTGAACTCCAAGCTCCACACCGTCTGCGACGATGAAGGACAGCCGATCATCATGCTGCGGGTCAATCTTCGGCGCTTACTCACAGTCTGGGCGCGAGGCGCCCGCGTCTCGGTCAGCAATCTCAAGGCTTGCAAGGGATTCCGCTCTCAGGTTCTCCGGAAAGCTCTTGATAATATACTCAAGCGCCCCATAAAGCCGCTCCCAGCCCTCCGCCGTTCGCAACGGTACGCCGAGAAACTCGCTTTCGGTCTTGGAACGCAACATCAGGTAAAGCACCCCGGCCAGCATGACGCCGACAACGGCCGGCACATCCATCTCGGTGGTCAGGCCGTCGATCCTGTCGATGAAGCCGCGGGCGGTACGTTCCCGCCGCTCCGCCAGCTGGGCCGACACGTCATTCCGCTCGATCAGTTCCCAGCGGCGCACTTCGCGCAGGGCCTCATTGGTAGCCAATGCGTCGATCTGCGCTCGCAGCATCGACAGGACCAGGGCGCTGGGCGATTTCTGGCTGGCTTCGCCATCGAGAAGCATCCCCCGATGGCTCGTCCAGAAGTCCTGCTCCTGCATCCAGGCGAGCATGAGCCCCGGCATGCCTTCGAAGTAGCGGTAAATCAGCTCTTTGCTGACACCTGCCCGCTTGGCCACGGCATTGATGCCGACGCTGCCCATGCCCCCGTCCTTGAGCTGGGCTTCCAACGCATCGAGGATTTGCCGTTCGGTGCGTTCGCGACGAGTCATCTCCGGCATCTTTCGTAGATTTCGACGGGCAGCGGAACGCGCTGCGTGGACCCCGTCGCCGTGCCGGTAGCTCTGTCGCTGTCGGCATTCCGCTGCCCGGCAATGTGGATCAGCGTCGGCCTGCAGGCCAGCTGCGCGTTATGGCGATGCGGTCCTCCGAGGTCCCTCTGACGGTGCGGCGGTGAGGTCCCGATCACTTCGAGCCACCTGGCTGTGGCGCGCAATTCAATGGATGATCTTTTGTAGAAAATTCTGCGCTCGTTCCGAGCGCTGCGTGGTGAAGAATTCGGACTTGGAGCAGTCTTCGACAATGCGCCCCTTGTCCATGAAGATCACGCGGTCCGCCACCCTGCGGGCAAAGCCCATTTCGTGCGTGACGACGACCATCGTCATGCCCTCCTGGGCGAGGTCCACCATGACGTCCAGCACCTCGTTGATCATTTCGGGGTCCAGCGCCGAGGTCGGTTCGTCGAACAGCATCGCGAGCGGGTCCATCGAAAGTGCGCGGGCGATGGCCACCCGTTGCTGCTGACCGCCGGATAGCTGCCCCGGGAACTTGTCCTTGTGGTCCATCAGACCGACGCGCTCGAGGTATTTCAACGCGCGCTGCTGCGCATCGCTCTCCTGCCGGCCAAGCACCTTGACCTGCGCGACCGTGATGTTCTTCAGCACCGACATGTGCGGGAACAGCTCGAAGCTCTGAAACACCATGCCGATCCGGGACCGAAGCTTCGGCAAATTGGTGGAGGGGGCGCCCACCGAAATGCTGTCGACCAGGATTTCGCCTTCCTGGAACGGCTCCAGGCCATTGATGGTCTTGATCAGCGTCGACTTTCCCGAGCCAGACGGACCGCAGACCACCACGACCTCGCCCTTCTCGATCCGGGCCGAGCATTGGTCCAGAACCCGGAAATCGTGATACCACTTGCTGACGTTCTTGAGTTCGATCATCCCGGCTCCTGCGTGTTTTCGGCGGCCGACGCTTTCGCCCCGCTGCGGGCACCGCATATCCGCATGTCAAAATTGATGGTTCGGCAGTATTGCGTCGAAATGCGCTAGTTCCCGGCCGTCATGCTCTTCTCCTGCCGCTTCACCAGCGCCGACATGCCGTAGCTCATCAGGAAATAAACGAGCGCCACGAACAGATACATTTCGACGATGCGTCCATCCCGCTGCGCCACCTTGGTCGCCGCGCCGACAAAGTCGGTGATGGACAACACGTAGACCAGCGAAACGTCCTGGAAGAGGATGATCGACTGCGTCAGCAGAACCGGAAGCATATTCCGGAACGCCTGGGGCAGGATGATGGTGGTCATGGTCTGCGTGCCGGTCATCCCGAGCGCCAGACCCGCCGCCCGCTGCCCTTGCGGCACGGACTGGATGCCGGCACGCATGATCTCGCAGAAATAGGCCGCTTCGAACATCGTGAAGGTGATCAGGGAGGAGGTGAATGCACCGACCTGAATGGGGCGACTGGCGCCGATGAGCCAAGCGCCGATATATGGCACCAGGAAGTAAAACCAGAAGATCACCAAGACCAGCGGAACAGACCGGATCAGATTGACATAGGTCGCTGCGACGATGGACACGACGCGGTTGCGCGAGAGCCGCATGATGGCCAGCAACGTGCCGAGGAAAATT
>JAKFDB010000119.1:0-4085 GCA_036676315.1 Bradyrhizobiaceae bacterium
AAGCGGGCCGCCTCGCTGGTCGAATCCGGCCCTGCCGCCGGCGTGATCGCCTGTGCCAGGCTGGTTTCGGGCGGAGAGCAGCCCAGCGTCATCAGCTTCGACATGGGCGGCACCACCGCCAAGGCCGCGCTGATCGAGGATGGCGAGCCGGCCCGCACCACGGAGTACGAGGTCGGCGCCGGCATCAACCTCTCGAGCAAGCTGGTCAAGGGCGGCGGCTATCCGATCAAGATGCCCTTCATCGACGTCTCCGAGATCGGCGCCGGCGGCGGCAGCATCGTCGCGATCGACCGGATGAACCAGGTTTCGGTCGGCCCGCACAGCGCCGGCGCCTGGCCCGGCCCGGTCTGCTACGGGCTCGGCGGCAAGCAAGCGACGTTGACCGACGCTTTCCTGACCCTCGGCTACATCAACGACGTCGCGCTCGCCGGCGGCAGCTTTCCGCTCCAGGCCGATGCCGGCCGCTCGGCGCTGCACGATCAGATCGCAGGCCCGCTCGGCCTCGATCTGCGCCAGACGGCGCGCGGTGTCCTCACGCTGGCCGTCACCACCATGACGCGCGCCGTCAAGGCGGTCTCGACCTATCGCGGCCGCGACCCGCGCCATTCGACGCTGGTCGCCTTCGGCGGCAACGGCCCCGTGGTCGCGACGGAGGTCGCCCGGGCCCTCGGCATCCGCCGCGTCATCGTCCCGCGCGCTGCCGGCGTGTTCAGCGCCCTCGGCCTGCTGCGCTCGGATGTCGAACAGGAGTTCGTGCGGCCCGCGCGCCGGCGCGCCGGCGAGCTCGACGATGGCGGGCTCGCTCGGCTTTTCGCGGAACTGACGGAAGATGCCCGCCGTGTCCTGGCGCTCGAAGGCTATGACCTCGCCCGCGCCGAGTTCCGCCACTCCGCCGATCTCCGCTATGTCGGCCAGGCCTATGAGCTGACAGTCCCGGCACGCCACCTCGCGCTCGACGAACTGGCCGAGCTCTTCCACCAGGAGCATGAGCGCACCTATGGCCATCGCTCCCAGAAGGACCAGGTCCATCTCGTCAATGCCCGCCTGACCGTCCGGATGCCGCTGCTCGCGCCAGCGCAGCAATTCGCTGTGGAAGCGCCGATGCGGCGCATGGACCGGCCCGTCTGCTTCGACGCTGCCGCAGCCTCCGCGCCCGTCGCCGTGATCGGCCGGGCCGACCTCGACGGCCAGCCGCGGCGCGGCCCCTTCGTCATCGAGGAATACGACTGCACCTGCGTCGTCGCTCCCGACCAGACCGTCCGGCTCGACGAGGCCGGCAATATCGACATCGCCCTGGAGGCCGCATGAGCGCGCAGGCAATCGACCCGATCACCCTCGAGGTGATCCGCAACGCGCTGGCCTCGACGGCCGACGAAATGGCGCTGATCGTGATGCGATCAGCCTATTCGCCGGTGGTGCGCGACATCATGGATTACTCCACGGCGCTCTGCGACGCACGGGGGCGCGTGATCGCCCAAGGGCTCACCCTGCCGATCCAGCTCTGCTCCTTCCCGCGCATCATGGGCTTCATCCGCGAGCGCTATGGCGACAGCCTGAAACAGGGCGACGTCCTGATCGCCAACGACCCCTACGGCTCGGGCGGCCAGCATTTGCCGGACATCTACATCCTCAAGCCGATATTCGTCGCCAACAAATTAGCCGGCTTTGCAGCGACCGTGGCCCACCACACCGATATCGGCGGCATCGTTCCCGGCAGCGTCGCGATCTACGCGACCGAGATCCAGCAGGAGGGCCTGCGCCTGCCCCTGCTCAAGCTCTACGAGGCCGGCCAGCCGGTCGACTCGGTCTTCCGCATCATCGAGGCCAACACCCGCTCGCCGGTCGAAGTCCTCGGCGACATTCGCGCCCAGATCGCCGCCTGCAATGTCGCCGAGGAGGGTTTGCGCGCGCTGGTCGCCCGCTATGGCACGGCGATGCTCGACGCCTATGTCGATGCCTTGCACGACCATGCCGAGGCGATGATGCGCGACGTCATCCGTGCACTCCCAAATGGCGTCTACAAGGCAGTCGACTATATCGACGGCGTCGGCGAGAACCCCACCCCGCTCGCCATCGCGGTGACCGTCACCGTCGCCGAGGACACGATCGACATCGATTTCGCGGGCACCGCCGATCAGGTCGCCGCCTCGATCAACTGCCCGATCTCGCTGCCGGAATCGGCGGCGTTCTGCGCGGTGCGCTGCCTGTCGCAGCAGGACATTCCGAATTGCGAGGGCTATCTGCGGCCGATCACGGTGCGCGCTCCCGAGGGCAGCCTGGTCAATCCGCGCTATCCAGCCGCCTGCGGCGCCCGCGGCGTCGTCGGCTACCGGGTCTTCGATGCGATCATGCAGGCCCTGGCCCAGGTCGTGCCCGAGCGTGCCATCGGCGGCTCGGAGGGCGGGCCCTATCTGCTCGCCGGCGGCGGCGTCCATGAAGGGCGGCCCTTCGTGCTCAACGAGATGGTCGTGGGCACCTGGGGCGCCCGCGCCGGCAAGGACGGCATTGAAGGCATCTCCAACCCGGCTGCCAACCTCTCCAACCAGCCGATCGAGATGGTCGAGACCGACATGCCGGTCGAGATCATCCGCTACGGGCTCGTCACCGACTCGGGCGGCGCCGGCGAATTCCGTGGCGGCCTCGCTTTTGTCCGCGAGTTCCGCTTCCTGTCCGATGCTAGATTCACCATGCGCGGCGACCGGCGCGACCACCCGCCCTATGGCATCGAGGGCGGCCGGCCGGGCAGCCCCTCGGCGCATCTGCTGATCCGGGCCGGCGGCGGCGAGCGCCACCTCCCGACCATGCCGCTGGAGAGTTTCACCGCCCGGGCCGGCGACATCTTCCGATTGACCGGTGCCGGCGGCGGCGGCTTCGGCGATGCCCTGAAGCGCGACCCGGCCCGCGTCGCCGATGATCTCACCGAAGGCAAGGTCTCGCGCGAAGGCGCCGCGCGTGACTACGGCGTCATCTTCGCGAGGGACGGGGTTTCGGTTGACGTCGCCGCGACGAAACAGCGGCGCAGTGAGATGCTGGAGGCCCGCTCATGACATCCGCTCTCTTCGGCGCCGCTGCCCTGAACGCCGATCTTGTCGGCCAGCCCGGCAGCAGAATCCGCCTCGAGACGCCCGCGGCTGTGCTCGATCTACCCCTGTTCGAGCACAATATCGCGCTGCTCGCCGAAACCTGCCGCAAGGCCGGTCTGGCGGTGCGCCCGCATGCGAAATCGCACAAATGCGCCGAGATCGGGCGGCGCCAGATGGCGGCCGGCGCGCTCGGCATCTGCTGCGCCAAGCCCGGCGAATTGCTTGCGCTGTTCGAGGGCGGCGTCAGCGATCTCCTGTTGAGCGCCCCGATCGCCAGCTCCGCCAAGATCGACGCGCTGGCGCGAGCAGCGGCATCGGGAGCGCGCATCGGGGTGGTCGTCGACCGCCTCGACCTGATCACCGCTTATGGTGAGGCGGCCCGGCGGCTCGGCACGAACTTCGACGTGCTGGTCGATCTCGATGTCGGGCTGAAGCGCAGCGGCGTTGCCACGCCGGGCGAGGCGGTCGCGCTGGCGCGTGCCGTCGCCGAGCAGGAAGGGCTACGCTATGTCGGCGTCCAGGCCTATCAGGGCCGCGTCCAGCATATCGACGATTTCGCCGCGCGCCGTGCCGCCAACCGGACGATGGAGGCGCAGCTTTCCGCTATGCTCGATGCTCTGAGGGAGGCGGGGCTTGCAGCTGAGATCGTCTCCGGCGGCGGCACCGGCAGCCATCTGCTCGATGGCGAGACGCATCTCCTCACCGAGATCCAGGCCGGCTCATATGTCTTCATGGACGAGGCCTATAGCAGCGTCGACATGCATGGCCGCGGCGGCCCCGAATTCGGGCCGGCGCTGCGTGTCGCGGTAACCGTCATCGGCCATAGCTCTGCCGGTTTCGCCATCACCGACGGCGGCAGCAAGAGCTTCGCGCTCGACGGCCCGCCACCGCGCGTCCTGCTCGGCGGCGAGCTGGTCGGGCGCATCGAATGGTGCGGGGACGAGTACGGCCGCATCCTGCCGGAGCCCGGCCACGAGACGCAGCCGATCGGCACGGTGGTCG
>JAKFDB010000120.1:0-6589 GCA_036676315.1 Bradyrhizobiaceae bacterium
GGCGATCGCCCCGATCGGCTGCAGGCGCCCCGCACGGGCGATCTCGATATCGGTCGGCATGTCGTCCCCTCAGCATTGTCTCGAGCGGGATGCCTTGCCGGCCGATTCCCCTGCCGCGACTGTGCCGAAAAACCGCAGCGGCCGCCAGCGCTCCCGCCCGTTCCTCCCCTGTCGAGGGGCAAGCCCCGATCATCGCCCTCGCCATCACGGTTCGGCGAGCCATAAGCCGCCGCCCGAAATCCGCCGGAAGCAGCATGGCAGGATGGCAACGGATCGGACGAGGGAAGAGGAAGCCATGACCGATGCACCAAGCCGCCGCGACCTGCTAATCGCGAGCCTGTCGGCCGCCGGCTTCGCCAGTCTCGCCCTGCCCGCCGAAGCGCAGGCGCAAGGCGCCGAGTTCCCGGCGACGCCCTCCTGCGAGGGCCATGGCGCTGCGACGCCTCGCCAGACCGAAGGCCCCTATTTCACGCCATCCTCGCCAGAGCGCGCCGACCTGCGCGAGGATGGCACCGGCACCCTGCTCGTGCTCAGCGGTTTTGTGCTGACGCGGCAATGTCGCCCGCTTCCCGGCGCCCTGCTCGACTTCTGGCAGGCCGATCCGTCCGGCCAATACGATAATCGCGGCTTCCGCTTCCGCGGCCACCTCTTCGCCGATCAGCAGGGGCGCTACCAGTTGATCACCCGGGCGCCCGGACTCTATCCCGGCCGCACCCGTCATCTCCATGTGAAGGTTCGCGCCGCAACGCAGAGCCCGGTGCTGACGACGCAGCTCTATTTTCCGGGCGAGCCCGGCAATCGCCGCGACGGCCTGTTCGATCCGAAGCTGCTGATGAGCCTGCGGCCGGCCGAAGGCGGCCAGCTCGGCCGCTTCGACTTCGTGCTGGCTGGCTGACGACCCGCACTCGCTAAAGCATGCCGCGTTTTTTCGGTGGCGCACCGTCATTCCGGGGCATCGCGCAGCGATGAGCCCGGAACCCATGAACACGACGTGCGCGGTACGGATGCCCGGGCCGCCTCGGACCAAGCCTGCTGATCTCGTGTTCATGGGTTCCGGGCTCAAGCCTTCGGCTTGCCCTGGAAAGACGCGCCGGTTCTGCCAAAGAGCGGCGAGCTCTAGCCCGGCCTGCCGGCACGCGCCTTGCGGGCGATCGCCTCGAACTCCGCGCGGATTTCCTCGAGCTTCTCCTCGTCGAGTTCCTCGAGATCGAGCAGCTCCTCGCGCGCCCCCTCGATCCTGGCGATCAGCTCGTCGAGCTTGATCTGCATCGCGGCGGTGTCGCGATTCTGGCTGTTCTGAATGATGAAGACCATCAGGAAGGTGACGATCGTCGTCGAGGTGTTGATGACCAGCTGCCAGGTGTCGTTGAAGCCGAAGAACGGCCCCGACACCGCCCAGACCAGGATGATGGCGAGCGCGACGAAGAAGGTCTGCGGCTTGCCGGCCCAATGCGCCGTCGCCTGCGACAGGCGCGTGAAGACCGAGCGGCTCCTGCCGCCGGACGAGACTGCGGATGCCATTCTGCTCTCCCCGTGACTCTGCCAGCGTTCAACGCCGCAGCGGGGGCGACGTTCCTCAGGCCGGGATCAGCCGCTCGGCATGCCAGGCGATGTGCTGGGCCATGAAGGTCGAGACGAAGTTGTAGGAGTGGTCGTAGCCCTCCCGCATCGTCAGCGTCAGCGGGATGCCGGCGGTCGTGCAGGCGAGCTCGAGAAGCTGCGGCCGCAAGCCTTCCTGGAGGAAGCCGTCTGCCGTACCCTGATCGACGAGGAGATCCCGCAGGCGATGCCCGTCGGCGATCAGCAAGGTCGTGTCATAGGCCCGCCAGGCGGTCTCGTCATGGCCGAGATATTTCTCGAAGGCCGGGCGCGACCAGCCGGCCGTGGAGGGTTGCGTGATCGGCGCGAAAGCCGAGACGGAGGCGTAGCGCTCGGGGTTCTTCAGCGCCAGCGTGATCGCGCCATGCCCGCCCATCGAATGCCCGAAAATGCCCTGGCGCGCCATGTCGAACGGCAGTTCGTTGGCGAGCAGCGCCGGCAGCTCGTCACGGATATAGCTTTCCATCCGGTAGTTCGTCGCATACGGCGCCTGCGTGGCGTCGAGATAGAAGCCCGCGCCGGAACCGAACTGCCAGTCCTCCGGCTCGTCCGGCACGCCTTCCCCGCGCGGCGAGGTGTCGGGGCAGACGATGGCGATGCCGTTGGCCGCCGCCGCCGCCCGATACTCGCCCTTGTCCATCACGTTCTGATGCGTGCAGGTCAGGCCGGAGAGATACCAGAGCACCGGAACGGGCGCCGCCTCCGCCTGTGGCGGCAGATAGACCGCAAAGCTCATCGGGCAGGCGCAGGCGGAGCTGTCATGGCGATAGACGCGCTGCTGCCCGCCGAAGGCCTTCGAGGAGGAGACGAGTTCCATCTGGCGTGCCCTTTCGCTGCGGAGCCTGACGCATCTTTCGTCGTCATCCCGGCCGGAGCGCAGCGCAGCGCCGGGATCCATCGTAGAGTGCCGGAGCCTTACGATGGATCCCGGATCAGCGCCGCTTCGCGGCTTGCCCGGGATGACGCCGAGGTTCAGTGCGGGATGGATGGGGCCAAAAGACGGCCGTCAGTAGACCACGACGCTCCGGATCGACTTGCCCTCATGCATCAGGTCGAAGCCGTGGTTGATCTCGTCCAGGCTCAGCTTGTGGGTGATCAGATCGTCGATGTTGATCTTCCCTTCCATGTACCAGTCGACGATCTTCGGCACGTCGGTGCGCCCGCGCGCGCCACCGAAGGCCGTGCCCTTCCAGACCCGGCCGGTGACCAGCTGGAACGGCCGCGTCGCGATCTCCTTGCCAGCTTCGGCGACGCCGATGACGATCGATTCCCCCCAGCCGCGATGGCAGCATTCCAGCGCCTGGCGCATCACGTCGGTGTTGCCGGTGGCGTCGAAGGAGAAGTCGGCCCCGCCGCCGGTCAGATCGACGATCGCCTGCACCACCTTGTCGTTGCCGACCTCGCGCGGGTTGATGAAGTCGGTCATGCCGAATTTCTCGGCCATGGCGCGCTTGCCCGGGTTGATGTCGACGCCGATGATCTTGTCGGCGCCGACCATGCGGGCGCCCTGGATGACGTTGAGGCCGATGCCGCCGAGGCCGAAGACGACGACGTTGGCGCCGGGCCAGACCTTGGCCGTGTAGATCACCGCGCCGATGCCGGTGGTCACGCCGCAGCCGATATAGCAGATCTTGTCGAAGGGTGCGTCCTCACGGACCTTGGCGAGCGCGATCTCGGGCAGCACGGTGAAGTTCGCGAAGGTCGAGCAGCCCATGTAGTGGAACACGGTACCGCTGTCGCAGGAGAAGCGTGAGGTGCCGTCGGGCATCACGCCCTGCCCCTGCGTCGCACGGATCGAGGTGCAGAGATTGGTGCGGCGCGACAGGCAGGACTTACAGCTGCGGCATTCCGGCGTGTAGAGCGGGATGACATGGTCGCCCGGCTTCAGGCTGGTCACGCCGGCGCCGATCTCGCGCACGATGCCCGCGCCCTCATGGCCGAGAATGGCCGGGAACTTGCCCTCAGAATCCAGACCCGAGAGCGTGTAGGCGTCGGTATGGCAGATGCCGGTCGCCATCACCTCAACCAGCACTTCGCCGGCCTTCGGCCCGCCGATCTCGATGGTTTCGATGGTCAGTGGCTTCCCTGCCTCCCAGGCAACGGCGGCACGTGTCTTCATTCCTGGATCCTCCTTAGAATTGGTCCCGGCGCCCCTATTTCAGATAGGTGCGCAATGTCCGAATGATGCTGTCGATCTCGGTCTCGGCGTCGAAGCCGGCCGCCCGCTCGCCTCCCGGCGAGCCTACTCGCGCATGGCCGAAGGTCTCGCGCAGATGGCCTTCGAGAACCTCGGCCATGAGACCGTTGGCCGCGCCGCGCAGCGCCGCGATCTGCTGCAGCAGCGTGCTGCAATCGGTGCCCGCCTCGACCGCGCGCTCCAGCGCCTCCGCCTGCCCCTTGATGCGGCGCAGGCGCGCGACAGCACGTTTCTTCTCTTCCGGGCTATGCGGCATGGCATTTCATGCCTTACGCCTAGAATACTCTAGGGGAGTATGTCAATCATGAAGCATTCGCCGAGCCGCGCGCCTGCGAGCCGAGCGAGCCGCCGGAGGCCGGAATGAGTCACGACTGTCTGTTCTGCCGGATCGCACGCGGCGAGATCGCCTGCCACATCGTCCATGAGGATGAGAACATCCTCGCCTTCCTCGACATCCACCCGATCAGGCCCGGCCACACCCTGGTGATCCCGCGTGCCCATTATCCCTGGTTCGAGGACCTGCCCGAGCAGCTCGCATCGCAGATCACGACGCTGTCGCAGCGGCTCGCCCGGGAAATGAAGACGCTCTACCCGGTCGAGCGGGTCGCGATGTTCTACACCGGGATCCACGTGAACCATGCCCATGCGCACATCGTGCCGATGCATCACCGGCACGATGTCACCTCGGCTGTCTATCTCGAGCAGGGCGTGGAGGATTTCACGCTGCCGCCCGAACCTCCCCGGCAGGAGCTGGAAACCGTCGCGGCAGCGCTGAGGCAGCGCTTGGCGCCGTGAACCGGACTGAGCGCATTCGGGCCAGAACGAAAAAGGCTGCGCGAACAGGTTCGCGCAGCCTCGTCATGAAGAATGACGTTCTGGATCAGTACTTGCGGATCACATGGGGCGCCGGGGTGTAGGCGACCGGCTGCTCCTTCGGGCCGCAGCAATTGGGATCGCCAAAATTCCAGCGCATGCCGATGCGGATGTCGTGGCTGTCGATGCTCTTGAAGCGCACCGACGAGCTCGGATTGACCAGGAGCCCGTTCGCGCCGGCAAGACCGATGGTCGGTCCGTCGCCCATGTTCAGGTAGCGGTAGCCGATATCGAGCTTCAGGTTCGAGGTCACGTCATAGGCCACACCGGCCATCAGCGCCCAGGCGAAGTTGGTCTTGTTGGCCGAGTCGCCATAGGCATAGGAGACGTTGGCGAACGGCGAGCCGACGGCCTGGTTGATGCCGTTGTCGGTCAGGCCGTTGACGCTGTGATTGGCGAAGCCGACGCCGACACCGAGATAGGGCGTCAGGCAGTTCCAGGTGCCGAGATCGATATAGCCGTTCACCAGGCCGACGAAGGTCGCGATGTCGGCGCGGTAATTGTTGGTCTGGTTGATCGGGATCCCGAAATTATAAGAGAGCTGGTCGCGGCCGGTGAAGGACGCGCCGCGATACTCGCCGGTCAGGTCGACGCGGAACCAGTTGTTGAACTGGTAGCCGATGCCGATGCCGGCAAAGGCAGCAAAGCTGCGCTCCGAACTGATCGTGCTGAAGGAGGTGACGCCTGCCGTCTGGATGACCGGGGCGTTGTTCAGCTTGACGTCGAGTTCGTCATAGGACTGCGAGCCGACACCGATGTCGCCACGCAGATACCAGCCGCCTCCGACGGAGCCGCGCAGTTCCGGTGGCGGCGGCGGCGGAGGTGCCGCGACCGGAAAATCGGCAGCCTTGGCGATGGCGGATGCGCCCAGAGCCATGGCGCCCGCGAGCGCAAGGGTTTTAAGGCTGCCCATGGCAGGGTTCCTTCGTGTTTGCGCAAGCGGGACGCAGCTCGCGCGAGTTACCGATGGGAAGACCCTGCCATTGATTTCTTAAATGACACTTAACCTTAAAACCTAACCCTACTTTTGCGTGAACGGGAACGCTGCGGTTACCGAAAGCTTAACCTGCCGATACGGCCGCCTTGATCATGTCGCGCGGTCGCGACAACGCTTGCGTCGTTCCGGCCGCCACGCAGCAAAGCGCCGGAACCCATGGTAAGGCTCCGGCGCTCAATCGTGATTCAGGGACTGCGCGGCTTCACCGCTGGTCCGGAATGATGGAGCCCCGCGAGGTGTGAGCCCGTGATCAGGCCGCAGCCTTCGTCACGGCCTCGACGACTTCGTCGACCGCGCGCATGACCAGGTCGGCGTCGTCGCCTTCGGCCATGACCCGGATCACCGGCTCGGTGCCCGACGGCCGGATCACCAGGCGCCCGCTCTCGCCCAGCATCTGCTTTGCCGCCTCGATGGCGTTGACCACCGGCTGCTCCTTGAGCGGCTGGCCCTGCTTGTAGCGGACGTTCTTGAGGATTTGCGGCAGCGGCTCGAAGCAGTGGCAGACCTCGGAAACCGGCTTCTCCTTGCGCTTGACTACGGCGAGGAGCTGCAGCGCCGCGACCAGCCCGTCGCCGGTGGTCGCATAGTCGGAGAGGATGATGTGGCCCGACTGCTCGCCGCCGAGATTGAAGCCGTTGGCGCGCATATGCTCCAGCACATAGCGATCGCCAACAGCGGTGCGGGCGAGCGACAGGCCGAGGCCAGCGAGATAACGCTCGAGCCCGAGATTGGACATCACGGTCGCGACGATGCCCGGCGCCGAGAGCAGCCCGTCCTCCTGCCAGCTGCGCGCGATCACACCCATGAGCTGGTCGCCATCGACGACCTGCCCGTTCTCGTCGACGATCAGCACGCGGTCGGCGTCGCCATCCAGCGCGATGCCGATATCGGCGCGCAGTTCGCGCACCTTCTGGCTCAGCGCC
>JAKFDB010000121.1:0-6794 GCA_036676315.1 Bradyrhizobiaceae bacterium
TGGACGAGAGGCTGAAGACCTTGCGGATGATGGCGTTGACGGTGGCGACGATGACGGCCAGCAGGATCAGCCAGGCGACCTTCTTGCCGATCTGGCTGTTGACCTTGTCGATCACGCGGCTGAATTCCAGGAGTTTGCTCATACCGTCTCCGGAAGGTTGTCGAGAAGATCGCGCCCCAGGACTTTGCCGGGATTCATCAGGTAGAGCGGATCGAAGCAGCGCTTCAGCCGCCCCATCATCTCCATCTCTATCGCGCTCTTGTAATGCTGCAGTTCCGTGATGCGCAGGCGCCCGACGCCGTGCTCCGCGGTGATCGAGCCACCGAGCTGCGAGACGATGTCGTGGACGATCCGGTTCACCTCCGGCAGCCGGGCTTGCCAGAGATCGGCTGGCTCGCCTTCGGCCTGGATCGGGTTGAAATGGATGTTGCCATCGCCGAGATGGCCGAAGGCGAAGGAACGGATGCCGGGGAAGCGCTGCGACAGCGCGGCATTCGCCTCCGCGATGAAGCGGTCGACCTGCGAAATCGGTACGGAGACGTCGTGCTTGAACGACGCCCCCTCCAGGCGCTGCCCCTCCGGAGCGCCTTCACGGATGCGCCACAGCGCGGCCGCCTGCGCGGCCGAGGAAGCGATGACGCCGTCGAGCAGTTCTTCGGCCTCGAGCCCCGCTTCGAAGACCGGTAGCAGCCGAGCCTCCAATGCTTCGGCAGCGCCCTGGCCGGCGAGTTCGAGCAGCAGATACCAGGGATAGGCCTGCTCCAGCGGGTCCTGAAGCTGGCTGTTGTGCTTGCGCGCGATCTCGACGCAGGCGCGTTCCATCAATTCGCAGGAAGTGATGGACTCGCCGAGCGCGGCCTTGGCGCGCCGCAGCCAGGCGACGGCCTGCGCCGGCGAACCCGTCGCGAGGAAGGCCGTGGCCGTCGCTTCCGGCAAGGGCAGGAGCTTCAGCGTGGCGCCGGTGATGATACCGAGCGTGCCTTCGGCGCCGATGAAGATCTGCTTCAGGTCGTAGCCGGCATTGTCCTTGCGCAATCCGCGCAGCCCGTCCCAGATGCGTCCATCCGGCAGGACCACCTCGAGCCCCGCAACGAGATTGCGGGCCGTGCCATAGCGAACTGCCTGGACTCCGCCGGCATTGGTCGAGAGGTTGCCGCCGATCTGGCAGCTGCCCTCGGCTCCCAGGCTGAGGGGAAATAGCCGGCCTGCTTCACGCGCCGCGGCCTGGATGCTCGCCAGCACGCAGCCGGCATCGACGGTGATGGTGTCATTGTCGAGGTCGAGGGCACGGATGCGGTTCATCCGCGTCACCGAGATCACGATCTCGGAATCATCGCCATGAGGCTGGCTCGCGCCGGTCAGGCCGGTATTGCCGCCCTGCGGCACGATCGGTGTGCGGGTGCGGTGGCAGATCGCCACGACCTCGGCCAGTTCAGCCGTGTTCGCCGGCTGCACGACGAGCGGGACGCGCCCCTTCCAGCCGTCGCGCCAGGCCACCATCAGCGGCTGCATCTGGTCGCGGTCGGTGATCACGCCGCGCTCGCCGACAATGGCATGGATCGGCTCGAGAACTTCCTTTGCGAAGCGAGCGGGGTCGCGCAGTAATCCGCCGGCGTCGCTCAAGTTCTCAGCCATGTTCGTCCTCCTCGGCAGGGAAGCGCAGGCGCTGGGCGGCATCGCCGATCGGCCCGAGATGAAGGGGAAAAGCGTCTCGATGCTTCGGGTCCGGCGCGGCTTCAGACGCTGCGGCCACCGTCAATATCGAGGACCACGCCCGTCAGAAAGGAGGCCTCGTCGGAAGCGAGATAGAGCGCCGCATTGGCGACGTCGTCGGGATGGCCGAGACGGCCGAGCGGCACGATCCCGCGCATCTGGTCGCGCATTTCGGGAGAATCCGTGCCGAGGAAGGTGGCGAGCAGCGGCGTTTCCGTCGCGACCGGGGCCAGCGCGCAGACGCGGATGCGGTCGGGAGCCAGTTCGAGCGCCAGCGTTTTCGTGACGTTGTGCACCGCGCCCTTGCTGGCATTGTACCAGGCGAGCCCGGGCCGCGGCCGGTTACCCGCCGTCGAGCCGACATTGAGGATGACACCCCCACCCTGGCCGCGCATGACCGGAACCGCCGCGTTGCAGTAGTGGAAGATCGACTTCAGGTTGACGGCGAAGACGCGATCGAACTCTGCCTCGGAAACGGTCTCGAACGGCCCCTTGCCGTGGCTCGATCCGGCATTGTTGACCAGGATGTCCAGCCGGCCGAAGGCCTCGACGGTCCGTGCCACCGAAGCCTGCACCTCGGCCGCCTTGGTGACATCCGTCCGGATCGCGATGGCGTTGGCGCCGAGGCGGGCTGCCGTCGAGGCGGCTGCGTCCCCGTTCCAGTCGACGACGGCGACCTTTGCGCCTTCCGCGAGGAAGCGCTCGACCATGGCCAGCCCCAAGCCGGATGCCGCGCCCGTTATGAGCGCGACGCGATCCTTCAGACGCATCGACGTTTCCTTCCTTCCGCCCTTTCAGGCGGTTCCCGGCTTTTCCGGGTTGCTGCGGGACCGCGAGGGCAAGCGTCGCTCGCCACGGACCCAAGTCCCTCCATCTGGGGGAGGTCGCCGCTCTCGGGCCAGTCGAGATCGGCAAATAGCAGCTATAAGGAAATTGACAGGGGCCTGATCAGCCGACCGCCTCGGGGGCATCCGGTTCCGGGCGCGGCCGCAGCCGCGGGTTTTCGAGATTGCGGGTGACGCCACGCAGGATGTCGAGCGGGACGAGACGCGCGACCTCATCCTGCACGATCCTCATTACAGCGCGCGTCAGCGGCGTAATCGGCTTGTTCGCAGGGGTCGCGAGGACGAGCAGGGCGCGCATAGAGGATGATCGGAACGGCCGCACGCGCAGCCGTCCGTCCCTGACCTCGCGGTGCACGGCCCCGAACGGTAGCACGGTCGGGCCGACACCGCGCTCGACCAGCTGCTTCAGGGCCGCGACGCAGTCCACCTCCGTCAGCACACGCGGGCGCACGCCTTCGGCCGCGCAAGCGGCATCGACCACCCGGCGCAGGCCGTTCTCCGGTCCCGGCAGTACACAGGCTCGGCTCGCCAACTCCGGCAGCGACACCGGCTCCATCGCCGCATCCGTGCGCGCGGAGGGCGGCTCGACCATGAAGAGATCCTCGAGCAGAAGCGGCGTCGCGATCAGGCTGCTGCTGCTGCGCGCGTCGTAGAGCACGGCAATGTCGACGCGCGCGGCCTCAGTCCATTCGAGGAGCACTGCGCTGAACGCCTCGCGCAGGCGCAATCGCGCACGTGGAAACTCGGCGGCGAAGCGCAGGGCGAGGTCGGCCCCCATGCTGGCCGAAAGCGAGGGGGGCATGCCCAGAGTGACGCTGCCGGTGTTGTCGATGGTGCCGGCGGCGAGCTCGGTCCGGACATCGGCCAGTTGCCGCATCACGTCCTGCGCGACCTCCTCGAAACGGCGGCCTGCATCCGTCAGCGAGACGCCTCGGCCGTGGCGATAGAGCAGGCTCTGCTGCAGCGAGGCCTCGAGATTGGCGATCTGGCGGCTGAGCGCCGGCTGACTGATGCCGAGGCGGACCGCAGCCCGCGACAGGCTTCCTGCCGCGACAGTTTCAAGGAAATAGCGGATCTGCTGAAGGTCCATGGGCGCTCGCTTCGTGCCGCCTCTGTAGCAGCGGTTATAGCTCTTATCTATCAGACTGCATGGCCGAGCCGGCAAGGATCGCTAGGGTGCGGACCAGAGCGACCGCGCCCTCAGAGCTGCAAGCAAGGGGAGCGGCGAATCAGAAGGAAGATCAGGGATGTCGCCCCGCCTGCCGGCTTGCTTCTCGCGAGAGACTGCGAGCCACCCTGTCCCTTGCCGGCTCGCCAACCTATGAGCACGATCCTCAACGGGCTTCGCGTTGTCGAGGTTTCTGCCTTCGTCGCGGCGCCTCTGGGCGGCATGACGCTGGCGCAACTCGGCGCAGAGGTGATCCGCATCGACCCGATCGGCGGCAATATCGACTATCGCCGCTGGCCGCTGGCTCCCTCCGGCACCAGCCTCTATTGGGCCAGTCTCAACAAGGGCAAGCGCTCGATCGCGATCGCTCTCGACAAGCCGGAAGGGCAGGAGCTGGCAAGCGCCCTGATCGCGCAGCCCGGCGAGGATGCCGGCATCCTCCTGACCAACCTTCCAGCCAGCGGCTGGATGGGCCATGACGTGCTGTCGCGGCGCCGCGACGACCTGATCAGCCTGCGCCTGACGGGCAATCACGACGGCAGCGGTGCCGTCGACTACACGGTGAACTGCGCCTCGGGCTTTCCGCTGGCGACCGGCAGGGGTGCCGAGCCGGTGAACCACGTCCTGCCGGCCTGGGACATCGCGGCCGGGCTCTATCTCGCGACAGGACTGCTGGCGGCGGAACGGGCACGGCGCCTCGACGGCAAGGGCCGGCAGGTTTCGCTCGCGCTCTCGGACGTGATGCTCGCGAGCATCGGCAATCTCGGCTACATCGCCGACTATCAGGTCAACGGCGCGGTGCGTCCACCGCTCGGCAATGATCTCTATGGCGCGCTCGGCCGCGACTTCGCCACCGCCGACGGACGGCATGTCATGATCGTCGCGATCTCCAACCGGCAGTGGCATGCGATCGGCCGCGCCACCGGTCTTGCCGAGAAGCTCGCGATGATCGGCCCGATGATGGATGCCGATCTCGACACGGAAGGCGGCCGCTTCACCGCGCGCGCCGCGATCTTCGCCGTGCTCGAATGCTGGTGCGCCGCACGCAGCCTCGCCGAGATCGAGGCCGCTTTCGACGGAACCGGCGTGCTCTGGGGCCCCTACCAGGACTTCGGGCAGCTGGTCCGCGAGGACGCGCGCTGCTCGGTGGCGAACCCGATGTTCGGCACGATCGAGCAGCCCGGGGCAGGCCCGATCCTGGCTCCCGGCTCGCCGCTGGCCTTTTCGGCCGGCGCGCGCCGCCCACCTTTGCCGGCGCCGCAGCTCGGCCAGGACACTGAGGCCGTGCTCGCCGACAGGCTGGGGCTCACGAACGCGGCCATCGGCAAGCTTCTCAAGACCGGCATCGTCGCCGGTCCCCGTACCGCCTGATTCCGGGATCGATCATGCCGAAGACGACCGACCACGACGCACTGCTCGCAAGCTGCGCCTCCCTGCTTTCCGCCGCCGAAACCTTGCATGCCGCAACGCGTGCCGCGGTCACGCAGCTGCTGGCGCCTGGCGGGCGGGTCGATGCCGGCCTGGTCGAGGCGCACCAGTTCGCCGCGCATGGCTTCGCCTGGCAGGGCACCTATGTCGAGGCGCTACGGCAGACCCTCGCCTGGGCCGATCGCCTCGCCGCCAGCGGCCGGCTCGGACCGGCGGAAGCGGCCATGCTGCATCTGGGCTTCGCCGAATACGGCGCGCAGCTCGCCGGCGGCATCGCCATGAGCCAGACCGAAATGGTGCGGCCCTCGGATATGGGCGTGGCGGCGGATGTCGTCGCAGCCCTCGCCGCCGAGCCGGCACTGGCCCGGCTCTCGCACGGCCCGGCGCTCGAAGCTGCAAGGCGGGCGCTTTCCGGCGAATTGGCGGAAGGACGATTCGGGACGCTCGGCCTCGACGACGACATCCTCGAGGCGACCCGCGAGCAGTTCCTGCGCTTCGCCGCGAGCGAAGTCACGCCCCAAGCGCCGGGCTGGCACGCCCGTGACGAGCTGATCCCGCTCGAGCTCGTGCAGAAGCTGGCCGACATGGGCGTGTTCGGCCTGACGATTCCGGAAGAATTTGGCGGCACCGGCCTCGGCAAGGTGGCGATGTGCCTGGTCTCTGAGGCGCTGAGCGGCGGCTATATCGGCGTCGGCTCGCTCGGCACCCGCTCCGAGATCGCCGGTGAGCTGATCAGGCTCGGCGGCACCGAGGAGCAGAAGGCGCGCTGGCTGCCCAGCCTCGCCTCCGGTGAGATCCTGCCGACCGCGGTCTTCACCGAGCCGAACACCGGCTCCGATCTCGGCAGCCTTCGGACGCGGGCCGTGCGCGAGGGCGACGTCTATCGCGTCTACGGCGCCAAGACCTGGATCACCCACGGCGCCCGTTCCGACCTGATGACCCTGCTCGTTCGCACCGACCCGCAGAGCACGGACTATCGCGGACTGTCGATGCTGCTGGCGGAAAAGCCGCGCGGTACCGACGCCGATCCGTTTCCGGCTCCGGGCATGAGCGGCACCGAGATTCCCGTGCTCGGCTATCGCGGCATGAAGGAGTATGAGATTTCCTTCGATGGTTTCGAGGTGCCGGCCTCCAACCTGCTGTGCGGCGTCGAGGGACAGGGCTTCAAGCAGTTGATGGAGACCTTCGAGAGCGCCCGGATCCAGACCGCCGCCCGTGCACTCGGCGTCGCTCAGAATGCGCTGGAGCTCGGTCTGTCCTATGCACAGAGCCGCGCCCAGTTCGGCAAGGCGATCCTGGCTTTCCCCCGTGTCCACGCCAAGCTTGCCTTCATGGCGACCGAGACGATGATGGCGCGGCAGCTTTCCTATTTCGCCGCCCGGCAGAAGGATGCCGATCGGCGCTGCGACATCGAGGCGGGCATGGCCAAGCTGCTCGCCGCGCGCGTCGCCTTCAGCAATGCCGACTGCGCGCTGCAGATTCATGGCGGCAACGGCTATGCGCTCGAATACCCGATCAGCCGCGTGCTCTGCGACGCGCGCATCCTCTCTATCTTCGAGGGAGCCGCCGAGATTCAGGCGCAGGTCATCGCGCGTGGCCTGCTCGGACGCTCGAACTAACCGGCTCCGGGCAGGTTCGCC
>JAKFDB010000122.1:0-11437 GCA_036676315.1 Bradyrhizobiaceae bacterium
CGACGAGGACGAGAAAGAGGCAGAGAAGGCCAACGCATGAACCTGACGCCGCGCGAGAAGGACAAGCTGCTCATCGCCATGGCCGCCCTGGTGGCGAGGCGCAGGCTCGAGCGCGGCGTCAAGCTGAACCATCCCGAAGCCGTCGCGCTGATCACCGATTTCGTCGTCGAGGGTGCGCGCGACGGCAGATCCGTCGCCGAGCTGATGGAAGCCGGCGCGCATGTGCTCACCGCCGACCAGGTCATGGACGGCATCGCCGAGATGCTGCACGACGTCCAGGTCGAGGCGACCTTTCCCGACGGCACCAAGCTCGTCACCGTGCACGAGCCGATCCGCGGTTCCGCCGGACGCCTGAAGCCGGGCGAGATCACCACCCTGCCGGGCGATCTCATCCTCAACGAGGGCCGCGAGAGCCTGACCTTGAGCGTCGCCAATACCGGCGATCGGCCGATCCAGGTCGGCTCGCACTATCATTTCTTCGAGGCCAATCCGGCGCTCAGCTTCGAGCGCGAAAAGGCGAGAGGCTTCCGGCTCGACATTCCGGCCGGGACTGCGGTGAGGTTCGAGCCGGGGCAGACCCGCGAGGTCAGGCTGGTGGCGCTCGCCGGCAAACGCGAGGTCTATGGCTTCCGCCAGGAGGTGATGGGTAAGCTGTAGCTCCGGAGGCGGATGCGGGAGTGGCCAATGACCGAGACAGCAGGGGCGCAGCCGCATCATTTCGCCGCGAACGGCAACAAGAAGCACGGAATCTGCGCGATCTCCGGCGCGGAAACGCCCCGCAGGAATCTCGTTTCGCTGGAAACCCTGCGTCCGTCGCTCGCCGAGCGCATCCTTGCTGATTTCCCGCAGCTCACCGAACACAGTCTCGTCTCCAGGGCGGAACTGGCGCGCTATCGCACCCGCTATGTCGAGGAAATCCTGCGCGAGGAGCATGGCGAGTACACCGATCTCGACCGTGAGGTGGTCGAGAGCATCGCCAAGCAGGATACGATCGCGGCCAATGTCCAGGATGACTTCGAGGAGAAGCGGACGCTGGGCGAGCGCCTGTCCGATGGGCTGGCGAGTTTCGGCGGCTCCTGGGCCTTCCTGATCAGCTTCGGCTGCGTCCTCGTGGTCTGGATGGCGATCAACGTGATCGCCGGGACGGGTGCTTTCGATCCCTATCCCTTCATCCTGCTCAATCTCGTGCTCTCCTGTATCGCGGCGATCCAGGCGCCGATCATCATGATGAGCCAGCGGCGCCAGGAACAGAAGGACCGGCTGCGCTCTTCCAACGACTACAAGGTCAATCTCAAGGCCGAGCTCGAGATCCGGCATCTGCACGAGAAGATCGACCATCTGATCACCCGGCAATGGCAGCGCCTGGCCGAGATCCAGCAGGTCCAGCTCGAGATGATGCAGGAGACGCAGCGCGAGCAGGCTCGCAAGCGCGCCAAGGCCGGAGCCGGCGCAAAGAAGCCCGCTCGCAAGCCGAAGAACGATGTGCCACCGGCGTCATCGCCGGCTTCGGCCTGAGAATTGCCAGAGCCGCCGCACGTCCAGATCAGGGAACCGACCATGCCCTTCGCCTTCCCGCGAAATGCCTATGCCGCGATGTTCGGCCCGACCACCGGCGACACGGTCCGCCTCGGCGATACCGAGCTCGTCATCCGGGTCGAGAAGGACTTCACCACCTATGGCGAGGAGGTGAAGTTCGGCGGCGGCAAGGTCATCCGCGACGGCATGGGGCAGTCGCAGGTCCGCAACGCCGACGGCGCGGTTGATACCGTGATCACCAATGCGCTGATCCTCGACCATTGGGGCATCGTGAAGGCCGATATCGGCATCAGGGCAGGGCGCATCTGCGCCATCGGCAAGGCCGGCAATCCCGACATCCAGGCCGGCTTCGGCAATTTCGCGCCTGACGAGACGATCATTATCGGCCCCGGCACCGAGGTCATCGCCGGCGAGGGCAAGATCGTCACGGCCGGCGGCTTCGACAGCCATATCCACTATATCTGCCCGCAGCAGATCGAGGAAGCGCTGATGAGCGGGCTGACCACCATGCTCGGCGGCGGCACCGGCCCGGCCCATGGCACGCTGGCGACCACCTGCACGCCCGGTCCCTGGCATCTCGGCCAGATGATCCGCGCCGCCGACGCCTTCCCGATGAACCTCGCCTTCGCCGGCAAGGGCAATGCGGCGCTGCCCGGCGCGCTGATCGAGATGGTCGAGGCCGGCGCCTGCGCGCTCAAGCTGCATGAGGACTGGGGCACGACCCCGGCGACGATCGACAACTGCCTCTCCGTCGCCGACGAATACGATGTCCAGGTGATGATCCACTCCGACACGCTGAACGAGTCCGGCTTCGTCGAGGACACGATCAAGGCGATGAAGGGCCGCACCATTCACGCCTTCCACACCGAAGGCGCGGGCGGCGGCCATGCGCCCGATATCATGAAGGTGGCGGGCTTGCCGAACGTGCTGCCCTCCTCGACGAACCCGACGCGGCCCTTCACCGTCAACACGCTCGACGAGCACCTGGACATGCTGATGGTCTGCCATCACCTGTCGCCCTCGATCCCGGAGGACCTCGCCTTCGCCGAGAGCCGCATCCGCAAGGAGACGATCGCCGCAGAGGACATTCTGCACGATCTCGGCGCGCTCTCGATGATGTCCTCGGACAGCCAGGCCATGGGCCGCATCGGCGAGGTCATCACCCGCACCTGGCAGACCGCGCACAAGATGAAGGTCCAGCGCGGGCCGCTGCCGCAGGATGCCGGCACCGGCGCCGATAATTTCCGCGCCAAGCGCTATGTCGCGAAATACACGATCAACCCGGCGATCTCGCATGGCATCTCGCGCCATATCGGGTCCATCGAAGTGGGCAAGCTCGCCGACATCGTCATCTGGTCGCCGGCCTTCTTCGGTGCCAAGCCCGATCTCGTCATCAAGGGCGGCATGATCGCCGCCGCTCCGATGGGCGATCCGAACGCCTCGATCCCGACGCCCCAGCCGGTGCATTACCGGCCGATGTTCGGCGCCTTCGGCAAGGCGGTGAGCACGACCTCGCTGGTCTTCGTCTCCCAGGCCGCCATGGCGAACGGGCTGAGGGGGCGCCTCGGCACCGAGAAGGAGATGGTCGCGGTCGAGAACACCCGCGGCGGCATCTCCAAGAAGAGCATGATCCACAACGATGCCACGCCCGACATCCGCATCGACCCGGAGACCTATGCGGTGGTGGCGGACGGAGAGCTGCTGGTCTGCGAACCCGCCAGGGAGCTGCCGCTGGCGCAGCGCTATTTCCTGTTCTGAGGGGGCGGGGCTATCGTCGTTGCGGTTCCTCGCGGCCCGCAGAATTGTAGGGTCAGGCGGTCGCCGGGGAGCTCCTCAGAGGGGCATCATGATACCGATCCAAGGCCTATATGAGAGCCATCTTACGGTGTCGGACCTTTCGCGGTCGATCGAGTTTTATCGGGACATTGTCGGCCTCGAACTGGCCCATACGATTCCAGCGCGCAACGCTGCTTTCTTCTGGGTCGGCGGGCGTGATAGATCGATGCTCGGGCTCTGGTCGATCCAGAGTTCTCCGCTGCGTCTGCGGCTCCATATCGCCTTCCACACTGGTCTGGACGAGGTGAAACAATCGATCCAGACGCTTCGAGCGAAAGGCATCGTGCCTCGCAACGGCGGTGGCGGTTCTGAAATCGATGAGCCAGTGGTCTTTCCCTGGATGCCTGCGGCGAGCGTCTACTTCGACGATCCCGACGGTCATTCGCTGGAATACATCGCGATCCTGCCAGGCAAGGCTCGGCCTGATATGTCTGGAACGGTTAAACTCTCCGAATGGCGAGCGTTGGATGCGGGTGCCGAGTAGGGCTCGCAGCGATACTTCCTGTTCTGAGCGAAGGGCAGCCGGAACATCGCCTGCCACCTCGACGTTCTCTCCCGGCGCAGATCAGGAGGGAACCATGGCCAAAACCAACACCGCCGGCCCCAAGGGCCAGCAGCCAGAAGCGCTCGCGACCTTCGCCGCCAGCGCCCGCAATGACGGCAAAAAGCCGAAGGAGATCGGCCTCGAAGCCACCGAGGCGACAAAGCCGTTGAAGACGTCCCCTGAAAAGAAACAGGACGCTGCGACGAAGGTCCTGCGCGAAGGCGTGCTCGGCAAGGATCAGGGCGCCGACGAGGCGATTGACAAGCTGCCGGACCGGACGCGCCGGCACTGAGGAGCGGCGAGCCGGCGCGGTTGACAGGGGCGGATCTTGGCCTTCATCTCGCCGGCTAAGAAAGATCGCCGTGGAGGAAGTCTTGCCCCGCCTTCGTCACGCCGTGGCCACGGCCACCCTGGCCATTGCCGCCCATGTCACGCCCGCCGCCGCGCAGGGGCAGGTCACCGTCTACTGCTCGATCCTCGAGGAGCAGTGCCGCGAGGGCGCTTCGATCTTCGAGAAGTCGACCGGCATCAAGGTCCAGATGGTGCGCAAGTCGACCGGCGAGGTCTACGCCCAGGTCAAGGCGGAAGCATCAAACCCGCGCGGTGACGTCTGGTGGGGCGGGCCGGGCGAGCCGCATCTGCAGGCGGCCGAGGAAGGGCTGCTCGACGAGTACAAGTCGCCCAGGCTCGCCGAGCTGCATGACTGGGCGAGCCGCCATGCCGAGCAGTCGAAGTTCCGCACCGCCGGCATTTATCTCGGCGCGCTTGGCATCGGCTACAACACCGAGACGCTGAAGGGCAAAGGCCTGGCCGAGCCGAAATGCTGGGCCGAGCTGCTCGATCCCAAGTTCAAGGACGAGGTGCAGATCGCCGATCCGAGCTCGTCCGGCACGGCCTATGTCTTCCTCGCTACCACCGTGCAGCGACTGGGCGAGGACAAGGCCTTCGAGTTCCTCAAGGCGCTCCACAAGAACATCAGCCAGTACACCAAGTCCGGCATCGCCCCGGTCAAGGCGACGGCGCTGGGCGAGACGGCGGTCGGCATCGCCTTCATGCATGACATGCTGACGCAGAAGCTGCAGGGCGCGCCCGTCGGCATCGTCGCCCCCTGCGAGGGCACCGGCTACGAAACCGGCTCGGTCTCGGTGATCAAGGGCGGCAAGAACCCGGAAGCGGCGCGGAAATTCGTTGATTTCACCCTGTCGCCGGAGGCGCAGGACATCAACGCCAAGCTCAAGATCAACTCGATTCCCTCCAACAGGAACGCCAAGCTCTCGCCGGACGCACCGAAATTCGAGGAAATCAAGCTGATCGACTACGACACCCCGCGCTGGGGCAGCCCGGCCGAACGCTCGCGCCTCTTGAAGAAGTTCGACGCCGAGGTGAAGGCGCTGCCGCGCTGAGGCATTTCCCGATTTAGTAGCACGATTGCCTTTTTGTGCTACTAAATCGGTATGCAGCGCATTCCGCTCAACATCCAGACGCTCTATGCCGATCTGCAGCAGCAGGTCGCAATGGCTTCGCAGGACGAGGCGACGGTGGTGGCGACGACCGTCGCCGGCATCCGCTACCTGCGCCTTCAGCGCTGGGTCGGTGCCAGCCGCACGATCGAGCATCTCGGCCGTGCCGACGATCCCGAAGTGCTCGTCCGTGCGGACCTCGCCCGGGCCGAGATGGTACGGCGGCAGGAGCGGAGGCGGCTGGTCTCGGCGCTCCGGCGGCTGATCCCGGGCCCGACCAATGCGCTCGGGCGCGTCGCCGACGCGGTGGCGCATGCCGGCCTGTTCCGGCGCGGGGCGGTGCTGGTCGGTACGGCAGCCTACCAGTGCTACCCGCCCTTGCTCGGCGCGGTATTGCCGTCGGCGACCGTAATGACCCAGGATCTCGACCTCGCCACCGCCGATCTTGCGCTCGATGCCGAGATCGCAGGCGATAGCATGCTGGCGATCCTGCAGCGGGCGGAGGCGAGCTTCGCCGCCTTGCCGGGGCTCGACCCGAAGGCACCCCCCTCACGCTTTCGCGACGCGCAGGGCTTCGTCGTCGACCTGCTGACCCCGCAACGCCGCCGCAGCGACCGCGATCCGATGCCGCTCAAGGCGCTTGCCGCCGGCGCGACCCCGCTCCAGCATCTCGATTGGCTGATCGAGGATCCGGTTTCGGCCGTCGCGCTGCATGGCGCTGGCGTCGCCGTGGTCCTGCCGCGGCCGGCGCGCTTTGCCGTGCACAAGCTGATCCTGGCGCAGAAGCGCGGCGCGCATGAGCCCGCCAAGGCTCGCAAGGACCTGGCGCAGGCAGCCGCTCTCGTGGAGGCCCTGCGCCTCGACGCGCCCTTCGAGCTCGACGACGCGATCGAGGACGCGCGGGGTCGTGGCCGTGACGGCTGGGCCAGGCCGCTGGACCGCTCGCTTTCGGCGATCGGCTGGACGCATCCTTGAAGCGCGCTACGACGTGACCCATGCCGGAGCCTTCCGACAGGGGGCTCTGGCATGGAAACCGGATCTGCACGGAGTTTATCCTTGGGCCGACCGAAGGTCGGACCCGAGGGCTACGGCCAGCCGGGATGACGGCGCTTTTCTGACCGCGCGCGAGAGCGCTCAGCGCACCGGCGGGGCGTATTGCAGGCCGCCCTGGGTCCAGAGCCGGTTCGGGCCGCGCGGCAGATTCAGCGACGACTTGGCGCCGAGATGTCGGTCGAAGCTCTCGCCGTAATTGCCGACGGCTTTGACGATCCTCACGACCCAGTCATTGGTCAGGCCGAGGCTCTCGCCGAACTTGCCGTCGAGTCCGAGCAGCCGCTTGATCTCGGGATTGTTGGACTTCAGCATCTCGTCGACATTCGCTTGGGTTACGCCGAGCTCCTCGGCGTTGAGCATGGCGTAGACCGTCCAGCGCACGATATCGAACCAGGCATCGTCGCCCTGGCGGACCCAGGGGCCAAGCGGCTCCTTCGAGATCACCTCCGGCATCAGCACATGGTCGTCCGGCACCTTCAGTTTGGTGCGGTTCGAGGCGAGCTGCGAGAGGTCGGTGGTGTAGGCGTCGCAGCGGCCCGCCTCATAGGCCTGGACGGTCTCGTCGAGGCCGGCATAAGCGATGACCTCGTATTTCATGCCATTATTGCGGAAGAAGTCGGCGAGGTTGAGCTCGTTCGTGGTGCCCTGGGCGACGCAGATCGAGGCGCCGTTCAGGCCCCTGAGATCGGCGAGCTTGAGGCTCTTGCGGACGAGGAAGCCCTGGCCGTCGAAATAGTTGATGGCGGTGAAGTTGAGGCCGAATCCGGCGTCGCGGCCGAGCGTCCAGGTCGTGGTCCGCGACAGGACGTCGATCTCGCCGCTCTGCAGCGCCGTCAGCCGGTCCTTGGAGGCCAGCGAAATGTACTTGGTCTTCTCCTGGTCGTTGAAGATCGCGGCGGCCAGCGCCCGGCAGAGATCGGTGTCGAAGCCGCGCCACTGGCCCTGCGCATCCGGCAGCGAGAACCCTGCAACGCCCTGACTGGCCCCGCAGATGAGCTGGCCGCGCTGCTTGATCCGCTCCAGCGTGGTCTGCGCCATGGCCGCCCCGGCGAAGGCGGCGCTCAGGCCGAGCCCGGCGAGCAGGCCCGCGAGGTTGCGGGCGGTTCGTGATGCAAATCTGGTCATGTCGGCTTCCCCTCTGATTTTTTTCCTTGCCGATCCGAAAGACCAGGCATGGCGCATTGTCGACCAGGCGATCTAACAGGATCGCCATCGCCGGCGCCATGACCCTCTGCGGTGAACTGAATCGCATAGGGCCCAGGCGCATCTGCAGGGCTTCCTGGCGGAGGCCGGGGCTTGCGTCGGCATCGCTCCGGTGATCGAAGTGGTGGAACCGCGATCGATCGATCGCCTCTGATCCACCATGCCACGGGTTTAGTCACATGCAGCGCGCCACCTCCGTCGTCCGCAAGGCCGCGGTCAAGCAGGACCGGGTCGTCGAGACCCTGACCCTCGACCATGAGGACCGCAATCGTCGCCGGGTCGCGCTCAAGGGCGATGGCGGGCTCGACATCCTGCTCGACCTCGACAAGCCGACGGTGCTGGGCGATGGCGACGCGGTGAAGCTCGAGGATGGCGGCCTGGTGCTTATCCGTGCGGCCGCCCAGAGCCTGCTCGAGATCAAGGCCGAGAACCCGCTGCGCCTGATGCGGGTCGCCTGGCATATCGGCAACCGGCACACCCCGGCCGAAGTCACGGCCGATGCGATCTATATCGAGAACGACCATGTCCTCGCCGAGATGATCCGCGGCCAGGGCTGCGCCATGAGCGAAGTGACGCGGCCCTTCCAGCCCGAGCGCGGCGCCTATGACCACGATCATGCCGATTGCGGTCACGACCATGGCCACGAACACCACGATCATGAGCATCACGGCCACGAGCATCATGGTCACGAGCACGGGCACGAACATGCCCACGGCTCGGCCTGTGGCTGCGGCCATGACCACGGCCACGACCACAAGCATGACGACCACGGCCACAAGCACGACCACGGCCACCACCATGGTGCCGAGCACGGCCATAAGGGCCACAACCACGACCACTGAGCCATGACCGGTCGCTCACCCGCAGCCCTCATCCTGAGGAGCCGCGAAGCGGCGTCTCGAAGGATGCTCCGGACGGTGCTGGATCATCCTTCGAGACGCGATCTGCGATCGCTCCTCAGGATGAGGGCTGAGGATACCGTCGGGCGCTCGCGATGATCGGCGTGCAGCTCCCCCTGATGATCTGGCTGTCGCCTTCCTTCCCGGCCGGCGGCTTCGCCTATTCGCACGGTCTTGAATGGGCCTTTGAGGCCGGTGACCTCGGCGATGCCGAAACCCTGGCCGACTGGCTCGGCGTGCTGGTCGAGCATGGCTCGCTGCGCAACGACCTGCTGCTCTTCGCCGCCGCCTGGCGTGCCGTCGGCGACGGCGACACCAGGGCGCTGAAGGACGTCGCCGAGCTGGCGCTCGCTCTCGCGAACTCGACCGAACGGCGGCTCGAGACCGTGACCCAGGGCAACGCCTTCGTCGCCGCCATCGCCGCCGCCTGGCCCTGCGCCTCGCTCGATGCGCTGAAGGCCGCCTGGCCGGGGGATGTCGCCTATCCCGTCGCGGTCGCCGTCGCCGCCAGCGGCCATGGAATGCCGCTGCTGCCTTCGCTCGAGGCCTTCTCGCTCGCCTTCGTCGCCAACCTCGTTTCGGCGGCGGTCCGGCTCGGCATCGTTGGCCAGACCGATGGCCAGCGCGTCACGGCCGGACTGGCACCGCTCTTGCGTAGCACCGCAGCAAGGGCGGAGGCCGCGGCGCTGGACGCGCTCGGCAGCTGCGCCTTCCGCTCGGACCTCGCTTCGCTACACCATGAAACGCAATATTCGAGGCTCTTCCGTTCATGATGCCGGCAGTCGCGGCGGCACTGGCATTCTTGCTGTTGTCGATCGCCGCGCTGCATTTCTACTGGGGTCGCGGCGGTCTCTGGCCTGCAGCGAGCGAGGCGGAGCTGATCGGCACCGTCATCGGCAATGCCCGGGCGAGGCGCATGCCGCCGCCATGGCTGTGCACGCTTGTCGCCGCCGCGATCGCGGTCGCCGCGATCTGGCCGGTGCTGCTCGTCGGCACGGCGGAGACCGCGCCTCTCCGGCCCCTCGTCACGCTGGGCGGGTTCGCCCTCATGGCGGTGTTCCTGCTGCGCGGCATCGCCGGATTCCTGCCGGCCTGGCGCCGCCTGCATCCGCTCGAACCGTTCGCCAGCCATGACCGGCGCTATTATTCGCCGCTCTGCCTCTTGATCGCGGCCGGCTATGCCGTGCTGCTCCTGCAAGGAAACTGATCGATGACCCGCTCTCCCCACGGCCCGCTGCGCGTCGGCATCGGCGGTCCCGTCGGCTCCGGCAAGACCGCGCTGATGGAGGCGCTGTGCAAGCGCATGCGCGATCGTTACGAGATCGCCGCCATCACCAACGATATCTACACCAAAGAGGATGCGCGCATCCTCACCGTTGCGGGCGCGCTGCCGCAGGAGCGGATCATGGGCGTCGAGACCGGCGGCTGCCCGCATACCGCGATCCGCGAGGACTGCTCGATCAACCTCGCCGCCGTTGCCGAGATGCGCGGAAAATTCCCGATGCTCGACCTGATCCTGATCGAATCCGGCGGCGACAACCTCGCCGCGACCTTCTCGCCCGAGCTCGCCGACCTGACGATCTATGTCATCGACGTCGCTGCCGGCGAGAAGATCCCGCGCAAGGGCGGGCCGGGCATCACCCGCTCCGACCTGCTCGTCATCAACAAGACCGATCTTGCCCCGCATGTCGGCGCGGATCTTGCAGTGATGGACCGCGATTCGAAGACCATGCGCGGCAAGCGCCCCTTCGCCTTCACCAATACGCGGGCAGGGGAGGGCGTCGATCTGGTCGTCGATTTCATCGAGACCGCCGGCGGGCTGAAGGCCACGGCACAGGGCTGAAGGATTTGGAACGATGGCAAGACGCATGACCGGGGCGCTGACGCTCCTGCTGACCGGCGCGGCGGCTCCGGCCCTGGCCCATACGGGCGTCGGCTCGGTCGAGGGGCTCGCCCATGGCTTGCTGCACCCGCTGACCGGGCTCGATCATGTGCTGGCCATGGTCGCGGTCGGTCTCTGGGCCGGCCTCGTCGGCGGCAAGGCGCGCATCGCCTATCCCGTCGCCTTCGTGGCGATGATGGTGCTGGCCGGCGCCTGGGCCATGGCCGGCGGGCAACTGCCCGGCGCCGAGGTCGGCATCGCGACCTCGATCGTCATCCTCGGCCTCGCCATCGCGCTGAAGGCCTCGCCGCCACTGGCCGCGGGAACGCTGGCTTGCGGCATCTTCGCCATCTTCCACGGCTTCGCCCATGGCGCCGAGCTGCCTGAGAACACCAGCGGCATCGCCTATGCCGTCGGCTTCGTCATCGCTACCGCCGCGCTGCACGGCGTCGGCCTCGTCCTGGCGACGCGGCTCGCGCAATATGCTCCCGTCCTGACCCGCGTCGCCGGTGGTGGCCTGGTGCTGGCCGGTGTCGCCATGCTGGCTGGCTGAGTTCGGCTTGCCGGCGTCGGCAAGTCCCGGCCTTGACCAGCCTCAGATGATCTTTCGCCGCAGATAGCCGCCGATCTGCTCGACGGCGACGACCAGGGCGAAGATCGCGAGGATGATCGTCAGCGCCGTGTCGTAGTCAAAGAGGTCGAAGGCGACCTTGAGCTCGACGCCGATACCGCCGGCGCCGACCAGCCCGAGCACGACCGAGGCCCGCGTCGCCTTCTCGACGCAGAACAGCGAGGTCGCGATGAAGGATGGCATCGCGTTCGGCACCACGGCGGAGAAGATCAGCCCGGTCCGGCTCGCGCCGATGGTCGAGAGCGCCTCGCGCGGGCCCTTGTCGGTCTCCTCCATCGCCTCGGCGAAGAAGCGCCCGGCATAGCCGATCGTGTCGATCATCAGCGCCAGCACGCCGGCGGCGGGGCCGAGGCCGACCGCGATCACGAAGAACAGCGCCCAGATCAGGTCCGG
>JAKFDB010000123.1:0-4093 GCA_036676315.1 Bradyrhizobiaceae bacterium
GTCTTCGCGACGCAGATCGACCGCAATGCCCTCGTCGCCGAGGCCGGGCTCGACTGGCGCGTCAGCGCCGCGACCACGCTCGGCCTCGCCTACTCCGCCGCCATCGGCGAACGCACCCGCGACCACGCCCTCAAGGGACGCTTCGAAGTCAGGTTCTGAAAAGGGGGCGCCGGAGCGGCCTGTAGAGGGGGCCGATCCGCTCCGCTTCGAACAGGTGGTCAGACGGCTCGCAGCCTGGCCCGGCGCGGGCGTTCCTGGCGCAGGGCGCCGATGGTGTCGGCGTTCGGGCAGTACTGCCGATAGTTCAGATCCGCCTCGTCGCGGTCGAGCTCCCGGCGGCAACGCTGCGTCATCGCGCATCCGGCGCAGACGATCGCCATGTCGCGCATGACCACTGGCTGCTGGAGCGACAGGCGATCGGCGTCGAGCCCGGTGTTCGCCAGCAGCCGCGGCAGCAGTCCGGCATCGGAAGCGTTGCGCGAGACGAGATTGTAAAGGTCGACCTCGTTCATGGCGACGTCCCGGGCCAGCTCCCGCAAGGCGTCGTGGCCGAGCCCATCGAGCTCCCGCAGGCCGGACCGGCGCTGCCACCAGCGTTGGGCAAGTTCTGAAAGATGCATGGCTTCCTCCTCTGGAGCCCAGCATCCGCCAGCCCGAGGCGTGAAACATTGTCCTAGCTCAAACAGCGGGGTGATCGCGGCAGCTGTTCCGGCCAGCTTTTGCGCGCCTCGGGAACGGCCGCAGTCCCGGTAGCCCCGACGAGCTGATCGACCGTGGAACGTCCGGCTCGATCCTTCCCGGTTTGCACTCGATCAAAGAAGGGGGCCGCCGCGCAGGCTAGGAAGCGGGTCGAGAGCAGTCAGATTTCGGAGCTTTTCGATGCAGGGCGCGCATGACACGGATGAGCGGCTTCCGCGCTACACCAGCTATCCGACGGCGCCGCATTTCAACGCCGGCGTGGATGCCGGGACCTATGCGGGCTGGCTGAAGGCACTGGCGGCGGGCACGACGGCGTCGCTCTACCTGCACGTGCCGTTCTGCCGCTCGATGTGCTGGTATTGCGGCTGTCACACCACGGTCGCGCTGCGCGACGGGCCGATCGTCGACTATCTCGCAGTGCTGCGCAGCGAGATCGCATTGGTGGCCGGGCAGCTCTCCGGCCCGCTGGACGTGCGCCACATCCATTTCGGCGGTGGCACGCCGACAATCCTCGAGCCGGCCGACTTCGTCGGGCTCGTCGCGTTGCTGCGGCAGCGTTTCGCGGTGCATCCGCAGGCGGAGATCGCGGTCGAGATCGATCCGCGCCGGCTCGGGCTGGAGATGACGGCCGCGCTGGCAGAGGCCGGGGTCAATCGCGCCAGCCTCGGCGTGCAGAGCTTCGACCCCACCGTGCAGAAGGCGATCAACCGCATACAGGGCGTCGAGCAGACCGCGACGGTCGTCTCGGGCTTGCGCGCCGCCGGCATCGCGGAGGTCAGCTTCGACCTGATCTATGGCTTGCCGAAGCAGACGCTCGAATCCTGCCGCGATACCGTCGAGCAATGCCTTGCGATGCGTCCGGACCGGTTCTCGATTTTCGGCTACGCCCATGTGCCGGAGTTCAAGAAGCATCAGCGCCGCATCGCGACGGCCGACCTGCCGGACGGCCGGGCGCGGCATGAGCAGGCGGAGGCGATGGCGCAGCAACTCGTCGCGGCCGGCTATGTCCGCGTCGGGCTCGATCATTTCGCCAGGCCCACGGACACGATGGCGAAGGCGTTGTCGCAGGGCCGGCTGCATCGCAATTTCCAGGGCTATACGACCGATCGCTGCGAGGCGCTGATCGGCCTCGGCGCTTCGGCGATCGGCCGGCTGCCGCAAGGCTATGTCCAGAACGAGGTGGTGATCGGGCGCTATGCCGAGCGCGTTGCCGATGGCGGCCTCCCGACGGGCAAGGGCTATCGCCTGACCGCCGAGGACCGCCTGCGCGCCGAATTGATCGAGCGTATGATGTGCGACCTCGCGGTCGACATCGATGCGGTCTGCGATCAGCATTCCGTCGACCGGCGGGTCCTTGCCCCGTCGCTCGGCAAGCTCGAGGAGCTGTCGCGCGCCGGGCTGATCAGCTTCGACGGCAGCAAGGTGCTCCTGCCGGAGGATGCGCGCCTGTTCGTCCGCAAGGTCGCTTCCGCCTTCGATGCGCATCTCGACCAGCCCGGCCGGCAGTTCAGCCGGGCTGTCTGAGCGGCTACGCGTCACCCCCTTGCCAGGCGAGGGGAGCGAGCTCGTCGAGGCCGAGCTCGAGCAGCCCGATGGCGCGCAGGGCGATCTGGTCGATGACCGCCGCGATGTCGCGTGGCTGCAGATAGAAGGCCGGGACCGGCGGCGCGACGATGGCGCCGTATTCGGTGACCTGCGCCATTGCCCGCAAATGGCCGAGATGCAGCGGGCTCTCGCGGGCCAGCAGCACCAGCCGGCGGCGTTCCTTGAGCTGGACATCGGCAGCGCGCACCAGAAGATCCGCAAGCTGGCCATAGGCGATGGCGCAGAGGCTGCGAATCGAGCAGGGCGCGATGATCATCCCCGCCGTCCGGAACGAGCCGCTGGCGATGCTGGCGCCGATGTCGCGATGGTCATGGCAGTGGCTGGCGAGGCGGCGCGCCTGCGCCGGCGCGCCGGGGCCGATCTCGGTGGTAAGCGTCCGCTCCGCCGCCGGCGAGATGACGAGATGCGTTTCGACCCGCCCGGTCTCGGCCAGTCGCTCCAGCACGCGCAACCCGATCGCCGCGCCGGAAGCGCCGCTGATGCCGACGATGACCCGCAGCGGCGGGTTCATTGGGAAGCTCCGGAGGAGACGGCCAGCCCGAGCGACGGCCAGAGCGCGTCGATGCGCGCGCTGACCTCCGGGTCCATCGCCATGGGCCGGCCCCATTCGCGCTCGGTCTCGGGCGGCAGCTTGTTGGTGGCGTCGATGCCGAGCTTGCCGCCGAGGCTGGGCTTGGGTGAGGCGAAGTCGAGATAGTCGATCGGCGTGTCGCTCAGCGTCACGAGATCGCGGCTGGCGTCGGCGCGGGTCGCGACCGCCCACATCACCGCGGCCCAGTCGCGCGGGTCGATGTCGGCGTCCACGATGATGACGAGCTTGGTGTAGCTGAACTGCGGCAGCATCGACCACAGGCCGAGCATCAGCCGGCGCGCCTGGCCGGGATAGCGCTTGGCGATGGCGACGACCGCGATCCGGTAGGAGCAGGCCTCCGGCGGCAGCCAGAAGTCGACGACTTCCGGGAATTGCCGCTGCAGCAATGGCAGGAACAGGACGTTGAGCGCCTCGCCGATCCGCGACGGCTCGTCCGGGGCCCGGCCGGTGAAGGTCGAGAGATAGAGCGGCGCGCGGCGCATCGTCACCGCCGTGACCCGCATCACCGGGAAGGGTTCGACTGCGTTGTAGTAGCCGGTATGGTCGCCGAACGGGCCTTCCGGCGCGGTCTCATCCGGCGAGACCAGCCCTTCGATGACGATCTCGGCCGCGGCCGGCACGGCGAGCGGAACGCTGATGCAATGTGTCAGCGCCGGCCGCTCGCCGCGCAGCAGCCCGGAGAAACGCAGCTCGGAGACCGTTTCCGGCAATGGCAGCACGGCGGAAAGGATCGTCGCCGGATCGGCGCCGATCACCACCGCCACCGGCATGTCGCGGCCGAGCTGCTGCCATTGTGCATGATGACGGGCGCCGCCGCGATGGGCGAGCCAGCGCAGGATCGCGCGGTCCCGTCCGAGCACCTGCATGCGATAGACCCCGACATTGCACTCGTCCTCGGGCGAGGGCTCGGGCGGCGTGGTGATGACGAGCGGCCAGGTGATCAGCGGAGCGGGCTCCCCGGGCCAGCACAGCTGCACGGGCAGGGCCGTGAGGTCGATGGCATCGCCCTGGAAGACCTGCTCCTGCACCGGCGCCCTGCCGCTGCCGCGCGGGCGCATCGACAGCGCGGCGCGGGCCAGCGGCAGCGCCCTCCAGGCCTCGGCGAGACCGCGGGGCGGCCGGGGCTCGCGCAGTTCGGCGAGCATGCGGCCGAAGGCGGGCAGGTTCTCAGGCGCGCGGCCGAGCCCCCAGGCGACG
>JAKFDB010000124.1:0-5906 GCA_036676315.1 Bradyrhizobiaceae bacterium
CCGGAATGACGGGTGAGTTCCATCGCTTCGCAATCAAGTCGGGAAACGAAAAAGCCGCCGGCTGTCAGCGCGGCGGCTTGGCGTCTCGGACACAATTCGTGAGCGTTCCCGATCTCTAGCCGATCAGCGTCACGATGTCAAGAATAAATTCCTATTTCTTTCGCTCAAGGTCAGGAAGCTAGACCTCCTCCTTCTCCACCCATTTGATCTGCTTCGGCGGCTGGTAAGCCTCCATCCGGTCGATCAGGCGCGCCGGGTCGGCCTCGGTCATCGCCATCTCGCGATGCCCGGGCCGCAGGAAGCCGGCGCTGGCGGTGTTGTCGAGGAAGACGGCGAGCGGGTCGTAGAAGCCGGCGATGTTGAGGAAGCCGAGCGGCTTGCGATGAATGCCGAGCTGGCCCCAGGTCCAGATCTCGAAGATCTCCTCGAAGGTGCCGATGCCGCCGGACATCGCGATGAAGCCGTCCGAAAGCTCGGCCATGCGCGCCTTGCGGATATGCATGGTCTCGACCACTTCGAGCCGGGTCAGCCCGTCATGCCCCACTTCCTTCTCGCGCAGCGCGCGCGGAATGACGCCATGGACCTCGCCGCCGGCTTCGAGCGCCGCATTGGCGATGATGCCCATCAGCCCGACCGCACCGCCGCCATAGACGAGGGTGAGGCCGCGCCTGGCGATCTCGGCGCCCATGGCGCGGGCGCCTTGCGCATGGACGGGGTCATGGCCCGGGCTCGAGCCACAGAAGACGCAAACGGATTTCATGAGGCCAATGCCTGCAGGATGCGAGCCCAGGAACGCTGGCCCTTGTGGAAGGAGGAGAGGTCGTATTTCTCGTTGGGCGAATGCAGGCGGTCGTCATCGAGGCCGAAACCGACGAGCAGCGTGTCCATGCCGAGCAGGCGCTTGAAGTCGCCGACCACCGGCACCGAGCCGCCGGAGCCGATCGAAACCGCCTTGCGGCCCCATTCCTCGGTCAAGGCCGCCTGGGCCTTGAGCAAGGCCGGGAGCTCGGGCGGCACGGCAATCGCCGGCGAGGCGCCATGGGCGATGAACTCGGCGCTGGCATCGGCCGGCAGGCGCTCGCGCACGAAGGCCTGGAAGGCGGCGGCGATCTTCTCCGGGTCCTGCTCGCCGACGAGGCGGAAGGAGATCTTGGCGTGGGCCTTGGCGGCGATCACCGTCTTGGTGCCCTCGCCGGTATAGCCACCCCAAATGCCGTTGACGTCGCAGGTCGGGCGCGACTGGATCTGCTCGATCAGCATGCGGCCCTTCTCGCCGATCGAAGCTTTGAGGCCGATCTGGCCGAGGAATTCGGTCTCGGTCAGGCCAAGCTCGGCCCAGTCGAGCTTCTGCTGCGCCGAGGGCTCCTCGACGCCGTCATAGAAGCCGGGAATCGTGATCCGGCCATCGGCATCCTTCAATTCGGCGACGATGCGCGCCAGCACATGGATCGGGTTCCCCGCCGCGCCGCCGAACAGGCCGGAATGCAGGTCACGGTCGGCACAGGTGATCGTCACCTCCTGGTAGACCATGCCACGCAGCGAGGCGGTGATCGCCGGCGTCTGCCGGTCCCACATGCCGGTGTCGCAAACCAGAGCGAGGTCGGCCTTGAGCTCGGCGGCGTTGGCCTTGACGAAGGCCGGCAGGTTGACCGAGCCGGATTCCTCCTCGCCCTCGACGATCACGGTGATGCCGATCGGCAAATCGCCGGTCTCGGCGAGCGTCGCGCGCATCGCCTCGACGAAGGTCATGACCTGGCCCTTGTCGTCGCAGGCGCCGCGCGCCACGATGATTTTCCGGCCCGGCTCGATCTCCTTGATCACCGGCTTGAACGGATCGCTTTCCCAGAGGTTGAGCGGATCGACCGGCTGGACGTCGTAGTGGCCATAGAACAGCACATGCGGCGCGCCTGCCTTGGGGCGGTGGGCGAGCACGACGGGATGGCCGGGCGTCTCGCGCAGCGAGGCGTCGAAGCCGAGCTTTTCAAGATCGGCCCGCAGCCATTCGGCGGCGCGGCGGCTGTCGCCGGCATAGGCCGAATCCGTCGAGATCGAGGGGATTTCGAGCCAGGAGGAGAGCCGGGCCAGCGAAGCGTCGAGATCGGCGTCGAGGCGGGCGAGAATGGCGGGAAGCTTGGACATGGCGCTCACTGAGGCTGATTCCGGTGGCGCCATCATGGCAATTGCCGCGCCCAGCGCCAGTGCGACAGCGGCATGACGGATATCGCCGCCCCGCCTGCGAGGCGGGGAGAAACGGCCGAACGCCGTGTCAGCGCTTGCCGCCCATCATGCTGCCCAGCACGCCGCGCAGGATCGCAGTGCCGACCTGGCGGCCGATCGTGGTCGCGGCCGAGCGTGCTGCCGAGGTGATGACCTTCTCGGCCATGCTCGGTGGCAGGCGGCCGCCACGGCTGCCCGGCCCGGTCTTGGGGCGTTCGCCGCTGCCGCCGAGCCAACCGCCGATCGTATCGAGGATTCCGCCTCCGCCATCGGCCGAAGCCTCGACGGCCGAGCCGTCGGCGTTCAACCCCTTGCGCTTCATCAGCTCTTCATAGGCCGACTCGCGGTCGATCATCGTGTCGTATTTGCCGGAGAAGCCGGAGTCCCGCATGCACTGGGCGCGCTGCTGCGGGGTGATCGGGCCGACCTGCGCCATCGGCGGAGCGATCAGCGTTCGCTCGACCATGGTCGGCGTGCCCTTGCCTTCCAAGGTCGAGGTCAGCGCCTCGCCGACGGCGAGCTGGGTGATCGCCTCTTCGGTCTTGAATTTCGGGTTCTGGCGGAAGGTCTCGGCGGCGGCGCGCACCGCCTTCTGGTCGCGCGGGGTGAAAGCGCGCAGCGCATGCTGGACGCGGTTGCCGAGCTGGGCCAGCACGGTGTCGGGAATGTCGAGCGGGTTCTGGGTGACGAAATAGACGCCGACGCCCTTGGAGCGGATCAGGCGCACGACCTGCTCGACCGCGGTCAGCAGCACCTTCGGCGCGCCGTTGAAGAGCAGATGCGCCTCGTCGAAGAAGAAGACCAGCTTGGGCTTGTCGAGGTCGCCGACCTCCGGCAACTGCTCGAACAGCTCCGAGAGCAGCCAGAGCAGGAAGGTGGCGTAGAGCCTGGGATTGGCCATCAGCTTGTCGGCAGCCAGGATGTTCACGATGCCGCGGCCGTCGCGGTCGGTCTTCATCAGGTCGCTGATCTCGAGCCCCGGCTCGCCGAAGAACTTCTCGCCCTTCTGGTTCTCCAGCACCAGGAGCGCCCGCTGGATCGTGCCGACGGACTGGGCCGAGACATTGCCGTATTTGGTCGTCAGCTCCGAGGCGTTCTCGGCGATGAAGGTGAGGACGGCGCGCAGATCCTTGAGATCGAGCAGCAGGAGCTTCTGCTCGTCGGCAATGCGGAAGGCGATGTTGAGCACGCCCTCCTGCGTGTCGTTGAGGTCGAGCAGGCGGGCGAGCAGCAGCGGCCCCATCTCCGAGATGGTGGCGCGTACCGGGTGGCCCTGCTCGCCGAAGACATCCCAGAACACGGTGGTGAACTGGTCAGGCTGGTATTTCAGCCCCAGTTCCTGCGCCCGCTTGACGAAGGGCGGCTTGGAATCGCCGGGGGCGGCGATGCCGGAAAGGTCACCCTTGATGTCGGCGGCGAAGACCGGCACGCCATGATTGGCAAAACCCTCGGCGAGGACCTGCAGCGTCACGGTCTTTCCGGTGCCGGTCGCGCCGGTGACCAGCCCATGCCGATTGGCGAGCTTGAGCAGCAGTGTCTCCGGCTTCACGCTCTTGCCGATCAGGATCGTGCCGTCATCCGCCATGGTCGCGCCTGCATCCGTTGCCTTAAGGTCGAACCAGCGGTTTAGCGAAAGCCGCCGACAGGCGGAAGCGCGAAGATCGCTTCCCTTAGGATAGTAAATATGTAAACTATTTTCGAGCGACCTTCCCTGGACCACACTTGGCCGACAGGCCACAGAGGACTGAACGATGGACGAACTGATCTCCCGCATCATGGCCGCTTCCGGCCTCGACGAGACGCTGGCGCGCAAGGCCATCGGCATCATCCTCGCCTTCCTGCAGAAGGAAGGCCCCGCGACCGAGATCGGCCAGCTGATGACAGCTTTGCCGGGCGCGCAGGAACTCGCCAACGCCGAAGGCGGCGCCAAGGGCGGGCTGATGGGCGCGATCGGCGGCATGATGGGTGGTGGCGGCGGCGTCATGGCGCTCGGCGGCCAGCTGATGGGCGCCGGTCTCTCCATGGGCCAGATCCAGACCGTCTCGAAGGAGATGTTCGCGGTCGGCCGTGAGAAGGCGGGCGAGGACGCGATGGGCGCGATCGTCGGTGCGATCCCGGGGCTCGGCCAGTTCGTCTGAGCCAAGACCAACCGGTTTTCCACGAGCAGCGCCGCCCACTCGGGCGGCGTTTTGCTGTCGGGCCCCGGCGCTCCAGCACGGCCGATCCCGCCGCGGCGCCTTTGCGTTCGCAGTTCACGATGGCAATGAGAGCTTCGCGGTTGCACAATCAACCGTCAGGAGTTCGCCGCGCATGACCTCGACCTCGCCAGCCGACCTGCCCTTCATGGGTGCCTTCGCGACGCCGGAAGGCGAGCAGTGGCGCAGCGCCGTCGACAAGGTGCTGAAGGGCGCCGACTTCGAGAAGAAGCTGGTCGCCCGCACGGCCGACGGCATTCGCATCGAACCGCTCTATCCGGCGGCGGCCGGCAGCACGGCGCGGCCGCTCCGGCCCCGGGCCGGGCGCTGGCGCGTGGCGGCGCGGGTGGACCATCCCGATCCGGCCGAAGCCGGCCGCCTGGCCCTGGCGGAGCTCGAAGGCGGCGCGGATAGCCTCAGCCTCGCCTTCGCCGGTGCCGCAGCGGCGCGCGGCTTCGGGCTCGTGGCCAGGAGCGTCGAGGAGCTCGACGCTTGCCTCTCCGGCGTGATGTTCGATCTCGTTCGGCTGCGGCTCGATCCAGCCCCGGCCGGGCGTCGAAACGCGCTGCTCCTGGCCGAGCTCGTCGAAAGCCGCGGTCTTGCCGGCGACGCCGTCGACATCGATTTCGGCATGGACCCGGTCGGGACTCTCGCCAGCTCCGGCGCGCTTTCGGTGTTGCCGCCGGAACTCGGGCAGCGCCTTGCCGAGACGATCGCAACCCTCAAGGCACGCGGCTTCCGCGGCCCCTTCCTCGCCGCCGACGGGCGCCCCTGGCACGAGGCGGGCGCCAGCGAGGCGCAGGAACTCGGCGCGGTCCTGGCGACCGCCGTAACCTATCTGCGCCTGCTCGAAGCGCAGGGCCTGCCGCTCGCCGAGGCGCGCGACGCCATTTCCTTCACGCTCGTCGCCGATACCGACGAGTTCCTGACCATCGCCAAGCTGCGCGCCGCGCGCCTGCTCTGGGATCGCGTCCAACGGGCCTGCGGCCTCGAGCCGAAACCGGTCTTCATTCATGCCGAAACCGCCTGGCGCTCGCTGACCAGGCGCGATCCCTGGGTCAACCTGCTGCGCGGCACGGTCGCGACCTTCTCCGCCGGGATCGGCGGCGCCGACTCGGTCGGTGTCCAGCCCTTCACCGCCGCACTCGGCCTGCCCGACGGCTTTGCCCGGCGGGTGGCGCGGAATACGCAGCTCATCCTTCTGGAAGAAGCCAATCTCTGGCGCGTTGCCGATCCGGCCGCCGGCGCCGGCGGCTTCGAGGCGCTGACCCAGGCACTCTGCGAGCAGGGCTGGCGCAAATTCCAGGATCTCGAGGCCGAGAGCGGCGAAGGGATTTCCGGCATCATCGGAGCTCTCGCCAACGGCCATGTCCAGATGGGATTGGCGCGCGAACGGGCCAGCCGGGCAAAGGCCGTGGCGACGCGCCGCGAACCGCTCACCGGCACGAGCGAATTCCCGAACCTGGCCGAGGCCACGGTTGCGGTCCTTGCGCC
>JAKFDB010000125.1:0-22655 GCA_036676315.1 Bradyrhizobiaceae bacterium
GATTTCGGGCGTCGGCCCGCAGCATACCCCGGCGACCAAGATCTGGTTCGGCCAGGTCAGCAACGAGCCGGGCTATCGCTCGCTTCCCCATCACCATGGCGAAGCCGAGACCGGCGGTTATGTGCTGCGCGGCCAGTGCCGTATCTATTTCGGCGACAACTATCAGGACTATGTCGACATGGCCCCGGGCGATTTCGTCTTCGTGCCGCCGCACATGCCGCATGTGGAGGTCAATATGAGCACGACCGAAGAGCTCGTCTTCCTGACCTGCCGCGCGCCCGACAACATCGTCGTCAACCTGCCCGAAGTCGACGACTCGATTCTCGCCGGTTACCGCCGTCCCTGAGCGATGATCGGCGCGGCGACCCGGTGCGCATTTCGGCGCGCTTCCGGGCCGCTGCTCCGGCCGAGAGCCCTCGGAACATTCCAATTTCCCGAGAGGTCTTGTAGATCGGACGAGGACGCCAACCGTGCTCGCGGCCGATGCGCGGCAAGCTCGGCAGCAGGAGAAGCAATGAGCAGTCTGGACAGGATGCTGACCATCCTCGACCTCTTCGACGAGAACCTGATGAGCATCCAGCTCGACCACGCCATCCAGGCGACAGGGGCCTCGAAAGCGACTGCCTATCGCTACATCCAGAGCCTGTGCCATCGCGGCCTGCTCGCCCCGGCGGCCGGCGGAAGCTATGTGCTGGGTCCGCGCGTCATCGAGCTGGACCGGCTGGTGCGCAAGATGGACCCGCTGCTCAGCAGTGCCAGCCCGCTCATTCGCGCGGCCGGCAGCCGCCTCAACGTCAATATCATGCTGTGCAGCTTCTACGGCGACAAGGTGATGTGTGCCGACCTCGCCTGGCCCGATGCCAGCATCGAGCAGACCTATGAGCGCGGCCGGCCGATGCCGATGTTCCGCGGCGCGATGGCGAAGATCATCCTCGCCAATCTCACGCCCTACCAGCTGCGCAGCATCATGCTCTGGCACGCCGAGGGCATTCGCGAGGCGGGACTGGGCGAGAACTGGGAAGAGTTCCGCTCCCGCATGTCGAAGCTGCGCCGCGCCGGATTTTGCATGTCGCGCGCCGAGGTCTTCCCCGGGCTGATCGGCATCAGCGCTCCGATCTTCGACGCCGATCAACGCGTGCTCGGCAGCGTCGTCTTCATCATCCCGGAGGAGCGTTACGACGCCGATCCCGGGGCGCCGTACCAGGCCGCGATCATCGAGCTCGCGGCATCCATCACCAGCGACATCGCCAAGCGCTCGGCCGGCAGTCCGGCAGGCGCCGGCCGCGCTGCGCGGCCGCGCAAGGCACGCGCTGCCGGTCGCGAGCTGGCGGAAAAGGGCGCGGCCTGAGCTGTGCCCAGGCCGCCGGGCGGGCAAGGTCCTTAGCCGGCGGCCAGGAAGCCGCCGTCGACCGTCAGCGTGCTGCCGTTGACGAAGGCGCCGGCCGACGAGGCGAGATAGACCACCGCCGGCGCCAGATCCGAAGGCTGGCCCCAGCGCCCTGATGGCACCCGCGTCAGCATGCTGGCGGTGAAGGCCTCGTCCGCCTGCAGGGCGCTGGTGAACTCGGTCGCGATGAAGCCGGGGGCGATGGCGTTGGCGGTGATGCCGTGCGGGCCGAGCTCGGCGGCAAGCGCCCGCACCAGCGAGTTCACGGCGCCCTTGGCTGCTGCATAGGCCGAGATCGCCTGCTTGGGCTGCTGCACGGCGATCGAGCCGATCATCACGATGCGCCCGAAGCGGCGCTCCATCATCCCCGGCACCACGGCGCGCGTGACCAGGAAAGCGCCGTTGAGATGGGTGTCGATCACCGCCCGCCACTCGGCATAGCTGAACTCGTGGAAGAGCTTCCGCCGCTGGATGCCGGCATTGTTGACGAGGATGTCGACCGGGCCGACCGAGGCCGCGATGCGCGCGATCGCCGCTTCGACGGCTGCCTCGTCGGTGATGTCGAAGGCCGCATGCGAGGCGGAAAGCCCGGCCGCGCGCAATTCCTGCGCGCGGCCGGCGACTGTTGCCTCGTCAAGGTCGTTGATCACGACATGGCCCCCCGCCGCGGCGACGGACTGGGCGATCCCCCAGCCGATGCCGCGCGCCGACCCGGTGACGAGCGCGACGCGGCCGGCGAGGGAGAACTGATCGGGTACCATGGCGAGGTCCTCTTTCTTGCGTCGGATCAGCCGAGCTTGCAGGCCGGGCTCGGCGGCGTGGTCGCCGTCTCGGCCGGCACCGACATCTTGATGACGGGGCGCAGCTTGCCGCCGCTCTCCTCGACGACACCGAAATAGTTCGGGCGGACAAGCTGGTTGTCTTCCTTGCGCAGCAGGACCTTGCCGACGATCGTGTCGTAGCTCTTGCCGGGGATGGCCTTGGCGAGGTCGGCCGCCTTGACGCTGCCCGAGGCCGCGACCGCCTGGAAGATCACCTGCATGCCGATATAGGTGTCACCCTCGAAATTGGAGGGCTGGGTGCCGGGATAGTATTTCTCCCAGGCCGCGACGAACTGCTTGTTGGCGGGGGTGTCGAGCGTCGCCGAGTAGTTGACGATGCCGGAAATGCCCTTCGAGGGCTCGCCGATCGCGGTGACCGTGTTGTCGGTGACGAAGCTGACGCCGGCGACGGTGGCGGAATCGAGCAGGCCGTACTGCTTCGCCTGGGTCGCGAAGTTCACGGCGTCGCGGCCGGCGAGGGCGACATAGACGCCCTTGGCGCCCGAGTTCTTGATCTTCTGGATATAGGTCGCAAAGTCGTTGGTGCCGAGCGGCGAGAAGTTCTCGGAGACGACCTTCTTGCCCTGGCTCTCGGCGGATTTGGTGAAGCTCGCGGCGACGTCGCGGCCCCAGGCGATGTCGGCGCCGATCAGGGCCCATTCCTTCTCCGGGCGCTCCTTCAGCCAAGGCGTCGCCGTGGCGGCGTCGGAGGAATCGGCGTTGTTGACGCGGAAGAGGCGAGGCACGCAGCTGTCGCCGGTGATCTTGTCGCTCTTGTTGATGGTCGCGACATAGATCGCGTCCCAGCGCGCCAGCAAGGGGGCGATGGCGAGCGCCTCGCCGGAGGCGACGGCGCCGATCAGCACCTTGTTGCCCTGCAGGGCGAGCTTCTCGGCCTGGCGGCGGGCAAGGTCGGGCTTGGCCTCGGTGTCGAGATATTCGACCTCGACCTTGTGGCCGGCGACGCCGCCGGCGGCGTTGGCCTGCTGGGCGGCGAACTCGATGGCGCGCTTGGCCTGGTTGCCGAGGTCGGCATAGGTCCCGGTCAGCGCCGTCGGCACGCCGATCTTCAGCGCGTCCTTGGCGAGCGCTGTGCTGGCGGCCAGCGTCATCAGCCCGGCGAGCACGATGCCCGCGGTATTGCGATTGCGATTGGCTTGGCGATTCATGTTTCTCTCCCTTGCCTGGCTAAGATCTTGGCCTTGGTTCAGACGGCGACGTGCCGCTTCAGTTGTTCGTCGCTGAGTTCGGCGAGGCGGCCGCTCTCGATCACCGCGCCCTTCGACATCAGGTGGTAGGTTTGCGCGACGCGGCGCACGAGGCTGATGTGCTGCTCGATCAGCAGCAGGCTCGTGCCCTCGCGGGCCAGCCGCACGAAGACCTCGGCGAGCTCGTCGATGATGACCGGGGCGAGGCCCTCGCTTGGCTCGTCCAGCACCAGCAGCGCCGGGTTGGCCATCAGCGCGCGGCCGATCGCCAGCATCTGCTGCTGGCCGCCGCTGAGCGCGGTGCCGGGTGTGTCCTGCCGCTCGCGCAGAATCGGGAAGAGGTCGAAGACCTTGTCCAGGGTCCAGGCGCCGCGGCGCTCGACGGCCGAGCCGAGCACGAGGTTTTCTTTGACGCTGAGCGCGCCGATGATGCGCCGGCCCTGGGGCACGACCGAGATGCCGGCGCGCGCCGCCGTATAGGTGCGGATGCGTCCCGCGGGCTTGCCGGCGAGCCGGATCTCGCCTGCGCCCAGCGAAGCGATGCCGAGGAAGGTGTTGACGATCGTCGTCTTGCCGACGCCGTTGCGCCCGAGCACGGCGACGCGGTCGCCCGCACCGATCTCGAAGCTGACGCCGCGCAGCACCTGTGCCCGGCCATAGAAGGCGTCGACGTTCTGGAACGAGAGAAGGCTCATTCGACCGAACTCCCGAGATAGGCCGAGACGACGACCGGGTTGCGGCGGATCTCGTCGGGGGTGCCCTCGGCCAGGAGCTTGCCGAGATGCAGCACGGTGATCCGGTCGCAGAAGCCGAACACCACCTCCATGTCGTGCTCGACGAGGAGAACCGTCACCTGCCAGTCGCGCGCCAGGTCGCGCAGCAGCGCCGCCATCGTCAGCGATTCCTCGACAGTCAGGCCCGCCGCCGGCTCGTCGAGCAGCAGCACGCGCGGCCGGCCGACCAGCGCGAGAGCCAGGTCGAGGCGGCGGCGGTCGCCATAGGAGACGTCGCCGGCGAGCCGATGGCGCAGCGCCGTCAGGCCGAGCGTATCGAGAACCTCCGCGCCATTGTCGATCTCGGCGCTGCGCGCCGCCAGGCGGATCTGCTCGTCGATCGTCAGCTCGGCAAAGATGTTGGTCTTCTGGAAGGAGCGGGCGAGGCCGGCCTGCCGGCGCTCGCGCGGCGAGAGCGCGCCGATGTCGCGCCCGCCGAGCCGAACCGTGCCGTCCCAGCGCGCGGCCCGGCCGACGAGGACATCCATCAGCGTCGACTTGCCGGCGCCGTTCGGCCCGATGATGCCGCGGACCTCGCCCCGGGGCACGCTGATGTCGACGCCGTCCAGCGCCTTGAAGCCGCCATAGGGCCGGCTGAGGCCGATCCCCTCGAGCGCTGGCGCTTCGCTTGCCGGGCTCATGAGCGCCTCCAGGAAAGCAGCTTGACGATAAGGCCGCTGAGGCCGATCGGCAGGAAGACGGTGACGACGATCAGGATGGTGCCGATCACCGTCGGCCAGTGCTCGGTGGCGTCGCCGGCGATCTCCTTGATGAAGAAGAAGACGATGGCGCCGAGCGCCGGCCCCCAGACCGCCTGGGTGCCGCCGATGATCGCCATGATCAGCGCCGAGCCCGACAGGGTCCAATGCAGCATGTCGGGGGAGATGAAGGCGTTGTAGAAGGTCGCGAGCACGCCGGCCATCGCCGCCAGCAAGGCGGAGACGGCGTAGATCGCGGCGCGCGGGACCAGGGTCTCGTAGCCGATGAAGCGGGCGCGCTCCTCATTCGCCTTGATGGCGAAGGTCAGGAGGCCGTAATGGCTGCGCATCAGCAGCCAGAGCCCGCCGAGTGCGAGCATGAGCACGACCCAGCAGACCACGAACATCGAATGCGGGTTCTGCAGCAGGCTGACGTCGAAGCCGAACATGCGCGCCGGAAAGGTGACGGCGAGCCCGTCATCGCCATTGGCGAGGCCGCGCACCTTGAGCGCGAGCTCGTAGAAGGCCTGGGCGCAGGCCAGCGTCAGCATGCCGAAGGCGACGCCCGGGATGCGGGTGATGACGAGCCCGAGCAGGAAGGCGAGCACGGTCGGAACGACGATGGCGAGCACGAGCGTCAGCTCGATCGGGAGATAGCCGCGCGCGACGCCGACGCCGAGGATGTAGCCGCCAAGCCCGTAGAACAGCGCATGGCCGAAGCTGACCATGCCGTTCTGGCGCACGAGGAAGCCGACGCCGGTGGCGAGCAGCGCGCCGATCAGGGCCTGCGTCAGCAGCGACAAGGTCAGCGGCGAGGAGACGGCGAAGGGGAAGAGGCAGCCGCCGACCGCGATGACGCCCGCAAGGATGAAGGGCAGGCGTGGGCGCGGCGCATCGAGCGAAGACGGCGCGGCGCCTTCGGTCAGGCTCTCGGTCGAACTCAGGCTTTCGGTCGAACTCATGCCGGCCTCCCCGCCAGGCCGGTCGGGCGATAGATCAGGATCGCGACCATCAGCAGGAACGGCACCATCGAGGCGATCGAGGGCACGAAGACGATGCCGAAATTCTGCAGCTGGCCGATCACCAGCGCCGCGACGAAGGCGCCGCCGAAGCTGCCGAAGCCGCCGACGACCACGACGATGAAGCTCTCGATCAGGATCGAGCTGCCCATCGCCGGCGAGAGCGCCAGCAAGGGCGAGGCGATGGCACCGGACAGGCCGGCGAGCCCGGCGCCGACCGCGACGACGGCGCCGCTGACCCGCTCGGTGTCGACGCCCTGCATGCCGGTGGTGACCGGATCGGCCGCGAAGGCGCGGACATAGAGCCCGACGCGGCTGGTCCGCAGCCAGATGGTCAGCCCGGCGCCGATCACTGCGGCTGCGGCGATGACGAAGAGCCGGTAGATCGGGAAGCTCGAGCCGGCGATCTCGACGGTGCCCTGCAGCAGTTCCGGCACCGCCACGGTGAGGTTGTCGCGCCCCCAGATGGTGCGAACCGCATCCTCGAGCACCAGCAGCAGCCCGAAGGTGACGAGCACGGTGACGATCGGGTCCTGGTCCTGGAGCTGCCGGAACACCGTGCGGTCGAGCAGCAGGCCGAGCACGGCAAGCACCAGCGCGGCTGCGACCAGCCCGACCCAGAAGCCGGCGACGGCGACCGTGGCATAGGCGACATAGGCCCCGACCATGAACAGGCTGCCATGGGCGAAGTTGACGACCTGGCGCAGGCCGAAGATCAGCACCAGGCCGACGGCGACGAGATAGAGAAGCCCGCCATAGACGAGCCCGTTCAGCACATGGATCAACATGGGCGGAGCAAGCTCGCGCCTTCGGGCGGCATGGAATTGGGCGCCATCGACTTCCTCCTGCGCTCGGCCGTTCCGGCTCTGTCACGAGAGCGGGCAGATGGCCGCCGCGCCCAGTGAGATTTAATAATCGCAGAATATGATATAGTTGGCAATTATCAAATTACCTGCCCGGGGTTTTTCCGGGAGCGCCGTGAAGCACGCGGAGCACGCTTGCCAGATCCTCGTCGCGGCGCGAGGCCAGTTCCGCGACGGGGCGTCCCTTGGTTGCCGCGGCGACGCCCTCGACCAGGACGGCCTCCAGCTCGGGTGTGATCTCGACATTGCCGAGATCGCCGCACCACTCTGCCAACGGACCACGGGCCCAGCCGAAGAAGCCTGCAAGGCCGGCCTCGCCGCCGCCCATATGATAGCTCAGATGCGGCCCGGCGACGGCGAGCCGGAGGCCGAGGCCATGGGTCACGGCGGCATCGACATCCTCGACCGAGGCGACGCCGCTCTGCACCAGGAAGGCGGCCTCGCGCCAGAGCGCCACCGTCAGCCGCGTCGCGAGATGGCCGACGACCTCCTTGTTCAGCAGCACCGGCCGCTTGCCGATGGCGGCATAGAAGGCGCAGGCAGCACTCACCGCCTCCGGCGCCGTCCGGGCACCCGCGACGATCTCGACGAGCGGGATGAGATGGGGCGGGTTCATCGGATGCCCGACCAGCACGCGCTCCGGATGGCGACAGAGCGCCTGTAGCTCGGAGGTCTTCAGTCCCGAGGTGCTGGAGGCGATCAGCACTTCCGGCGGGAGCACGGCGTCGAGCGCCCGCAGCGCCTCCTGCTTCAGTTCCAGCTGCTCGCGCGTGTTCTCCTGGACGAAGCCGATCCCGCGGCCATCGAGCTCGCCGACCCCTTCCAGGACAACGAGCCGCTCGGGCGTCGCTCCGGCGGCGACCAGCCCGGCCGCCTCCAGCGCCGCCCAGTTGCGCATGATCGCCGGGCGCAGGCGCTCGCGCGCTTCCGCCATCGGCTCGACCACCACGACCTCCAGCCCGCGGGCCAGGAAATAGGTGGCCCAGCTGGCGCCGATCGTGCCGGCGCCGACGACGGCAACGCGTTTGATCGCGCCGACCTCCGGATAATGGCTCGCCATAGCTTGGGCCCTCACGAGATGGTCAGGCCGCTATCGACGGCGATGATCTGGCCAGTGGTCCGCGCCGCGGCGTCCGAAGCGAGATAGAGCGCCGCATTGGCGACGTCGATCGGCTCGACCATGCCGAGTAGATGGGCGGCAGTGAGCTTCTGCGTGGTTTCCAGCTGGGCGAGCTGGGCCATCACCCGCGGCGTGCGCGTGGTTCCGGGCGCGACCGCATTGACCCGCACCTTGTGCGGCGCGAACTCGACCGCCATCGAGCGTGTCAGGGCGGCGATCGCGCCCTTCGCCGCGGTATAGGCGTCCTTGCCCGGCCAGCCCATCAGCGCGACCACGGAGGTGGCGTTGACCACCGCCCCGCCGCCGGCCCGGATGATCTCGGGGATGCCATAATGGCAGACCAGCCAGGTGCCGAAGAGGTCGAGCTTGATGGCGCGCCAGAACTCGTCGACCTCGACCCGGGTGACGTCGCTGTCGCGCGTGCTCGAGCCGCCGGCATTGTTGTAGATGACGTCGAGCTTGCCGAAAGTCGCGACCGTCTCTGCGACGCAGGCCTGGACGCTGTCGGCGTCGGTGACGTCGGTGCGGACGAAGATGGCCTCGAGCCCTTTGGTCCGGAGCTCATCGACAACGGAGCGGCCCTGCTCCTCGTTGATCTCGGCGACGACCACGCGGGCGCCGTTGCGGGCGAAGAGCTCGGCCGCAACCGCACCGATGCCCGTGCCGGCGCCGGTGATCAGCGCAACCCTGTCCTTCAAAGCGTCCATGATTCAGGCTTCCTCCAGCATATGCGGCTTGTTGAGCTGCGAGAGCATCGCTTGCCCTGCAGAACTGACGGCGACGGGCAGATTCCGGCCGAGTGCGACCATGTCTCAGGGCGTTGCTGCGACCACCGAGCCGGGCAATGGCGAGAACGAGGTCGGGAGCAGGATCCGGTTCTCCATTGTCCGGATCATCGGGCGGATCTTGGCGAGGCAGCCCTGCCAGGCCGGCTGCTCGGCCAGCAGGGCCCGGCGCCGGCGCCGCTCCTCCAGATCGGAATAGGCCCAGAAATGGACGAGCTGGTTCTGGGTGCCGATCTCGGTGGTGAAGTAGCCGAGAAAGCCACCGAGGATCTCGCGCTGCACCGGCAAGCCCTCGCTCTCATAGATCCGGAAATACTCTTTGACGTTGACCTCGGTGTGCAGGACGTAGACGCGTTCTTCGACGATCATCGGTGCTTCCTCTCGAAAGGGGGCAATCAGGCTGAGGCGCGGTTGCCGGCCAACGAGGCCGCCGGCTTCGGCGCCGCGCCGCCAGGCTTGGGGTCAGCGGTGCAGCCGCTCAGCTCAGCGAGCGCACCCCGGCGCAGACGCTCAGCGACTGGCCGGTGAGGCTGCGGCCGCCGGGGCCGGCAAGGAACAGCGCCATCGCCGCGATGTCGGCCATCGGCACCATCCGCTTCAGCGAAACCTGCGAGAGGATCTCGTCCTTCATCGCCTCGACCGAGATGCCGCGCGCCTGCGCCTTCGCCGTCGCGACCTGTTCGACGCGCTCGCTTTCGACGATGCCGGGCAGGATTGCGTTGACGCGGATGTCGTCGGGGCCGAGCTCAATGGCGAGGCTTTCGGTCAGGCCGATCACCGCCCATTTCGAGGCCGCGTATGGGGTGCGCAGCCGGTAGCCGAGACGCCCCGCGACCGAGCTGAGATTGATGATGCTGCCGCCTCCCGCCGCGCGCAGGGCGGGAATGGCCCGGCGCGAGCAGAGGAACTGGCTGCGGAGATTCACCGCCATGGTCCGCTCCCAGGCGTCGAGGGAGAGCTCCTCGAGCGCCATCGTCGGGCCGGCGACACCGGCATTGTTGACGAGGACGTCGAGCCCGCCGAGCTCCGCCAGCGCCGCACCGAACCAGCTTTCGACAGCTGCTTCCGCCGAGACGTCGGCCTGGTGGACGCCGATGCCGGGCAGCTCCGCCTTGGCCCGGCCCAGCGCTTCCTCGGCGATATCGCAGAGATGGATGCGCGCGCCGGCCTCGAAGAAGGCCTGGGCGATCGCCCGACCGATCCCGGCCGCACCGGCCGAGATCATCACGCGAAGGCCGGCAAGGGGCTGCGTCACTGGCCTATTTGCCGACGAGGCTGCAGGCGCTGTCGGCCGCCTTGAAGGCCTCCGCCGCAGCGGTCTCGCCGGCCTTCTCATAGAGATCCCAGGGGCTCTTCGACTGGCCGGGCTCCTTGACCCGGAACAGATACATCGGGTGGAGCTTGCGGCCGTCGACCCGCACGGAGCCCTTGCCGAAGGCGAAGTCCTCGGTCGGCAATTCCTTCATCTTGGCGACGATGGCGCGCCCGTCGGTGTCACCGCCGACCGCAGCGGCGGCCTTGAGATAGTGCAGGACGCCGGAGTAGACGCCGGCCTGGAAGGAGGTCGGCATCGCGCCGCCATGACGCTCGCCGAACTTCTTGGCGAACGTGCGGGTCTGGTCGTTGAGATCCCAGTAGAAGGGCTCGCTGAGATAGATGCCCTTGCCGCTCTCGAGACCCAGCGACTTGATGTCGGTGAGATAGACCGCGAGTCCGGCCAGGCTCTGGCCGCTTTGGGTAATGCCGAATTCGGTCGCCTGCTTGATCGAGTTGGTGAAGTCGCTGCCGGAGTTGGCGAGCGCGATCACCTTGGCCTTCGAGCTCTGCGCCTGGAGGAGGTAGGACGAGAAGTCCGACGAGCTCAGCGGGTGCCTGACCGCACCGACCACATTGCCGCCGGCCTGCTTCACGATGTCTCCGGCCTCGCGCTCCATGTCGTGGCCGAAAGCGTAGTCGGCGGTGATGAAGAACCAGCTCTTGGCGCCGGATTTGAGCACCGCCGTCCCGGTGCTCTTGGCGAGGCTGTAGTTGTCGAGCGTCCAATGGACGTGGTTCGGCGAGCAGGAATCAGCCGTCAGCCGGTTGGTGTTCGAGGTGGTGATCACCGCGACCTTGTTCTTGTCCCTCACTAGGGCCGAGATCGCCAGGGATATCGAGGAGTTCGGGATGTCGGCGATGACGTCGACGCCGTCGGCATCGAGCCATTTGCGGGCGATGTTCAGGCCGATATCGGGCTTGTTCTGATGGTCGCCGCTGACGATCTCGATCGGCACGCCGCCGATCTTGCCGCCGAATTCCTCGACCGCGATGCGCGCGGCGACGACGGAGCCGGGCCCGGCCATGTCGGCATAGATGCCGGACTGGTCGTTGAGCACGCCGATCCTGAGGACGTTGCCGCTGAACTCAGCACTGGCGGAGAGCGGAACGAGGGCGAGACCGGTGGCGACCGTCGCGGCCAAGATGGAGCGCATGCATACCTCCCTGCAGAATCGCCGGACATTGTTTTCTGCGGCTCGAGCCGTTGGCGATTATAATCGATATTCTCGTAAAGCGAGATAACTGTCAATTATTGAGAATCGCATCCGTCTCGCTTGAAGCGAACCTTGAAGCGCGTGGCGGGTGAATGGCGAGCCTGTCGAGCTCGGCCGGGATGGCTCCGGCTCGACCCAGGTGAGCGCCCAATCGCCGAGGGGCGAATGCGCGGTTCCCGGTGGCGCCGGCGGCTTTCCGCGGGTTCGTGGGACGTCTTCACGCAAACGATGACCGGCCAGGCCGCCGCGAGGCAGGCAAGCGCCCGCAGCTATCGCTGCTTTTCTCTGCTCGGCAATCCTTGACGCTCCGACAAAAGCGCCTCTATGATCCAAATTAAATAACAGTCGATCCATATAGTGGACCAAGGGATGATGAAGCTCGAGGGTATCCTGCCTGTGCTGCCGACGCCGTTCACGGCGGGCGGCGCTATCGATCCCGGCGCCATGGCGAAGGTGACGTCGTTCGCGCTGGATGCCGGCGCAGCGGGCGTCGTCTTCCCGGGCTTTGCCAGTGAGGTGGACAATCTGTCGGCCGAGGAGCGTGACGGGTTGCTGCGCGAGGTCGTGCGGGTGGTTGCCGGCCGGGTTCCCGTGGTCGCCGGCGCCAGCGCTTCTTCGGCCGAGGAGGCCGCCGGACATGCTCAGCGCGCGCAAGAGCTCGGCATCGCGCATGTCATGATCCAGGCGCCGAAATCGGTCGGCACCGATGGCGCCGCGGTCGCCGCCTTCTACCGGGCGATCTCGGATGCCGTGCCGGGCATCGAGATCGTGCTGCAGAACGCCCCTGCGCCGCGCGGCTCGGATCTGAAGCCGGACGTCATCCTGGAGATCATCCGCGGCAACCCCGCCATCACCTATGTGAAGGAGGAAACGCTTCCCTCCGGCGGGCCGATCACGGCGATCCTCAGCGGCAGGCCGGCACATCTGAAGGGCGTGCTCGGCGGCGGCGGGGCTCGCTACATCGTCGAGGAATATGGGCGCGGCGCCTGCGGCGCGATGCCGGCCGTGGAGATCACGGATGTCCATGTCGCGCTCGACCGGGCCTTCCGCAGCGGCGACATCGCGACGGCGCGCGATCTCTACCGCCGCACGCTGCCATTGCTCGTGATCCAGGCCAATTTCCGCATGGCCTTCACCAAATATGTGCTGACGCGGCGCAGCGTCCTGACCAACCAGATCTGCCGTGCGGCGGTTCCGGCGCTGGACGCCACCGATCTTGCCGAGATCGACGCATGGCTCGCTTCCATCGACGATCTGCTCGCCGCTCCGGCGATGCGCAAAGCGGGTTGACGGGGCGATGAGCGAACGCGTCGCCAGGGTCGAGGTCTTCACGCTGACGATCCCGCGCGAGACCGTCTATCTCGGTGACCTTCGGCCGGGGGAGACCGTCAACGAGAAGGGCTACATCGTCCGCAAGGGCAACCGCACCGTCTATCCGACCGTGGACCGCACGGTCGTGGTGCGGCTCGAGACGAGCGGCGGGCTCGTCGGCTGGGGCGAAACCTATGGCATCGTCGCGCCGGGCGCGGCGATCGCGATCATCGACGACCTGCTCGGTCCTTATGTCGTCGGCCGCTCGCCGGAGGACGTCGTCGTGATCCACGAGGACCTCTACGACCTGATGCGGGTGCGCGGCTATACCGGTGGCTTCTATCTCGACGCGCTCGCCGCGATCGACATCGCGCTCTGGGATCTGAATGCGCGCCTCGCCGACCGGCCGCTCGTCACCATGCTCGGCGGGCAACGGCACGAGCGCTTGCCGGCCTATATCTCCGGCCTGCCGAAGCGGACGCGCACCGAGCGCGCCGAGTTCGCGACCGAGTGGCAAGCCAAGGGCTTCGACAGCTTCAAATTCGCCGCGCCGGTCGCCGATGACGGCAATGTTGCGGAGATCAGAACGCTGCGCGAGCGGCTCGGCCCGCAGGCGCGCATCGCCTGCGACATGCACTGGGTCCATACCGGCGAAGAGGCCGTCGCGGCGATCCGGGCGATGGAGCCGCACGGGCTCTGGTTCGCCGAGGCGCCGGTCAAGCCCGAGGATATCGACGGTCTCGCCCACGTCGCTTCAAAAGTCTCGACGCCGATCGCGGCCGGCGAGGAATGGCGCACCGCCTACGATCTCGTGCCGCGCGTCGCGCGCCGGGCCTGCGCGATCGTTCAGCCGGAAATGGGCCACAAGGGCGTGACCGAGTTCATGCGCATCGGCCTTTATGCGCAGGCGCATCATCTCAAGGTGATCCCGCACGCGACGATCGGCGCCGGAATTTTCCTGGCGGCCAGCCTGCATGCCTCGTCGGCGCTCGCGGCGATCGAATGCCACGAGTACCAGCACTCGATCTTCGAGCCGAACCGGCGGCTCCTGACCGGTGACATGGATTGCCGCGAGGGCTTCTATCGGCTGCCGAGCGGGCCGGGGCTCGGCGTCGAGCCGTCGGAAGAGGCGCTGGAGCTGCTCTGCAAACACTGAACAACAACCCGGGAGGAGGAAACCATGACGAGGAAGAGGCTTGGACTTGCATTGTCCGCGGCTGCGCTCGCGCTCGCCGCCGGCTTTCTCCCCGCCGCCGCGCAGGCGCAGGGCAAGGTGCTGAAGTTCGTCTCCTGGCAGAAGGACGAGCGCGGCGTCGGTGACTGGTGGGGCTCGGTGATCAAGGAGTTCGAGGCGACGCATCCCGGCGTCAAGATCGAATGGACCAAGGTCGAGCGCGGTGCCTATGCCGACACGATGACGACGCTGTTTGCTGGCGGCAAGCCACCGGACATCGTCCACCTCGCCTCGTTCGAGTTCCAGAAATTCGCCGATAATGGCTGGCTGGAGCCGCTCGACGGCTACATCAAGGAGGCCAAGCTCGATCTCAAGGGCTGGGCCGGTCAGGACACCTGCAGCTGGAACAAGCAGACCGTCTGCACGATGATGCTCTATTTCGGCTACATCTTCGCCTACAACGAAGACTTGCTGAAGAAGGAAGGTCTGGAGGTTCCGAAGAGCTATGCCGAGTTCCTCGCGGCGGCGCGGAAGCTGACCAAGGACATCAACGGCGACGGCATCGTCGACCAGTTCGGTACCGGCCACGAGACCAAGGGCGGTGGCGGCCAGTACATGAGCGAGATGATGAACTACACGCTCGATGCCGGCGGGCGCTGGACCAACGATGCCGGCAAGGTGACGATCAACACGCCGGAGATGATCGAGGGCCTGTCGCGCTGGAAGACCATCGTCAAGACCAGCCTCACCCCGCGCGACCTGCCGGCCGGCGAGGTCCGCCAGATGTTCGCCGACGGCAAGATCGCCATGAAGATGGACGGGCCCTGGCTTTACCCGATCATCCAGAAGGGCAAGGCCAAGGACCAGATCAAGCTCGGCATGGTGCCGTTCAATCCGCCGGTCGGCGGCTCCTCCAACGTGCTCGGCATCGCCGCCGACGCGCCGAAGGAGAACAAGAAGCTGGTCTGGGACTTCATCGCGATCGCGACCTCCGACAAGTTCCAGTCGAGCTATGCGACGCTCGGCGCCTCGCCACCGCCGAGCCCGCGCGCCGACACTTCGGCTGCGAGCAAGGACACGCCGCATTTCGACCTCCTGGTGAAGGCGACCAAGGCTGCCGCCGACGCCAAGGTCGATCGCATCCCGAAGGGGCTGGAGCTGCAGTTCAACGAGTTCGCCAAGATGGTCATGGAGGAATCGCAGCGCATGATCATCCAGGACCTCGACCCGAAGGCGGTCGCGGCGACGATGCAAAGCAAGGCCGAGGCGCTGCAGAAGCAGTGAGCCGCCGCGGGAACCCCTCTCCCGGATGGGAGAGGGGCAGGGGTGAGGGACCGCCGCTGATTGTTAAGGCGATGCGGCGCCGTCGCGCCTTCTCCGGATAGGGCAGGCCCTCATCCCTGCCCTTCTCCCACACGGGAGAAGGGTTCCCCGCGCCCTTGCTGCGAAGAATGACGGGAGACGACGTGCCATGCCCGGCTTCAGCCTCGACCTCGCCCGCCCGAGCCGGCGGCACTGGCTCGGTTACCTGCTGCTCGCGCCGGCGGTGCTGCTGATCGGGCTGATCATCGTCTATCCGCTGTTCGTCTCGGTCGACCTGTCCTTCCAGAACGTCAACATCGCCCGGCTCGACCAGCCGCGGCGGCCCTTCACCATCGCCAATTACCAGAGGCTCTTCGCCTCCGAGGAGTTCTGGAACGCCTGCTGGGTGACCTTCAAGCTCGTCACCATCGTCTCGTTCTTCTGCTTCCTGCTCGGCCTCTCGACGGCCTTGCTCGTCAACAACCGCTTCAAGGGCAGGGCGCTGGCGCGCCTCCTCGTCGCCCTGCCCTGGGCGGTGCCGGAGGTGATCGCGGTGGTGATCTTCGCCTGGCTGTTCGATTCCTCATTCGGGCTGATGAACTGGCTCTTCATCAGGCTCGGCCTGGTCGACCAGACGATCAACTGGTTCTCCTCGCCCGATGCCGCCTTCGCCGTGGTCTGCGTGGTGATGGTCTGGAAGGGCTATCCCTTCGTCTCGATCATGATGCTGGCCGGGCTGCAGTCGATCCCCGAGGACTTCTACAATGCCGCCAAGGTCGACGGAGCCCGTGCCTGGCAGCGGCTCGTCTACATCACCATCCCGTCGCTGATGCCGGTGATCGGCGTGACGCTCGTGCTGGTGATGCTCTGGGTCTTCCGCGACTTCTCGATCATCTATGTCCTGACCGGCGGCGGGCCGCTGAAGGCGACGCAGACCCTCTCGATCATGACCTACGAGCAGGCCTTCGGCTTCTTCAAGATGGGCTACGCCTCGGCCGTCGGCGTCGTCACCCTGATCGTCTGCGTGATCGCGAGCCGGCTGCTGATCGCCCGCGCGCCGGACCATATCTGAGGAGGCGGGAGATGGTTCACTTACCCACGACTGTCGTCCCGGGCGACCGCAGGGAGACCCGGGACTCATGCCTGAACCTTGTCCGGACATGCTCCGGAATGGATCCCGGGTCTTCGCTTCGCTGTGCCCAGGATGACCGCGCGGATGAGCGTGAGGTGCAACAATGAGGCGCCGCTCGCTCCGCACGATTGCCCTCTACGCGCTCGTCACCCTGACCTGCGCCATCCTGGTCTTCCCGATCTACTGGCTCGTCGTCACCGCGCTCTCCGAGCCGAGCCAGCTCAGGCAATTGCCGCCGAGCTTCTGGCCGAGCGAACCGCGCTGGGGGGTGTTCGGGCAGATCATGGCGGAGCGGCCGATCCTGCTCTGGCTCGGCAATTCGGCACTCGCCGCCATCGGCGCGGTCGCGATCTCGATGGTCGTCTCGGTGCTCGCCGGCTACAGCCTGTCGCGCTTTCGGGTGCGCGGCGGCCAATCGCTCGGGCTGTTCATCCTGACCGCGAAGATGCTGCCGGCGACGCTGCTGGTGATCCCGCTCTTCGGCATCTTCCGCAATCTCGAGCTGATCGGCAGCCTGTGGTCGATCATCCTGGCACACGCCACCCTGATCATCCCGTTCACCACCTGGATGCTGAAGGGCTATTTCGACACCATCCCGCGCGAGCTCGAGCAGGCGGCGATGGTCGACGGCTGCTCGCCGCTCGGCGCGCTGGTCCGGGTGATCCTGCCGGTCTCGGCGCCGGGCCTGGCAGCGACCGCGCTCTACGGCTTCGTGCTGTCCTGGTCGGACTACGCCTATGCCCGCACCTTCCTGACCAACGCCCAGGGCAACTGGACCGCCAATCTCGGCATCACCACGATGAAGGGCGAGTACATCTCGAACTGGAGCGACATCTCCGCCGCCTCCATCCTCGTCGCCCTGCCGATCCTCGCGATCTACCTCTTCCTCGAACGCTATCTCGTCGGCGGCCTGACGGCCGGGGCCGAGAAATAGCCTACGGAACCTGAACGCATGGCCGGAATCCGCATCGAGAACGTCACCAAATCCTATGGCGGGCTCGCCGTCCTGAAGGACTTCACGCTCGACATCGCCGATGGCGAGTTCGTCGTGCTGGTCGGCCCTTCGGGCTGCGGCAAGTCGACCATGCTGAAGATCCTTGCCGGGCTGGAGGAAGCCTCCTCCGGCAAGATTACGATCGGCGAGCGAGATGTCACCGACCTCGCGCCGGGCGACCGCGACATCGCGATGGTCTTCCAGAACTATGCGCTCTATCCGCATCTCAGCGTCGCCAGGAACATGGGCTTCGGCCTGAAGATGCGCGGCACCGACAAGGCCGAGATCACCAGGCGCGTCGCGGACGCCGCGAAGATCCTCGGCATCGATCATCTGCTGGAGCGCCGGCCGCGAGCGCTCTCCGGCGGGCAGCGCCAGCGCGTCGCGCTCGGCCGGGCCATCGTGCGCGAGCCGCAGGCCTTCCTGATGGACGAGCCGCTCTCCAATCTCGACGCCAAGCTGCGCGTCCACACCCGCGCCGAGATCAGCGCCCTGCACAAGCGCCTGCGCGTCACCACGATCTATGTCACCCATGACCAGATCGAGGCGATGACGATGGCCGACCGCATCGTCATCATGAAGGATGGCGTCATCCAGCAGATAGCTTCGCCCGACGTGATGTTCCGCGAGCCGGCCAACCTGTTCGTCGCCGGCTTCATCGGCTCGCCGGGGATGAACTTCCTGCAGGCGAAGGCAGCGGCCGGCAAGGTCCGGCTGTTCGGGCAGGAGGTCGCGCTGCCCGTGGCGAACGCCAGTCTGCTCGATGGCAGGGAAGTCGTCGTCGGCCTGAGGCCCGAGCACATCGCGGCCGGGGCGGGGCCGGTCGCCTTCGAGGTCGCGCCGCGCCTGATCGAGAGCCTGGGCAGCGAGCAATATGTCTATGTCGATCTGCCGGAGGAGAACCGCCGTCGCGGCGGAGCCGATGACGACGGACGCGGGCACTCCCTGATCGCGCGACTGCTCAACCCCGACGGCAGGCCGCCGGGCGAGAAGCTGACCCTCTCCTTCGATCCCGGAAGACTGCACGTCTTCGATGCGGCGACGGGAGAGGTGATCCGATGACGGCCCAAACCATCCTCGTCACCGGCTGCGCCGGGCGCATCGGCTCGCGAGTCGCCCGCCACCTGCTCGAAGCGGGCCATCGCGTCACCGGCTTCGACCTGCGCGCCAGCGGCATCGAGCATCCCGCATTTCGCGAGGTGATCGGCGGTTTCGACGAGCGTGCTGCCGCCGCCGCCGCCGTGCGCGGCGCGGACGCGATCCTGCATCTTGGCGCCTTCATGTCCTGGCTGCCGGCCGATCGCGACCGCCTCTTCCGCGCCAATGTCGAGGGCACGCGCGTATTGCTGGAGGAAGCGGCGGCGGTGATGCCCGCCCGTCTGGTCTTCGCCTCCTCCGGCGAGGTCTACCCCGAGAACATGCCGGACTATCAGCCGCTCGATGAGAACCACCCGCTCAAGCCGCGCTCGCCCTATGGGCTGACCAAGCTGATCGGCGAGGAAATGGTCCGCTTCTTCGAGCGGACGAGCGGCGTGCCGGCGACAACCTTACGCTTCTCCCATACGCAGGATGCGAGCGAACTGCTCGACCCCGGCAGCTCCTTCTCCGGGCCGCGCTTCTTCCTGCACCCGAAGATCCGGCAGCAGGAGGGCTTCGGCAACATGGAGGCGGCGGCCATGTTGCGAGCGGTCGATGACGGCACGCCGGCGCTGGTGCTCTCGCGCAGCGAGCTTGGTCGCCCCTTCCGGATGCACATCACCGAGACGCGCGACATGGTCGCCGGCATCCTGCTGGCGCTGCAGAGCGAGATGGCGGCCGGGCGGACCTATAATCTCGGCGCCACCGCGCCCGTCGATTTCGCAGAAGCCCTGCCGCTGATGGCGCGTGCGACGGGCCTGCCCTTGAAAACAGTCGACCTGCCCGGCGGCGGCGTGTTCTACCAAACCTCGAACGCCCGAATTCGGGCAGAGCTGGGTTTCGAGCCGGAATGGACGATCGAACGCATGATCGCGGAAGCCGCCGCAGCACGGGCGGGGACCGCCTGACCATGCAGACGGAACGCGTCCCGCCGCCCGAAGAGCGCGATGTCCCGGTCGGTGCGGCAGCGCTGGCCAAGGGCCTCTATCTGCTCGAGGTGATCGGCGAGCATCCGACGCCGCCGCGCTTCAAGGACCTGCAGGCGGCGACGAAGCTTGCAAAGGGCACGCTCGCCCGGCTGCTCAACACCCTGCTGCTGTTCCGGCTGATCCGGCATGAGGACAGCGACAACACCTATCGGCTCGGCCACCGGCTGTTCGAGCTCGCCCATCGCGTCTGGGAATCCTTCGATCTGCGCGGCGCCGCGGCCCCGATGCTCGAACGGCTGGCCGAGGAGTCGCGCGAGACGGCGGCGCTCTGCGCCGTCGATGGCGGCGAAGTCCTCTATATCGACCAGCGCAGCCGCGGCGGCGCCTTCGGCTTCCGCATCGAGGCGGGGCGCCGCGCGCCGCTTCACTGCACGGCCGGCGGCAAGGCACTGCTGGCTTTCTCGACACCGCATGAGCGCCGGGTCCTGCTCGATCGGATCGCGCTCGAGCGCCACGCGCCCGATACCATCGTCGACGAGGAGGCCCTGCTTGCCGATCTCGCTCTGGCGCGGGCCCGCGGCTACGCCGTCTCGCAAGAGGAACATGTCGCGGGGGTCTCCTCGGCCGCCGCGCCGATCTTCGACCATACCGGGCGCGCCATCGCGGCGATCGGCATTTTCGGCCCGACGGCGCGGCTCGCCAATGACCGCCTGCACACGACGGGGCGCGACCTGATGGCGGCGGCGCGACAGATCTCGGGCAATGTCGGCGCAGTGCCCGCCAACAGCATCGCCCCTCCGGCGCCGGCCCACCGCAACGGCGAGAGCGACGCCGAATGCGTGCTGCCCTGGGGCGCGCATCTGGCCGAAGGGCCGGTCTGGTCGGTAGCCGAGCAGCGGCTCTACTGGGTCGACATTCTCGCCCCTTCCGTCCACCGCTTCGATCCCGTTACGCGCGTGAACGAGGAGGTCCGGCTGCCGCGCCTCGTCAGCGCGGTGATGGAGCGACGCGGCGGCGGCCTGGTCGCCCTGACGCAGGAGGGACTGGAGAGCTTCGATTTCGCCAGCGGCCGCCTTGCTCCGCTCGTCGATCCCGAGGCCGACCTGCCGGATAATCGCTTCAACGACGGTAAATGCGACCGTCAGGGCCGGCTCTGGGCCGGCACGATGAGCCTCGATGCGGCAAAGCCGACCGGCTCGCTCTACCGGATCGACGGCGATCTGAGCTGGCGGCGCACCGATGAAGGCTTTCGCGTCGCCAACGGGCTCGACTGGAGCCCGGACGGCAAGACCTTCTATTTCACCGACAGCGCGCCGGGTCGCATCTACGCCTATGATTTCGACGTGGCGGCCGGCACCATCGCCCGTCGCCGCGTCTTTGCCGAGATCGACCCCGGCCAGGGCCGGCCGGACGGGCTCGCCGTCGACAGTGAAGGCTTCGTCTGGTGCGCACTCTGGGATGGCTGGTGCGTGCGCCGCTATGCCCCGGATGGTCGGCCCGAGCGCGAGATCCGCCTGCCGGTGCCGCGCCCGACCAGCGTGACCTTCGGTGGTCCGGGCCTGACAACGCTGTTCATCACCACCGCGCGCATCCGGCTGCCGTCGCGCGTCCTGGCCGATGCGCCGTTCTCCGGCGGACTCTTCGCCGCTCCGGCGCCGGCGCCGGGACTTGCGGGCACCGGCTTCGCTGGGTGACGGTCGAGGCCTCGCCTTAGCCAAGTCGGTAGGGCAGGATACCGCGCTCCTCGGGGTCGACGATGACGGCACGGTCGAGCGGCGGCACGGCCCGCTGCGGGCAATCCGGCCGTTCGCAGAGCCGGCAGTTGATCCCGATCTGGGCGACCTTGCCACTCGTGCGGATCGCGTCGGCGTAGATCAGTTCGTCGGCATAGGCCATCTCGCAGCCGATGCCGATCGCGTAGCGCGAACGAACGGCGTCGAAGCGCGACTCGCCTTTGCTGATCGCCCGCGCGATCGAGAGATATTGCCGACCATCCGGCATTTCCGCCCTCTGGACGAGGAAGCGATCCGGCATCTCGAAGGCCTCGTGAATGTTCCAGATCGGGCAGGCGCCGCCATAGCGCGCGAACTGAAAGCGCGTCGCGCTGTGGCGCTTGGTGATGTTTCCGGCGCGGTCGACGCGCAGGAAATACATCGGCACGCCCTCATGCCCGCTCCGCTGAAGCGTCGAGAGCCGGTGGCAGACCTGCTCCAGGCTCGCGCCGAACCGGATGGCGAGACGTTCGACGTCATGGCGCATACGGCGGGCCTCGTCGCGAAACGCGCCATAGGGCATGGTCAGCGCTCCGGCGAAATAGTTCGAGAGGGCGGCGGAGCAGATCGGGCCGCTGTCGCGGTTCAGGAAACCGGCCTGCGCCACGATCGCATCCAAGATGTCGCCATAGGCGAGCCGCGCGACATGCCGGGCGAGGGCGAAGACCTGGCTGGAGACCGGCAGCGCCTCGTTCAGGGTGATCCTTGCGGCACCGCGCTCGAGGCGGCTCTGCGCTGGGTGTTCGCCCGGAGGGCATTCGGCGACCGCAAGACCGTGTTCGCTGGCGAGATAGGCTTCCATGCGCTGGCGCGGATCGCCGGGAATCTCGGAGATGCGCGTCGCCAGGGCTTCGGCTGCGAGGTCGAGCTCATCGACATAGTTGCCGATGAAATGGAAATAGTCGCGGACCTCGTCGAAGGCCGAGATCGGCCGTCTCGGCTGCGAGGGTTCCGGGTGGACGGCTTCGTCCAGGGCGCGATAGCGCGCCTCAAGGGCTTGGTACTGCCCATGCAGGTCGAGCAGCGCGCGCCCGATCTGCGGCATCTGCACGGCCGCGGTCCGCAGTTCGCGCGGGTTGACGTCGATGGCGGCGAAGAGCGGATCGGCCAAGGTCTCGCGCAGGTTCGCCGCGAGGCGGTCGCCGAGATCGTCCGTGAAGATCGAGAGATTGACCCTGAAGACGCGCGCGAGATCGACGACCATGCTGCCCGACAGGCTGCGCTGGCTCGCCTCGATCTGGCTGAGATAGCTCGGAGAGATGCTGAGGCGCCGCGCCAGCTCGAGCTGGGTCCAGTCACGCTCTTCGCGCAGCCTGCGGATGGTCGCGCCAGCGAAAAGCTTGCGCCTCAACTTTCCTTCTAGCGAAGTTGTTAATTTTGCCATTTCGCAATTTTGCACAAAGACCCTTGCCGCCACAAGGCGCCCGGCGGATAGGGCGTTCGAGGGAGACAGCCATGCAAGATATCCTCACTGATCTCGAGTCACGTCGTGAAGGGGCTCGCCAGGGTGGTGGTTCGCGGCGGATTGCGGCGCAGCACGGTCGCGGCAAGCTGACGGCGCGCGAGCGCATCGAATTGCTGCTCGATCATGGCTCCTTCGAGGAGTTCGACATGTTCGTGCAGCACCGGGCGGTCGATTTCGGCATGGACAAGGCCGAGAAGATCCCCGGTGACGGCGTCGTCACCGGCTGGGGCACGG
>JAKFDB010000126.1:0-2028 GCA_036676315.1 Bradyrhizobiaceae bacterium
CCGATCGCGCTGCATCACGGCTCGCTCGATGTCGGCCAGAGGCGCAAGGTCGAGGCGGCGATGGCGGCTGGCCGCCTCAAGGCCGTGGTCTGCACCGCGACGCTCGATCTCGGCATCGACTGGGGCGATGTCGACCTCGTCGTCAATGTCGGAGCGCCCAAGGGGGCGAGCCGGCTGATGCAGCGCATTGGCCGCTCCAACCACCGCATGGACGAGCCCTCGCAGGCGCTGCTCGTGCCTTCCAACCGCTTCGAACTGCTCGAATGCCGGGCGGCGCTCGACGCGGTGGCGGAAGCGGCGCAGGACACGCCGGAACCGCGCATCGGCGCACTCGATGTGCTCGCCCAGCACGTGCTCGGCGTCGCCTGCTCCGACGGCTTTGCGCCGGACGCTCTCTATGAGGAGGTCCTGACAGCCTCGCCCTATGCCGGGCTGGAGCGGGCCGATTTCGACGCGGTCGTCGATTTCGTCGCCACCGGCGGCTACGCGCTGCGCTCCTATGAGCGCTTCGCCAAGCTGCGGCAGGGCAAGGACGGGCTCTACCGGGCCAGCAACGCCCGGGTGATCCAGCAATACCGGATGAATGTCGGCACCATCGTCGAAGCGACCATGCTCAAGGTCCGTCTCGGGCGCTCGCGGCCGGCGCGTCCCGGCGGCCAGCAGATGCTCTCGCGTGGCGGGCGCATGCTCGGCGAGCTCGAGGAGTATTTCGCCGAGACGATGACGCCGGGCGACACCTTCATCTTCGCCGGCGAGGTGCTGCGCTTCGAAGGCATCAATGAGAACGAGGTGGTCTGCTCGCGCACCGCCGCCGGCACCGACCCGAAGATTCCGTCCTATGCCGGCGGCAAGTTCCCGCTCTCGACCTTCCTCGCCGCCCGCGTGCGCGCCATCCTGGCCTCGCCGAAGGAATGGGCGAAGCTGCCGGAAGAGGTCTCGTCCTGGCTGCATGCGCAGCGGCTGAAATCGCGCCTGCCGAAGCCCGGCGAGCTCCTGGTCGAGAGCTTTCCGCGGGCCGGGCGCTTCTTCCTCGTCGCCTACCCGTTCGAAGGCCGCCTCGCCCACCAGACGCTCGGCATGCTGCTGACGCGGCGGCTTGAGCGGGCACGGCTCAAGCCGCTCGGCTTCGTCTGCAATGATTACGGCATCGCGGTCTGGACGCTCGGCGACATGGCGGCGGCGATCGCGCGCGGGGCGCTCTCCCTGGACGACCTCTTTTCGCAGGACATGCTCGGCGACGATCTCGAGGCCTGGCTGGCGGAATCGGCGCTGATGAAGCGCACCTTCCGCTCCTGCGCCGTGATCGGCGGGCTGATCGAGCGGCGCTTTCCCGGCCAGGAGAAGAGCGGCCGGCAGGTGACGATCTCGACCGATCTGGTCTACGACGTCCTGCGGCGGCACCAGCCCGACCATGTGCTCTTACGCGCCGCCCGGGCTGACGCGGCGACGGGCTTGCTCGATATCGTGCGTCTCGGTCAGATGCTGACACGGATCAGCGGGCGAATCGTGCATCAGCCGCTGGATCATGTCTCGCCGCTCTCGGTCTCGGTGATGCTCGAGATCGGGCGCGAGGCGGTTCATGGCGAGGCCGCCGACGAGATCCTGGCGGAGGCGGAAGCGGCGATGCTGGAAGAGGCGATGGCATGAACCTGGCGACGCAGGGCTCGAAGGCCGAGGCTGCCGAAGCCTTCATGCTCGGCCGGCTCGCGCTCGTGCTCGATCTCTCCGGCGCGCTCTATCTGCCCGGCGAGCGCACGCTCATCGTCGCCGACCTGCATCTGGAGAAAGGCTCGGCCTATGCGGCGCGCGGCGTGCTGCTGCCGCCCTATGATTCGGCCTCGACGCTGGCGCTGCTCGGCGCCACGATCCGGCGCTATCAGCCGGCACGGGTGATCGCGCTCGGCGACAGTTTTCACGATCGCGGCGCCGAAGCCAGGCTGGGCGACGCCAGCTATGGGGTCCTGCGGGCGCTGCAGCAGGGCCGCGACTGGCTCTGGATCACCGGCAATCACGACCCGGCCATCAGCG
>JAKFDB010000127.1:0-65432 GCA_036676315.1 Bradyrhizobiaceae bacterium
CGCCGGCGGCCTCCCAGCCGAGCATGCCGACGCTGGCATGGACCTCGCCGGTCAGCGTGCCGAGCGCCGCGATCAGGGCCTGGCGGTCGCCGCGGGCATAGATCTGATAGAGGAAGGAGGGATCGGCGCCGTTCGCCACGGCCCGGTCGATCGCCGCCGCGACCGACCAGGTGTTCAGCGACAGCCCTGAGGTCGTGCTGTAGGTGGGGTTGGCCGAAGGCGGACCAACCGGGTTCGTGGTGGCCGTTGTATCGCTCGGCGTCGTGGATTGCCCGGTGTTGCTCTGGCCGCCGTTCGAGCCGGCATCGACCAGCGAGCCCGGCTTCAGCGTCACCCTGACGTCGTTGCCGCCATAGCTGATCTCGCTTGTGACGCCGATGCCGAAGCTGCCGCTGGTGATGACGTTGCCGAAGCTGCCGCTGCGCCCGCCCGCCGCGGTCAGCACGGTATAGGCTGTGTTGAAGCTGTAGGCGCCGCCGCCGGCGACGAGCTGCAGCGTGCCGGCAAGGCTCGCCGTGCCGCCGACCGTGAGCAGGTCGGCGCTCGCGCCGACGATCTCGACCCGATAGGTCGAGCCGCTGGCGAAGCTGACATTGCCGTTGACGGTCAGCGTCCCGACCGAGTTGCCGGGCGAGACCGTCCCGCCGGCATTGGCGCTGAGGTTGCCGATGATCGTGCCGCTGCCGCCGAGCGTGCCGCCGGTGAGCGTGACGGCGCTGGCGAGCGTGCCGTCGACGGTGGCCGTGCCGCCGCTCTGGCTGTAGCCACCGGTAGCGACCAGCGTCGCGCCCGTGGCGATCGCGGTCGTGCCGGCGCTCTGAGCGTAGCTGCCGCTGGTGTTCAGCGCGCCGCCGGCCTCGATATTGATCGTGCCGCTATTGCTCGCGCTCGTGATCGCCGTGGTGAAGGCGCCGCTGTTGAAGGTGCCGCTGTTGGAAAGCGTCGCCGTGCCCCAGAAATCGCTGTTGCGGTTCGGGTTCCAGGTGCCGGAATTGCTGATCGCGACCGTCGAGCTCGCGACGCTTTGACCGTTGCCGGTCATCGTCCCGGCATTGTTCACCGTTAACGTTTTGCCGGGGCCTGATTGCTGAAACAGATAGCCGCTCGCATCAGCGGTGATTGTCCCCGCACTGGTGTTGATCACGGTCGTAGTGCTGCTGGTAGAGATTGCGTGCGCCCCCCCGATCCAGTGATGGTGCCGTTGTTGGTGATGGTCGCCAACGTCTGGTTATTGACACTTACCGCTGGATTCCAGCTGGTGCCGTTGGTCACCTGCAGCCCGCTGGCGATGTTCAGGATTGCGGTCGAGTCGCCTCCGCCCGAGAACATGATCGCGCCCGTGACATTGGCGTTGAGGTTGACCGTGTTGGTCGCCGTTCCGCCGGGTGTCTGGACCAGGACGCTATAGCTGCCGGCTGTGATCGCGGCGCCGATGGTGATCGTCGCATCGCCAGGCGTCGTATGGGAATTATAGTAGATGACGCCGTCACCGAATAAGACGATGTTATCGATCGCGCCCCCGGCAACGGTTTCGATCGTCGTCGTGCCGGATGTCTGGGCGAAAACATAAATGCCGACACCGCCACCAGTCAGATTCATCGCGGCACTCATGCCTGTGACGATGATATCGCCGGTGGTCGTGGCGGTCTGGATCAGCTGAATCCCACTGGAGCCGGTGAAGTTACTTGGCGTCGTCGTCGGGTAGGTGATCAGTGCGATCGCGCCGGGGCTGTAGACATGAAGAGAGCCGGAGAACGTCGCGGGGCCGGCGACGACGTCGCCTACTCGCACCGTGGCCGAGCCGGTGGCGTTCAGCGTCGTGTCTCCGTTCGCGCCGTAACAAACGAAGTTGTTCGTCGACATGTCCACGCAAGCGCTGCGCGCGCTGCCGCCGGAGAGCGAAGTGAGAGCGGTGCTGCAAAGCAGCAAGGCGAGGGACGAGGCAGCAGTCTTGGCGCAGCGTAGCATGATCGTCCCGAACGATAGGCCTGGCAGAAATGCCACCCCTAGCCGTTGCATGCCCCGTGTCTGGCGGGATTACCCAAATGGGGTAGATGCCGGGCTGTTGCGAAGCGGCCCGGAACTGTCGCCGCCGGGGCACATTGCCCTTCCGGAGCGCAGCATGGCGCCCCCTTGCAACGCTCGCCCGGCAGAAAGCCTGCGCCCCGCAGCTTGACCAAGCCGAAACTCGTTCCCATTTTCTCGAGCGCTGCTCCAGGCTTGCCCCGGCGGCACCCGCGCCTGCCTTTCCCGTCCTGGAGCTTTCCCGTGAACAGCGGCCCGAACCCCGCCGAGCCGCCTGCCCGCGCCATCGGGCCGCTGCGCCGTTTCCTGCGCCTGATCGTCGAGGTCGACGAATCGCGCATCTGGCTGCATCGCGTCAGGGCGGCGCTGCTGCTGATCGGGTTGCTGGTGGCCTTCGGCCTGCTCGGATACTGGCTGCCGGAGCTGCTCGAACGCGCTTTGCGCTGACCGGCGGGAACGGCTTCCCGCTGCTGGGCATAGTGGCCGGCCGATGGCGGATCTGATGAGGCCAGAAATCCCGCCACCGACCGGCCGAGCCCACCGGTTTCCCAGGAGATGCGGCGGAACCTGAGCTCCCGAGGGGCATTCCGGGCGACCGCTCTTGGCCGTCGCCTTTTCTGAAATCGACCCTACGCGGAAGCCCCCCCGAATCAATCGTTTAGGGTTGATTCACCAATCTTCATCGTTGCTTAACCTTACCGGATAACCCTCGGCATTTACCGTAAAAACTATGGTAAATGAATAATATCTAGCTTTTACATGATCTTGGCTGGAAGAACTCACCGGAACCCTTACGGAACGCCGGCGACAGAAACCAAGCTGGCCACGGCACTGGCGACTGCGCCAGTTCGATGAGGCTCTGGCGTGTTCCGTCCATCAAAGCTGGACGGTCCAGCTTTCGCAGGCGCCGCCGAGCGGTCGGTAGACGGAATCGCAGGATGCCCGGCCCGCCGCCCCGCGCTCAGGCCGCGGTGGCGACGATCACCCGGTTGCGACCGCCCGCCTTGGCGAGATAGACCGCCTCGTCGGCGCGCTTCAGCATTTCGGTGGGAGCAGCGTCCCCGGCCCGCCGGCTGGCGACGCCGATCGAGACTGTGACCGCGATGCCGCGGGCGCCGGCCTGGATCTGGAAGGGCTCGCCCTCGACCCGTTCGCGGATCCGCTCGGCCACGGCGCGGGCCGCGTCGAGCGCCGTGTCCGGCAGGACGACGACGATCTCCTCCCCGCCCATCCTGGCGACCAGGTCGATGCCGCGCGTGCAGGCGCGGACCCGGTCGGCGAATTCGCGCAGAACCTCGTCGCCGGCGTCGTGGCCCCAGCTGTCGTTGACGGCCTTGAAGCGGTCGACGTCGAGGACGAGCAGCGACAGCGCCCGTGCGCGGAGTGCCGATTCGTCGAAGAGCACCGCCATTCGGCTATCGAGATAGCGGCGATTGTACAGGCCGGTGAGCTGATCCATCACAGCCATCTCCATCGACGACTGGACGCTGTCGCGCAGTCGCTCGGCGAAGCGCTTGCGGCGCACCAGCGTCCGCGCTCGGGCAAGGAGCTCGTTGCGGTCGATCGGGCGGACGAGGAAGTCGTGGGCGCCGATCTCGAGCCCGCGCAGGACGCGGCCACGATCCTCGGCCTCGCCGAGCATCAGCACCGAGAGATTGCGGGTGCGCTCGAGCGAGCGCAGCTGGCTGCAAAGCCGAAGCCCGTCATAGCCCTGAAGATCGAGGCTGACGAGGACGATCTCGAAATCGCCTTCGGCGGCGCGCGTCAGCGCGGCCTGGGGGTCCGGTTCGGTCTCGATCGAGTGGAAGGTCGAGAGCGCCTGGGTCAGGCGTTCGGCGATCAGCGGCCGGTCCTCGATCAGCAGGATGCGGCCGTTGAGCCCGGTTTCGGCGGCAGCCGCCGCCAGCGGATCGGCGATGCCGAGCCGGCGCGAGGCGAGCGCCCGCTGGCGCAGTTCGTCGGTCACCGCTTTCAGCCGCGCCAGGCTGCGTACCCGCGCGAACAGGGCGATGTCGTCGAGTGGCTTGGTCAGGAAATCGTCGGCGCCGGCATCGAGCCCCTTGAGGCGGTCGCTCGGCTGGTCGAGCGCGGTCACCATCACCACCGGAATATGCGCCGTGGTCGGCCCGGTCTTCAGGCGCCGGCAGACTTCGAAGCCGTTCATGCCCGGCATCATCACGTCGAGCAGGACGATATCGGCCTCGCCGCGCTCGCAGATCGCCAGCGCGTCGATGCCGTTCGTCGCCGTCACCACGTCGAAATACTCGGCGGAGAGCTTGGCCTCGAGCAGCTTCACATTGGTTGCGACGTCGTCAACGACCAGGATCCGGGCTGACATGGCGCGCGCTTTTCCTTCCCTCAGGCCGCGCCGAGATAGGCGCGCACGGTCTCCAGGAATTTGCCGACCGAGATCGGCTTGGAAATGTAGGCCTCGCAGCCGCCATCGCGGATCCGCTCTTCGTCACCCTTCATCGCGAAGGCCGTGACGGCGATCACCGGGATGCTCTTCAGCGCATCGTCCTCCTTGATCCACTTCGTCACCTCCAGCCCGGAGACTTCCGGCAGCTGGATGTCCATCAGAATCAGGTCGGGATGATGCGCGCGGGCGAGCTCGATCGCCTCGATGCCGTCGGCAGTCTTGAGCGTCGCATAGCCATGCGCCTCCAACAGGTCGTTGAAGAGCTTCATGTTGAGCTCATTGTCCTCGACGATCAGTACCGTCTTTGTCATTCCGCCCCCAGTCCGCCGCATCAAGGGTGTCCGATAGTCCGGACTTCCCAAGCCGGCGGCCTCGTTCGATGATGAATCTAGCACGCTAGCCGTTGACGAAACGCAAACCTGACCGCAGACACGCTGAGAAAATCGCCATGCTCCGTCCGATCACGCTGCCCGAAGCCGAGACGCTGGCGCTCCGTGCCCTCGCCTTCCTGGCCTCCGAACCGGAACGCCTGGAGCCGTTTTTGGCATCGACCGGTCTCGGACCGGCCACTTTGCGCTCGGCGGCGCAGGAACCGGGCTTCCTGCTCGGCGTCCTCGACCATCTCTGCGCCAGCGATTCGCTGCTACTCGAGTTTGCCGGAAATTTAAGCCTGAATCCGGAAATCATTGGGCAGGCCCGCGAAATTCTCGCCGGCCCGCCCGAAGTCTTCGAGCCGTGAGCGGCACGCCCGCCTTGGCCGGGGCGGCTCGCGCGCTCTGCCGCGATTGCCTGCACGACCATGGCGAGGCGCCGCCCGCCCCGCCGCTTCGGCGCTGCCCTGCCTGCGGCTCGCCGCGGCTGCTGCGCCATCCCGAGCGCGACGAGCTCCACCTCGCCCATATCGACTGCGACGCCTTCTATGCGGCGGTCGAGAAGCGCGACGACCCATCCCTGCTCGACAAGCCGGTGATCATCGGCGGCGGCAAGCGCGGCGTCGTCTCGACCTGCTGCTACATCGCCCGAATGTCCGGCGTGCGCTCGGCCATGCCGATGTTCAAGGCGCTGAAGGCCTGCCCGGATGCCGTGGTGATCAAGCCCGACATGGCGAAATACGTCGCCGTCGGCCGGCAGGTACGCCGGCTGATGCAGGAGCTGACCCCGCTGGTCGAGCCGCTCTCGATCGACGAGGCCTTTCTCGATCTCGGCGGCACGGAACGCCTGCACCATGCCAGCCCAGCCCTCACTCTCGCCCGCTTCCAGCGCCGGATCGAGGACGAGATCGGCATAACCGTCTCGGTCGGCCTGTCCTACGCCAAGTTCCTCGCCAAGGTTGCCTCCGACCTCGACAAGCCGCGCGGCTTCTCGATCATCGGCCGGGCGGAAGCCGTGGCGTTCCTCGCGCCGAAGCCGGTCGGGATGATCCCCGGCATCGGCCAGGCCGGCGTGGCGCGGCTCGCCCAGGCCGGTTTCCGCAGCATTGGCGATCTCGCCGCCGCCGAGGTCGAGACGCTCTATCGCACCATCGGCAAGGACGGGCCGCGCCTGAGGAACCTGGCGCGCGGCATCGATCCGCGCCAGGTCACGGTCGAGCACGAGGCCAAGACGGTCTCGTCCGAGACGACGCTCGACGTCGATCTCGCCGGCTTCGAGGAGCTCGAGCCGATCCTCTGGCGCCTGTGCGAGAAGACCTCGAAACGACTGAAGGCGCAGGGACTCGCCGGGCGCACGATCACCCTCAAGCTGAAGAGCCACGACTTCCACATCGTCACCCGCGCGACGCGCTTGCCGGAGCCAACGCAGCTCGCCGCTCGCCTGTTCGCCGCCGGTCGTGACCTGCTCAAGCGCGAATGCACCGGGCTGCGCTACCGGCTGATCGGCATCGGCGCGAGCGACTTCTCCGACCCGGCCGACGCCGACCGTGGCGACCTCGCCGACACGCAGACGCCGCGCCTGAAGGCCGTAGAGGGCGCGCTCGACGCGGTCCGCGCCCGCTTCGGCGATGCCGCGATCGGCAAGGGCCTGTCGCTGCGCGACCGGCGCCGGCCTATTTCGAGCAATCGCTCCCCGGCAGAAGATCAAGACGAGTGAGCGTGCCGCGCAGCGCGAAGGCGCCGTAGTCGAGCCGGATCGCGCCGGTGACGCCGTTCTCGTAGAGCTCGAAGGCGACGGTATAGGCCGGCGTCGTCTCGCCCGAGCCGACCTTGAAATAGGAGATCGTCACCGGCCAGCGCGCCAGCTTCTCGAATTCCGGCCGCTGCAGCGGCGCCTCGCCGGGCTTCGCCTCGATCTTGCGGCCGATCACGGAGAGCGTGTCGTAGACGTCCTTGCCGCTGTTGGCGCCGTCATAGAGGCGCACATTGAAGGTGGTCTGGCCGGCCCGGGCCGCCTTGATCACCGCCTTCATCTGCTCGTTCGGGAACATCGCCGTGGCGGCCTCGCGATGCGTCTCGGCCTGGGGCGCGCGCAATTGCACCTCATAGCCGGCATCGGCCTTCTTCGCCGTGCCGTCGACCACGTCGGGCGGCGCGCCGGCAGTCGAGCTTTCGGTCTTGAAGCGGTAGCTCTTGGCGTCGCCTTCCTCGAAGCTCGTGGTGCGCGCATCGATGACGCGCGGCCCGACCTCGCTGGTCAGCTCGGTGACCTGGCGGAAGGAGAGCGCATAGCCGTCACAGGCATCGCCGGAGAAGTCGAAGGCGATGCGTCCGCGCGCCATGGTGATGTCGCGGGTCGGCTTGGTGTTGTCGAGGGCGAGATCGTAGATCGCCCGATGCGGCACCAGCACGACGCGTTCGGCCGCGCCTTGCGCCTGCGCCGCCGGCGCCAGCAGGACGGCGATCGCCACGCCTGCGATCCCATAGCCGCAACGTCCCATGCTGAACCTCGATCCCGATTCTTGCCGCGCCAGCAAAAAGCGCCGCTACTGCAAACTAGGTGCACTGCGGCGATGGCGCAAACATGGCGCAGCGCGCAGGCTCGCCCTTCGCCGGCCGCGCTTGCCGGGCTGGCGGCCATCGGCCATGAAAGAGAGCCTGCCACTGCCGGCCAACCCGAGAGAAACCGCGATGAACGCCATCGAAGCCAAGCTCGCCGCCCTCGGCATCGTGCTGCCGACACCGGCCGCGCCGATCGCCAATTACGTGCCCTATGTCATCACCGGCAATCTCCTGGTGATTTCCGGCCAGCTCTGCTTCGGGCTCGACGGCAAGCTCTCCGACCAGCACAAGGGCAAGCTCGGCGCCGAGATCTTCAACGAGGCCGGGCTCGAAGCCGCCAGGCTCTGCGCCATTAACGTCCTTGCCCAGGCCAAGGCGGCGCTCGGCGGCGATCTCGGCCGGATCAAGCGCTGCGTCCGCCTCGGCGGCTTCATCAATGCCGCGCCGCATTTCTCCGCCTTGCCCGCGATCATGAACGGCGCCTCCGACCTGATGGTCGAGGTGCTGGGCGATGCCGGCCGCCATGCCCGCTCGACCGTCGGTGTCGCCGAATTGCCGGCCGGCGCCGCCGTCGAGGTCGAGGCGATGTTCGAGATCGCCTGATGCCTGCAGAATCCTGGCTGACCGCCCGTCCGATCGCCCATCGCGGACTGCACGATCTCGCGATCGGCGTGATCGAGAACTCCCTGTCGGCGGCGCAGGCCGCCATCGAGGGCGACTTCGCCATCGAATGCGACGTCCAGCTCAGCGCCGACGAGGAGGCGCTGGTCTTCCACGACTTCACCCTGGATCGCCTGACCGGCGAGGCCGGGCGTGTCGACGCGCGCAAGGCCTCCGAGCTTTCCGGCATCGGGCTGAAGGGCTCGGACGACCGGATTCCGACGCTGACCGCCTTCCTCGATGCGATCGGCGGCAGGACGCCGCTGGTGATCGAGGTCAAGAGCCGCTTCGACGGCGATCTAAGGCTCGCGAAGCGGACGGCAGAGATCGTCGCACGGCACAAGGGTCAGCCGATCGTGCTGAAATCCTTCGACCCGGTGGTCGTCGCGGCATTGCGCGAGCTTGCGCCCGGCTTCGCCCGCGGCATCGTCGCGATGAGCGCCTATGACGCCTATCGCGACTACGATCATCTCTCGGCAGCGCAAAAGCACGCCCTCGCCAATCTCCTGCATTTCGAGGAGAGCCGGCCGGACTTCGTCTCCTGGAAGGTCTCCGACCTGCCGAGCGCCGCGCCCTTCCTCTGCCGCAAGGCGCTCGGCCTGCCCTTAATGAGCTGGACCGTGCGGACGCCGGAAGACCGGGCCCGCGCCGCCGAGCATGCCGACCAGATGGTCTTCGAGGGCTTCCGCCCTTGAGCGAAACCGGTCTGCACGGGAACCTGACGGTTCGCGTCACGACCTCGCTGAAAGGCGTTCCGGCCGCTGACTGGGACGCCTGCGCCAACCCTGCCGCCTCGGCGAAGCTTGAATCGCCTCCTGAGGCAGCGGAATCATTTTCTCAAGCAGACCCGGACAACCCTTTCGTCTCGCACGCTTTTCTGCGCGCCCTGGAGGAGAGCAGCTGCACCGGCGGGCGCACCGGCTGGTCGCCGGCCTATCTGCTGGTGGAGGACGCGGCGGGCCGGCTGATCGCCGCCGCACCCTCCTTCGTGAAGGGCCACAGCCAGGGCGAATACGTCTTCGACCATAGCTGGGCCGAGGCCTATATCCGCGCCGGCGGCCGCTATTATCCCAAGATCCAGGTCGCCGCGCCGTTCACGCCCGCAACCGGCCCGCGTCTCCTGGTCGCCGAGGGGCCGCATGCCGGCGAGGCGCGCCAGGCGCTGATCGCCGGGCTCGAGGCTTTGCGCGAGCAGGTCCACGCCTCCTCGGTCCATGTCACCTTCGCGCAGCAGCCCGATCTCGCAGCGCTGCTGGAGGCCGGCTACCTCGAACGCCACGACCTCCAGTTCCACTGGCAGAACCGGGGCTTTGGAACCTATGACGATTTCCTCGGCCTGCTCGCCTCGCGCAAGCGCAAGGCGCTGAAGCGCGAGCGGCGCGAGGCGCTCGAAGCCGGCATCGAGGTCGCGGTGCTCTCCGGTGCCGAGCTGACCGAGAGCGTCTGGGACGATTTCCACGCCTTCTACGAGGATACCGGCTCGCGCAAATGGGGCCGCCCCTATCTCAACCGCCGCTTCTTCTCCGAGATCGGTGAGCGCATGGGCGAGCGCGTCGTGCTGATGCTGGCGCGCCGGGCCGGGCGCAACATCGCCGGCGCCATCAATTTCCGCGGCGGCAACACGCTCTACGGGCGCAACTGGGGCTGCATCGAGGACCACCCCTTCCTGCATTTCGAGCTCTGCTATCACCAGGCCATCGACTATGCGATCGCCCACAAGCTCGCCCGGGTCGAGGCCGGCGCGCAGGGCGAGCACAAGCTGGCGCGCGGCTACCGGCCGGTGATCACCCGCTCGGCCCATTTCCTCGCCGATCCCGGCTTGGCGCGCGCCGTCGCCGCCTATCTGCCGGGCGAGCGCCGCGAGATCGCCGCCGCCAGGCTGGCGCTCGAAGCCGAATTGCCGTTCAGATCCGGAGCCGACCTTGCCGACTGAATTCTGCTGCGACGACGGGCTCGGCTACCGCCGCAGCCTGACCGATTTCACCGGGCCGCTGGCGCTCGACGAGAGCTATCGCCTCGCCCATCTGCCCTTGCTGGCGCCCGAGCATCCGCGGGTGATCCCGCGGCTCGACGGCCGCGACTATGAGATGGGCCGCCACGCCGAGATCTTCTCGCTGGTGATGCCGGTGCCGCAGGGCGCGCCGGAGGCCTCGCCGGCCTGGCGCGAACTCGACGCCGAGCTCCGCGCCAGCCCCTTCGCCGGCAAGATCGCCTGGGACCTGCTGCCGCGCCGCGCCGACCGGCTGCACGCCACCATCGTCGGCTCGCTCGGCCGCGGCGAACCGCCGGCGATCTCCCCCGAGATCCGCGCGCAGCTTGCCGCCATCGCCCCCTTCGAGGTCGAGCTGCGCGGCCTGTTCTCCGGCGACGTCAATCGCGGCCGGCTCTATCTACGCGCCTATCCGCAGCGCGGTGCCGGCATGAATCCGTTCCAGCAAATCCAGCAGGCCTTCGGCCGCCCCGCCGGCGACCTCTACCTCGTCGGCTACTACAATCTGCTCGATGATCTCGATGCCGGCGAGACGCAGGCGCTGGCCGCCTTGCTCGCCCGCTGGTGGGAGAAGCCGCTGCTGCGCCTGACCGTCGATGCGCTCTGGCTGATGGGCGCGACCGACGATCTCGTGCTCGAGAGCAGGGTCACCGAGAGAGTGCGGCTGGGTTTGCCTGCCCCCGCCTTGACCTCGGCCCCCGACAGCCTCCAGCTTCGCCAGCCAAGTACAGGAACGCCATCATGACCGCCTATGACCAGAACAACATCTTCGCCAGGATCCTGCGCGGCGAATTGCCGGCGCACCGTGTCTACGAGGACGACAAGGCGCTCGCCTTCCTCGACATCATGCCGCGCGCCCCCGGCCACACCCTGATCATCCCGAAGAACCCGGCCCGCAACCTGCTCGACGTCGACCCGGCCGACCTCGCCCATGTCGCGCAGGTCTCGCAGCGCATCGCCAGGGCAGGGATGCAGGCCTTCGCCGCCGATGGGATCACGCTCCAGCAGTTCAACGAGAGTGCCGGCGGCCAGGTCGTCTTCCATCTCCACGTCCACGTCATCCCCCGCCATGAAGGGGTTTCGATGAAGCCGCCGGCGAGCGTGATGGCCAAGCCGGAGGAGCTGGCGGACGCAGCCGAGAAGATCCGTGCCGCGCTGAAAAACGCCTGAGCCGCAAAAAAACTTCGCGGCGCATGTCACGCCGCCGCACGCTGCCTCGTCCTGGTCTTCATCAGCAAATGATGGAGACCAGGATGACCCAACGCCTCAACGCCTTCCAGACCGCTCCCGAAGCCTACAAGGCGATGCTCGGCCTGCAGGAATATGTGAACCAGTCGCAGATCGAGCATGGCCTGCTCGAGCTGGTGAAGATCCGGGCCTCGCAAATCAACCGCTGCGCCTACTGCCTGCACATGCACATCGCCGACGCCCGCAAGGCCGGCGAGACCGAGGCCCGCATCAACCTGCTCAGCGCCTGGGAGGAGTCCGAGCTCTACGCCCCGCGCGAGCGCGCTGCCCTGCGCTGGACCGAGGAATTGACCCACGTCGCCGATCGCAGCCCGAGCGATGAGGCTTTCGCCGAATTGCGCGAGCATTTCAGCGAGAAGGATTGTGTCGACCTCTCGGTCGCCATCGGCATGATCAATCTCTGGAACCGGATCAATTGCGGCTTCCGCACCCGTCATCCGCAGGATCGCCGCCGCGAGGCCGCGGCCGCCTGAGACCACCAGATCGAACAGCCGGCCCGGCGCGGCGTCGCGGCGGATCGGCCTCCTCCCTTAGCCGAGATCCCGTCATGACCAAGCGCCTCAACCCCTACGTCACCGCTCCCGACACCATGAAGCCGCTCATCGCGCTCGAAGCCACGATCAAGGAGAGCGGGCTCGAACACAGCCTGATCCACCTGGTGAAGATGCGCGCTTCGCAGATCAATGGCTGTGCCTATTGCCTGCACATGCATTCCGCCGACGCGCTCAAGGAGGGCGAGAGCCCGGCCCGGCTCTTCCTGCTCGACGCCTGGCATGAGTCCGCGCTCTATAGCCCGCGCGAGCGCGCTGCCCTCGCCTGGACCGACGCGCTGACGCTGATCTCGCAAACCCATGCGCCGGGCGAGACCTATGAGGAAGTGCTGCGCCATTTCAGCCCGGAGGAAATGGTGAAGCTCACCTTGCTGATCGGCACGATCAACACCTGGAACCGGATCGCGATCGGCTTCCGCTCGGCTCATCCGAACGACCGGCCGGGCACTGCCGCACACGCGGCCGGCTGAGCACAGGGCGCGCAATGACGACACAGCCGGCCAGCACCGACCCGTTCGAGAGCCATCGCCGTTTCCTGACCCGCCTCGCCTATCGCATGCTGGGTTCGGTCAGCGATGCCGAGGACATCGTCCAGGAAGCCTGGCTGCGCTGGCGCGAGACGGAGCAGACGGAGATCGCACAGCCGCGCGCCTTCCTGGCGCGCATCGTGACGAGGCTGTGTCTCGACCAGATGAAGTCGGCCCGCAGCAGGCGCGAATTCTATGTCGGTGCCTGGCTGCCGGAGCCCCTGGTCGAGGAGATCGGTGCGGCTGAATCCGATGTCGACACCCAGCTCGACGCACCGATCGCGCTGATGCTGGCGCTCGAACGGCTCACGCCGCTCGAGCGCGCCGCCTTCCTGCTGCATGACGTCTTCGACCTGGATTTCGCCGAAATCGCCCGCACCATCGATCGCAGCGAAAGCGCCTGCCGCCAGCTCGCCAAGCGCGCCCGCGAACATGTCCGCATCGACATGCCGCCACGCAACAAGGTCGATCCCACCGAGGCGAAGCGTTTCGTCGAGGCCTTCTTCAAGGCCGCCCACAAGGCCGACACCAGCGATCTGCAGACCTTGCTCGCCAACGATGTCGCCTTCCATAGCGACGGCGGCGGCAAGGTGCTGGCGGTGATCAACCCACTCTATGGCATCGACCGCGTCACGCGCTTCTTCGCCGGCATCGCCCGCAAGGTGATCAGCCAGAACAAATCAACCACCGTGTTCAAGCCCGTGCTGATCAACGGCCTGCCCGGCTATCTCAGCCTCGAGCGCGGCGAGACCCTGCAGGCGACCGCGCTCGATATCCGCGACGGGCTCGTCCACGCGATCTACATCGTGCGCAATCCGGACAAGCTCAGGCACATCACGCTGGAAGCAGGCTAGCGACGCTCGCGACAGCCGGCCTCATTCGCCGGGGCGAAGCGAATATGGCTCAAATGTGGACAAGCGCGACTGGCTAGCCGATTCATGCCTATGCCGGAGCCTTGCCCGATGAATTTTGAGATTTCTGCAGTCAGACACCCCAAGGAAAAGCTCTACGGCAGCATCATGCTCGTCGTCGGGACCCTGATTTGGGCGGTCCTGCTCGGCGCGATCGCCTTCACTCTGCTGAGCGGGTCGGTCTGGCATGCGCTGCTGCTGCTGTTCTATTTCGGTGCCTTCTGGTTGTTCTCCTATTGGGCGCGCGCCCTCACCCGCGCCTACATGATCGGCCATTTCGTCATGGTCGGGCCCGACCAGTTCCCCCATCTCCACCGCATGGTCGAGGAAGGCGCCCGCGCGCTCGGCCTGCGCGAGATCCCGACGACCTTCGTCTACAATTCCAGCGGTGTCATGAATGCGATGGCGCTGCGCCTCGTCGGCCGCCAGCGCTATATCTGGCTGACCTCTGCCTTGCTTGACGCCGACACCGACGAGCAGGTCCGCTTCGTCATCGGCCATGAGCTCGGACATCACGTCGCCGGCCATCTCGACGAGCCGTGGAGCTATCTGCGCTTTCCGGGGCATTTCATCCCCTTCCTCGGCGCCGCCTATTCGCGGGGCCGAGAGCTGACCTGCGACCGCATCGGCGCGCTCGTCGCCCGCGATCTCCGCGCCTCGCGCTCCGCCTTGCAGATGCTGGCCTGCGGCAGCGCCCGGTTGAATGCGCAGATGAATGCCGACGCCTTCCAGAAGCAGGAGCAGATGGTCCCGGGCATCGCCGGCTTCCTCGTCCACATCTTCTCGCACTATCCGCGCCACACCCGCCGCGTCGAGGCACTGACGCAGTGGTCGCAGTCGCAGCGATCGATCGGCACGGTCAGCCGGCCGAGCGTCGCCCCGCAGCCAGCCTGAGTCGCAAAGCAGCGCGACCCACGGTCGAAACGGGCAGCCGGCGCGCTTTACTCGCGCCGGCTTTCCTTATCGGCTGCCGCCAGTTGCCGCGTCGATCAACCCAGCCACCAGGCGCCGCCGATCAGCACCGCCTCGCCCGCGACCACCGCCAGCATGACCCTGCGGCGAGTGGCAAGCACGACCGCCACCGGCACTGCGATCGCGGCGAGACGGACGGGGAGCGGAACGTCCGCGAGGACGCCGGGCGGCGTCAGGATCAGCTTGGCGACCACACCTGCGAGCAGCGCCGTCGCCACCAGCCGTACCCATTCGAGCCAGGGCGAGCTGTCGTCGAGGCGGCGCGCGAAGGCGACGGCAAGCCAGCGCCACATCTCGGTCGGCAGCACGGCGAAGAGCAGCAGTGCCAGATAGGGCCACCAGGGCCCGTCGAGAAAGGCGATCGGCGCCGTCATGCTCCGGCCTTCCCTGCCCGCCGGCGCCAGCGCTGCGCCGCGAAGGCGATCGTCCCGCCGACCAGCCCGGCGGCGAGCAGATCGAAGCCGCCGCCGATGGCCCAGCTCGCAACCGGCGAGAGTGCCAGCCCGAGGAAGATGGCGAGCCCATCGCCGAAGCCGCGCGCTCCCACCGTCAGCGATGCGATGAAGAAGATCGGCGACAGGCAGAGCAGTCCGGCCGCCACGGGCGCCGGCACGGCACCGGCGAGATAATAGCCGGCATAGGTGCAGAGCGCCGAGACCGCGATCAGCGCGTGGGCGAAGCCGAGGAAATAGATGGGCCGCTGCTCCGGCGGCAGCGCCGGAAGGCGACGCAGCGCTTCGGTCCAGGCGGTGACGGCGACGAAGTGCGAGAGCAGGATCTGCATGCCGACGCCCTGCCCCGGCCGGCGTAGCAGCGGCAGGAGCGCGATCGTCATCGGCAGGAAGCGCAGCGAGGCAAAGCCGATGGCGAGCGCGATCGCGCTCCAGGCGGCACCGGCCGCGATCGAAGCGAAGAACAGAACCTGCGAGGGGCCGGCCCAGACCAGCACGGTCGACAGCACCGCGACCTCGACGGGATAACCGACATCGCGCGCCAGCGAGCCGACGCCCACCAGCCCGAGGCCGACCACCCAGGCCGGCAGCATCAGCGCATCGCGGAAGCCGATCACGGCGGGGCGCAGCCGTTGCCACCGGCTTGCAGCGCTCACGCCGACACCAATCCGCGGCCGGGGGGCGGCCTGCGCACCGAAACCGGCGGCTCAAGGGAATGCTGCAACATGAACGCTCGAAGGACCGGAAACGCGCCGACCGGGTCGGCAAGGCGAAAACGCTTAATGCGCATTGCCGCAGCAGCAGGGCAGAGGCCTAACCGCGTTTCGGACCTGCACCGGGCGCAAGCGATCCCGTCGTCAGAAGCTCTTCAGCGCCAGGCCGATCAGTTCCTGCCCGAAGTCGACGATCTCCTTCGGCACGCCGCCGACGGCCTGATAGGCGAGCCAGAGCAGATAGAGGAGGCCCGGCACCAGGATCCAGCCCAGCACCTCCTCGAACACCTTGCGGCGGCGGCGACGCCGAGCGCGCTGCTCGAACCAGCCGAGCTTCTCCTTCGGAGCGGGCGCGGCCACTTGTGTCGCGGCCTCGCCGTCCTGCGCCCAAACGCTTTCGGGCTTGCGTCGGAACCACACGGTCTAAGAGCTCCTAACAGAACCTGGAGGGGTCTCGACGTCGGCAATTGGTCCGCGCCGCCAAGAGCGGCGCGTAACCCATACCTTTGGTATCGGCAAGCGGCGTGACGCCGCGGGCGGCCGAATTCCCGGCGCCGAAGGTGGGCTTTGGAGGGTCGACTGCGGCGCCAAAACGTCTTGCCGATATCGAAGGATACCGGCTGCGCGCTCCTCCTGGCATTCGGCTCCTCCAAAGCCCATCGAGTCTCCTACAGGTTCTGTTCGGAGCTCTAAGCCTTCGTCAGCGGAACTTTCGGGACGGTCCGGACGCTGCGCGCCGCCTTCGGCGGCTCGACCGGCGCATCCGGCTTGGGGCCGCGCTTCAGGCTGCTGGCGGGACCCGCCTTGGCCTTGCCGGTGCCCTTGGCCCGTGGCTTGCGCGTGCGCTTCTCGGCCGCGGCGGCGACGTCCTTTTCCGGCTTGGGCTTGACCGGCCCGTCCGGGAATTCGAGACCGAGCACCTTGATACCGGTCTCGGACTGGACGACGACGACCTTGACCGCACCGCCATTCTTCAGCCGGCCGAACAGCACCTCGTCGGCCAGCGGCGTCTTGATCGTCTGCTGGATCAGCCGCGCCATCGGGCGGGCGCCCATCGCCTCGTCATAGCCATTCTCGACCAGCCAGTCGCGCGCCTCGTCCGAGAGCTCGATCGTGACGTTGCGGTCGGCGAGCTGGGCCTCGAGCTGCAGCACGAACTTGTCGACGACGCGCGCCACCACCGTCTTCGGCAGATGGCCGAAGGAGATCGTCGCATCGAGCCGGTTGCGGAATTCCGGCGCGAACAGCTTGTTGATCGCCTCCGTGTCGTCGCCCTCGCGCTTGCTGCGCGTGAAGCCATAGGCGTTCTTGGCCATGTCGGCGGCGCCGGCATTGGTGGTCATGATCAGGATGACATTGCGGAAATCGACCTGCTTGCCGTTGTTGTCGGTCAGCTTGCCGTGATCCATCACCTGCAGAAGAATGTTGAACAGATCGGGATGGGCCTTCTCGATCTCGTCGAGCAGCAGCACGCAGTGCGGGTGCTGGTCGATCTGGTCGGTCAGCAGGCCGCCCTGGTCGAAGCCGACATAGCCCGGAGGCGCGCCGATCAGCCGCGAGACGGTGTGGCGCTCCATGTATTCCGACATGTCGAAGCGCACGAGCTCGACGCCGAGCGACAGCGCGAGCTGGCGCGCGACCTCGGTCTTGCCGACGCCGGTCGGCCCGGCGAAGAGATAGCAGCCGATCGGCTTCTCGCCGTCGCGCAGGCCGGCCCGCGCCAGCTTGATCGAGGAAGACAGTGCCTCGATCGCCTTCTCCTGGCCGTAGACGGTGCGCTTCAGCGTGTTCTCGAGATTGCGCAGCACCTCGGCATCGTCCTTGGAGACGGTCTTGGCCGGGATCCGCGCCATGGTCGCGACCGCCGCCTCGATCTCCTTCACGCCGATCGTCTTCTTGCGCTTGCTCTCGGTCACCAGCATCTGCGAGGCGCCGGTCTCGTCGATCACGTCGATCGCCTTGTCGGGCAGCTTGCGGTCATGGATGTAGCGCGCCGAGAGCTCCACCGCCGCCTTGATGGCGTCGTTGGTGTAGCGCAGCTTGTGGAACTCCTCGAAATAGGGCTTCAGCCCCTTGAGGATCTCGATCGTGTCGGGAACCGACGGCTCGTTGACATCGATCTTCTGGAAGCGCCGGACCAGCGCCCGGTCCTTCTCGAAATACTGGCGGTATTCCTTGTAGGTGGTCGAGCCGATGCAGCGCAGCCCGCCTGCAGCCAGCGCCGGCTTCAGCAGGTTGGAGGCATCCATCGCCCCGCCCGAGGTCGCGCCCGCGCCGATCACCGTATGGATCTCGTCGATGAACATGATCGCCTTCGGATGGGCCTCGATCTCCTTCATCACCTGCTTCAGGCGTTCCTCGAAATCGCCGCGATAGCGCGTGCCGGCGAGCAGCGTGCCCATGTCGAGCGAGAACACCGTCGCGTCCTCGAGCACCTCGGGCACCTCGCCGCGGATGATCTTGAGCGCCAGCCCCTCGGCGATCGCGGTCTTGCCGACGCCGGGCTCACCGACCAGCAGCGGGTTGTTCTTCTGCCGGCGGCAGAGGATCTGGATGGTGCGCTGGACTTCGGCATCGCGGCCGATCAGCGGATCGATGCGGCCGTCGCGCGCCTTGCGGTTGAGGTTGACGCAATAGGCGTCGAGCGCGCTCTCCTTCTTCTTCTTGTCCTTGTCGGCATCGTTGCCGGAATCGGAGCGCTGCTCGCGTTGCTGCTCCGGCTCCTCGTCGGCACCGCGCACCGCGCGCGGCTCGCTCGCCCCGGGGCGCTTGGCAATGCCGTGGCTGATGTAGTTGACCGCGTCGTAGCGGGTCATATCCTGTTCCTGCAAGAAATAGGCGGCGTGGCTCTCGCGCTCGGCGAACATCGCGACGAGCACATTGGCACCGGTCACCTCCTCGCGGCCCGAGGACTGGACATGGATCACCGCGCGCTGGATCACGCGCTGGAAGCCGGCGGTCGGCTTGGAATCGTCACGCCCGTCGGTGACCAGGTTGGTCAGCTCCGCGTCGATATAGTCGACGAGGTTGCGCCGCAGGGTGTCGAGATCGACGCTGCAGGCCCGCATCACCGCGGCGGCGTCCTGGTCGTCGACCAGGGCCAGCAGCAGATGCTCCAGCGTCGCATATTCATGGTGGCGTTCATTAGCGAGCGCGAGGGCCCGGTGAAGCGCCTGTTCGAGGCTGCGCGAGAAGCTCGGCACGGTCAGCGCTCCTGATCCAGTTCTAGGGAAATGGTGGCGTTCAAGATCACTTCTTCTCCATCACGCATTGCAGCGGATGCATGTGCTTGCGGGCGAGATCCATCACCAGCGTCACCTTGGTCTCGGCGACCTCATAGGTGAAGACCCCGCATTCGCCGACGCCGTTCTGGTGGACATGCATCATGATGCGCGTCGCCTCCGCCCGGTCCTTGTTGAAAAACCGCTCCAGCACATGCACGACGAACTCCATCGGCGTGTAGTCGTCGTTGAGAATCAGGACGCGGTAGAGATTGGGCTTGCGGGTCCGCGTCCGGGTCAGGACCGCGGCTCCGGTGCCGCTGCCGTCCCGGCCGCCATCGACCGGTGTCGCCGGCGGGCGCGGCCGATTGGCCAGCCGGGGCGCGGACCGGCCGAGGCGCTCAGCGCCGGCTGGGATGTCCGTTTCGATCGGCATGGTGGCTGCTTGGTCCAAGGGTTCTCTTCCGGCGCTAGACCCCAAGATAGTGCTTCGCCCGTGAATTTACAGGCGTCGCGCCGGCTTCGCCAGCCCGTTCCGCGCAGGCACCCACAGCTGCGGGCTCTATCACGCAAAAAAGCCCGGCCTCTCCGGCCGGGCTTTCGAATATCGTGCTGATCTTGCGCGCCGACTTCATGCCGGCAGGCAGATCATTCCGGGCGGCTCACTTGGCCGAGGTCGGGACCGACTTGGCGACGATGCCTTCGAACGGCTTGTAGGCGTCCTTGGCGATGGCGCCGAAGAGCTCGCCCATCTTGGTGACCTGGGCGACATAGCCCTCGAAAGCGGTCTTGACGTAGTCGCTCTGGACCTCGATGGCCTTGTCGAGCGTCTTGACGCCGGCAAGCTTCTCGATCGCGGCCGTGCCGGCCTCGAACGACTTCTTGGCGTAGTCGGTGGCCTCGACGGCGAGCGTCTGGACGCCCTTCGAGGTGGCGCCGAACGACTTCAGAGCGGCGTCGACGTTCTCTTTGGAGGCCTTCTGGATGGTCTCGAACTGCTGGATCATGTTTTTCCCACAGCGTCTCAAGGGACGCCGCCTCTTGCTGGCGAGCCTTGCGGCCCAGGTTCCTCGCCCCAAGGTCGGGTGAAGCGTTCACCACCGGGGACAGCCGTTATATTGTGCAGCGCAACATAAAAGTCAAGGACACGCTGCAATGCATCAAATGCAAAGCTGCCCGGCCTGTCGAGGGGATGGTTCGCAGCGATACCGAGCGGCTATCCTCAGGCTTAACACCTCCGTAACCGCATCGCTCTAACCTCTCGCAGTGTGTCCTTCCAGCCACGCCGAAGATCGGGCGGAGGCGGGGCGGTAGTTTCGAGTTGAGGCGGGTTGCATGGCTTCTGGTTGCGTTGGTACCCGACGCGGACGCTGGTTCGCGTTCGTCGGGCTGATGAGTGTCGCTGCCGTCACCCTGGTCGCGACGGCCTCCCCCGCCGAGGCGGCGCGCAAGAAGCGTCGCCATGTCGGCGGCGGCTACGCCCCGCCCTATGCTGCGATGGTCGTCGACGCGAAGAGCGGCCGTACGCTGCACGCGACCAATGAGGATGCCCCGCGCATCCCCGCCTCCCTGACCAAGGTCATGACGCTCTACCTGCTATTCGAGCAGCTCGAGCGCGGCCGCTTCAACATGAATTCCGAGCTGACGGTCTCGTCCTACGCGGCGCGGCAGGCGCCCTCCAAGATCGGCTTCGCCCCCGGCGAGACGATCGAGGTCCGCGACGCCATCATGGCGCTGATCACCAAATCGGCCAACGACGTGGCCATGGCGGTTGCCGAGAATGTCGGCGGTTCCGAAGACGAATTCGCCCGGATGATGACGGCGCGCGCCCGCTCGCTCGGCATGAGCCGCACGAGCTTCTATAATCCGCATGGCCTGCCGCATAATCCGCCGAACCTGACGACGGCGCGCGACCTCACCATCCTCGCCCGCGCGATCCAGGAGCGCTTCCCGCGCTATTATCCGATGTTCTCGACCCGCGTGTTCAACTATGCGGGCGGCGCCTATCGCAATCACAACAAGCTGCTCGGCCGCGTCGAGGGCGTGGACGGTATCAAGACCGGCTACACCAACGCCTCCGGCTTCAACCTGATGACCTCGGCCAAGTCGGATAATCGCCAGATCGTCTCCGTCGTGCTCGGCGGCCGCTCCGGCGCCAGCCGCGACAAGATCATGGCCGATCTCGTGGTCGCCACCCTGCCCCGCGCTACCGGCGGCAGCCGCAGCGCCCCGATGGTCGCCGAGGCGCCCGAGCCGCAGCAGGAGCGCTTCCGCGCCGCTGCGCCGGCTGCCGCGCCGGAGCCGCCGGCCCGTCCGGCAGCGATCGCCCAGGTCCAGGAAGCCGCGCCTTCGCCGGCGCCGATGCCGGTGCCGCGCCCGCGCCTCGAGCCCGAGCTGCCCGCCGCCGCCCGCGCCTATGCCGCGACGCCGAGCACCACCCCGATCGCCCCGCCGCGCCCGATCGCCGCCAGCGCCGGCGGCCAGCCGCTGCAGCTTTCCGGCATGCGCCCGGTCGCCGCGACGACGACCCCTTCGGCCATGCGCTGGTCGATCGGCGCGCCCGCCGCCGATGGCAAGGTCCTGCGTCCGCCGGCCAATGTCGACACCACCTCCTCGATCGCCAGGCTGGCCGAGCCGGCGCCCGCCGAGGAAGCCCGGCCCGAGCCGAAGAAGATCGAGGCTCGCCTGCCCGAGCCGGCCAAGGCCGAAAGCGCCAGCCAGGTCGCCAAGGCCAGCGAGCCCAGGCCGGCCGAGCGCCGCGCCGAGAAGGCCGCTCCGGCTTCGAAATGGGTGATCCAGCTCGGCGCCACCGATGACGAGTCGAAGGCCAAGGACATTCTCGCCAAGGCCCGCGCCAAGGCTTCCGGCCCGCTCGCAGAGGCCTCGCCCTTCACCGAGAAGGTCGAGACGCGCGGCGCCACGCTCTATCGCGCCCGCTTCGCCGGCTTTGAGGAGTCCAAGGACGCCGAGAAGGCCTGCGCCCAGCTCAAGCGCGGCGGCTTCGCCTGCTTCGCGACCCGCGGCTAACGGATCAGGGAAGGAACTCAGCCATGTTTCTTCAGCAAGGTATCCTTGGCCTGATTGACGCGGGCGGCAAGGCCGCTGGTACCCCCGGCGTCCGGATGGATGCGCTTCATCAGGCCCCGATGGGCCTCGCGAACCGCCTCCTCGCCCGCCCCCGGCTTAAGCCCCAGGATCTCGTAGGCCTCCTGATCCGTCATCGCGCCCGAGCCCGGCGCGCCGCCATGCCCCGCATTGCGGTGACGATCAGCGTCTTCACGCCAGCCGGGCGCCCGGCGGTCGAGATAAGCCTCTAGCAGCCGCGCCCCGTCGGGGTCCTCCGCTAGGCATTCGCGCATCAGCGTGCCGAGCTCGGCGAGGCTGAGCTCGTCGAGGTCGCGGCCGGCGAAGGCCCCGGCCTGCACCTTTCCGGTGACGCCGCCGCTGTCATGGTCGAGCTCCATGGCGAGCAGGATCGACGCCACCTTGGAGCGGCCGGCCGATTTCGTGCCGCCCCAGTCCTTGGCCCATTCCGGCATTTTGAGGCCGCCCGGCCCATAGGCGCTCCAGCCGAGCAGCCAGGCGCCGAGTCCGCCGAGGAAGATCGCCATGTCGAGGCGGCCGCGCAGCATCATCAGCGCCGCGACGGCGAGCGCCGCCGTGCCGCCGACCGCCTTTCCGAGCTTGACCAGCTTCTTCGGGTCGGCTCCGGCGAAGAGCTTGGACAACCACCAGATCGCGATGACGGCGGCGATGCCGTAAAGCAGCGTCACGATCTGCGGCCCTCCATCGCCGTCAACAGTCCCTTGGCGGCCGGGCTGGCCCCGGCGAGACGCAGCAGCGCCTCGCGGCCGCCGCTGGCATAGGCGGCGGCACCGCGCAGCAATTCGAGCAGCGAGTGCGGCGCATTGACGTCGAAGCGCGCATGCGCCCCACCGGTCAGGCGAGCGATCTCGGCGAAGGCCGCGCTCGCTGCCGGATCGGCCCCTTCCTGGAAGACGAAGCCGCGCACCCCGCGTAGGCCGAGCTCGCCGGCGAGCGCGCAGAGCCGGTCGACATCCTCCTCCATTGCATCGCCGACATAGACAAAGGCGCGGATCGGCACGCGCCGCTCCTCGTCGCGGATATGAGCGAGCACCCGGCCGATCTGGGTCTGGCCGCCCTGGCAGGCAATGCCGTTCATCAGCCCGGTCAGCCGCCGCGGCTCGCCGACCCAGCCGGAGGCGCGGCACTCAACCAGGCCGCGAAAGTAGACGAGTTGGACGGCGAGCCCGCCGGTCGTGTCCGCGACCTCGAACATCCGGCCCTGCAGCGAGCAAGCGAGATCCCAGGTCGGCTGCCGGCTCATCGTGGCATCGAGCGCGAAGACCAGTCGCCCGGCCTGCCCGGTCGCGAGCGGGGCGAGCTGCTTTGCCGCGCCGAGGAAGCGGTCGATCTCGCCGGGCTTCGAGCGCACACCGCCCTCGGCCGGTCGCGTCTCCCTCGCCTTGCCTACTTCCTTGCCGTCATCTCTTGCCATGTCACTCGCCGGGGATTCGCCTGCTCCTGAGATATTGGCCGCGCCGCCGGCATTTGCTACCCGTCCGCGGCTGGCAAGCTGCGCCTTGGGACTGAATCGAGCCTGGTCATCCCGGAGAAGCGGCTTTGGCCGCGCCTATGCGGGAGCCATGCCCGAATTTTTCCGAGCAAGGCTCCGGCATGGATCCCGGGTCTTCGCTTTGTTTGCTACATCCGGGATGGCCTCGTTAAGTCGATCCGGATACGAAACAATCTTGCGGGAGAACGGCATGTCAAAGGTCGCGATATTCGAGACGGTGCGGGACATGCGCGCAGCCGTGGCCGGCTGGCATGCCGCCGGCGAGAAGGTCGCGCTGGTGCCGACAATGGGCGCGCTGCACGAGGGCCATATCGCGCTGGTGACCGAGGCGCAGAAGCACGCCCGGCACGTCATCGTCTCGATCTTCGTCAACCCGACGCAATTCGCCCCGCATGAGGACTTCAAGAAGTATCCGCGTACCTTCGACAGCGACCGCGCCAAGCTCGCCGAGGTCGATGCCGACGCGATCTTCTTTCCGCCGGTCGAGGAGATGTATCCGCCGGGCTTCGCCAGCCGCATCCTGCTGCTGGGCCCCGCCGCCGTCGGCCTCGACGACCGCTTCCGGCCGACGCATTTCGAAGGTGTCGCAACGGTTTGCTGCAAGCTCTTCACGCAGTCGCGAGCCGATTTCGCGATCTTCGGCGAGAAGGACTACCAGCAGCTCAAGGTGGTGACGCGCATGGCCGCCGACCTCGATCTCGGCATCGAGATCGTGCCGCTGGCGACGGTGCGTGAGGCCGACGGGCTCGCGCTCTCCTCGCGCAACCGCTATCTCACGCCCGAAGAACGGGCGCTCGCGCCCCTGCTCTACCGCGTCATGCAGGCGCTGGCGGCCCGACTGCGCAACCGCGACGACCTGTTCCGCGCCGTCGGCGAAGCCCAGAGCGAGATCATCACCGCCGGCTTCGAGCTCGACTATCTCGAGGCCCGCCACGCCCAGACCCTGGCGCCGGTGACCTCGCTGGCCGATGGCCCGATCCGGATTCTCGTGGCGGCAAGGCTGGGCGGCACGCGACTGATCGACAATATCCCAGTTTAGGCGATCTAGCGCGCCCAGAGCATCGGACCGAAAAAGTGGAATCCACTTTCCGGACGAATTCAATGCTCTAACAAAGAGCTCGATCGCCAGCGCGCGCCCGATAGGGCGTTCGCCGCTCTAGAGCTTGACGTTCCGCGTACAGGTTCTCACGAACTTCGCGTTGGCCGTGACGCCGAGCGATACGGTCTTCTTGGCCGCGTCGTAGGAGGCGTAGGTGCGCTCGCCGGGTTCCGGCGGGTCGTCGCGGCTGCCCAGCGGAAACCACTGGAAGCAGGCCCTGCTGTTGCGGACGCTCTGCGCGCCATCGGCCGCGATCGTCACGATCTTGGCCGGACAGTTCGCTGCCCAGGACTGAGTCGAGCTCGAAGAGTTCGGCCCCATATCGCATCCGCCCTCGCCGCCGTCGAACAGGATGCTCGCGACGATGGTCGCTTCGCCGTCCTTGAACTCCTTCCAGAGGATATCGAACGGGCCATTCTGCCCCGGCTTCAGCGGCACCAGGGCGTTCTTGTTCAGAACCGCGATGCGGTCCTTCCAGAAGCCGAAGGCCCTGGCCTTCTCGGCTCCCGGCTTGCTGATGCGCAGAATCCGCATCTCGTCCTTGGGCGCCTGAGCCAGGCTTGGCGGAACCCGGCCAATGGACGCACACAAAGCCAGCGAAACGATCGCAAACTTCTTCATCGGAGATCCCCGGGATTGGATTTGAGCTGGCGTGAGTGCGCTGGACACCGTCACTGCTTCACGAATGTGCGGATGTCGGCGCGGCATTTGTCTATCTTTCCCGCCCGCAGGAACGCATCGAAGAGGCTGCCCCCGCCCTCGGCGACGCCGAGTCCGACCAGGATGCCGCCGAGCGCCGCATCGCGCATGGCCTGCATCTCCTCGGAGCCGGCATTGATGTTGAGGCAAGGCACGAGGTCTTCGGGGCCGGCGAAGGCCGCCACCTTGCGATCGAGCGACTTGATCAGCTGGACCTCGACGCCGTCCGGCCGCTTGACGGTCTCGAGATTGCCGATGGCGATGGTGTCGCCCTCGCCGACGGCGCCGAATTCGACCCAGCGCTTCTTGAAGATCCAGCCGGACTGGCGCAGGCGGACCTGCACCCCCTCCATGCCGGCGCTGCAGACCAATCCGGGAAAGTTGAAATCGGCGAGCCGGCCCTGATTGCCGTGGACGGCGAAGCGCTGGTCGTCGAAGGCACCATTGGGATCGGCGGCCTCAGCGGCAGCCCTGCACCGCCTCGGCTTGACCTCGCGCTTCTTGGCCTCGCAGACACCCTTCAGCCTGCTCCAAGCCTCCCTCGGGAGGTTGTCGAGCGGGCGCGGGCATGGGCCCCAGCAGCTCAGGAAGACCCAGGGCGTGCATTGGCTGTTGGCTTCCTGCAGCGCTTCGTTCGAGAGGCCGGCATCGTCGTACTCGCGGACGATGCGCTTCTCGACCTTGGCGACGACGCCGTCGAGGAAGGGCTCGACGGAGCGCTGATGGCTGGCGATCAGCCTCTGCCTGACCGAAGGCCCGCCGAACATCGAGAAGCTCTCCGGTCCCGCGGCCTTGTTCAGCTCGTCATCGGTCAGAGAGAACGGCAAGAGCGCCCCGCTGTCGGCATCTCCGGCGCGCGCGACCTCCGCGGCCTTCTTCTCGGCTTCAGCCCTGCGGCCGACGAGGTAACCGGCGATGGCTGCCGAGACGTATTTTCGGGCTTCGTCGCTGCACGCCTGCTCGGTGGCGTATCCCTTGCGGTTGTATTGCTGGCAGAGCTGTCCCTCGGACCGGATCGGCCGGACGTCGAGTGAAACCTGCAGGCGTGCGAGGATCTGGTTCAGCTCGGCAACCGGCACCGGCGCCTCGCTCTGTCCGGCAGAGGTCTGCGCCAATGCGCCGGTCGCAACAACCAGCGCCGTCAGAAGTCCAAAGGCAAGTCTCACTCAGTCACCGTCAAGGCTCAGCGGTCGAAAACGAGGACCTAGACGGTGGCCGAATAACAAAGCGCTAAATCGGAACGGCGAATCCGAACGCTCCGCTAGAAGCGGTACGATACGCCCGCGATCGGGCCGCTGAAGCTCGTATCGTAGACAAATCCGCCGCGACGATAATCGACGGCGAGATGGCGGTAGCCGACCGAAGCCGACCAGTTCGCATTGAAGGCGTAGTCGACAGTCCCGCGCAGTTCCCAGGTCAGCCGCGAGCTGCCGGCGCCGATATCGCCATAGGCGCTCAGACCGAAGCCGTTGCCCAGCACGGCGTGAACGCGAACGCCGGCCACCGGGTCGATCCAGGTATGGGTGGAGCCGGCCGAAAGCGCCAGCACGCCGGCGACGTTGAGGTCCAGGTCCGCCGAGACGGACCAGACCCTCGCCCCCGCCAGCAGGTCGGCGGTGAAGGCCCCGCTGTCGTAGAAGCGGTAAAAGCCCGTCGCCGTGGCGGTGAACGTCTTCGATGATAGCGACGCGCCGGTGAAGCCGGGCGCACGCGGGACCACGTCGCGTCCCCGGTCGAGTGAAACGGCGACATAGGTCAGGTCCGCCAGAACGCCCCAGCGACCGTTTCTGTATTCGCCTGCCATCATCGCCGCGAAGTCGAGATTGCGGAGGATTTCCGTGAAGGACACGTCGATGTCGACCGTCGGGAGATTTCGACGCGCGCCCACCGTGCCGCTCAGCCCCGAGGCCCAGAAGAACGGCGTCAGGCGAATCTCGACATCCGGCAACGGGAGCGGTGGCGGGACGGGTGCGGGAGGGGTCATGTCGGCGGCCTGCACCGCCCCCGCCCAACCTGTCGCAGCAGCCAACAGCATGGCAGCGATCCGTGGCATTGGACGTCCCCCCAATCGTTCCGCTTGTTGCCTCAGCTACCTACTTTCGGCCACCCTTTATCCCCGTCAGCCCCGAGGCGCGGCCAGATCGCCGGCCACGCTCCGGCGGCGCCTAGCGCGGGCAGACGTCCCAGAAGCCCTGGCTGCGCTGGGCGTCGGTATAGTACCAGCAATAGCCCGGCGCGGGCGCCGGAGAGGTCGCATAGGCCGTGGCGGCCGCGGCCGCGACGAAGCCGATCGCCGCTCCTGAGGCGATGGCCATTCCCGGATGCCACCAATAGTTGTTCGGACGCACCCAGGCGGCGCCGGTCCGGCCTGCGACGACATTGCCTCTCGGGCCGCGGGCGACATAGCCCCTGCCGGCGACGGCTCCCGCCGGCCCGCGAGCGGCATAGCCCCGGCCGGCAACCACGCCGCCCCTCGGCCCCACCGCCACGCCGCGTCGGGCCATTCCGCCGCGGTACTGGACCATTTCGACGAGCTCGGGTGCGGAGAATGTCGCGGCCGGAGCGAGCGGCATCGCCGCCGAGGCCTGATGGGGCATGACGAGGCAAGCGAACAGCACGGCTGAAAGGACGCGGATCGGCTTCATGGGTCGTGCTCCCCTAGAGTGAAACCAAGGACCATCATCCTTGGCGGGCCTGCTTCTTGAAGACTCCCGCTTCCCGGCATGAGAGTCAAACACCGTGGCTCCGTCGGCCGGCCTGCGGAAACACCGCCACCTTGCGGCTAAAGCAGCCCGAGTTCCGCCAGTTCGCGCCGCATCTGCTCGGGCATTGCGCCGAGATCGCCGCTGCGGCCGTCGATGTCGCGCGGCGCGTCCTTGTCCTGCAGATAGCGCCAGCCCTGGAATGGCCGGAACGGCCTGGGCTCGACCGGGACCAGGACAGGCTCCATCACCAGATGGCAGCGGCCGATGCCCTCCGCATCGGTGAAGGGGCGAATGGCGATCAGGCGCTGCCGGGCGGAGACCTGGCCCTTGATCACCCAGTAGAGCGAGCCGCCCGAGACGATCTCCTCGACGCGCTTGGGCACCATGCGGGTGGTGTGGAGCTGTTCCTCCGGCTCGCCGGCACGGCGGCGCTGCGCCATGCGTTCGGCGATCCAGCCTTCGAGATCGCTGATCGATTCGGCGCCGACGCAGAGTTTGAGGATATGGAGCGGCATGGTCCGACAACCTACCGCGCCCGGGCCGGCCGGACCAGCCGCAGCAGGCATTCTCCACAGCCGCCCATGCCTAGCCGCGATGCGCCAGGATATTGACCAGCTTGCCGAACGGGTCGCGCACGAAGAAGCGCCGCACGCCCCAATCCTCGTCGGCCGGGCCGTATTCCACCGCCAGCCCGGCTGCGAGCACGCGCTTGAGCACCATGTCGAGATCGTCGACCTCGACCGAGAGATCCGGCACCGCCGCGCCGCCGCCGCCCTGGCGGGCGAAGCTGATCTGCGGTGCCGCAGTGCCTTCGGCTGCGAAGGTGACGATCCAGCCATGGTCCATCACCCGCTTCAGGCCCAGGATCTCGCCATAGAATTGGCGCGCCCGGTCTGGATCCTCGGTTGCAATATTCGCCACGATCCGATTCACGATCATACCATCCTCCCTCACGCGCTCTCGGAGCTTCCTGATGCAAGGACTCGCAGGCAAGGCCATTCTCGTCACCGGCAGCTCGACCGGAATCGGCCATGCCATGGCCCAAAGGCTCATCGCCGAGGGGGCGAAGGTACTGGTCCATGGCCGCGACCGGGCCGAGGTCGATGCCGCCTGCAGCAAGCTCGGCCCTTCCTGCCAGGGCGCGACCGGCGACCTCGCCGAACCCGCCACCGCCCAGGCGCTGGTCGACGCGACGCGAAAAGCCTTCGGCCGCATCGACGGCCTCGTCAACAATGCCGGCATCTATCCGCGCGGCGTCATCGGCGAGAGCACCGCGGCCTTCTTCGACCATGTCTTCGCCATCAACACCCGCGCGCCGCTGCTTTGCGCGGAAGCCGCGATCCGCGCCTTCCGCCTGCAGAAATCCGGTGGTGCCATCGTCACGGTCGGCTCGATCAACGCGCTCTGCGGCCAGGCCGACCTCACGGTCTATTCGATGTCGAAGGGTGCGCTCACCACGATGACGCGCAACCTCGCCGACGCGCTCGGGACCGAGCGCATCCGCGTCAATCAGCTCAATGTCGGCTGGACCTTCACCGCCAACGAGGACGCGACGCAGCAGCGCGAGGGCCGCAAGCCCGGCTGGGAACAGGATGTCTCCGTGATCTTCGCGCCGACCGGCCGGCTGATGCAGCCGGCGGAGATCGCAGCCCATACGGCTTTTTGGCTCTCCGACGATAGCGCCCCGGTCTCCGGCCAGGTCTACGAAGCCGAGCAATATCCGCTGATCGGCCGCAACCGCTCGCAGACGAGCTGAAGCATGCGGGCAGAGGACGACGAATTCACCCCCTGGCTGGCGCTTTGGGGGCTCGCTGCCGACGGCGCGCCGATCACCACCCAGGGCAGCCGCCTGCTGCCGGTGATGCGCGGCGATGAGCCGGCCATGCTGAAGCTTCCGGATGGAGAACACGAACGGCTCGGCTACCTGCCGCTGGAATACTGGAGTGGCGATGGTGCCGCGCGCCTGCTGGCGCGCAGCGCTAGCGGCGACGCCATGCTGATCGAGCGTGCCACCGGCTCCCGCTCGCTCTCGGCCATGGCCCGCAGCGGCGCGACGGGCGACGACGCGGCGACCGTGATCCTCTGCGACGCCACCGCAGCTTTGCACAAGCCACGCGGCCCGGCGCCGGCCGGGCTGATCCCACTCGAAACCTGGTTCGCGGAGCTCTTCCCGATGGCGGCCAAGCGCGGCGGCATCCTGGCGCGTTCGGCAGCCGCCGCGACCGAATTGCTGGCCGCCCAGCGCGAGATCGTGCCGCTGCATGCCGATCTGCACCACGACAACGTGCTCGATTTCGGAGCGCGCGGCTGGCTCGCCATCGACCCGAAATGCGTGATCGGCGACCGCGCCTTCGAATACACCATCCTGTTCTGCGATCCCGACTTGGCCAATCCCGAGCCGCCGGTCGCCACCCTGCCCGGCCGCTTCGAGCGCCGGCTGGAGATCGTGCTGGCGAAGTCCGGGCTGGAGCGGGAACGCCTGCTCAAATGGATCCTGGCCTGGTGCGGGCTCTCGGCGGCCTGGTTCCTCGGCGACGGCGACCCGCTGGTGAGGATCAATTTTGCTGTCGCCGAGCGGGCGGTTGTCGCGCTGGAGGCGCTCTGACCAGGTTTTCCAGCGGACGAGCGCGAATGTGACAGTCGCGGGGAACCCCTCTCCCGAATGGGAGAGGGGCAGGGGTGAGGGACCGCCGCTTGTTCAGGAAGCGCAACAGCGTCGCTGCGCCTTCTGTGGATAGGGCAGGCCCTCATCCCTGCCCTTCTCCCACACGGGAGAAGGGTTCCCCGCGCCCGTCATTCGGCGTCGCGCGCCGCATGACGATGACGCCCGTCACTCCCCGAGCACGACCACCTTCGCGCCCTCGGCCACCTGCGCGCCCGGCTCGGCGCCGAGTTCGGTCACGGTGCCGTCGCGCGGGGCGGTCAGCACATGCTCCATCTTCATCGCCTCGACGATCGCCAGGCGCTGGCCCTTCACCACCGCCTCACCGGCCGTGACGAAGAGCGCAATCAGCTTGCCGTGCATCGGCGCCTTGATCACGCCGCCGCTGCCCGCCACCGCATCGAGATCGACGCTGAACGGATCGAACAGCGAGACCGCCGTCTGCCGGCCGCGATGCAAGGCGAGATAGGTCCCGCCCTCGGCCCGGGCCAGGGTCACCTCGTGCTCGCCCTCGGGCAGCGGGTGGCCCGGCAGCGAGACGCGGGCATCGTCGCCGCTCCACTCGATCTTCGCCTCGATGCGCTCGCCATCGACCAGCAAGGGCAGGCCGAGCGCCGGACGCGGCATCAGCGAGAAGGCATCGGGCTCCAGCCAGGGCGAGCGCGCCTCGCCCTCCGCCCGGACGGCCGCGGCCTCGAGCCCGGCAAGCTGGCGCTCCTCCTCGAGTTGCAGCGCCGCGGCCGCGACCGCCGCCGCATCGAGCGGCTGCGGTTCAGCCCCGAGCGCTGCGATGTTGCGCTCGATGAAGCCGGTATCGAACGGCCCCTTCCGGAAGCCCTCGGCTTCGGCAAGTTTCTTCAGGAAGGCGAGATTGGTGCGCGGCCCGGCGACGATGGTCTCGCCCAGCGCCCAGGCCAGCTTGTCGAGCGCCTCGTCACGCGTCTGGCCATGGGCGATGACCTTGGCGATCATCGGGTCGTAATACGGCGTCACCGTATCGCCGGCCTCGACGCCGGTGTCGATGCGGATGTCCTCGCTCTGCGGGAACTGCAGCGCCCAGAGCTTGCCGGTCGAGGGCAGGAAGCCCTTTTCGGGGTCCTCGGCATAGAGCCTCGCTTCGACCGCATGGCCCTCGGCCCGGACATCGGCTTGCGTGAAGCCCAGCGGCTCGCCGGCGGCAACCTTGAGCTGGAGCTCGACCAGGTCGAGCCCGGTGATCGCCTCGGTGACGGGATGCTCGACCTGGAGACGGGTGTTCATCTCCATGAAATAGAAGCGGTCGCTTTTAAGCCCCTCGCGGCCATCGGCGATGAACTCGACCGTGCCGGCACCAACATAGCCGACGGCCTTTGCGGCTTCCGTCGCCGCCTTGCCCATGGCGGCGCGGACCTCGGGGCTCATGCCCGGCGCCGGCGCCTCCTCGATCACCTTCTGGTGCCGGCGTTGCAGCGAGCAGTCGCGCTCATAGAGATGGACGACATTGCCATGGCTGTCGCCGAACACCTGGATTTCGACATGGCGCGGCGAGAGCACGTATTTCTCGACCAGCACCCGCGCATCGCCGAAGGCGTTCTTGCCCTCGCGCTGGGCGCTGGAGAGCGCATCGGCGAAGTCCTCCGGCCGGTCGACCTTCTTCATACCCTTGCCGCCGCCGCCGGCGACCGCCTTGATCAGCACGGGATAGCCGATGCGCTCAGCCTCCCGGCTGAGGAAATCGACGCCCTGCTCGGCACCGTGATAGCCGGGCACGACCGGGACGTTCGCCTTCTCGACCAGCGCCTTGGCCGCGTCCTTCAGGCCCATCGCCCGGATCGCCGAAGCCGGCGGCCCGACGAAGACGATGCCGGCTACGGCGCAGGCATCGGCGAAATCGGCATTCTCGGAGAGAAAGCCATAGCCGGGATGGATGCAGGCCGCGCCGGCTTCCTTGGCGACCGCCAGGATCTTGTCGGCGTCGAGATAGCTCTCGCGCGCCGGTGCCGGGCCGATGTGGTAGGCCTCGTCGGCCATTTCGACGAACAGCGCCTCGGCGTCGGCGTCCGAATAGACGGCGATGGTGCGCAGGCCCAGCCGCCTGGCGGTGCGGATCACCCGGCAGGCGATCTCGCCGCGATTGGCGATCAGGATGGAAGGCAGTTTGGCGGCAATCGACATGGAGCATCCTCGAACCGATGCTCCCGTTATAGCTCAGCCGCGGCCCTTGTCTGCGCCATGTTGCGCAGGGTGCGGATGGGCGCCGCCCCCAAGAGCGCACGTCATGCTCGGGCTTGACCCGAGCATCTCAGGCAGGATGAGGTTCCGATCGAGCCTCTCTCGTCATGAGATTCTCGGGTCTGCGCTTCGCTCCACCCGAGAATGACGGCACGGTTTCCGCACGCTCACTCCAGCACCCCGGCCCGCCGCCCGAGCTTCAGGGTCAGCGTCGTGCCGGCGAGCAGCCCGAGCGCAAACACCCAGCCCGAGACCGCGCCGGCCGAGATGCCGGAGAGCAAGGTGCCGACGGTGCAGCCGAGCCCGATCACCGTGCCCCAGCCGAGCAGCGCGCCGCCGACGAGCCCGCGCAGCACATGCCCGCCGTTCGGGCGCCGGGGCTTGAACTCGCCGGCAGCGACCGCAGCCGCAAAGGCCGCGGCGACCAGGCCGGCGATGAACAGGCCGTTCGGTGTCAGCAGCGCATCGCGGATCGCCGTGGCGCAGCCCCGGAAGCTGTCGAGCCCTTCGAGCCGCGAGGGCAGCAGCTCGAAATGGGCCGCAAGCTGGCGCGAGCGCGAGCCGATCTCGGCAGTGACGCCGAGCGGCGACAGGCGCAAGTAGGCGGCGATGCCGATCAGTCCGACGAAGAGCCCGCCGAGCCAGGAAGGCCAGCGCCGCAGGAAGATCGCAGCCAGCGGGTCGGCGGCTTCGCCCGGCGCATTGCCGGCCACGGCCGGCCGGCCGGTTCGCAGCAGCCAGTAGGCCAGCCCGCCCAGCAGCGTGAGCCCGGCGAGCAGCGCGCCGCCATAGCCGAGCTGGCGCGGCAGCCAGAGCACGGGCGATTCCGAGATCGTCCCGAGATAGAGCCCGTTCCAGCTCAGGAAGCCGAGGATGAAGCCGGCGACCGCGCCGATCAGCGCGAAGGGCGAGGTCGGCGAGCCCTCCCCGAGGCGGTAGAGATGGGCGCTGATGCAGGAGCCGGAGATCGCCATGCCGGCACCGAAAGCTAAGCCCGCCAGCAGCAGGGCCGGGCCGACCGGGCCGATATGCGCGGTCGGCGGCAGGCGCGTCCCCGATGGGTCCGGCAGCCAGGCGCCATAGATCAGCGTGTAGCCGACGAGCCCGACGCCAAGCGCCGTCAGGATGCCGAGCAGGCCGCGCGCATCGCGCCGGTCGAGCCAGTCCTTCCAGATGCAGAAAAAGCAGAAGCGCGAGCGCTGCAGCACGAAGCCGAAGGCGGCCCCGAGGATCAGCGAAAGCTGCAACTGCGCCGCAGGCTCGGCATGGCGGCCGACGAGATGGATGGCCGCCGCGAGGCCAGCCAGGATGGCGGCCGAAAGGAAAAAGCGCAGCGGCGGAAGCGTGGTCGCCTCCGCCGCCCCGGCCTGCCGGCGCGCCTGCTCATAGTCGAGCGCGCCGCCATCGTCGGAAATGCTCATGGCTTTGGGGTGTCGCCGCTTACTTGCCGGTCCAGACCGTACCGGCCGGGTTGCTGATCGGCAGGCCGACCACATTGCCGTATTCGGTCCAGGAGCCGTCATAATTGGCGACCTGGTAGCCGAGCACCCGCGACAGGATGAACCAGGTGTGGCTCGAGCGCTCGCCGATGCGGCAGGTGGTGATCACCGGCTTGGAACCGTCGATCCCGGCCTCGGCATAGAGCTTCCGGAGCTCCTCGACCGGCTTGATCGTGCCATCGGCCTGGTTGACCGCGCGCGCCCAGGCGACATTGACCGAGCCGGGGATATGGCCGGCGCGCAGTGCCAATTCCTGGAAGCCGGCCGGCGCGATGATCTTGCCGGAGAACTCGTCGGGCGAGCGGATGTCGAGGATGCGGGCGTCGGACTTCTTCTCGACGGTGGCGACGACATCGGTCAGGCGAGCGCGCAGCTTGCGGTTCGGCTCGGCGACGGTGAAGGCCGAGGCCTTGACTGGCACGGGATTGGTCGCGACCGGGCGCTTCTCCAGCTCCCACTTCTTGCGGCCGCCATCGAGCAGCTTCACGTTGTCGCGCAGGCCGTAGATGTCGAACACCCAGGCGCCCCAGGCGGCGAACCAGTTGTTGCTGTCGCCATAGAGGACGACGGTCGTGTCCTTGTCGACGCCGAGCTTGCGGGCCAGCGCCTGGAACTTCTCCGGGCTGGCGATGTCGCGCGAGACGGTCTCGACGAGGTCGGTATGCCAGACGACGTTCTGCGCGCCGGGGATATGACCGCGCTCATAGACGCCGGGCTCGACGCTGACCTCGACGATGCGGACCTTGGGATCGCTGAGGTTCTTCTCGAGCCATTCGGTCGAGACCAGCGGGCCGGACTGCGCCAAGGCGGCGGTGCTGGCCAACAGGCCCGCGGCCAGCGTAAGGACGCCACGGCGAAGAAGGGATATCACGGACATTCTCGGCTCCTTGCTGCCAACCAGCCGGTTTTCGCGGGCTGGATCGGCCTAGAATTCGGAGCCGCCATGATTTCGCCACACCCCGTCCAAGAGAAGCCGGACAGGATTTTTTTGTTTGCCAGCAAGGCGGAAGAACTGGGTCGTACGACCTTGGTCGGAGGAGAAATTTCTTCTCATGCCTCCCGAGAGGGTCATCCCGGACGCAGCGAAGCGGAGATCCGGGATCCATTCCGGAGCCTATCCGAAGGAGGTTCCGGAATGGGTCCCGGGTCTCCCGGAGCCTGTCCTTGGGCCGGCCGAAGGCCGGACCCGAGGGGTCGCCCGGGACGACCTCCCGCCCTAGGATAAGACGTTCGCCCGCTCCTGCGACTGTCTGGTCGCCCGCCAGATCGCCCAGCTGGCCTGGAAGCAGATGATGGCGACGACGACGTCGAACAGGTATTCCGGCCAGCGCACCGGGGCGAGCCGCGCTGCCAGCCCGACCAGAGCGAAGCCAGTGGTCGAGATCGTGTCGTTGCGGCTCGACAGCCAGGTCGCCTTGATCACCGGGTTGGGCTCGCGCCGGAAGCGCCAGAGCGCGAGGACGATCAGATAGGCGATCAGGATCGCGCTTCCCGCCGAGAAGCCGAGCGTGAAGAGCTCGATCGGCCGCGGCCGCAGGATCTTGTCCCAGAGATCGTAGAGCGTGTGCAGGCCGGCGACCGCCATCACCACGCCGATGCCGAGCGCTGCGAGCCGTTCCGCCCGGCCATCGCGGCCGAAGACCAGCGCCGCGATACCGTAGAGCGCGACGTCGTAGACCCAGTCGACGCCGTCCTTGAAGAGCTGGTTGTTTCCGACGGCAATCGCCCAGAGCACGACAAGGCAGGCGAAGAGCAGGATGCCGAGCGCGATCGCCCAGATCGTCAGCCGGTAGGCCCGCGCTGTTCCGGAATCGACTGGCGCCGCGTGCCCGGCCTCGTCCTCGCGGACCGATAGGGGCGTGCCGCCGCCATGGCCGGGCTTGCCACGGCCATCAGCGTCTTCAGGTCGTTCCGACGCATCGAAGGCGGACAAGCGAGGCACTCCGGAGGCACCTCGCACAGTGTCGCGCAAAAAGCGCTCGTCGCAAGATGTCGATGGCCGGGACTGGCCCGACCATGACGAGATCGGATCACCGCTCACACCGTCATTCCGGGCAAGCCGCGAAGCGGCGCAGCTCCGGAATCCATCGTAAAGCTCTGTTTTCTATGATGGATTCCGGCACTCCGCTTCGCTGCGGCCGGAATGACCGAGGTCGGCGGCAAGAAGCCCTTACCCGCGGCCGACGAAGGGCGCCTTGGTCGCCATCACCGTGACGAAGAGGACGTTCGCCTCGATCGGCAGGGCCGCCATATGCAGCACGGTGGAGGCGACATGGCCGACATCCATCACGGCCTCGACCTTGATCGAGCCGTCCGCCTGCGGCACGCCGGTGGTCATTTTCTGCGCCATCTCGGTCAGCGCATTGCCGATGTCGACCTGGCCGACCGCGATGTCGTATTTGCGCCCATCGAGCGAGGCGGTCTTGGTCAGGCCGGTGATCGCATGCTTGGTCGCGGTATAGGCGATCGAGTTCGGCCGCGGCGCATGGGCCGAGATCGAGCCGTTGTTGATGATCCGCCCGCCGCGCGGCTCCTGGTCCTTCATCAGCTTGAAGGCTTCCTGGGTGCACAGGAACGGCCCGGTCAGGTTGGTGTCGACCACCTTCTGCCAGTCGGCGAGCGACAGGTCCTCGAGCATGATCCCGCCGGGCGCGTTGACGCCGGCATTGTTGAACAGCACGTCGAGCCGTCCGAATTTCTCCTTGGTCTTGGCGAACAGCGCCTTGACCGAATCCTGGTCGGTGACGTCGGTCGGCACGGCGAGCGCCTGAGCCTCGCTGACCCCGGAGAGCTTGATCGTCTCCGCCAGCGCGTCCGCCCGGCGCCCGGCCAGCACGGTGCGGTAGCCATCCTTGAGGAAAGCGATGGCGACGGACCGGCCGACGCCGGAACCGGCACCGGTGATGATGGCGACCTTGTTATGCCCAGACATGCGTATCCTCGCGTTTCCCGTTTTTTCAACCGTTTCAGGCTGCGGACCATAGCAGCGTATGCAGTATGCGGAACAGAGATTGGCGCAAGCCTGCCACCGCCCTTTCGCTTGCCTGCCGCAACGTCTGCCTTACTCTTCCAGCGAGGGGGAAAGCGCCATGACCAGCCTGAGCCGTCGCGGTTTCATCGCAACCGGAGCCGCGAGCCTCGCAGCACCGGCGCTCGCCCAGCAACCCGGCCACGAGCAGCATGGCGGCCATTACGAGCGCTTGAACCAGCCCGGCCGTATCCCGAAGCCGGTTTTGGCGGAGACGCAGAACGTCTTCGATTCCCCCGTGCCGAAGGCGGCCGATCCGGGCCGCTGGTCAGCCAAGGCGTTGCTGCCGCTGCCGCGCTCGGAAATGGCCTGGGCTGCCGCCCATGACGACCGCATGCACATCGTCGGCGGCTATGGCGAGCAGCGCACCGACCGGCCCTACCATCACATCTACGATCCCAGGGCCGATCGCTGGAACGACGGGGCGCCGCTGCCGCAGGGCGCCAACCATGTCGGCGTCGCCTTTCTCGACGGAAAACTCTACGCCATCGGCGGCTTCCTCGAGCAGAACCGCAAGCCGCATCCGCGCTGCTTCGCCTATGATCCGAAGGCCGACAAATGGGCCGAGATCGCCCCCCTGCCCCGGCCGGTTGGCTCGGCCGCGATCGTAGGCTTAAGCGGCCTGCTGCATGCGATCGGCGGCGCCATCGGCGACACCACCGACACCAAGACCTCGGTCAACTGGCACCTCGTCTACGACCCGAAGACGGACAAATGGAGCGAGCGCCGCCCCATGCCGACGGCGCGCGACCACACCGGCACGCTGCCGATCGGCAACCTGATCCATGTCATCGGCGGGCGCGTCGATTCCTTCCACACCAATTCGAACCTGCACCACGCCTATGACCCGGCCACCGACAAATGGGCGCCGCGCAATCCGCTGCCGACCGCCCGCTCCGGCCACGGCGCCGTGCTCTATCGCGGCAAGGTCTTCGTGATGGGCGGCGAAGGCACCAACCGCGTCTTCGGCCAGATGGAGGCCTACGACCCCGTCAGCGATGGCTGGGAGCAGTACGCCCCGATGCTGACACCGCGCCACGGCCTCGGCGCCGCTCTGGTCGGCGACGCCATCCACGTCGCCGGCGGCGGCCCGGTCATGGGCGGCGGGGTGCAGAGCGCCGTGCACGAGGCGTTTGCGCTGGGGTAGCGCCAACGGCCTCGGCCGCTCCACTGTCGTGGCCGGCCGAGGCCATTTCCTCCAGCTGTTCAGGCGGTCGTGCTCACGCCGCCCGCTGGCTGGCCGTCGGCGCCACGTTCTGGTTCATCCGGAACAGGTTCGACGGGTCGTAGCGGCGCTTCAGCTCGGCGAGGCGCTGATAGCTCGCGCCATAGGCCTCCCGGACACGCTCCGTCTCATCGGCAGGCATGAAGTTGATATAGGCCGTGCCGACGGAATAGGGCTTTGCGGCCTCGAAGAGCTGCCGGGCCCAGCCGATGCAGCTCTGGTCGTCGCTCTTTTCGCGCCAGCGGGCATGGACGTTCATGACGAAATGCGAGCTGCGCTGCGGGAACGCCGTGGCATCGGCCGCGACGCGCCCGGCCGCCCCACCGACATGCGCGATGAAGACCTCGCATTCCGGCCCCGGCAGTTGGCCGACCGCGCCGGTCAGGAGTCCGATCGTCGCGTCCGAGAGCTCAGTGAAGTCGTGGCTCTTCCAGTAGTTGCGGGCGCCGGGCGCGAGCAGCGGATCGAAGGCCTGCTGCCATGCCGTGAACGGGTGCGGGCTCACCACGTCGACGATCGGCTTGCCGATCGAGCGCAATCTCGCGGTGGCCTTCTCGCCTTCGGCCATGTCACCACACCAGCACATGGCGAGGATCAGCACCTCCTTGCCATGCCATTCCGCCGGCAGGAACGGCAGCGGCGGCGCCTGACGCATCACGGCCCAGCAGGTCAGCTCGTCCGGAGAGACTTCGAGCGCCTGGCGATAGGCCTTCAGCACCGTCTCCGCCGCGCTCAGCGGATGCACGACGAGGCCAGACAGCACGTCGGGTCCGAGCTTGTGCAGCTGGAACTCGAAGGCCGTCACCACGCCGAAATTGCCGCCGCCGCCGCGCAACGCCCAGAACAGCTCCGGGTTCTCCGTCTGGCTGGCGCGCCTGAGCTCGCCATCGGCGGTCACCACCTCGACCGCCTCCAGATTGTCGAGCGTCAGGCCGAATTTCCGTGTGAGCCAGCCGAAGCCGCCGCCGAGCGTCAGCCCGGCGATGCCGGTGGTCGAGTTGATCCCGGTCGGCACCACCAGCCCGTGGGCCTGCGTTTCTCGGTCGACATCGGCGAGCGTCGCTCCCGGTTCGACCCGGGCACGCTGCGTCGCGGCGTCGACGCGAACCGCCTTCATCTGTGAAAGATCGATCATCAGCCCGCCATCGCAGACCGCGTTGCCGGCAATGCCATGGCCGCCGCCCCGCACCGAGACGAGCAGCGCGTTGTCGCGCGCGAAACGGACGGCGTTGACGACATCGCCGGTGCCGGCACAGCGGATGATCAGGCCGGGCCTGCGATCGACCATGCCGTTCCAGATCGCGCGCGCCTCGTCATAGCCTGCATCCTTCTCGCCGAGGACGCTGCCGCGGAGCTGCGAGGCCAGCGCCTCGATGTCCGAGGTCGCGATCCGTGCTTGTCCGGCTGTCAGAGTCGTGAGGTTGTGCGAAGTCATAGGCTCTCCTCCCCGTAATGGGTGGTTGGTGCCCCCTGCGGCCCGAAAACTGCGCCCGTATCGAACTCCCTTCCGTGATGCAGCTCACAGAGCGGGCGGCAAGTCGCGGACACCGGCGACGAGCGCTCTTGGGAAGCCGACGCCGCTCCGGCGGCGCTAGCCGAGAGGCAAGCTGACCACCGTCATCGTCGGGCTTGTCCCGACCCTCATTCGTCAGAAAATCGACTCCGTCCGCAGGCCTAGCGCCATCGCGCCGGCGTAGCGTGCCTGAGGGCCGGCCTGCAGCGGGTGAAAGCGAGCACCTTGTATGTCGCGGAAGCGACGCTCCAATCCTGTCGCCCGGTAGAACGACGCTCCGCCCGCCAGTTCCATGGCCAGGTCGACGGCTGCTATGGCGTGGCGGCCGACCAATGTGCGCCCGATCATGACTTCGTTCACCGTCTCGGCGGACGGCGCGTTGCGCGCGACTATGTCGAGCATCCAGCGGTGCGCGAGCTGCGCGGCGCGCAACTCGGTGTCCATGCGGCCGGCGAGCGATGGGTCCGAGGCTGGCTTCTTCTTCGCGATCTCGACGGCGATGTCGCGGGCGCTCTCTGCAACTCCGAGATAAACGGCGTAGATGAGCGGGAAGGCGATCGTTGCGATCGTCTCGAAAACCGGGTGCCACTCGCCCGCCTTGCGCGAAAAGGCGACATTGGCATCGGGAATGAACAGGTTCTCGATCACGACATCGTTGGATGCGGTGCCGCGCATGCCCAACGTGCGCCAGGTATCCTCGATGCGCACCGCAGCAGACTTCATCGGTGCGCCGAAATGAATGACCGACCGACTGCCGTCCGCCCCCTCATGGATCGCGCCGGTCATCAGGATGTCTCCGGCCTCCGCGCCAGAGGTGAATACCTTCCGGGCGGTGATGCGATAGCCGTCGCCGTCCCTCTCGGCCTTCCCCGAGCCACCGATCCAGTCCGAGCCGCCCGACGAGAGCAGGATGATCTTCTCGGCGGCGACCCGCTTCAACAGAGGCTCGACAGCGGCGACCTTCTGATGCCGCCAGCGCCAGGCGGGGATGGCGACCTGGTGCGTGTGCATGGAAAAAGCGAGCGCGGTGGAACCGCAGGCCCGTGCGAGCACGCGCAGCATCTCCGCGAGCTCGGATATCTCGGCGCCACCGCCGCCGAGTTCCCGCGGGACGCCGGCCTCGACCAGGCCCGCCTGCTTCAGCAAAGCATAGTTCTCGCTGACGAAGCGGTCGTTCTGATCGGCTTCAGCAGCGCGCTCGGCGAGCTGGCGTGAGAGCTGGTGTGCGGTTTCGACGACACCGTTGGCGCAAGCGCTGGCGCCTTCGACCAGTGAGGTGATGGGAGCTTTCGAGGCGGCGGTCGTTGACATAGCGTCCTCCCTTGCTGCGAGGCAGAAGCATCGCCGCTCCCGTCCTGGCCTTCCAGTTCAGCAACTGAACTGGTGGCGTTTTCTGTGCGATACCGATCTGGTACTATTCGCCAAAAGAAAAGCGGGGTTCGCAATGAACGAGCGCGGCGGCTATGGCCAATTCTGCCCGGTATCGATGGCGTCGGAGATATTGTGCAGTCGCTGGACGACGCTGGTGGTGCGTGAGCTACTCCGCGGCAGCTCCCGCTTCAATGACCTGCGGCGCGGCCTGCCAAAAATGTCGCCCGCCTTGTTGTCAAAACGGCTCAAGGAACTGCAGCGAGCCGGCGTGATCACGATATCGCGCAAGAGCAGCAGTTCTGTCGAGTACCACCTGTCCGAAGCCGGGGAGGAGCTCAGATCTTTGATCATGGGGCTTGGCAACTGGGCCCAGCACTGGATGGAATCGCGGCTTTCGCTAAAAAACCTCGATCCGTCGCTGCTGATGTGGGACATGCACCGAAGCCTCGACGTCAAGCTGCTGCCCGAACGTCGCTGTACGATACAGTTTCTGTACCCCGAGCTATCGAGATCGCAAAAGAGCTGGTGGTTGGTAGTGGACGGCGGCGTCGTCGACCTCTGCAATTTCGATCCCGGCCATGAGCTCGATCTTCTCGTCACGAGTTCCCTGCGCTCGATGACGGCGATCTGGATGGGACTGACGACGATCAAGAACGAGTCGGACAGCGGACGACTTGAGATCGATGGCGATCCCTTGATGGCGAGCTCCATGCAGCAATGGCTGGGCCTCAGCGCTTTCGCCCACGAACCACGGCGGGTGCAGTGATGAGGGCGACGGCCTGACGCCTGCGATCAGCGTGGGCGGGATTTGGCGCGCCTTGAGGCAAAGGCACGGGGAACCCTCTCCTTACAGGCAGGGGAATCGCCTTTGCCCCCACGGCCCGCATCCTGAGGAGTGCTTCCGCAGGAAGCGCGTCTCGAAGGACGCTCCAGAAGGTGCTTCCGGCGCAAACTGGAGCATCCTTCGAGACGCCGCTGCGCGGCTCCTCAGGATGAGGGCTCGAAAACTCCAAATGCGATAGCCCTGCCTTCCAGGCGAGGGTTCCCCGCGCTTCGCTCATCGAGGCGCGGACTCATATCCAGCCTGGCTAATCTGCCACCAGCGCTCACCCTGCATACAAAATTCCGCATACCATCTTGCCGGCCACAGGGGAGCGCATTACGCATTGCATACAAGAACAATCGACGCGTTTGGGAGGTCGACCATGAAGAGTTTCCGCAGGACCGCACTGGCCATGGCGGCGCTGGCGCTTGCAGCCGGCCCGGCTTTCGCCTTTCCGGATCGTCCGGTGCAGCTGATCGTGCCCTGGGCCGCCGGCGGCGGCATGGATTCGGTGATGCGGATCTTCGCCAACGGGCTCGAGGCCGAGCTGAAGCAGCCGGTCAACGTCATCAACCGCACCGGCGGCGGTGGCATCACCGGCCATAGCGCCATCGCCAATGCGGCGCCCGACGGCTACACCATCGGCGGCGCCAGCCCCGAGATCTCCTTCTTCAAGTCGCTCGGCCTCGGCGAGCTGACGCCCGACAGCATCGACATGTTCTCGCGCGTCTCGGTCATCCCGGCCGGCATCACCGTGAAGGCCGACAGCCCCTACAAGAACATCGCCGACTATCTGAAGGCGGCGAAGGACAACCCGAAGGGCACGATGATGGCCTCGGGCACCGGCGTCGGCGGCTCCTGGCACATCGCCTCGGGCGGCCTGCTCAAATCCGCCGGCATCGCGCCGGACGCGGTGCGCTGGGTGCCGAGCAATGGCGGCGCCCCTGCCCTGCAGGATCTCGTCGCCGGCGGCATCACCGTCTTCACGGGCTCGCCGATCGAGGCCAAGGGCATGCTCGATGCAGGCCGCGTGCGCACCATCCTGCTGATGACCAGTGAGCGCCACCCCAACTTCCCCGACGTGCCGAGCGCCAAGGAAGCCGGGCTCGACTGGGTCTATGAGAACTGGTTCGCCCTCTCGGCGCCGAAGGGTGTCCCGGCCGACCGCCGCAAGATCCTGTTCGACGCGGCCGAGCGGACGATGAAGCGCGAGGATGTCCGCAAGGGCATGGCCGATCGCGGCATCACCCCGATCTGGGACAAGCCGGAAGAATTCGCCGCCTATGTGAAGGCCTTCACCGAGCGCGGCAACGGCGTGCTGAAGGATCTCGGACTCGCCAAGAACTGAGCCCAGCGAGAACTGACGAAGGGCGCGCCGCGCCCTGCGTCATTCTCGGCCGGAGCGGAGCGCAGAGCCGAGAATCTTCTGACGATGAGGCGCAGCTCGGCGCCTCGTCCCGCCTGAGATGCCCGGGTCAAGCCCGGGCATGACGGCTACTACATCCTGAACACGCCGAAGCGGGTCTCCGGGATTTCGGCGTTGAGGCAGGCCGAGAAGGCCAGCGCCAGCACGCGCCGCGTCTCCGAGGGCAGGATGATACCATCGTCCCAGAGCCTGGCGCTGGCGTAATAGGGCGAGCCCTCAACCTCGAACTGGTCGCGGATCGGCGCCTTGAAGGCCTCGGCGTTCTCAGCCGTCCAGGGCTTGCCCGCAGCCTCGAGATTGTCGCCGCGCACCGTCGCGAGCACGCTCGCCGCCTGCTCGCCGCCCATCACCGAGATCTTCGAGTTCGGCCATGAGAACAGGAAGCGCGGCGAGTAGGCGCGCCCGCACATGCCGTAATTGCCGGCACCGAAGGAGCCGCCGACCAGGACCGTGATCTTCGGCACCCGGGCGGAGGCGACGGCGGTGACCAGCTTGGCACCGTCCTTGGCGATGCCGCGCGTCTCGAAATCGCGCCCGACCATGAAGCCGGTGATGTTCTGCAGGAAGAGCAGCGGGATGCGGCGCTGGCAGCAGAGCTCGATGAAATGCGCGCCCTTCAGCGCGCTCTCCGAGAACAGGATGCCGTTATTGCCGATGATGCCGACCGGGATGCCGTGGATGCGGGCAAAGCCCGTGACCAGCGTGGTGCCGTAAAGGCGCTTGAACTCGTCGAATTCCGAGCCGTCGACCAGCCGGGCGATGACCTCGCGGATGTCGTACTGCTTCTTCAGGTCGGTCGGGACGACCGCCTCGAGCTCCTCGGCGGCATAGAGCGGCTCGACCGCCTCGGCGATGTCGATGTCGGGGCGCTTGACGCTGTTGAAATTGCCGGCGATCCGCCGGGCGATGGCGAGCGCATGGGTGTCGTCGCCGGCATAGTGGTCGGCGACGCCGGAGAGGCGGGCATGGACATCGGCGCCGCCGAGATCCTCCGCCGAGACGACCTCGCCGGTCGCCGCCTTCACCAGCGGCGGGCCGCCCAGAAAAATAGTGCCCTGGTTCTTGACGATGATGGTCTCGTCCGACATCGCCGGCACATAGGCGCCGCCGGCCGTGCAGGAGCCCATGACGACCGCGACCTGGGGAATGCCGAGCCCCGACAGCGTCGCCTGGTTGTAGAAGATCCGGCCGAAATGCTCGCGGTCCGGAAACACCTCGGTCTGGTGCGGCAGGTTGGCGCCGCCGGAATCGACCAGATAGATGCAAGGCAGGTTGTTCTCGCGCGCGATCTCCTGCGCTCGCAGATGCTTCTTCACCGTCATCGGGTAGTAGGTGCCGCCCTTGATGGTGGCATCGTTGCAGACGATCATCGCCTCGCGCCCGGAGACACGGCCGATGCCGGCGATCATGCCGGCGCCGTGGACGTCCTTCTCGTACATGTCGTAGGCGGCGAGCGAGCCGATCTCGAGGAAGGCCGAGCCGGGATCGAGCAGGCGCAGCACGCGCTCTCTCGGCAGCAGCTTGCCTCGGGAGGTATGGCGTTCGCGCGAGCGGGCATTGCCGCCGAGCGCGGCGGTGGCGCGGCGCTCCTGCAATTCGCCGCGCAATGCCGCCCAGGCTTCGGCATTGGCGCGCGTCTCGGCCGAATTCAGGTCGACCTTGCTCTCGATGACCGGCACGTCGCGCTCCCTGGCGAAATCTCTCCCCGGGTTATGGCGCGGCGCGCGCGAAACGCCAACCGGCGCGGGCGCCAAGGCGCAGCGTGCGCGAAACTGCGCGCCCTACTCCCGCATGCGCTTGACCGAGCGGGTCACCGTCGGTGCCGAGACGGCCCCGATCGCGCCGCCCGCTACCGCGCCGATAGGCCCGCCGATCAGCGCGCCTGTGCCGGCGCCGGCGGCCGCCCCGGCGATGCGCTGATCCGTGGTCGTGCAGGCACCCAGCAGAGCCGCCAGGCAGCCTGCGAAGAAGATCGTCCTCATCATCGTCCCCATACATGACTCGAATCGGTCGAGCATGGGCGGGCATGGTCAATGGAAGGTGAACGCCGGCGCCGCGGGCCTTTCACGCCGTCAGCCGGCGAGGACGGTCGGGCCGAAGACGAGCTCGAACTGCGCCCGCAGCACGCTGTCGACCTCCGGCATCGTCAGCGGCAGGCCGAGATCGACCAGCGAGGTCACGCCATGGCCGGCGATGCCGCAGGGGACGATGCCATCGAAATGCGACAGCTCCGGCTCGACATTGAGCGAAATGCCGTGGAACGAGACCCAGCGCCGGACACGGATGCCGAGCGCGGCGATCTTGTCCTCGGCTTCGGCACCCTTCTCCGGGCGGCGCACCCAGACGCCGACGCGCTCCTCGCGCCGCTCGCCACGGATGTTGAACTCAGCCAGCGTGCCGATCAGCCAGGCTTCGAGCGCGGCGACGAAGCGGCGCAGATCCGGCTCGCGGCGCTTCAGGTCGAGCATGACATAGGCCACGCGCTGGCCGGGGCCATGATAGGTGAACTGCCCGCCGCGCCCGCTGCGGTGCACGGGAAACAGCCCCGGCGCCAGCAGGTCCTCGTCCTTCGCCGAAGTCCCGGCGGTATAGAGCGCCGGGTGCTCGACCAGCCAGACCCGCTCGGCCGCGAGCCCGTCGGCGATCAGGCCGGCACGATTCTCCATCTCGGCGACGGCGGCCTCATAGCCGACCGGCGCCTCCGCGATCACCCATTCGACCGGCGACGAACCCAACTCGGGCAGGAAAGAAACCGCCAGCGCCTCGCGCGTCTTCACCTTGGATTAACCCTGTCCGTTCAACTCTTGTAAACCGGCGCGCCCCGTTCGCCTCGCCGTGCTCATGCGCCGTTTTCCGCGTCGCTGGCAAGTTCGTAGAATGATTGTGAAGTAGGTCTGCGGAGGCGAATTTTGAAGGCTGATCTCGATCTCGTCTCGATGGAGCTGACCGTAGTGCTCGGCTCGACCCAGATGCCGATCTACAAATTGCTGCGCATGGGGCGCGGCGCCATCATCGAGCTCAACGCCAGCGAGACCGACGAGGTCCAGATTCTCGCCAACAATCACCCCTTCGCCAAGGGCCACGTCGTCGTCAGCGGCAACAGAATCTCGGTCGAGATCACCGAGATGCTGAGGCGCCCGACGGTGTTCACGCTCGACACCGTCGCCGAAGCCGCCTGAAGAACAGGGCTTGCAAGCCGCCGGCCTGCCGAAAACGGCCTCTCGGAGCCGAAATGCCCGGCTTGCCTGCCGGTTCGGCGCCGATATTCGCCGGTTTCTCCGCCGGCTCGGCACCGCCGCCGAAACTTCTCCCGATTTTCCTTCGCACGGGCTCTTGTGGCCGGGGATTCCATTTGGTAGACCCACGCCGCTCTCGGAGCTCGCCGCCATTGCGCGGCTAAGGTTCGAGCCGCTGCGGTCATGGCGGAATTGGTAGACGCACTACCTTGAGGTGGTAGCGGGGAGACCCGTGGAGGTTCGAGTCCTCTTGACCGCACCAAATTTGGGCTGATGTCCCGGAAACGGCGATCCGCAAGGATCGCCGTTTTTCGTTGCGCGCCCCGCGATTCCGTCGCGAGACGGTTATGCCGCGTTGCCACGAAGGCCCGCCGCTGACACAAGGGCGGCTCGCCGCCTTGCGCGCGCGCCCCAAGCCTCGAATCCCGGAGCCGGACCGATGGTGGAAGCCGAGACCGCTCCCGACGAAAAGCTGGCACGGCCGATCCGCGACGAGGACGGCGTCATGGACGAGGGCTTCGTCGAGCAGGTCTCGCAGGCCGTATTGCTGTCGGACCTGACGACGCTGCGCCGCCTCGTCGCCGACCTGCACGAGGCCGATCTCGGCGGCCTGCTCGAGGCGCTCGACAGCGAGGAGCGGCCGAAGCTGATCTCGCTGCTCGGCGGCGATTTCGACTTCACCGCGCTGACCGAGGTCGACGACGCCGTCCGCGAGGAGATTCTCGACGAGCTCTCGCCGCAGACCGTCGCCGAAGGCGTGCGCGAGCTGGACACCGACGACGCGGTCTACATCCTCGAGGACCTCGACGAGGCCGACAAGAACGCGATTCTCGGCCGGCTGACCCCGGCCGAGCGCACCGTGCTGCAGCAAGGCCTCGACTATTCCGAAGGCTCGGCCGGCCGGCGCATGCAGGCCGAGCTGATCGCGGTGCCGCCCTTCTGGACGGTCGGCCAGACCATCGACTATCTGCGCGAGACGCAGGACCTGCCCGAGCGCTTCTTCGAGATCTTCGTCGCCGATCCCGGGCATCGATTCGTCGGCGCGGTCCGGCTCGACCGGCTGCTGCGGACCAAGCGGCCGGTCAGCATCGCCGATCTGATCGAGGATGGCCGCCGCATCGTCCAGGCCGATGACGATCTCGAGGACGTGGCGCGCATGTTCCAGCGCTACGACCTCGTCGCCGCCCCGGTCGTCGACAAGAGCGGCCGCCTCGTCGGCGTCATGACCATCGACGACGTCGTCGACGTGATCGAGGATGCCGCCGATGACGACGTCAAGCAGCTCGGCGGCGTCGACGCCGACGAGGAGCTTTCGGATCCGGTGCGCGAGGTGGCGCTGAGCCGCTTCCGTTGGCGCTTCATCAGCCTGATCGCCGCCTTCATCAGCGCCTCGGTGATGGCGATGTTCGAGGCCCAGCTTCAGAAGCTCGTGGCCCTCGCCGTCCTCGCCCCGATCGTCGCCAGCCAGGGCGGCAATGCCGCGACCCAGACGATGACGGTGGCGATCCGTGCGCTCGGCACAGGGCAGCTCGGCAGCTGGAACCGCTGGCGCTTCTTCCGCCGCGAGATGATCGTCGGCCTTTTGAACGGCGTCGCCTTCGCGCTGATCACCGGAGCCGTCTCCGGCCTCTGGTTCGGCAACCCGATGCTCGGCGTCGTGATCGCCCTGGCGATGGTCGCGACCCTGGTCGTCGCCGCGCTTGCCGGCGTCGTCGTCCCGCTCGCGCTCGACAAGGCCGGCATCGACCCGGCGATCTCGTCGGGAACCTTCGTCACCACCGTCACCGACGTCGTCGGCTTCTTTTCCTTCCTCGGCATCGCGACGGTGCTGCTGCGCCTCGGTTGACCGAAAGAAAGCGGTGTCGGCTCGAGAAAAACCGGTAACGTAAACCGGGCGTCAAGATTTCTCCGCAATCTTGCCCAGGATGACGCCCCGCCGCATGCGAAACCCTTTTTCCGCCTCGTTCGTCCTCGCTGCCGCGCTCGCCATGCTGGGCGGTTGCGTGGCGCTGGACCATTATCCGAGCAAGGGCGATGCACGCCCCCATCCCGGCGTCGAGGCCGCGCGCCAGTACCCGATCCAAGGCATCGACATCTCGCGCTGGCAGGGCGAGATCGACTGGGCCTCGGTCAAGGCCGCCGGCACCCGCTTCGCCTATATCAAGGCGACCGAGGGTGGCGATCATACCGACCCTGCCTTCCTGAGGAACTGGGAAGCCGCGCGCCGGGCCGGCGTGCCCCGCGGCGCCTACCACTTCGTCTACTGGTGCCGGCCCGCCCATGAGCAGGCGATCTGGTTCAAGCAGCAGATCCCGAACGATCCGGACGCTCTTCCGCCGGTGCTCGACGTCGAGTGGAACGGCCATTCCAAGACCTGCCCGAAGAAGGTCGAGCGCTCGCTGGCGCTGGAGAAGATCCGGCTGATGCTGACCGAGCTCGAGCAGCTCACCGGCAAGAAGCCGGTGATCTATACCGACATCACCTTCCACAAGGACGTGCTGGAAGGCGAGTTCGACGACTACGCCTACTGGATCCGCTCGACTGCGGCGAAGCCCGAGGCACGCTACAACAACCGGCGCTGGGCCTTCTGGCAGTTCACCACCACCGGCCGGATTCCAGGCATCAAGGGCGATGTCGACCGCAATGCCTTCTTCGGCAATGAGGGCGAGTTCGCCGGCTGGCGCGAGGGCCGCTTCGACATCGGCACCCGCACCTGGACGCGCGAACGCAAGGTTCCGCCTCAGCCGAGCCCCGGCCCCGAGCATACTCCGGTCGCGAAGCTGCCGGGAGCGGCCGCGACGGTTGCCGCATCCACCTTCCAGCCGGCCAATCTCGGTCAGGTCGAGGACCAGGCCGAAGCCGAGGCGGAGTAAACCGGCCCCGCCGGCACCGTTTCGCCGGTTAACCAAGGCTGAAGCTGGCCGCTCGAATGCTAACCACCTCTTAACCCGCCCGCCGCCTATCCTGCCTTGAAACAGGAGAAGAGCATGGCGCGCCGCGCTGAGACCAGCCCAGAAGCGCGACAGATGCCAGGCCTCGGCTATCGGCTTTTCATGGCGGCAACGCTCGGCCTGCTTTGCGCCACGCCGGCCCAGGCGCTTTATCCGAAGAAGGGCGATTCCAGCCCGCATGCCGGCGTCAGCGACGCCCGCCGGCGCTCGATCCAGGGCATCGACATCTCGCGCTGGCAGGGCGAGATCGACTGGGCCAGGGTCAAGGATGCCGGCACCCGCTTCGCCTTCATCAAGGCGACGGAAGGCGGCGACCATCTCGATCCCAATTTCCGCAAGAACTGGGCAGGCGCGAAGAAGGCCGGCGTGCCGCGCAGCGCCTACCATTTCGTCTACTGGTGCCGCCCGGCCAAGGATCAGGTGCGCTGGTTCAAGCGCCATATCCCCAGGGATAGCGACGCGCTGCCGCCGGTGCTCGATGTCGAATGGAACGGCCATTCGGAAGCCTGCGGCAAGAAAATCCCGCGCGAGAAGGCGCTCGCCAAGATCCGCGAGATGCTGAAGGGCCTGCAGGAGCACACCGGCAAGAAGCCGATCATCTACACCGACATCACTTTCCACGAGGATGTGCTGGAAGGCGAGTTCAACGACTATCCCTACTGGCTGCGCTCGACCGCCGCGCCCCTGCGCCACCGCTATGAGCGCAAGCAATGGGAGTTCTGGCAGTTCACCACCACCGGCCGCGTGCCGGGCATCACGGGGGATGTCGACCGCAACGCCTTCTTCGGCACGGAAAGAGAATTCGCCGCCTGGCGCGACGGCCGCTTCGACATCGGCTCGCGCCAGTGGCGCGGCGGCGAGCCGAAGGTCGCCGCACCGAAACCGGCCGCACGCCCGGCAGCCGCAGCGACGAAACTCGCCAATGGCACCTCGCCGAAGCTGGTGCCGCTGGCGCGGCCGCCGAAGGCCCTGCTCTCGCGCCAGGTCGCCAGCACCGGCTCGCTCAAGCGCAATTAGGCCGTGAACTCATAAAGGGCGGGTGGTCGCGGTGTTCGCGTGGCAACGGTCCTTTTGCTGGAAACCAAATTTCGGCTCAGACTGAACTGGTCCGCAGCCGACCCTCGTAATCACGTTTACCGAGCGGCACGCCTCGCGAGCGCAGGATGTTGTATGCGGTGACGGCGTGGAAATGAAAATTTGGCAGAGAAAAAGAAAGAATGAAGGTCTCCGGCGTGAAAGCAAGCCGTCGCGGGCCGATCTGGAGGTCTAGGTGCTTGCCCGCGCAGTCGTTGATCTCTTCGGGGACGAACGCCTCTAGCGCCGTTTCTGCCTTGCCGATCATCGCCTGTAGGTCAGTGAAGGGAACAGGTCCGACCAAGGCGGGAGGAGTGAACGCGCCGGTCTTGAGAGCCTCCACCCCCCACACGGAATGATGCCATGCCGCTTCGATCTGAAAATGAAATGGCGCCATGTCGTCGAAGAGGCGGGTGTTCACGAAATTATCGGGATCGACACCGGTGCTTGAAAAGTGGGTGGCCGCACGGTCGAGAAAGCCTCCGACGGATCTTACGGTTTGCAGGAAGGTCGGTACGCTGAGGTCGTAGAGTGATGTCCGCATTGCCTTCCTCTCTCGAGCAATTTGAATCAGAGTGAGCATGTGGCGTGATGGCCACAACGGCAAGGCAAGCGCGGTCATTAGGCTGCGGCGGCGGCTATGGCTCCGAGCTCATGAGTCTACGGCCAGTTGCAGGCGTAAAGCCGGCGGACCGTCGCGAAACCGTCATCTGACGGGCGCTGATGCGGACCGACGATCCCGTCAGCCGGATGCAGCGTGTCGATACTTCAGGATATCCAGTCCCGGGCCGGCTTCATCTGGGCCTATCGCTTCGACGAAGAGGGCCGCGCCAGCCTCGTGCCACGCGACCGGGTGCCCGAGCTCGCGCTGGATGGCGCCAGGTTCGTCTGGCTCCATCTCGATCTCGTCCACAGCCGCGCCAAGCAATGGATCGCCGAGCGCGGCGAGCTGCCGCTCGAGGCGCAGGCCGTCTTCCTGTCGCAGGACGAGCACCAGCGGCTCTATCACGATCCGGATTTCGTCTGGGGCATCACCTATGACCAGGTCCGCGAGGTCGACAGCCTCGCCGACGACTGGGGCACGATGCACTGGATCGTCGGCGAGCGCTTCCTGATCACCGGCCGCCGCCAGGCGCTGCAGGCGACGCGCCTGACCCGCGATACGCTGGAAGCGGGCTTTCGCGCCACCTCGCCGGAAATGCTGTTCGAGCGCGTCATCGAATTCGTCATCGAGGACGTCGCCGAGGATGTGAACCGGCTGGCCGACGACGCCGATTCGATCGAGGACCACATCATCGATGACCGCATCGGCGACGAGGCGCGCAAGCTCGGCGCGATCCGCCGGCGCACGGTCAGGCTGCACCGCCAGCTCAACGGCCTGCACCAGCTCTTCCGCCGTTTCCAGGAAACCGCCGCCGCCCGGGCGGCACCCGAGAAGGTCAGGAGCGCGACCGCCCGCCTGCTCCACCGCGTCGACACCATGCTGGGGGACGTCCAGCTCGTACAGCAGCGGGCCCGGCTGCTGCAGGACGAGATCGCCGCCCGCCTCAGTGCCCAGACCAACCACCACCTCTACGTGCTCTCGATCCTGACCGCGACGCTGATGCCGGCAACGCTGGTCACCGGCTATTTCGGCGTCAACACCAAGGCCCTGCCCTTCCTCGAGACCGAGTTCGGCTGGCTCTACATTCTCGGCCTGTCGGCGCTGGCGGCAGGCGCGGTCTACTGGCTGCTGAAGCGGCGGAACGTGATCCGCTGAGAAAGTCAGCTGACGCCTGCCATAGAAGGTGAGTTGCGGACGTTCGCGGCACGGCCGCAGCGCCCCGATCTCGCCGAACCGGAACCCGGGCCGCGCGTCGAAACCCGGCACGTTGATTTGCCCGTGCATTGCCCCAGTCGATCTCAACAAGGGCGACTTCGCAGCTGGCAAAGTCGCACGGAACTTCCGCGCGACTTTGCCTCGGTTCCCCGGCATTTGGATGCTGCCGATCCTACCTGGCCATCGCCGTCCTTGCGGCCTCGATCTTCGCTTTCACCGCATCGAGGTTGAAGCTCGCTCCCCTCTGCATCGGCGGAAATTCGATGGCGGTCATGGCAAGCTTCTCGACCTGCTGCTGGACGAACACGAAGCGCCAGAACTCGTACTGGAACCAGGAGAAGTAGTTCTGCGATCCTGACTTCGTGCCGTTTTCCGGCCATCCGGTGCGCTCGAACGGATCGAGGCGAAGATTGGTCAGATAGGGCACGTCCGCCTTGGTCTTGTCGCCGAGCCAGCCGCCGGGCTGGTCGATGAAGCGATACTTGTAGTCGCCGACGCGGACCGCGCCGAGCTCGCTTTCACCGAAATACCAGATCTCGTTGCGGTTCGACGGCCCCTTGCCGGTGATCAGGTCCATCTGGTTGTAGCCGTCGAGGTAGACCTTGTAGTTGCGATCGCCGATCTGCTTACCCTTCTTCAGCTCTTCGGCGATGTTGGGGTTGCCTGCCGCGGCGACGAAGGTGGGGAACCAGTCGAGCCCAGAAATCAGGCCGTTCTCAACCTTGCCTGCCGGCACGCGGCCGGGCCAGCGGACCATCGCCGGCGCGCGGAAGCCGCCTTCCATGACCGTCCCCTTGCTCTGCGCGAATGGCGTCTGCCCGCCATCGGGCCAGGTGAAGACCTCGGTGCCGTTATCGGTGGTGAAGACGACGATCGTGTTGTCGTCGACGCCCATGTCCTTGAGCTTCTGCATCAGCAGGCCGACATCGTCATCGAGCTGCGCCATCCCGGCTTCGTGAATGGACCAGCCGTTCCTCGAATTGCGCATGCCCTCGTATTTCGGCGAGAGATGCGTGACGATGTGCATGCGGGTCGGATTGAGCCAGAGGAAGAACGGCTTGTTGTCCGCCTTGGCCTTGTCCAGGAACTTGAAGGACAGGTCGCGGATTTCGTCGTCCACGGTCTCCATCCGCTTCGGGCAGAGCTCGCCAGCGTCCCGGATGGTCTGCTTGCCGACCTTGCCCCAACGCGGGTCCACCGTAGCGTCATCGACGTTGTTCGCCAGCGAATGGACCATGTTGCGCGGGCCGACCTGCGACCTGAGATCCTGCGGATAGTTCGGATGGCACGGGTCTTCCATCGCATCGAGATGGTAGAGATAGCCGAAGAACTCGTCGAACCCGTGGACGGTGGGCAGGAACTCGTTCTTGTCCCCGAGATGGTTCTTGCCGAACTGGCCCGTGGCGTAACCCATTCCCTTGAGCACGGTGGCAATCGTCGCCGCCTGCGCGGGCAAGCCGGTAGGGGCGCCTGCCTGGCCGACTGTCGTCATGCCGGTGCGGATCGGCAGCTCGCCGGTGATGAAGTTGGCTCGCCCGGCAGTGCAGCTCGCCTCAGCGTAGTAATCGGTAAACAGCATACCTTCGGCGGCCAGCTTGTCGAGGTTGGGCGTGCGCCCCGCCATCATGCCGCGATGATATGCGCCGATGTTCCAGATACCGATATCGTCCCCCATCACGACAACAATATTGGGACGTTGCTGTTGTGATGTTTGCTGCGCGACGCAAGGCAAGCTTGATCCGACGATCAGAGCGACAGCTGCAGACATATTCAGCCATGTGCTATGAGGCTTCATGTCAGTCCTCCCTTGGAGCTTCATGCCGATTGCTCTTGGTGGGCGCGAGCCCGCAGCAATATGAAGATGGAGTGCAGTCACGATCGAGCAGACCCTACGCTCATTGCGACGCCCTCGATACTGGACCAGGGGGCAATACCGAGCGGCAGTTGCAGCGAGACCGGGAGCAGACGTTCTGAATATCTCGAAAGGCGAGTTCGGGTGCCTTCGTTGAGATCAGCCCATGCCTGCGAGGGAGCGGGAGCCGCCCGCCTCGGTGACCGGCCGTCCGGGCGCCTGAGAACCGAACCCGGCATCTCGCATCGTCCTCGCTCCCTTTCGCGAACGCCTGCGCATCGGCGCAGAACCATCTGCCGCCTCCCGCCCGCTGACTTGGGCCCCAACCGCGCTATAACGCGGGAAAGGAGCGCAGCACCGCTCCGCCTGTTCTAAGCCGGGAGGACCACCATGCTCGCCAACGCGCCCCGCCCCTTCAACTTCGACCTCGGCGAGACCGCCGATGCGATCCGCGACACCGTCCATGCCTTCGCGCAGGAGAAGATCGCCCCGCGCGCCGAGGAGATCGACAAGACCAACCAGTTCCCGCGCGATCTCTGGCCGCAAATGGGCGCGCTCGGCCTGCACGGCATCACCGTCAAGGAAGAGGATGGCGGTGCCGGGCTCGGCTATCTCGAGCATTGCGTCGCGATCGAGGAGGTCTCCAGAGCCTCGGCCTCGGTCGGCCTCAGCTACGGCGCCCATTCCAATCTCTGCGTCAACCAGATCGCCCGCAACGGCAATGCCGCGCAGAAGGCGAAGTACCTGCCCAAGCTGATCTCGGGCGAGCATGTCGGCGCGCTCGCCATGTCCGAGCCGGGCTCCGGTTCCGATGTCGTCTCGATGCGGACCAAGGCGCTGAAGAAGGGCGACCGCTACGTCCTGACCGGCAACAAGATGTGGATCACCAACGGCCCTATCGCCGAGACTTTGGTGGTCTACGCCAAGACCGATCCGGAGGCCGGCTCGCGCGGCATCAGCGCCTTCCTGATCGAGAAGGGCATGAAGGGTTTTTCGACCCATCAGAAGCTCGACAAGCTCGGCATGCGCGGCTCCGACACCTGCGAGCTCGTCTTCGAGGATTGCGAGGTGCCGGAGGAGAACGTGCTGGGTTCGGTCGGCCGCGGCGCCAACGTGCTGATGAGCGGGCTCGACTATGAGCGCGTCGTGCTCTCCGCCGGCCCGCTCGGCATCATGCAGGCGGCGATGGACATCGTCCTGCCCTATATCCACGAGCGCAAGCAGTTCGGCCAGTCGATCGGCGAGTTCCAGTTGGTCCAGGGCAAGGTCGCCGACATGTATGTCGCGATGAACTCGTGCAAGGCCTATGTCTACGCCGTCGCCAAGGCCTGCGACCGGGCCGAGACCACCCGCGAGGACGCCGCCGGCGCCATCCTGATCGCCGCCGAGAAGGCGACGCAGCTGGCGCTCGACGCGATCCAGCTGCTCGGCGGCAACGGCTACATCAACGACTACCCGACCGGCCGCCTGCTGCGCGACGCCAAGCTCTACGAGATCGGCGCAGGGACGAGCGAGATCCGGCGCATGCTGATCGGGCGGGAGCTGTTCAACAAGACGAAGTGACGAGCTCGCAGGGCACGTCATGCTCGGGCTTGACCCGAGCATCTCGAGACGAGAAGCCTGCACGGCGCCTTCCCGTCTCGAGATTCTCGGGTCTGCGCTTCGCTCCGCCCGAGAATGACGTGGTGCCGACATGCCCCTCTACTTCGCCTATGGCGCCAACATGGACATCGCCGCGATGGCGACACGCTGCCCGCGTTCGAAGGCGCTCGGCCTTGCCCGCTTGCCGCGCCACCGCTTCATCGTCACCACCGACGGCTATGCCTCGGTGGTCCGCGATCCGCGCGAGAGCGTCCACGGCGTGCTCTGGGACTGCGCGCTCGGCGACATCCGCACCCTCGACAAGTTCGAGGAGCTCTCCAGCGGCCTCTACGTCAAGATCAGCCAGCCGGTGATCGTCGAGGGCGGCGCCAAGCGGGCGCTGATCTATGTCGGGCGCAGCGGCGAGATCGGGAAGCCCAAGCCCGGCTATCTCGAAAGCGTCATCGCCAGCGCCAGATCATGGGCTTTGCCAGAGACTTACCTCGCCGGGATGAATCGTTTTCTGAGCAAGCCGATTCAGGATGGCAAGTCGTTGAATCGCGATTTGAACGAGCCGTTGCCCCCCGGCCCCGTCGCAGGGGTGCGGCCGAGAGCGGCCGCGCCCAAATAGCTCATCCGCAGGGGTGGCGCAGGAACTCCCTCACCGCTTCATCATGGCGAGCACCGCCTGCGCGACCTGCGTCTTCGCGTCATTGAGCTCTTCCGGCACGACAAAGTGGTTGCGCCCCGGCAGCATGATCCTGCCGGCCAGCCGCCCCATCCCGGCGAGCGCCGTGGCGAACTCGTTCGACTGGCGCTGGAATTCCGGCGTCTCCTTGTCGCCGAAGACCACGAGCACGTCGCAGGCGATCTTGTCGAGATGGCGCATGGCGCTCAGCGCCGCGAGCTCCTCCTGCGAGATCTTCACATAGGAGCTGCGGACCGAGAGCATGACGGGATGGAGCTCGTACATGCCGCTCATCGCGACACCGCCCTTGAGCAGGTTCTTCGGCCCGCTCAGGGCTGCCCAGTCGGTGGTCAACATGGCGCCGCACAGATGCCCGCCCGAGGAATGGCCGGAGACGAAGATCTTTTCGGGATCGCCGCCGAAGCGGGCGATGTTCTTGTGCAGCCACAGCAGCGCGCGCCGACACTGCGCCGCCATCTCCGGCAGACGCACCTTCGGAATGACCGCGAAGTCCAGCGCCACATAGATGCAGCCATTCTCGACAAAGGTCGGCGCCGGCGCCGAGGCGTCGCTCTTGGTCAGCGCCCGCCAGGCGCCGCCATGGATGAAGACCATCACCGGCAGCCCCTTCGCGCCCGCCGGTGCGAAGATGTCGAGCGTCTCGGCGTCGCTCTCGCCGTAGCGCTCCGATTGCGGCGGGTACTGCTTGCGGACGGCGGCGCTGTCCGTGGCGTAGCGCTCGATGATCTCGGTCGCGTTCGGCGCCCAGACGCGCTGGTCATAGGCCTTGTCGAGCGCTTCCTGCGTGTAGTCGAGGAACACGAAAGATTGCGCCCGCGCCGTCAACGGCGCGGCGATGGCGGCCGCCAGCGAGATAGCGAAAGAACGACGGTCCATTGATGCCCTCCATGCCAGACGGCGACGCTAGGATGGCGGCTTGGACCGTGGAATATGGTTTTCGGACTAAATCTATAAGCTAAAGCCAGGGTATGGCGCGGCTCCTCTGTGGCATCCGGTTGGTTGCCACAGAGGATGCTGATGCAGCTGCGGCAGCTCTCGCGGCCCCGCTCTCCGGCGGCAAGAGCAAGCAATCTGGAGCGAGCACGATCCGCTCGGGTTGCTTCAACCCGAGCGGATCGTTGCCTTACAGCACCAGCCCCTTGGCCAGCTCGCTGACCTGCTTCTCGAACAGCGCCCGGTAGATGCCGCCATCATGGGTCAGCAGCGTCTCATGCCGGCCCTCTTCCACCACCTCGCCGCGGTCGAAGACCAGGATGCGGTCCATCGCACGCACGGTCGAGAGCCGGTGCGCGATGACGATGGTGGTGCGGCCTTCCATCAGCCGCTCCATCGCCTCCTGGATCAGCGCCTCCGATTCCGAATCGAGGCTCGAAGTGGCCTCGTCCAGGATCAGGATCGGCGCATCGGCCAGGAAGGCGCGGGCCAGCGCGACACGCTGGCGCTCGCCACCCGAGAGCTTGACGCCGCGTTCGCCGACCAGCGTGGCGTAGCCCTTGGGCAGGCGCATGATGAACTCATGCGCGTTGGCGAGCTTCGCCGCCTGCTCGATCTGCGCCTGGCTGGCGCCAGGCCGACCATAGGCGATGTTCTCGGCCAGCGAGCGGTGGAACAGCACCGGCTCCTGCTGCACGATCGCGATCTGCGAGCGCAGCGAGGTCTGCGTCGCGGTAGCGATGTCGCGCCCGTCGATGGCGATGCAGCCTTCCGTGACGTCGTAGAGCCGCTGCACCAGCTTGACGAAGGTCGTCTTGCCGGAGCCGGAGCGCCCGACCAGACCAACCTTCTCGCCGGCCGCGATGGTCAGCGAGAAGTCGCGATAGAGCGGCTCGACATGGCCTCCATAATGGAAGGTCACCCGCTCGAAGGCGATTTCGCCGGCAGTCACGTTCATCGCCGTCGCGCCTTGCCTGTCGGGCACGCCGAAGGGCAGCTCATGCATCGCCACCAGCTCCTCCATGTCGTTCACCGAACGCTGGAGGTTGTGGATGTGCTGGCCGACATCGCGCAGATAGCCATGCACGACGGCATAGCTGGTCAGCACGAAGGCGACGTCGCCGGGGCTCGCCTGCCCCTGCGACCAGAGCCAGATCACGAGGCCGATCACCGCAGCGCGCAGGCCCAGCAGCACGATCTGCTGGGCCGTGCCGGAGGTCGTGCCGCGCAGCCAGGTGCGCCGCGTGCGCTGTGCCCACTTGGCGATCACGCCGGTCAGCCGGCCATCCTCGCGCCCTTCGGCGCCAAAAGCCTTGACCACCGGATTGCACGAGATCGCATCGGCCAGCGCGCCGCCAAGCCTGGTGTCCCAGCTATTGGCGAGCGTCGCCGCCGGCGCGACGTAGCCCAGCGAGAGCGCGACGGTGACGGCGATGTAGAGCACCGCCCCTGCGAGCACGACCGCCCCCATCACGGGCCAGTGCCAGGCGAGCAGCACCGTGGTGCCGAGCAGCACCACCAGCGAAGGCAGGAGCGCGATCAGCACCGTATCGGTCAGCAGGTCGAGCGCCCACATGCCGCGCGTGATCTTGCGCACCGTCGAGCCGGCGAAGTTGTTGGCGTGCCAGTCGGTCGAGAAACGCTGCAGGCGCGCGAACGCCTCGCGTGCCACCTCGCCCATGGTGCGCAGCGTCATCTCGGTGATGCCGACGAAGGACAGGTGCCGGAAGAACACCGTGCCGGCGCCGAGCGCGACCATGATGCCGAGCGCCCAGAGGGCGGCGTCCAGCCCCGCGACGCGCTCGCCCGAAACCGCATCGACCAGCCGCCCGGCATAGAGCGGCATGAACAGATCGGCGGCCGTCGCGGCCATCACCGTGACGACGACGCCCGCGACGCGCCCGGGTTGGCGGGCCCAATGTGAAAAAGTGAAGCCGAGAACGGCACGGAACGGCTCCCGCCGCTCCGATTTCGAAGCAAGAGACATGAAAGCATCCGGTCCGCAGCGGACCGGCTCCAAATCAAGGCGAAGCGCGACCGCGGTCGCAAGCTTCAGAAAACGCGATAGGAAAAATTGGCTCGGGCCGCCCTGGAGGCGGGCCACGGGCAAGTCCGACCTAGTGGAAGGACCGCATTGGGGGGGCGACGATGGTGAAGAATTCCATTCAGCCCTCCCTTTCCTGAGTTGGAGCCAAGGCGTGCAACATGCCGCATGCCCGCTTATTGTGCAAGCCGCGTCTTATGCATGGGGCGGTTGCAGCCGAAACCGATCGGGCTTCGCATTGCCGTCACGATGTTTGTCGACGCGCGCGCAGGATTCTTGCCGCTCTTTCCTTCTCCCCTCGGGGAGAAGGTGGCAGCGCGAAGTGCTGGCGGCCGCATTGCTTCAGGCGACCGCCCCGAGGCTCACCTGGCAGCTTCGCCCAGACGCAAAGCGGCGGAGGCTGAGCCAAGCCAGCTGTGTACGTTCCTGTCCCAGCACCAGCCCAAGCGTGGACGCCCTTTGCTGACCCAGATCGACGGTACGCGCTGATCGCCCACTTTGCGCGAGCCGGGCATCTGAATGCAGTTGTAGGTCTTCTTGTCCGTCAGCAACGCCGGGTACTGCGTCGTGAGGGCGACGCCCTCCTCCATCGTCAGAGGCGTCCTGCCGCGACGTCTGAAGATAGCCAACGATTCCTCCGGGCTGACGTTCAGGAAATCGCGCCCGGTGTCGATGTCGAGCAGAAGATAGAACTCGCCGCGGGGGATGTGAATCGCTTCGATCGCCTGAAAGGCGTCGGGCGACAGGGGCGTCATCTCAACGACGCCTGCCGCAGACCTCGCCTCGATCCGAGCCATCGCATCTGCAAGGTTCACGAGGCCCGGGCGAAAGGCGACGCACAAAGGAATGTTGCCGGAGATCGGTACCTCCCCGGCGGAATCGAGCAACGAAGCGAGCCCTTCCATTCTCGATGTGAAACTCTCTTCCGTAGCGCCACAAAGCGCATGAAACCCATTGTCCAAAAGCTGCTTCGTTTGGCGGTCGAGAACTGCGTTCAGTTGGCGGGGAGTCATAGCAGCTACAATCCTGCGGTGGCATGGCGCGGAATCCGGTCGACGGATCCCCTCCGCAATCTAGGAACTGGGCAAGAAGCTTTCACGTTGCCATTTTGTTCCTTGACCACTGATCAGCCTGCGCAGGTCGGAAGCCGCCCTATTTCCAGAACAGCGCGACCAGCCTGATCCCGACCACCAGGAGGAAGCCGGCGATGATCGTGGCGAGCACGCGCTGGCGCTTCGCCCGGTCCGGGAACTGCCGCGCGATCAGGCGGCCGAGCGGCTTGCGGAACAGGAAGGCGACGACCGCCAGGACGATCAGGATATGTGACAAGGACGCCTGCTCAGCCCTGCCGGGGCTCTGATTCCTCGAAAGGCGCGCCCGCCTTCTTCCAGGCGCCGAAGCCGCCAGCGATGTGCGCGACCGGCTTCAGGCCCATCTCCTGCGCGACCTGCGCCGCCAGCGCCGAGCGCCAGCCGCCGGCGCAGAAGAAGACGAATTGCTTGTCCTCCTGGAAGACCGGCTTGGCATAGGGGCTTTCCGGGTCGATCCAGAATTCGAGCATGCCGCGCGGGCAATGGAAGGCGCCGGGCATCTTGCCTTCGCGTTCACGCTCGCGCGGATCGCGCAGGTCGACGAAGACCGTGTCGTCGCGGCCGGAGAGTGCCTTGGCCTCGTCGACCGAAAGCGTCTTCACCTTCGCCTCGGCCTCGGCCAGCAACGCCTTGTAGCCCTTGGTGATCGTCTGCGGCATTCCGGCCTCCCCTTGCGCCCGTCTACGGCGCGGCGCGCAAGGTGGCGCCTGTGCAGAGCCGCGTCAATCGCACTTGCCGCAGGGCGGCACCATCGCCAATCTGCGCGCGACAGGAGGGCCCATGGCCGGATTCACCACGCTCGACACCATTGCCCTGACCTTCTTCCTGCTGTCCTGGCTCGGCTATCACTTCGCCGTCGAGGTCGGGCCGCATTCCGGCAGGAGCCTCAACATGATGATGAATTCGCGCCGCGCCCGCTGGATCCGCGAGGCGATGGAGCGCGACAACCGAATCGTCGACACGCAGGTGATGGGCGGCCTGCAGAACGGCACCGCCTTCTTCGCCTCGACCTCGCTGATCGCGATCGGCGGCTCGCTGACCCTGCTGCAGTCGACCGACCGCGTCGTCGCGCTCTTCGCCGATTTGCCCTTCGCCAGCACCACCTCGGCAGCGGCCTGGGAGATCAAAGTGGTCGGCCTCGCCGCGATCTTCGGCTATGCTTTCTTCAAATTCGCCTGGAGCTACCGGCTGTTCAACTATTGCGTGATCCTGCTCGGCGCCCTGCCCTCGCCGCGCCACGCCACGCCGGAAGAAGCGGAGCAGGCGGTGCACGAAACCACGCAGATGAACATCGCCGCCGGCCGGCATTTCAATCGCGGCCAGCGTGCCTTCTTCTTCGCATTGGCCTATCTCGGCTGGTTCCTCGGCCCGGTCGCCTTCATCGTCTTCACCGGGGCCGTGCTGACGGCGATGTGGCGGCGCCAGTTCGCCTCCGACGCCACCCGCGTCTTTCACCGGCCGACACCGCCACCATCCCAGCTGGACGAGGCCGCCCGATGACCCCCCGTGACGACCGCGATGCGGCTCTCGAAGCTGCGATCCTTGCTTTGCTCGGCGAGCGCGGCGCCGGCCGGACGATCTCTGCGACCGATGCGGCGCGCGCCGTCGGCGGCGATCATCCCGATGGCTGGGGCCCGCTGATGCAGCCCGCCCGTCATGTCGCCATCCGGCTGATGAAACAGGGCAGGCTCGTCATCATCCGCAAGGGCAAGCCGGTCGATCCCGACGATTTTCGCGGGGTCTACCGTCTGCGCCTGCCGGAGTGACATGGTCGTCATTCTCGGCGAAGCGAAGCGCAGACCCGAGAATCTCAGGACGAGACGGCGCCAATCGAAACCTCCTTCGGCCTGAGATGCTCGGGACAAGCCCGAGCATGACGTGCGCTACTGCCGGCCTGCCGCCTGCACCGGGCCCGGGAACAGCGCGTCCGAATAGCCGGCGAGGTAATAGGCGACGAGCCCGACCCATTCCTTGAAGGCGTCGTCGGCGATGTCGAGCCCGCGCCCCGCCTTGCGGTAGGGCCGGAAGAAGTCGGCCCTCTCGCCGCTGGAGAGGAAGTCGACCGGGAAGGCCTCGACCGCAAACCCGGCCTGGCGGAAGACGCCCATGGCGCGCGGCATATGCCAGGCCGACGTCACCAGGAGCCAGCGCTCGCCGGGCTTGGGGTCGACCAGCCGGCGGGTGAAGACGGCGTTCTCGATCGTGTTGCGCGACTGGTCCTCGAGCACGAGGCGGCTCTCCGGCAGGCCGAGGCCGAGGAAGAGCAGGCGCGCCCCGTCGGCCTCGGTCCGGATCACCGGCGAGAGCAGGTTGGCGCCGCCGCCGGTGAAGACCAGCTTCGCCTCGGGATGGGCGCGCGCCAGCTCGACCGCCTTGGTCATCCGCGCCGCGGCATTGTTGAGGACGATGTCCTCGCGGGCGACGCCGATCGCGCCGCCGAGCACGATGATGCCGTCGACCTTGCCTGAGCTGACCGCCTGCTGCGGAAAGCGGTCCTCCAGCGGCCGCACCAGGATGCGCGGCAGCGGGCTGAAGGCGAGCGCGACCAGCACGGTGATGCAGAACAGGCCGAGCCAGCGGGCGGGCCGCGCGAAGCGCGTGAAGGCGAGCAGGCTCGCCAGCGCCAGGCCGGCAATGGCGAGGTTCACCGGCGAAGCGAAGAACCAGATGACCTTGGAGAGAACGAAGAACATGGCGGCCTTTCTGCGCAGGCCATTCCATAGCGGATGAAAGCTGACGGGAGGTTATGGCGATGCGCGAACATTCGGGGCGGCTCGCCTTGGCCACGTCGCCGCCTGCCGTTCACGAATGAGCATCGTCATCCCGGACAAGCGGCGCAGCCGCGCCGATCCGGGATCCATGCCGGAGCGCTCGCCGTGGAGGTTCAGGCCTGGATCCCGGGTCTTCGCTGCGCTGCGCCCGGGACGACCTGGGAGTATCGGCAGAGACGCTCAGGAAGTTCCTGCTTGCGCGGGAACGGCAGCGCGCTTCCGGCGGGGTGCCTACCGGATGATCTGCGGCGGGCTCGATGGCGCGCGGCGCCCGCGCCCTGCCGCGAAGCGCTCGATCTCGAGCGCGCGCTGGGCGGTTTCGCGCAATTCGCAGCCGGCCTGCAGCCCGGCCGCACGGGCCGGCACCTGCGCACTGCCATAGAAGGCGCATTTTTGCACGGCATAGCCCTCCCAGGCGAGCTGCAGCGCGGTGAACTGGCTGCGTCCGCCGGCATCGAGCGTGCGGCCGAGCATCTGCGTCGCCAGCACCAGCCGCTCGCGCCAGGCCGCCTCCTCGCGCCTGGCGCAGGTAATTTCGGCATCGCGGCGGTCGCCGCTGGCGGCGCGAGCGCAAGGCACCGCCACCGAGCCGATGCAGGCCGCGCTTGCCGCCGCGCCCTGCCGCATGCAGGACGCGATCTGGAGCCGGTCGCCCGGCTGCACGCTGTTTCCCGGCGCCTGTGCCAGAGCCGGCCCGGCGAGCGGCAGCAGGAACGCGATGATCAGGAGTGGCAACTGGCGCATCGTCGCAATCATGCCGGGCAGCGCGGCGCGGTCAAGTCCGGCAGCTTTTCAAGAAATCGGCAGCGGCAGGGCCGGCACCGCGGCCGGACGCGCCGAGACCTGTTTGTACCAGCGCGTCAGGTTGGGCCGCTCCTTCTGCGGCACCGGCATATGCAGCCAGCGATGTGCGCCGGGCGCCACCGTGATGTCGGCCATGCCGAAGCGCTCGCCGGCGAGATAGCTCCGGCCGGCCAGATGCGCCTCGAGGATGTCGAGCTTGGCCTCGGTACTGGCGATCGAGGTTTCGATGATGGCGGGATTCTGGTGCTCGGGCAGCTTGCGGATCAAGGCCCAGAAGGCCGGCGTCATCGCCGGCTGCAGCGAGGTGTTCATCCAGTCCATCCAGCGGTCGGCATCGGCCCGGCGCGCCGGATCCTCCTCCCAGATCCAGCCGGCGCCGTAGCGGGCGGCGAGATAGCGCACGATGCTGTTCGATTCCCAGATGCAGATCTCGCCATCCTCCAGCGTCGGGATCTGTCCGTTCGGGTTCTTGGCGAGATAGGCCGGCTCCTTGTTGCCGCCGAACTGGCCGCCGATATCGATCCGCTCGAAGGGCTGGCCGACTTCGCCTGCCGCCCACACCGCCTTTTGCACGTTGATCGAGCTGATCCGCCCGAAGATCGTCAGCATTGTTCGCCACCTTCGCATTATGGGGGCGCGACAATCAGACGGAGGGCGAACGAAGGCAAGCGGCACGGTCAGGCGTTCCGTCATTCCGGCCGCAGCCCTCGGGTCCGACCTTCGGTCGGCCCAAGGATAAACTCCGCGGAGCGCCGGAATCCATCGTGGAACTCCGGCCCTCTACGATGGATTCCGCAGCGGCGCGCCCTCGGCGCTTGTCCGGAATGACGGCGGTACTTCGCCGGCCGGAGGCCAGCTGAAGCGCTCTCCCTCACGCGAATTCCATGATCACCGCGTCGACGGCGAGGGAGTCGCCTTCCTTGGCGAGGATCTTGGCGATGGTGGCGTCCTTTTCGGCGCGCAGCACGTTCTCCATCTTCATCGCCTCGACCATGCAGAGCGGCTCGCCGGCCTTGACCTCCTGGCCGACCGCGACGAAGACCGCCTTGACCAGGCCGGGCATCGGGCAGAGCAGGAACTTGCCGGT
>JAKFDB010000128.1:0-3558 GCA_036676315.1 Bradyrhizobiaceae bacterium
GACGATCCAGGTCACCTCGACCGCGATGCGCATCGGCGCGACCCAGATCCGCGCCAGGCTGATCGCGCTGGCCGCCGCCGCCCTGCAATGCGGCGAGGGCGAGATCGGCTTGCGCGACGGCGTACTCTTCCGCGACGAAGCAGCGACCCCGGCGATCGCACTCGAAACCCTGCTCGCCAACGAACGCCTTCTGCTGCCGCTGGCCGAGAGCGCGCAGTTCAAGCCGACCGACCGGCACAAACTGATCGGCCGGCCGGTGGCGCGGGTCGACATCCCGGCCAAGGTCGATGGCAGCTTCGTCTATGTCCATGACGTCCGCGTGCCCGGCATGCTGCACGGCCGCGTCGTCCGGCCGCCCTATGGCGGCATGGATGCCGGCGATTTCGTCGGCCGCAGCCTGATCTCGGTCGATCACGACTCGATCGCCGGCATCCCCGGCATCCGCGCCGTCGTGGTCGAGGGCGATTTCATCGGCATCGTCGCCGAGCGCGAGGAGCATGCCGCCGAAGCGGCACTCAGGCTGCGGGCGCAGTGGCGCGCTTTCACGCCGCCCGACCTCTCCGATCTCGGCAAGGCGCTGCGCGAACACCCCTCGACGCCGAGGCTGCTGGTCGACCAGGGCGATGTCGAAGCTGCACTGGGCAGTCTCGAGCAGCGGCTCGACCGCACCTATGTCTGGCCCTACCACATGCACGGCTCGATCGGCCCCTCCTGCGCCGTCGCCAATGTCCATGAGGACGGCATCACCGTCTGGACCGGCAGCCAGAACCCCTTCCCGCTGCAGAACGATCTTGCGCTGCTGACCGGCCTGCCGCGCGAGCGCATCGACATCATCCGCCACGAGGCCGCCGGCTGCTATGGTCGCAACTGCGCGGACGATGTCGCCGCCGATGCGGTGCTGCTGTCGCGCGCGGTCGGGGCGCCGGTGCGCGTCCAGCTCACGCGCGAGCAGGAGCATCTCTGGGAGCCGAAGGGCGCGGCCCAGCTCATCGACATCAGGGGCGGGCTCGGCCCCGGCGCCTCGCTCGCGGCCTATGACTTCCACACCTGGTATCCCTCGAACGCCGCCCCGACGCTGGCCCTGCTGCTGACCGGCCGCATCCCGAACCAGCCGGCGACGCTCCGCATGGGCGACCGCACCGCGCTGCCCTCCTACGACTACGAGAACATGCGGCTGACGGCCTATGACATGCCGCCGATCGTGCGCGCCTCCTGGTTGCGCGGCGTCTCGGCCATGCCGAACGTCTTCGCCCATGAGAGCTATATCGACGAACTCGCGCATGAAGCCGGCGTCGACCCCGTCGAATTCCGCCTGCGCCACATCAATGACGAGCACGCCGCCGAGCTGACGCGCGCGACGGCCGAGCGCGCCGGCTGGCAGCCGCATGTCGGCCCGCGCATGGAGGCGGATGGCGAGATCCTGCGCGGTCGCGGCTTCGCCCAGGCGCGCTATGTCCATGGCAGCTGGCCGGGCGTCGGCGCCGCCTGGGCCGCCTGGGTCGCCGATGTCGCGGTCAATCGCGCGACCGGCGAGGTCACCGTCAGCCGCGTCACCGTCGGCCAGGACACCGGCATGGTCGTCAACCCGGCGGGCGTGACCCACCAGATCCACGGCAATGTCTTGCAATCGACCAGCCGGGTATTGCGCGAGGAGGTGACCTTCTCGCAGACCACCGCCGTCGCCAGCCGCGATTGGGGCGCCTATCCGGTGCTGACCTTCCCGGAGCTGCCGGCGATCGACGTGCTTCTCGTCGACAAGCAGCATGAGCCGCCACTCGGCGCGGGCGAATCGGCCTCGGTTCCGAGCGCCGCCGCCATCGTCAACGCCGTCTATGACGCGACCGGGGTGCGCTTCCGCGAATTGCCGCTGACGCCCGAGCGCGTGCTCGCCGGGCTCGGGCAATTGCCGCCACCGGCTCCGGCCGTTGCCGCACCCGCTACCAAGCCGCGCTTCGACCTATGGAGCAAACTCGGCGGCGCCTTCGCCGGTGCCGCGACCTTCGCCGCCATCTCGCTCGCCATGGCGCCCTCGATCGCGCCGATCGCCCGGCCCGATCCGGCGACCTGGTCGGCGGCGACGATCGAGAAGGGCCGTCAGCTCGCCGCGCTCGGCGCCTGCGCCGTCTGCCACACCGTCAAGGACGGCGTGCCCTACACCGGCGGGCTCGCGCTCGAGACGCCGTTCGGCACGGTGATGACCACCAACATCACGCCCGATCCCGAGACCGGCATCGGCAACTGGTCCTATCCGGCCTTCGAGCGGGCGATGCGCGCCGGCCTGCATCGCGACGGCCGTCATCTCTACCCGGCCTTCCCCTATCCAAGCTTCTCAAGGGCGAGCGAAGCCGATTTGCAGGCGCTCTACGCCTTCCTGATGTCGCAGCCTGCGGTGCGTCGGGAGAACCAGACGAGCCGGCTCAGCTTCCCCTTCAACCTGCGCCCGCTGATGGCCGGCTGGAACCTGTTCTTCAACCGCCAGAGCGAGACGGCGCCGGCGCCGCAGCGCTCGGCCGAATGGAATCGCGGCCGCTACCTCGTCGACGGGCTCGGCCATTGCGGCGCCTGCCACACACCCCGCAACGCGCTCGGCGCCGAACGCGGCGGCAGCGCCTATCTCGCCGGCGGCGAGGCCGAGGGCTGGGAGGCGCCGGCGCTGACGAAGGCCTCTGCCGGGCCGATCCCGTGGAGCGAGGCGCAGCTCTACACCTATCTGCGCACCGGCACCGCCGCCCGGCACGGCGCGGCCTCGGGCCCGATGGCGCCGGTGATCGAAGAGCTGAAGGCGTTACCCGACAGCGATATCCGCGCAATGGCGAGCTATCTCGCCTCGCTGAATGAACCGCTGTCGGAGGCGGAGGCGAAGACGCGCGCCGCGCAGATCGAGCTAGCGACCAGCGCGGCGGCAAATCCGGCGACCTCGCCGGCGGCGCGACTCTATCAGGGCGCCTGCGCCGCCTGCCACGAGACCGGACGCGCCGCGCCGCTCGCCAATGCCGGTCCGGCGCTGGGGCTCTCGTCGAAACTCCATGCCGCGACGCCGGCGAACTTCCAGCGCATGCTGGTCGAGGGCGGCCAGCACGGTATCGGCTCGATGCCCGCCTTCGCGACCGCGCTGGACGACCGCCAGCTCACCGACCTCGCGCGCTACATGCGCGCCCGTTTCGCGCCGGACAAGCCGGCCTGGGAGGGCGTCGAGGAGGCGGTGGGAAGGGCGCGCAAGGCGGGGAAGTAGAGCGAGGAGCCGCAACGCAGAACCCCTCTCCCGGATGGGAGAGGGGCAGGGGTGAGGGACCGCCGCTGATCGTTCGGGCGCCACGGCGCCGCTGCGCTTTTGGTCGGTTAGGGCAGGCCCTCATCCCTGCCCTTCTCCCACACGGGAGAAGGGTTCCCTGCGCCTTTTTTTGTGGCCGGCGAGTTAGTCGAGCGCTGTCAGCGCAGCCCATCCTCGCCCTTGACCTCGGCATGGGTCAGGCCGCCGACGCGCGGCAGCGGGCGCCCGCCACTGGTCAGCGCGACCGCGACGACGATCTCGCCGGCGCGCGGCGCGTCCGGAATCCG
>JAKFDB010000129.1:0-8078 GCA_036676315.1 Bradyrhizobiaceae bacterium
AGGAGCCAGAACCCGATCCCATCCCGAACTCGGCCGTTAAACTCCTCAGCGCTGATGGTACTGTGTCTCAAGACCCGGGAGAGTAGGTCGTTGCCGGGCCTGTCAAGGATATCCCTCATTACATGACATTCAACAAAAAGCGCCGCTGCAGATCTTGAAAGAGATCAGCAGCGGCGCTTTTTTTGTTTTGGCGATGCAGCAACGTCTCGACCCCGAGATCGCATCGGTCCCGCCACTTCCTCGGCAAGATCTTGCACTGAGCCTAACCCGGCGCGCTTATGCGCGGAGGCCGGGAAGCAGGCGCGCGCCGATCCACTGAGCCGTCAGTCGCAGCGCCACCAGGTCGACGCCGGTCGCGATGCCCATTTCTGCGAAATGTGCGACGAGGCGCTCGGTTGCCAGATTGCCGGCCGCTCCCGGCGCATAAGGGCAGCCGCCGGTCCCGCCGATGGCGCCGTCGAAGACGCGCAGGCCAAGTTGCCAGGCCGCTTCGACATTGGCGATGGCCTGTCCCGCAGTGTCGTGGAAATGCCCTGCGAGCATTGCGGCGGGCGCGCGCTTCAGCGCCGCCTCGATCATGGCCTGCGTCCGCTCCGGCGTGCCGCGCCCGAGCGTGTCCGAGAGCGCGATCTCGTTGCAGCCGAGTTCGAGCAGTTCGGCTGAGACCGCAGCCACCGCTTCGGGGGCAATCTCACCCTCATAGGGGCAGTCGAGCGCGCAGGAGACATAGCCCCTGACCGGCACGCCAGCGCGCTCCGCCAGCGCCATCACCGGCCGGAAGCGCGCGATGCTTTCGGCGATCGAGCAGTTCGTGTTCTTCTGGCAGAAGCTCTCGGAAGCGGCGGTAAAGACCGCCAATGCCTGCACCCCGGCGGCTAGGGCGGCCTCCGCGCCCTTCTCATTGGGGACGAGGGCCGAGAAGACCACGCCCGGCCGGCGGGCAACGCCGCGCATCACCGCATCATGGTCCGCCATCTGCGGCACCCAGCGCGGCGAGACGAAGGCAGTCGCCTCGATGCGGGGCAGGCCGGCTGCTGCCAGTCTCTCGATCAAAGCGAGCTTGTCGGTGGTCGCGACCTCGACCTTCTCGTTCTGCAACCCGTCACGCGGGCCGACCTCGACGATGACGACCTCGCGGACTGTCATCTCAGGCCCCGAGATAGGCCGAGCGGACGCGCTCGTCGCGCAGCAGCTCGGCGCCGGTGCCTTCGAGCGTGATCGTGCCGGTCTCGATGACATAGGCCCGGTCGGCGACGGCGAGCGCCTGGTTGGCCATCTGCTCGACCAGGAGGATCGTCATCCCTTCCTCGCGCAGCCGGCGGATCACGGAAAAGACCTCGCGCACGATTAGCGGCGCCAGGCCGAGCGACGGCTCATCAAGCAGGAGCAATTTCGGCCGGCTCATCAGGGCGCGGGCGATCGCCAGCATCTGCTGCTCGCCGCCCGACAGCGTGCCGGCGAGCTGGTCCTGCCGCTCGGCGAGGCGCGGGAAGATGCCGAAATAGCGCTCGATATCGTTGGCGATGCCGTCTTCGTCGCGGCGGGCATAGGCACCGAGCATGAGATTGTCGCGCACGCTCTGGTCGCCGAAGACCATGCGCCCCTCCGGCGAGTGGCCGATGCCGAGGCGGACGCATTCATGGCCCTTGATGCCGGTGACGTCGCGCCCCTCGAAGCGGATCGAGCCAGCGGCGACCTTCGCCAGCCCGCCAATGGCCCGCATCAGCGTCGACTTGCCGGCACCGTTGCCACCGATCAGCGTGACGACCTCGCCTTGCCCGACGGAAAGCGAGATACCCTTCAGCGCCTCAACCGCGCCATAGCGGACCTTGAGCCCTTCGATTGCTAGCATGGTCATGCGGCGACATCCTCATCGGCGCCGAGATAGGCGGTGACGACCTTGGGATCGCGGCGGATCGCCTCCGGCCGTCCTTCGGCGATCAGCGCGCCATAATCGAGCACCAGCACATGCTGCGAGATGCCCATGACGAGGTCCATGTGATGCTCGATCAAGAGCACGGTGACGCCGGCCTGCTGGATGCGGCGGATGACCTCGCCGAGCTCATGCGTCTCCTGCGGATTGAGGCCGGCCGCCGGCTCGTCGAGCAGGAGCAGCTTCGGCTGCGAGGCGAGGGCGCGGGCGATCTCGAGCCGTCGCTGCAGGCCGTAGGGTAGACTCTTTGCCGGCTCATGAGCGCGCTCGCCAAGACCGAGATCGGCGAGCAGCGCCAACGCGTCGGCGCGCGCCCTGGCCTCGACCTGGCGGCTCGACGGCAGGCCGAGCAGCGCGGCGGCAAAGCCGGTCTCGATATGCAGATGCGCACCGAGCAGGACGTTGTCGAGCGCCGAGAGATCGCCGAACAGCTTGAGGTTCTGGAAGGTCCGGGCGATGCCGAGCCCGGCGACGCGATGGGCCGGAAAGCCGACCGTCTCGCGCCCCTCGAAGCGGATCGAGCCGCCATCGGGCGCGACATGGCCAGACAATAGGTTGAGCAGGGTCGTCTTGCCGGCGCCGTTCGGGCCGATCAGCGCATGCACTTTTCCGGCAGTGATCGCGAAGGAGACGTTGCGGACCGGGACGATGCCACCATAGGCCTTGTAGAGGTCCTTGACGATCAGGATCTCGCCGCTCGCCGGCGCGGCCGAAGCCGCCGACAGGACGCTGCGGCCGACGACATCCGGCAGGGCAGGGGCGGTGCGCCGCCAACGCGCCGCGAGGCCGGAAACAGCACCCGCGATGCCGTTCGGCATCAGGTAAAGCGAGAACAGCAAGAGCGCGCCATAGGTGAAGTGCTGCAGCGCTGGCCAGCGCGCCAGCCAGGCGTCGAGCAGCGTCAGGATCACCGCGCCGAAGAGCGGCCCATAGAGCGAGCCCGAGCCACCGAAGATCACCACTACCAGAAGGAATATCGACAGGTTGAAGGTGATGAAGTCGGAGTTGAAATACTGGTTCTGCTGCGCCACCACGGCGCCGGCGAGGGCGCAGGTCACCGCCGAGATGACGAAGGCCAGCGTCTTGGCCCGTACCACCGAGATACCGACCGACTGCGCCGCCGGCTCGGCCATCTGCACCGCGAGGAAGGCGCGGCCATAGCGGCCGGCGAGCAGCGAGCGCAGCATCAGATGGGTGGCGATGCAGAGCGCGCCGACGAACCAGACCCAGTGCAGGTTGGTGAAGCTCGTTCCGGCGATCGAGGGCGCACCAATGCCGTAGAAGCCGGCCTGGCCCTTGAAGATGTCGGTCCACTCCGTCGCGATCTTCTCGACGACGATGCCGAAGCCGATCGTCACCATGGCGAGGCTCGGCCCGGAGACGCGCACCGACGGCATGGCGATGACGAGGCCGAAGATCGCGCCGAAGCCGCAGGCCAGCACCAGCGAGAGCCAGGGGCTCAGCCCCCATTCGATATTGGCGATCGCCGCGGTGTAGGCGCCGACGGCGAAGAGGCCGGCATGGCCGAGTGATTTCTGGCCGGCATAGCCGACGAGCACGTTCAAGCCCGCGGCGGCGAGATAGTTCACCCCGATCGTGAACAGGATCTGCAGGTAGAAATCGTTGAAGCCGAGATAGGGCACGAGCGCGAGCGCAGCGACCAGCACCGCCACCCCGATGGCGTGGGCGAGCGCGGGCATCAGATCTTCTCCACGCTGCGCGCGCCCATCAGCCCGCTCGGGCGGACGACCAGCACGATGATGATCAGCAGGAAGATGGTGATCTCGCGCATCTCGGCGCGCCAGAGCCCGACCAGCGCCTCGACCACGCCGAGCAGGAAGCCGCCGAGCATGCAGCCGCGCGGGCTGGTCAGCCCGCCGACGATCGCGGCCGAGAACGCCTTCAGCGCGACACCGAGCCCGATGAAGACCGAGGCCGTGGTGATCGGCGCGATCAGGATGCCGGCGAGCCCCGCCAGGGCCGAGGAGATCACGAAGGCGAGGATCACGATCGTCTCGACATTGATGCCGACGATCGCCGCCGCCTGCGGGTTGAAGGCGACGGCCCGCAGCGCCTTGCCGAAGCGCGTCTTGCGCAGGACGATGTCGAGCCCGACCATCACCGCGACGGCGACGACCGCGATCAGCACTTCCTGCGGCCTGATCCCTGCGCCGGCGATGCGCCAGACATCGCTGCCGAGCGGCGAGGGCACCGCGATCGAGGCCGGGCCCCAGATCGCCAGCGCGGTGTTCTGCATGATGATGCCGAAGCCGATCGTGCTCAGCACCCAGTTGAGGCCGCCGGCGCCGACGAAGGGCTTGATCGCGCAGTAGTAGAGCGCGATGCCGATGGCGCCGACCACGACGACGCTGGCGATCGTCGCCAGCACGTAGGCGGACATCGTCATCTCGGCCTGGGTGAGGTTGCCGAAATGCGGCTTGCCGGCCGCCAGCAGCAGCAGCGAGACGCCGACCAGGCTGCCCGGCACGAGGAAGGCGCCCTGGCCGAAATTGAAGGTCTTGGTCGTGGCGTAGGTGATGTTGAAGCCGAGCGCGATCAGCCCGTAGATCGCGCCCAGCGCCAGACCGCTGGCCAGAGCCTGAAGGAATGCCGTCATCGTCTCTCCGCGGGCCTGCTGTGCCGACGCCGAACCCTGTGATTTGAAATCACGCCGTCATCCCGGGCGAGCAGAGCTCGACCCGGGATCCATGCCGGAACAGTTCAGGCATGGATCCCGGCTCTGCGCTACGCTCCGGCCGGGATGACCGGTCTACTCCCTAAGCTAGTTCTCAGCGCTTCAGGTCCGCCGCCGTCAGCCCCTTGACCACCGGATCGTCGAGCTTGACCACGCGGCCGTTCTTCCACTGCGCGAGATGGAAATCGGCGACGCCGAGCGCCTCGTGCTGCTCCTTGCTGAAGGGCTTGTCATAGGCCTTGATGATGCCCTGGACCTTGCCGAGATTCTCCAGCGCCTGCTGCAGCTTCGGGCCGTCCGTGCCGCCTGCCTGCTTGATCGCGGCGGCGATCAGCATCACCGCGTCATAGCCCTGCGCGGCCGAGACGAAGGCCGGCATGTTCGGATGCTTGGCCATCAGGCGCTTGTGCAGCGCCGCGGCGCGATCGCTGGCATCCTCGGTGGTCGAGGCCGCAAAGATCGTCTTCTCGGCGAGCTTGGGCCCGGCGATGTTGACCAGCGGCGTGTTGATGGAGCCCCAGGTCGAGAGCAGACCGGGATAATAGTCCATCTTCTCCATGCTCTTCAGCACCTGCGCCGTGGCGTCGGCCAGCGAGCCGGTGATGATCATGTCCGCGCCGGCCGCCTTCAGCTTGGCGAGCTGTGAGGTCATGTCGGTGTCCTTCGGCCCGAACTTCTCGATGCCGACCGGCTTGATGCCGTGCAGGGTCAGGATCTCCTGCAGGTCCTTGGTCGCCGCCTGGCCGTAGCCGGTGGTGTCGGCGATGATCGCGACATTCTTGGTCTTCGAGGCCTTGACCGCATAGGCGGCGAGCAGAGCAAGTTGCTCACGATCGACCATCGAGACGCGGAAGATGTAGTTCTGCGGCTCCTTGGCGTAGCGGGCGGTAATGTCGGTCGCGGTCGCGACATGCGAGATCACCGGCACCTTCTTCTGCTGCGGGATGTGCAGCCAGGCGAGCGCATTGCCGGAATTGGTCGGTCCGACCACGGCCGCGACCTTCTCATTGTCGATCAGCTCGTTCATGTTCTGGATCGACTTCGGCGGCGCGCCGGCGTCGTCTCTGATGACGCCGACGAGCTTGCGGCCGAGCACGCCGCCCTGCGCGTTCAGATCCTCGATCGCTGCCTGGAAGCCGTAGAGGCCGGAGAGGCCAAGCTCCGCCGCGCCGGAGGCCGACTGGTCGGCATTGTAGCCGATCTTGATCTCGTTCTGCGCGAAGGCCGGCAGCGACAGCATTATGCCGGTCGAAACCAGCAGGGCGCCGAGCGCGCGACGGGAAATCAGGGTGTTCATGGGCGTTCCTCCGGTTGTCGTCCGCTTGATGCGGTTCTGTGGTGAGAATCGAAAAGAATGGAGCGCGGCTTAGCTGCCCTTGCGGCGCTCCGCCAGCAGTTCACGGGCCCGGTCGACGCGGACGTCGTGCGTCCGGGCGAGCTCGGCGGCGATGGCCTCGATCTCGGCGCCCTCGGCGCCGGCGACGATCGCGATGTTGCGAGCATGCAGGGCCATATGGCCGCGCTGGATGCCCTCGGTCGCCAGCGCCCTGAGCGCCGCCATGTTCTGGGCGAGCCCGACCGCGACCGTGACCTCGGCCAGTTCCTGCGCGCTCTTCACGCCGAGCAGGCGCAGCGACCATTGCGCCAGCGGGTGGGTCTTGGTGGCGCCGCCGACGAGGCCGAGCGCCATCGGCATCTCGATCGAGCCGACGAGGTTGCCGTCCCGGTCCTCCTCCCAGGTCGTCAGCGAGGTGTAGCGGCCGCTGCGCGCGGCGTAGGCATGGGCGCCGGCCTCGATCGCCCGCCAGTCATTGCCGGTCGCGACCACGACCGGGTCGATGCCGTTCATGATGCCCTTGTTGTGGGTGGTGGCGCGGTAGGGGTCTATCGCCGCGAAGGTGTAGGCGTCGAGCATGCCCTCGATCATCCGCCGGCCGGAGAATTCCTTGGTCGTCAGCGCCGCCTCGGGGATGGTGACGCTGGCGCGCGCCAGGCGCAGATCGGCGAGGTTCGAAAGGATGCGCAGGCGCACCGTGCCACCGGTGATGCGCTCGACGATCGGCGCCACCGTCTCGGCCATGGTGTTGACCGTATTGGCCCCCATCGCGTCGCGCACGTCGACGAGCAGGTGCATCACCACGATCGGCCCGCGCGGTGTCTGCGGGAAGACATGGACCTCGATATTGCGGCAGCCGCCACCGAGCGAGACCAGCACCTTGTCCTTGGCATTGGCGGCGGCGACGATCTCGTCGCGTGCCGCCAGCAGCTTGTGGCGCGCCCCTTCGGGATCGCCGACACCAAGAAGCTGGACCTGCGCCCGCATGATCGGGAGATCGCTCGAGGTACGGAAGCCGCCGGAGCCGCGGGCGATCCGCGCCATGTAGGAGGCGGCGGCGACGACAGAGGGTTCCTCCACCGCCATCGGGATCAGATAGTCCTTGCCGTTGACCGTGAAGTTGGTGGCGACGCCGAGCGGCAGCTCGAAAGTGCCGACGACGTTCTCGATCATGCCGTTGGCGAGATTGAGCGGCAGCCCGCCTGGCTGGGCCAGCAGGGCGCGGTCGGCGTCGGGCAGGCCGGCCGCCGCGACGGCCTGGGACAGCCGCTCGGCGCAGCTCAGATTGCGGTAGTTCTCGATGCGCGAGTTCACATCGCGCGCGGCGCCGCGCGCCTCGGCCGTCATCATGTCGTTTCCTCCCCAGCCGGGGCCGGTTCTTGCGCTGTGCGGCTGACGCCAGCGCTTCTTGATTGACAAGCTCGGACAATCGCGGAAGACCGGCAAGGCACAATTTCCGCAATGTCCCGTTTCCTGTACCAGTAAGATGACTGGTACAGATTGTCAGAGATCATGGACGAGAATCTCGAGGGCAACCGTACCGGCGCGATCGTCGCCCGGATCAGCCGGATGATCGACGAGGGTTTGCTCCAGCCGGGGCGACGCATGGCCTCGCTGCGGGCGGCTGCCGGCGAATACGGCGTCTCGAAGAACACGATGGTCGAGGTCTACGACCGCCTCGTCGCCAGCGGCCGTCTCGAAGCTCGCCGCGGCGCCGGCTTCTATGTCCGCGCGCCGGGCCACCGCCCCAGCGACGCGCCGCCGCAGCATATGACCGAGGCGATCGACATCGTCTCGCTGCTGCGCGAGCAGCTCTGCCAGGTGCATCCGGTGCGCGTCGGCGACGGGCGCCCGCCATCCTCCTGGATGGAGGATTCCGAGCTGGGCCGCCATCTGCGCGTTCGCGGCGGGAAGGGCGACCTGCCGGTCAAGCACGGCTATGGCGACCCGGTCGGTTATGGGCCGCTACGCGCCCAGATCGGGCTGATGCTGGCCGAACGCTCGATCCATGCCGCGCCGGCGCAGATCCTCATGACCTTCGGCGTCAACCACGCGCTCGACCTGATCATCCGCCACCTGCTGCAGCCCGGCGATACGGTGCTGGTCGACAGCCC
>JAKFDB010000130.1:0-2201 GCA_036676315.1 Bradyrhizobiaceae bacterium
GAACGCCAGCAGCGCCATGACCGCGGCGAACGTCGCGAGCGCCAGCCTCGCCCCGAGCGCGCCGAAGGCGAGATTGCTGCCAGCCAGCCGGCCGTGGCCAGCGAAGAAGCCGCGCCTGTCGAGGCCGCCGGTGCCGAAGGCGAGGCCCGCAAGCCGCGTGAACGCCGTCCGCGCCGCCGCCGTCCGGCGGGTGGCGATGGCGGGGCCGATCTGGCCGGTGCCGAGCAGCCCGATGTCGGCGAGTTGCCGGCATTCCTCACTGCAGGCACCACCAACGCCGCAGAATAGACGATACAGAAATTGAAAAGGCCGGGCAGCGATGTCCGGCCTTTTCGTTTGCCAAAACGCTCCCATATATCTCTCGTGATGAAGCAGCGCCGAATGTCGGGCGTTTCATTGCACGACGCTTCCGCCGCGTCTTCCGGTGCTTTCGGGGCCGGGTCGCGGGCGAGACAAGGAGAGTTGCATGAATATCGAGAAATATACCGAACGGGCCCGCGGCTTCATCCAGAGCGCCCAGACTACGGCGCTAAGCAAAGGCCACCAGCAATTTGCACCCATTCATCTGCTCAAGGTGCTGATGGATGACGACCAGGGCATGGCCAATGGCCTGATCGAACGCGCCGGGGGTGATCCCAAGGCCGTGCGGGCTGCCGTGGAGGCGGCTCTGGGCAAAATTCCAAGCGTCTCCGGCGACGGTTCTCAGCTTTATCTGAGCCGCGAATTGGCGCGGGTGTTCGACACATCAGAAAGCGCAGCGCAGAAGGCCGGCGACAGCTATGTCACCGTCGAGCGGCTGTTGCTGGCTTTGGTGGTCGAAAAGGATACCGATGCCGGCAAGATCCTGAGCTCGGCCGGGGTGACGCCGCAGGGGCTCAACACGGCGATCGAGGCGATCCGCAAGGGCCGCAGCGCCGACTCGGCGACGGCCGAGAACAGCTATGACGCGCTCAAGAAGTATGCGCGCGACCTCACCCAGGATGTGCGCGAGGGCAAGCTCGATCCGGTGATCGGCCGCGACGAGGAAATCCGCCGCACCATCCAGGTGCTGAGCCGCCGCACCAAGAACAATCCGGTGCTGATTGGCGAGCCGGGCGTCGGCAAGACCGCCATCGCCGAGGGCCTCGCCATCCGTATCGTCAATGGCGACGTGCCCGAGAGCCTCAAGAACAAGAGCCTCCTGTCACTCGACATGGGCTCGCTGATTGCCGGCGCCAAATATCGTGGCGAGTTCGAAGAGCGTCTCAAGTCGGTGCTGTCGGAAGTCACCTCCGCCGAGGGGCAGATCATCCTGTTCATCGACGAGATGCACACGCTGGTCGGCGCCGGCAAGGCCGATGGCGCCATGGACGCGTCCAATCTGCTGAAGCCTGCGCTGGCGCGTGGCGAGCTGCATTGCGTGGGCGCCACGACGCTGGACGAATATCGCAAGCATGTCGAGAAGGACGCGGCTCTGGCCCGTCGCTTCCAGCCGGTCTTCGTCGATGAACCGACCGTGGAAGACACGATCTCGATCCTGCGCGGCCTCAAGGAAAAGTACGAGCTGCATCACGGCATCCGGATTTCGGATTCGGCGCTGGTGAGCGCGGCGACGCTGTCCAACCGCTACATCACCGACCGCTTCCTCCCCGACAAGGCCATCGACCTGATGGACGAGGCGGCGGCGCGCTTGCGCATGGCCGTCGATTCCAAGCCCGAAGCCCTCGACGAACTCGATCGCCGCATCATGCAGCTCAAGATCGAGCGCGAGGCTTTGCGCAAGGAAGAGGACGAGGGTTCCAAGACCCGTCTTGGCCGACTCGAAACCGAACTGGCCGATCTCGAGGAACAGGCACAGGGCCTCAGCGCCAAGTGGCTGGCCGAGAAGGAGCGGCTGCAGGGCAGCCAGAAGGTCAAGGAAGAACTCGACGCGGCCCGGTCGCAGCTCGAGATCGCGCAGCGCGAGGGCGACCTCGCCAAGGCGGGCGAGCTGGCCTATGGCGTCATTCCGGAACTGGAAAAGCGCCTCAAGGCGGCCGACGATGCCAATGGCGACGGCAAGCCCGACCCGGTCATGGCCAAGGAAACGGTCGATGCCAGCGATATTGCCGGCGTCGTCAGCCGCTGGACCGGCATTCCGGTTGATCGCATGCTCGAAGGCGAGCGCGAGAAGCTGCTGCATATGGAGACGTCGCTGGGCGCCCGCGTCATCGGCCAGTCCG
>JAKFDB010000131.1:0-7362 GCA_036676315.1 Bradyrhizobiaceae bacterium
GATAGATGGTGATGAAGCGGCGCGGGCCCGAGGACCAGTTGATGACGCCGGTCTGCTCCTTCTCGACGAGGTGCGGGCGCTCCGCGGCAGCGTGATCAGTCATTGTCTTCTCCCTGCTGCCATTTGCGGCGGGCGAGCGCGAAGTAGCTGAACAGCGTCGCCAGCACGAGGAAGGGGATCATCGCGACCGCGATCGCCGCGCCCTCGCCGAGCTGGCCGCCAGGGATGCCGCGCTGGAAGGCGAGCGTCGCCATCAGATGGGTCGAATTGATCGGCCCGCCGCGGGTGATGGCGTAGACGAGCTGGAAGTCGGTGAAGGTGAACAGCACCGAGAAGGTCAGCACGACCGCCAGGATCGGCATCAGCATCGGCAGGGTGACATGGCGGAAGCGCTGCCAGGCATTGGCGCCGTCGAGCATCGCCGCCTCGTAGAGCGCCGGCGAGATCGTCTGCAGGCCGGCGAGCAGCGAGATCGCGACGAAGGGGATGCCGCGCCAGGTATTGGCCGCGATCAGCGACCAGCGCGCCGCCCAGGGCTCGCCGAGGAAGTCGATATAGGTGTCGCGCCAGCCGAGAACGTCGACCAGCACATAGGAAATGATCGAGAACTGCGGATCGTAGATCCACCAGAAGGCGATCGCCGAAAGCACGGTCGGGACGATCCAGGGCACGAGGATCAAGGCCCGCAGCAGCGACTTGAACGGCAGATGGTTGTTCAGCAGCAGCGCCAGCCACAGGCCGAGCGCGAACTTCCCGACGGTGGCGACGCCCGTATAGAGCAGCGTGTTCCAGACCGAGGTGATGAAGACCCGGTCCTGCATCAGCGAGGTGAAGTTCTCGAAGCCGATGAAATGGCCGGAGCGGCCGATGCGGGTGTCGGTGAAGGCGAGCCAGATCCCGAGGCCCAGCGGATAGCTCAGGAAGACCAGCAGCAGGGTGGCTGCCGGAAGCAGGCAGAGGAAGATCAGAAAGGATTTGTTGTCGAGCAGCCGGACCAGCCAGTTTTGCGGCAGATGGTGGACGGTCCTGGCTTCAGCGGCGATCGTCATGACGCTCTTCCCGTAAAGCAGCCGCGCCGCCGGGAGGTCCCGGCGGCGCGGTCGTGACAATCAGGTGCGATAATAGCGCTTGGCGCGGCGCTCGGCCTCGGCGGCGGCCTCCTCCGGCGTCGCCTGGCCGGCGCAGACGGAGGCGACCATCTGGACCATGACATATTCGGCGTTGACGGTGCCCGCGGCCTCGGTGATCGCGCCCTTGTAGCCGCTCCACAGCGCCCGCTCCCAGGTGTCGCGATAGACCAGGATCTTGGGATCGGACTCCCAGACCTTGCTCTGGGCATAGGCCTTGAGCGGCTGGGTCCAGTAGCCGAAGCAGCCGGTCAGCCACTTGTCGTACTGGTCCTTCTCCATCATGAAGCGGAGATATTCCTTGGCGGCGTTCGGGAACTTGGTGTGCTTGAACACCATGGCGTTGATCACCAGCGCCGTCTCGGTCGGCCGGCCGACGCCGGCACCGACCGGCATCGGTGCGTGGTTGAGGTCCTTGCCGATCGCTGCGGTCTTCTCGTCCTTCGAGTTCTTGATCGAGAAGTAGAGCGAGACGCCGTTCTGGGTGAGGCCGACTTCGCCGGCCGTCAGCGCCTTGTTGTTGCTGATGTCGAGCCAGGACAGCGTGCCCGGGATGAAGGTCTCGTAGAGCGCCTTGGCGTATTTCAGCGCCTCGATCGTCTCCTTGCTGTTGATCGCGACCTTGTTGTTCTCGTCGACCATGTAGCCGCCATGCGACCAGACCAGCCAGTTGCAGAACGAGTTGCCGTCACCGACCGCGTTGCCGAGCGCGAAACCGGCCGGATGGCCCGTTGCCTTGAGCTTGCGGCAAAGATCGAGAAAGCCGGCATGGTCCGTCGGGAACTTGTCGAAGCCCGCTTCCTTGACCCAGGATTCGCGATAGACCGCCGGGCCGCCGGAGCCGCCCATCGGGATCGAGATCCAGGTATTGGTCTTGTCCTTCTTGCCGTATTTCTCGGCGACCGGGTACCAGCCGCCATATTTCTTGCCGAGATCCTCGGCGATCGGCGTCAGGTCGACCAGCTTGTCGGCGAAAATGTGCGGATCGTCGGCCCAGCCGACGACGATGTCGGGGCCGGCGCCGGTGTTGGCGGTCACGGCGGTCTGCGGGCGCAGATCCTCCCAGCTCGCATAGTCGACGCGAACCGGAACGCCGGTGGCCTTGGTGAAGGCTTCGGAGTTCTCGTTGAAGATCGTCTGGTCGGGGTCGACGAATTTGGTTGGGCGCAGGACGCGCAGCGTCGCGCCCTTTTCGATATTGGCCGTCTGGGCGATCGACGGTGCTGGCAAAGTCGCGCCGGCGGCAAGGCCGGCGCCGCCGATCAATACGTCACGTCTGGAAATCGTCATGGGTCAGCTCCTCCGTTGGACCGCGAGGCCCTACATGGGAGCCTCGTCAGGGTTTGTAGTCGGCGGATTCGCGGTGCGGCCGGAAAGCCCGGCGGGCGGACCGGCGGATATTCAGATGCGCTTGCCCGTTGCAGCGTCGAAGAGATGCGTGACCGAGGTGTCGGGCCGGATATGGATGTTCTCGCCGGGCTTGGCGGTGATGCGCTCGCGGAAGATGCAGGTCAGGTCCTGGCCGCTGCAACGGACGATGACCTGGGTCTCCGAGCCCATCGGCTCGATGACCACGACCTCGGCGGGCAGGCCGGAGGGATCGAGCATGAGATGCTCGGGGCGGATGCCGAGCACGGCGGCCCGATCGTTCGAATCGGCCGGATGCTTGCCGATCGGCCAGATCACGCCGCCTTCGGTCTCGAAGCCGTTGGCGCGGATCGTGCCCTTCAGCAGGTTCATCGAGGGCGAGCCGATGAAGGCGGCGACGAAGAGGTTCGCGGGATTGTCGTAGAGATCGAGCGGGGCGCCCATCTGCTCGACGATGCCGTCATGCATCACGACGATCTTGTCGGCCATGGTCATGGCCTCGATCTGGTCGTGGGTGACGTAGACCGTCGTGGTCTTGAGGCGCTGGTGCAGTTCCTTGATCTCGGTGCGCATCTGCACGCGCAGCTTGGCGTCGAGGTTGGAGAGCGGTTCGTCGAACAGAAAGACCTGCGGGTCGCGGACGATGGCGCGGCCCATGGCGACGCGCTGGCGCTGGCCGCCCGAGAGCTGGCGCGGATAGCGGTCGAGCAGCTTGTCGAGGCCGAGGATGCCGGCGGCCTTGTTGACGCGCTCGTCGATCTCGGCTTTCGGCGCCTTCCGCAGCTTCATCGAGAAGGCCATGTTGTCGGCCACCGTCATATGCGGATAGAGCGCATAGTTCTGGAAAACCATGGCGATGTCGCGCTCTTTCGGCGGCACGTCGTTGACGACGCGCGGGCCGATGCGAATCTCGCCGCCAGTGATGTTCTCGAGCCCCGCGATCATGCGCAGCAGCGTCGACTTCCCGCAGCCGGAAGGGCCGACCAGGATGACGAACTCGCCGTCGTCGATGTCGATGTCGACGCCATGGATGACCTGCGTCGAGCCATAGGCCTTGCGCACATCCGCGATCTGGACTGAGGCCATCTTGGCTTCTCCCGGTCGTTCGTTTCCTCGGGGACGAGTGATCGCACCCCGGCGGCATGGCCGCAATCCCACTGGTCCCGGCTTCTGGTCGGCCGATCACCATGGCGCGACGCATTCCAGGCAGGGACCTGCCTGTTGCGTCGCTCCCGTTCCCGGATAAAGTCATACGATACGAACGGGCGTGTCAAGCGCTCGACAGATGAGTGCCCACGCCGCTGAAAGGTGGCTAGGCGCGGAGGAAAGCCGAAGCCGGATGCGGATACGCGACACTTCGCGGGCAAGGATGCTGAACCCCGACCGGCTGTTCGGGCAGGTCGCCCACAAGCTCGCGGTCGGCATCATCAGGGGCGGCTCGGCCGCCGGCGAATTGCTGCCGAACGAAGCGGATATCCGCAGCGAGATCTCGGTCTCGCGCACGGCCTATCGCGAGGCCGTGAAGTTCCTGACCGGCAAGGGGCTGGTCGAGGCGCGGCCGAAAAGCGGTACCCGCGTCGCGCCGCGGGAATCCTGGAATCTGCTCGACCCCGATGTCCTCGCCTGGCATTTCGAGGCCGATCCGAACGAGAAATTCATTCGCGATCTCTTCGAGTTGCGGCTTTTCGTCGAGCCCAGCGCGGCGCGCCTGGCGGCGCAGCGGCGCAGCGCCGACGATCTGGCGCGGATCGAGGCCGCCTATCGCGGCATGACCGTGAACCCGCCTTATGCGGAGCCGACCGTGCAGGCCGACCTTTCCTTCCACGAGGCGATCTTCGAGGCGACGCGCAACCCGCCGCTGCAATGCCTGGCGCCGGCGGTCTGTGCCACCATCCAATGGTCGCTGTTCCTGAAGGCGCCCGATGACCGCTTCTTCTTCACCGCTTCGCTGGTCGATCATGAGCGGGTTCTGGATGCGATCAGCCAGCGCGACGGCGATCTCGCGGCGGCCCGGATGAGCGGGCTGGTGATCGACAGTCTGAACAGCACTTTGCGGCTGCTGGCCGGGCGTGCGCTGGAAAACGCAGGCTGAGCCCGTGATTAAATCATACTATAAACGGAGGCGAAGCTGGTCCGCAGGCGGGCGGCGCAGCGTGCCGGCTCCTGCTCTGCGGGCGACCCGGCAATGCGCTGCCGCGGATTTGCGGGGCGAGGCTGAGCCTCTACTGTCTATTAAATCGTTTTAATATTTTGAAATCAACCCGGATATGCGTATCCGTCCACGTCCATGAGAGCACAGGCCATGACCGCGCAGAACAAGATCGAGATCATCATGACCGGGCCGCTGATGGCCTATGCCGCCGATCAGCTCAAGGCGCGCTTCACCGTGCACGAGCTCTGGAAGGCGTCGGACAAGGCCGCGGTGCTCGCCGAGCTCAAGGATCGGGTCCGCGGCGTCGCCGGCGGCGGCGCCCATATCCGGATTGACGGCGCCCTGTTCGACGCCCTGCCGAAGCTCGAGGTCATCTCGAATTTCGGCGTCGGCTACGACAATGTCGACGCGGCCGAGGCGGGCAAGCGTGGCCTCGTCGTCACCAACACGCCGGACGTGCTCAGCGACGAGGTCGCCGATCTGGCGATCGGGCTCCTGCTTTCGACCGTCCGGCAATTGCCGCAGGTCGACCGCTATCTGCGCGAGGGCAAGTGGCTCGCCGGCGCCTATCCGCTGACCACCTCGCTGCGCAAGCGCAAGATCGGCATCGTCGGCCTCGGCCGGATCGGCAAGGCGGTGGCGCACCGGCTCGAGGCCTTCGGGGTGGACATCGCCTATCACGGCCGCTCGCGCCAGGCCGATGTCGCCTATCGCTACTATCCCTCGCTGGTCGAGATGGCGGCGGATGTCGACACGCTCGTCTCGGTCGCGCCGGGTGGTGACTCGACCTATCACATCATCAACGCCGAGGTGCTGAAGGCGCTCGGGCCGAACGGCATCGTCGTCAATGTCGGCCGCGGCACGGTGATCGACGAGCAGGCGCTGATCAAGGCGCTCCAGGACAAGACGATCCTCTCGGCCGGCCTCGACGTGTTCGAGGACGAGCCGCGGGTGCCGGCCGAGCTGATCGCGCTCGACCATGTCGTGCTGCTGCCCCATGTCGGCTCGGCCTCGGTGCATACGCGTGAGCAGATGGGCCAGCTTCTGGTCGACAACCTCGCATCATGGTTCGATGGTAAGGGGCCGCTGACGCCGGTTGTCGAGACGCCATGGAAGAAGGCCTGAACTTCGCTGGAGCCCGCGGCATGCGGCCGCGGGCCCTGATCGCTGCGGCCCTGCTGCCGCTTCTGCTGGCGTTGCCGGCACAGGCGCAGACCCCGCCGATGCCGCGCGGCGCCGAACAGGCGCCCGCGGCGCTGCGGCCCTTCATCGGCGCCTGGGACATCGAGAAGATCGGCGCCTCGCGCAAATGCACCGTGACCTTCGGCGCGGAAGCGGCGGGGCAGGGGCGGCAATTGCGCTTCCCGGCGACGTGCCGGCGTGCGCTGCCGATCCTCGACGAGGTCGTCGCCTGGGATGTGTCGCCGGCAGGCGCGCCGCGCTTGCTCGACGGCGCCGGCAAGCCGGTCGTCAGCTTCGACGAGAAGGCCGATCCGGGCCGCCGCGGCAAGGGCAGCGACGGCAGCGAGTATGGCCTCGACCCGAAGGGGCATGTCCGCGCCGCCGTCCGCCCGGTGCCGAGCGCGGCCGAGCTGGCGGCGACCGCCGCCAGCCGGCGCACTTCGGTCGACCTGGCGCAGGCGCCGGCGAGCGATGCGGTGCCCGGCCGCTATGCGGTGATGCGCCAGCCGGGGCGGGAGGTCTGCAAGCTGGCGCTGACGACCGCGCCTGCATCTGCGGCAGGTGCGACGGTCGCCAGTTTCGACGGGAATTGCGCCGATACCGGCCTGACGATCTTCTCGCCCGTCGCCTGGCGCTATCAGGCCGGCCGGCTCGAGCTGATCGCCCGCAAGGGCCACAAGGTCGAGCTCGTCTTCGAGGACGGGCAATGGCGCAAGGACCCGGCGCTCGGCGCGCCGCTGCTGCTGAAGAAGCTGCCTTAGTCCTGGCTGCCGTCATGCCCGGGCTTGACCCGGGCATCTCTCGCTCATTTGGAAAGAGATGGTCGGGTCAAGCCCGACCATGACGTCCGCGTCAGGCGACGAACTTGCCGCCGAGCTCGTCCTCGATGTGGACGCGGATGATCTCCTCGAAATTCGCCTCGGCCTTGAAGCCGAGCGCGGTCGCGCGCTGCGCGTTGAAGTTCCGCGGCCAGCCGGCGACGATCTTGTCGATCACCGGATCGATCTCGCGGCGGATGCGCTTGACGACGTTGTCGCCGGCGACCTTGCGCAGCGTCTCGATCTGCTCGGCGACGGTGCAGGAATAGCCCGGCATGGTCAAAGCGCGGCGCGGGCCGATCGCGGCGGTGTCCATGGTCGCGGCGTGGACCAGGAAGCCGACGGCCGAGCGCGGCGAGGCGTGCCAGTGGCGGACCTCGTCGGAGACCGGCAGGACCGCCTCCTGGCCGTTCAGCGGCTCGCGGATGATGTTCGAGAAGAAGCCGGAGGCCGCCTTGTTGGGCGTGCCCGGCCGGACGCAGATCGTCGGCAGGCGGATGCCGACGCCGTCGAAGAAGCCGCGGCGGCTGTAGTCGCAGAGCAGCAGCTCGCCGATCGCCTTCTGGGTGCCATAGCTGGTCAGCGGCGTGGTGAAGAACTCGTCCTCGATCTTGTCATGGAAGGGTGCGCCGAAGACGGCGACCGAGGAGGTGAAGACGAGGCGCGGCTTGTAGCCGTCGCCGGCAAGCCGGATCGCGTCGAAGAGATAGCGCGT
>JAKFDB010000132.1:0-2079 GCA_036676315.1 Bradyrhizobiaceae bacterium
GCGGTCCATGGGATTGACCATGTCTTGACGTTTGTGAAGCTTTTCATGGCTTCGACGACGCCTTCCTTGTAGCCGAGGCCGGAATCCTTGATGCCGCCGAAGGGCGACATCTCGATGCGGTAGCCCGGGACTTCCCAGAGATTGACGGTGCCGACCTCGAGCTCGTCGACGAAGCGGCCGAGATAGTCGACCCGGTTGGTGCAGATGCCCGAGGACAGGCCATAGTCGGTCGAGTTCGAGATCCGGATCACCTCGGCGATATCGTCGGGCACCCGCACGATCGGGATCACCGGGCCGAAGGTCTCCTCATGGACGAGCTCGCAATCATAGGGGATGTGGTCGACCACGGTCGGGTGGAAGAGCGCGCCCTGCGCCCGCTCGCCATGCAGCACCCTCGCGCCCTTGGCGACGGCATCGTCGACCCTCGCCTGGAAGAGCGCGGCCGAGCGGGCGTTGATGACGGTGCCGACATCGGTCGCCGGATCCATCGGATCGCCGCACTTCAGCTTCCTGGCCTTCTCGACGACGAGCTCGGCAAAGGCGTCGGCGACGCTCTCGACCACCAGGATGCGCTTCACCGCGGTGCAGCGCTGGCCGGAGTTCTTGGTCGCCCCCGTCACGGCCAGTTCCGCGGCCTTGTCGAGATCGGCATCCTCCATGACGATCAGCGGATCGTTGCCGCCGAGCTCGAGCACGATGCGCTTGTAGCCGGCGGTCGCGGCGATGTGCTTGCCGACCCGGACCGAGCCGGTGAAGGTCACCAGATCGGCATCGGGGTCGGTGATCATCGCATCGCCCATGGTCGAGGGATTGCCGGTGACGACCGAGAGCATCTCCGGCGGCAGGCCGGCCTCGTAGAGCACATCGGCCAAGGCCAGCGCCGTCAGCGGCGTCAGCTCGGTCGGCTTCAGGACGAGGCGGTTATTGGTGGCGATCGCCGGGGCCAGCTTGTGGCTGACCATGTTGAGCGGATGGTTGAACGGGGTGATCGCCGAGATCACCCCGAGCAGCGGCTGGCGCGTCGTGAAGATCTTGCGGGCCTTGCCGTTCGGCGAGATGTCGCAGGAGAACATCTCGCCATCGTCCTTGATGGTCAGCTGCGCCGCAAAGGACCAGACGTCATAGGCCCGGCTCGCCTCGTAGAGCGAGTCCTTCCAGCACAGCCCGGCCTCGGCGGTGATCAGCCGGGCGAACTCCTCCTTGCGGTCGCGCAGCAGCTCGGCGGTCTTCTGCAGGATCTGCTGGCGCTCATAGCGGGAGAGCTTGGGCTTGAACGCCTTGGCCTTGGCGAAGGCCTCCCGGACATGCTCGGGCCGGGCGGCCGGCACCAGGCCGACGAGGCTGTCATCATAGGGGTTGCGGACCTCGACCATGTCGTCGGTCGAGGTGAGCTTGCCGGCGATCCGCATCGCCTCGCGCCGCACCGGCGGCTTCACAGTCGCGTTCATCTCAGACCACCAGGTTGAGGGCGACGTCGAAGACGTCGAAATTGCGCAAGGTTCGGCCCTCAGGGACGCTGATCGCCCGGTTGGCGATCAGCGGCACGCGCTGCTCGGTCAGCCCGCCATGCGAGCGCAAGGGCTCGGTCAGGCCGCTGAGATCATGCTTCTCTCTGCTGGTGCCGAGCACCTTGTGGCGGGTCGAGACGACGACGACGTCGCCGATCCGGTCGGCCGGCAATTCGAAGCGCGCGCAGGCCTCCGCCGAGGTCAAGGCGAGCTCGATGCCGTCAAGCCCGGCGATCCGGCCGGCGACCTCCTGCTGGTCGGCGCTGTCAGGCAGATAGACCGTGGCAAACGAGCCGAGCGCCCCGTGATGCACGACATAAGGGTCGGTGATCGGCAAGATGACGCGCATCGTGCCGGCGCCGTACCAGTCGTCCATGATCGTCTGGAGATAGAGCACGTCCGGTTCGCCCGAGGGCAGGTGCTTGTCGTTCATGCCGTGATCGGCGGTGATCACCAGCGTGCAGCCGGCGGCGTCGAGCTGGCCGACATAAGCGTCGAACATCGCGTAGAAGGCATTGGCGACCACCGAGCCCGGCGCCGCCTTGTGCTGCACATAGTCGGTGGTCGAAAG
>JAKFDB010000133.1:0-17661 GCA_036676315.1 Bradyrhizobiaceae bacterium
CGTTAACCGGTTGTTAGCCTTAACGAAGGATTATCCGGCCAGACCAAACCGCATGGGCGCTGAATCGCGCTTTCAGGGGACCGAAGATGGCGAACACGATTCTCACGAGCGGCGTCAGGGCGAACCTCCTCACCCTGCAGCAGACCACTGCCGAGCAGGGCGTCATCCAGAACCGCCTCGCCACCGGCAAGCGCGTCAACTCGGCCATCGACAACCCCGTCAACTTCTTCACTTCGCTGGGCCTGAACGACCGCTCCAACGAGCTCAAGGGCTTGCTCGACGGCATCTCGAACGGCATCCAGACCATCACTGCCGCCTCGCAGGGCATCGACTCGATCACCAAGCTGGTGCAGTCGCTGCAGTCGACGATCAAGCAGGCCCAGGCCGACGCCGCCGCCAACCGCCCCAACAAGGTCGGCACCGCCGACGTGCTGGCGAACGCGGTCGAAGTCACCGACACCGGCGGCAAGAGCCGCAAGGACATCGCTCTCGACAAGCGTCTCGGCGAGGCCGCTGTTCCGGCCCGCGCCACCGCGGCCGACACCGGCCACCTGATCAACACCACCGTCAATACCAACATGGCCCTGACGGTCTCCGCCGGCTCGACGACCTATACGGTCGATCTCGCCGCGACCGCGACCGTCCGTGACCTCGTCAACGAGATCAACAAGTCCGGCATCGCCACGGCGACCGTCGACGATTCCGGCCGTCTGAACGTCACCGGCGCAGGCTCCAACACGCTGCGCGTCGGCGTCGGCGCCGGCACCGATGCTGCCACTGCCCGCACCAACGCCTCCAGCGCCACCAACCAGAACCTTGCCATCGGCCTCGCCGTCGCCGACGGCGACACCGCCGGCGCCGGCATCGTCTCGGCCGGTGGCAACTCGACCGTCCGCTCCAACCTGATCAAGCAGTTCAACGACCTGCGCGACCAGATCGACAAGCTCGCCAAGGATGCCGGCTATAACGGCAAGAACCTGCTCAACGGCGACAAGCTCTCGATCATCTTCAACGAGAAGACCGGGGCCAACCAGTCGAAGCTCGACATCCAGGGCGAGACCCTCTCGGCCGCCAATCTCGGCGTGCTGACCGCCGTCAGCGGCACGCCCGTGACCGGCCAGTTCAACATCCAGGACGACATCGCCCTGAACACCGCGGCGGACACGCTGACCAGCGCGCTGACCTCGCTGCGCTCGATCTCCTCGACGCTCGGCTCGAACCTCTCGGTGGTGCAGACCCGCCAGGACTTCACCAAGAACCTGGTCAACACCCTGACCACCGGCGCCGACAACCTCGTGCTCGCCGACTCCAACGAGGAAGGCGCCAAGCTGCTTGCCCTCAACACCCGCCAGCAGCTCTCGCAGACGGCGCTGTCACTGGCCTCTCAGGCCGATCAGGGCGTGCTGCGTCTCTTCGGCTGAGCCCGAAAGGCACCGCCCTCCCCGCCAGCCAGAAGGCAGGAACGACGATGGCCCTCAAGGTCGAGCTCAAGCCGAACGAGCGCATCATCATCGGCTCGGTCGTCATCCGCAACGACGAGCAGCGCACGCGCTTCTTCATCGAGGGCGATGCGCCGATCCTGCGCGAGAAGGACATTCTCACCCCGGCCACCGCCGACAGCCCGGCCAAGAAGATCTACCTGGCCGTGCAGCTGATGTATCTGGCCGGCGACGCGACGCACCAGCACGAGGTCTATTTCCAGCTGGTGCGCGACTTCCTGCAGGCGGCGCCGAGCGCTCTGCCGCATGTTTCCGAGATCAATAACTGCATTTTAAGCACCGAGCTCTACAAAGCTCTCAAGTCAGCGAAAAAGCTGATCGCTTACGAGGCGGAGCTCATCGAGAATGCAAAGCGGGTTTAATGCCTACGCCGCAGCGGCTAGATCGGCGCAGAATACGGCTTCTCCCCGCGAACTGGAGGCTTCGCTACTGCTGAAGGCCGGTGTCCGGCTGCAGGCGATCATCGACGACTGGGCCGGCCGCTCGCGGGAACTCGACGACGCGCTGACCTATAATCGTAAGCTCTGGACGTTGCTCGTCTCGGCCGTGATTGCCGAGGACAACCCCCTGCCGGTCGACATCAAGCGCAACATCCTTTCGCTGGCGAACTTCATCTTCAACCATACCTTCCGGGTCGCCGCCAATCCGGGGCCGGCCGGCCTCACCGTGCTGGTCGACATCAACCGCGACATCGCCGCCGGGCTGCGCGGGCGCTGAGCGCCCCGGCCGGCCGCCGCAAAAGCAGCCGCAACAGAAAAACGCCGCCCGAGCTTCGGGCGGCGTTTTTCGTTCTGGCGGCGAGCGGCGCGAGGCCTCGCCCCCGGCGCTACAGGTAGTTCGTCAGGCTGAGCTTGGAGAGGATCGAGGTCGTCTGGTAGCTCGCCTGCAGCTGGTTCTGCAGCGCCAGGATCTGCACCGCCACCTCCTCGGTGGTGACGTTCTCGATGCTGCCCAGCGTCGTCGTCAGGTAGTTCTTGGTGCTGGTGTGGCGCTCCTTGGCCTGCGCCAGCGCCGTCTGGGCCGTGCCGAGCTCGACGATGATCTCGGACGGGTTCTGGACACCGGGCGGAAAGCCCAGCGCATTGCGCGCGCGCTCGGTCAGCGCCTCGTAGCGCGCCTCGGAGTTGGGGTCGCTCGCCGGGAACGTCTCGACCGCCAGCACCGCGAACTGCGCCAGGCCGGTCCGGAAGGCCTCCTCATTGGCGCGCGCACCGGTCGCGACGAGCTGGCTCTGATCGGCCTGGACGCTGGAGGTGGCGCGCGCCGGGCCGGCCGCATCGTCGCCCTGATACCAGATCACCGTGTTGGCGGCAGTGCCCGGTGCCGGCGCAGCGGTCGCGGTGTTGAACGGCGGACCGGGAACGCGCAGCGGCGGGTTGCTCGGGCTGCCATTGAAGAAATCCTTGGCGGCGACCTGCGCCGACGAGGCCGACAGCGTCGTATTGGCCTCGCGCGACAGCGCCGCGCTGATCGTCGCGCGCAGATTGGCGGCGGTCGTGTTGTTGTCCGGTCCGATCACGAAGCTGCCATGCGCGGTGCCGTCGGTGGTCTCGCTGCGCGCCGCCAGCGTGATCTCCTTCTGCGTGCCGTCGGGCAGGTCGAGCTTGATGGTCAAGGTCTCGCCCGGCAACGGCGTACCGACGACATTGACGGCGATGTCGGCCGGCGGACCGGCCGTGTAGGTCGCCGTCAGGGCAGCCGAACTGGTCGAAGCGCCGCCGAGCTTGAAGCCGTAGGGCGGGTCGCCGGCCTCCTCGGAGATCGTCGCCGAGGTGCCCGCTCCGCCGGCTGTCAGGCGCCCGAGGCCGGTGGTGCCGAGATCGGCCTGCTTGCGCTCGGAGATCATCTGCTTGAGGCCGGCCCGGCCGGTCCCGTCGCCATTCATCATCAGCGAATAGCTGACGACCGGCTCGACATCGGAAGTACGGCCGGAGAACAGATGGCGGCCGTTGACGTTGGTGTTGAGCAGATCGAGCGTCTGCTTGAACTTCTCCTCAGCCAGCACCTGCGGGGCCGAGCGACCGGTCGAGCTCGGCAGATAGCTGCCGGCACGGGTGTCGTTCACCGTTTCGCGCGTCAGCTTGGCGAAGTTCTCGACCGCCGTCGTCATCAGCTTGAGGTTGACGTCGGCGCGCTGGATCCCGGTCAGATAGCCATCGAGCGTCGAGAGCCGGTTGTTGAGGTCGAGGCTGGTGCTGCGCTCCATGCCAAGTCCGGCGAAGGTCTCGCTCTTCTTCTTGGTCGCGAGCTGGCGCTGCAGGTCGTCGAACTGCGCGCGGCTGGCGACGAACTGGTTCGGCTTGGCGGAACGATAGGCGCCGGTGCCGGTAGCGGTGATGGTCATGGCGCGGTTTCCTTACAGTCTCAGCAGCACGTCGAGCAGCTCCTTGACGGTCGCAATGACGCGCGCATTGGCGGCATAGGCCGACTGGAGCTCGATCAGGGTCGACATTTCCTGGTCGACATTGACCTGTGAATCCTCGAGGAAGCGGCTCTGCACCGCAGCGAGCGCCACTTGCTGGCCCTCGTCGAGCCGCTGGGCGGCCGAGCTCGCCTGGCCCTGCCCGGCGACGACGCGCTGCACGAGGGTCGAGATCGTCCCCGAGGAAGTGGCGCGCGAGCCATCGAAGCCGGTGGCATTGGTGAAGCTGCGCTCGCTCTTGGTCAGCCGGTCGAGCAGGAATTGCGGACGGGTGGCGTCGCCCTGCGGTGTCGCCGGACTGGTGTTGTAGACCACCAGCCGGGAGCGATCCGCCACCAGATCCGGATTGATGGCGATGCGGGAGGCATAGCCCACCGACTGCGCGCCTCCCTCGAAGGAGCCGGTATAGGCGGTATTGCCGCGTCCGGCGTCAACGAAGAACGGCAGCTCGCTGGTGCCACCGGTCAGCGAATTCTGCGTCGGGCGGGACGTCAGGCCGACGACATCGCGGGTCGCGCCGGCGCCGTCGTCGACGACGCGCAGCACCGAGCCGGTGTTCGAGATGGTGAAGCCGGGACCGACCGCCGCCTGCATCTGGGCCGCGACCGAGGCGGGCCCGCCGGAAAAATCGATGCCGATGACACGGTTGTTGGCATCGCCCTGGGCCGAGGCCGGCAGCGGCAGAGAAGCAGCCGAATCGACACGCACGAAGGTGAAGCGCTGGGTCTGCCCGCCGGGCGTGACCTTGTAGTCGAGCGTCACCGAATTGCCGGCCTGCAGGCCTGCGAGGTCGACATCGAAGCCGGTTGCGGCACCCGCGGTCACCGCCGTGCCGGCGATCTGCCGGTCGGAAAGCGCGCTGGAGAGCTGGGCGGCGATCTCGTCGAGCTGCGCCTGCGCCTGCACCAGCGTCTTGTCGCGCAGCTCGATCAGCGCGCCGATCTCGCCGGACCGGAAGGTATTGTTGGCGATGGCGTCGAAGCCGTTGCCCGAGAGGTCCTTGGCCAGGATCGTGCCGACGCCGCGCTGCGCCGGATCCGCACTCCATTGCGAGTTCGCGCCGAGCGAGCTGCGCTGGTCGAACTCGAATTTGACGGTGGGGCGGCCGTCGAAGAGCTGCGTCCCCGAGGCAGAGACGATGCTGATCGAGCCGTTCGGCTGCTCGCTCGTGCGGATCTCGACATATTGCGAGAGTTCCGAGACGATCCGGTCGCGCTGGTCGCGCAGATCGGCCGTACCGGAGCTCGCCTCGCCGTTGACGATGCGGGCGTTGACGTTGGTCAGCGATTCCAGCAGCTCGTTGACGCGCGTGACGGCATTGCCGATGCCCGCCTCGGCCTGGTTGCGCAGCGTCTGCACGCCCTCGGATACCGAACGCAGCCGGTTGGCGAGCTGGCTTGCAGCATCGAGGACGGCCGTGCGGTTCGTGTAGGAGGACGGGTCGTTCTGCAGCGCCTGCAGCGAACTGGTGAAGGCGCTGAACATCGAGTCGAGCGCTGTCTTGCTGCCCGGCGCGCCGTACAGCTGGTCGAGCCCGGCGAACGCCTCGGCGCGCGTCGCGGTGTAGGCGGCGCCGGAAGTCTCCTGCCAGAGCTGGTGCTGGACGATCCGGTCGAGCAGGCGCTGGACCTGCGGATTGTTGACGCCAACCGTGCGGCCGGTGACCGAATCGACGTTGGAAACGCCACGCCGGACATAGCCGGCCGTGCCGGCATTGGCGACGTTCTGCGAGACGACGCCGATGCCGGCCTGCGTGCCGCGCAGGCCGGAAATGGCGGTGTCGAGAGCGGTTCCGAGCCCCATCGTCAACTCCTGTCGTCTCGCCCCGGCCCTCCTGGGCCGTCAGGCTCCTGCTGCCCGGACGTTCTCAGCGGATGATGCTGAAGACGTCGCGCAGCATCTCCTGCGCCGTGGAGATCACCTTGGTGTTGGCCGAATAGGCCTGCTGGGTGACGATCATCTTCGAGAACTCGTCGGCGATGTCGGTATTGGACTGCTCGACATTGCCGCCGATCAGCGCCGCGGTGCCGAGGCCGACGATCGGTGCGCCCGACTCGATCGTCTCCTCGAAGGCGCCGCCATCGAGACGCTTCAGCGCATTGCCGGCGTTGAAGCGGGCGACCGCGATCTGCGCCAGCGCCACGACCTGGCCGTTGCTGAAGGTGCCGATCACCTGGCCCTCGTTCGAGACCGAAACCCGGTCGAGCGTGCCGGCGGTGTAGCCGTTCTGGCGGATGCTGCGGGCGTCGATCAGGCCGCTGGTGTCGCCGTTCTGGGTCAGGCTGGTGCCGTTGGTGACGATGCTGATGGGAGCGGTAGCGGGCGAGATGGCGTTTCCGCCGATCGACATGGGCGGGATCGTGATGCTGCCATTGACCGGGAACGTCATCTTTCCGGTGTTGTCGAAGGTGACGTCGACATTGACGTTACGATAGGCGACGGCCGCGCCGGTCGCGCCGGTGTTCTCGGCGATGAACAGATTCCAGGTGTCGCTCACCACCGCCGGGGTAGTCGCAGCGTTGGCAACCTTGGCCCAGCGCAGCTCGACGCTCGTCGCCTTGCCGAGGGTATCGTAGACCGTGACCGAGCCGCCGGGGATCGAGCGGTTGAGGAAGGTGGTCAGGTCGCTGCCGACGACGGTGCCGGTACCGCCTGCCGCCGTCGTGCCGGGATTAGTACCGAATCCCAATCCTGCGCCGCCTCTCAGCAACTCGGAGCCAGGAGTTGCCGTATTGGCCTGGTTTGTTTTCGGGTAGGCCGGGATGTTGGCGCTGTATTCGATCTGCGTCGTCGCCTTGGCCGGGAACTGGTCCTTGGTGATGCGCAGCACATCGGGCTGGCTGCCGATCACCTGGCCGGTGACCGGATCGATCTTCTGGCCTTTCAGATAGTAGCCGGCGCCGTTGACGAGGTAGCCGTCGGCGTCGAAGTCGAAATCGCCGCGGCGGGTGTAGAGATTGGTGTTGGCAAACTGGGTCGAAGCCCCGACGCCACTCTGGCGCTGGTCGACCACGAAGAAGCCGTCGCCGTTGATCGCCGCATTGGTGTCGATGCGGGTGGCGTTCAGGTCGCCCTGGATCGTGTTGGTCGCGCGGCTATACGAAGCGACCGAGCCGGAGATCTGGCGGTTCAGCGCCGAATCCGGCACGAGGTCGGAGAAACTGGTGTCGACGCGCTTGAAGCCGGCGGTGCGCGAGTTCGCGATGTTGCCGGAAATATTCTCGAGGGCGTAGGACTGGGCCTGCAGGCCCGAAACCGCCGTCGTCAGAGCACTGAAAACACCCATCGCAACCTCACCTGGCAATCCGACGTGGACTGCGCCCCCCATGGGCGGCATGTCGAACCGAGGCCTGCTTTGCACGGGCCATGCCATGGCCGTGCTTGAGCTAATTCAACAGCTTAGATGGTTTTCGAAGGGTTTCCGGCGCGTTTTGACCAGGCAGATTCGGACATTGGCCGGCAAAATCTGCCGGGGCTAGTCGGCTTTCGTACCGCCCCAGCCCGACAGGTCGCCCGCCACGTCCGACAGGCCGGGCGGCTGCGCTTCGACGAAGGGCAGCGGCCGGCAGACGGCGATCGCGGCGAGCCCGATGCGTGCCGTCAGCAGGCCGTTGAGCACGCCCTCGCCGAGCTTGGCCGAGAGCCTGGCCGCCAGTCCCTGGCCGAGCACCTGCTGGATCACCGCATCGCCGGCCGCGATGCCGCCGGTGACCACGAGATGGCCGAGCACCTGCCGCGCCAGCCGGAGCAGGCCGAGTGCACCCGGGCGGCCGGCATAGACGGTCGCGATCGCGCGCAGCAGCCGGGCGCAGGCGACGAGCACGAAGACGACGTCGATCAGCGCGCGCGGGCTGACGGCAGTGACCAGCGAGACGCGCCTTGCCGCCTGCGCCACCTGCGCCTGCGCGAGCGCGTCGAGCGGCGCCATCAGGCTGCGCTCGGCGACGGTGAGAAGATCGCGCGCCGCCAGCAATTGCGGCGTGTGAGCGGCAAGTTCGGCCCGGCCCTTCGCGGTTTCCGCGCGCCCGGCATAGAGCCGTTCGAGATCGGCCGTGACTGCCCGCGCCTTGGCGAGATCGCTTTCGGCGAGCGCCACGACGGCCCGCTCGCGCAAGGCCTCGATCCGGCGCTCGCGCAGGATGTCGCGCAGCACCCGGGCGAGCATGACGAAGAGCGCCAGTGCCGCCAGGCCGGCGAAGATAAGCGCCGCGATGCCGACTGCCGGGTTGAGCGCCAGCAGCCACCTGATCGTCTGCTCCGTCCAGATGGCGGCGGAAAGCGCCAGCAGGCCCGACAGCGCAGCAACGAACAGACTGCCCCAGCTGAAACCGCGGCGGCGAGGCAAAGGCGCGGCGAGCGCCGCTTCCGGCTCGATCGGCTCGTGCTCCGGCACGATCGCGACATCGCCGCCGGCGGCAAGCCGCTCGGACAGCTCGTCCTCCGGCCTTGCCGGGTCGAGGCGGATGGCTCGTGGCGCCTTGCTCACCCTTCCCCTCCCCTCATGCCAGCCTGTCGCCGATCAGGAATTCGAGCGCACGGTCGAGGCGGATCTGCGGCGGCGGGACAAGCCTGCCGCCGGCATCGGGCTTGACCAATGGCGGGCGGAAGCGCGGCGCGCGCACCTGCCAGCGTGGTGTCGCCGGGTCGAAGATCGCCTCGGGCCGCTGCGGCAATTCGCCGGGGAAGATCGCGGCCTCGCTCTGGCCGTCGAAGACCTCGCCATCGACGACCTCGCCGGCTTCAGGCACGCCGGCAATCGCCGGCAACTCGTCGCGGCCGTCGCGGATGCGGACCTCGCGGGTGGCGCGGATCGCGGCGAACGCCATCGCCTCGACCTTGGCGCCGGCGCCCTGCGCCTTGCTGGTGGCGCGCGCCACCAGATGCGACATCACATTGGCAAGCCGGTCATGGCTGGTGTGGTGGATATGGTCGGCCTTGGTCGCGGCGAAGAGCACCTTCTCGATCCGCGGCGCGAACAGGCTGGAAAGCCAGGAGTTGCGGCCGACGGCGAAGGCGGAAAGCGCCTGGCCGAGCGCCGTCTCGAGATCGGCCAGAGCGGCCGGCCCGGCATCGAGCGCCGCCAGCGCATCGACCAGAACGATCTGCCGATCGAGCCTGGCGAAATGCTCGCGGAAAAACGGCGCCACCACGAGCCGCTTATAAGCTTCGAAGCGCTCCGCCATCAGCCCGGCGAGCGTGTCCGGCGCAGGCTGGACGCCGGGCGCAAGGTCGAGCGGCGCGAAGGTCAGGGCCGGCGAGCCGTCGAGATCGCCCGGCATCAGGAAGCGGCCGGGTGGCGTCACCGCGACCGCCTCGGGATCGGCCCTGAGCGCCGCGAGATAGGCCTTGAAGCGCTCGCTAGCCGCCTCTGCCGCCATTTCGTCGACCGGGCCGGCCGGATCGCGCGTCTTGAGGTCTTCGAGCCAGGGCGCCGCCACCGCCAGGCGATGGGCTTTCCGCGCATCGGCAACCGCCTGCGCCGACCAGTCGGCATAGTCCTGGCCGATCAGGGCAAGGTCGAGCAGCCATTCGCCGGGATAGTCGACGATGTCGAGCGTCAGCGTCGCCGGCCCCTTGAACCAGCCCTGCGCCCGCTCGTAATCGATCTCCAGCCGCAGTTCGGAGATGCGCCGCGTCGAGTCCGGCCAGCGCCGGTCCGGCCCCGACAAGGCGGCGCGATGCGCCTCATAGGGAAAGCGCGGAATGTCGGGATCGGGCTGCGGCGTCAGCCGGACCCGGGCGATCCGCCCTTCCGCCGACGCCTTCAGCACCGGCAGCCGCGCGCCCTCGACGAGGTTCTGGATCAGCGCTGTGGTGAAGACGGTCTTGCCCGAGCGCGACAGGCCGGTGACGCCGATGCGCAGGCGCGGCCGCGCCAGCCCGAGCAGGCTGTCGCCAAAGGCGAGCGCGGCATCGCGCGCCTCGCCGAGATAGGAAGGTGACGCCATCAGGCCGGCCGCATCACTCGTCCGGCCCCTCGCCCAGCGATGCGGGCGTGACGAAGCGGTCGAGCCGGCCGGAACGAAGGCTGAGGTCGCGCCAGTCCTCGATGTCGAAATCAAGCACGGCGAGCCCGCAGGTCGGGTATTTCTGGGCCATGCGGGCCGCGGCATAGCGGTCGCCATGGCTGGCGAGCTTGGCGGCAAGCTCCTCGAAACCCGGATTATGGCCGATCATCAGCAAGGTCCGGACGCCGGGCTCGACCTCCTGCACCACCTTCAGCAGGCGCTCGGAAGGAGATTCGTAGATGCGCGGCTCGAAATGCGTGCCAGGGCGCTCGGGCAGCATCGGCCGCACCAGCTCCCAGGTCTCGACCGTGCGCTTTGCCGGCGAGATCAGGACAAGGTCGGGAAGCAGCAGTTCCTCGGCGAGATAGCGCCCCATGACCGGGGCGCCTTCGCGCCCGCGCACGGCAAGCGGCCGGTCGCGGTCGGCGGTGTTGGCGGGCCAGCTCGATTTGGCGTGGCGCAGAAGCATCAGGCGGCGCATGGCCGCCATCTAACCACGCCCACCGGGATTTGCGAGAGCTATGCGCCGATAGCGGCCCGCGGCTGACGCACCGCCGTGACGAGCAACTGCACGAGTTGCTGCGAGTAGAGCCTCACAAGGCGCTCGCGCCCGCCCGGCTGCGCCTCGAAAGGGCCGAGCTGCCCATCGATCAGCATCGTCGAGAATCCGTGCGTGACCGACCAGACGAAGAGGATCGTCCCGAGATCGTCATCCCCGGCGAAGCTCGATGGCGGCCGCGTCAGCAGATCGGCCGTCTCCTGCCTTCCCAGCGCCAGCTTGGTTTCGCGCACGAGGATACCGAAGGCGCGGACCGCGGCGCGCATCAGGTCCTCGTCACCACGCTTGAGACCGAGGCGCCCGAAGACGACGCGGAAGCGGCCCGGCCGCGCCATCGCCACGGCGAGATAGGCTTCGGCGATCGCCGCGAGACGATCACCGCCGGTCCGTGCCGCTTCCGCGACGGCGGTCTCCATCGAACTCGAAAGCTCGTCGAAGCCGAGCGTGGCCACAGCGGTCAGCAACCCGACCATGTTGCCGAAGTGATGCGCCGGCGCCGCCGGCGAGACGCCGGCGCGACGGGCGCATTCGCGCAAGGTGAAGCCGCCGACGCCCTTTTCGGCCAGAACCGCCTCTGCCGCGTCGATCATCGCCTGGCGCAGATCGCCATGATGATAGCCCCCGCGCCCCGTCACGCCCGCCATGCCTGTCACAATGCAAGGCCCTTCATCTTAACGTCGTCAAAATCAAACTTGACGGCGTTAAGATAACGCAATAGACGAAGACGGCAACTTAACAGCGTCAAGATCGGGATTTGCGATGCCGAGCTTCTTTGATGACGCCTTCGCGCTTGCCGGCCGCCTCGCCATCATCGGCTGGCTGGCGCTGATCCTGCTGCCGCGCTGGCGCGGCCTGTCGGCGGCCCTTGCCGGCTGGATCATCCCTGCCCTGCTGTCGCTCGGCTATCTCGTGCTCATCGCCGTCTACTGGCACGATGCCAAGGGTGGCTTCGCCTCGCTCGACTCGGTCGCAGCGCTGTTCGCCTCGAAGCCGCTGCTGCTCGCCGGCTGGGTCCACTACCTCGCCTTCGACCTTTTTCTCGGCAACTGGATCTTGCGCCGCGCGCAGGAAGCGTCGATTCCGCACTGGCTGATGGTGCCGGTGCTGCTCCTGACCTTCCTGTTCGGCCCGGTCGGCTATCTCGCCTATCTCGTGCTGAAGGCCAGCTTCCGCCTGGCCCGTGAGGATCGCATCGCCCGCTTCCAGGCGCGGCTGCCCGGCTGGCTGCGCGATTTCGAGATCGAGCCGCGCCTCGCCGCAGCCGCCTTCGCCGTGCTCGCCCTGGCCCTGCCGACGCTGCTAGCGGCATTCCTCGACGCTCGGCTGTTCCAGGGCGTCAACGTCTGGATCAAGCCGCTGAAATTCGAGATCTCGATCGCCTTCTACCTGGCGACGCTCGCCGTCTTCCTGCCGCTGACCAGCGACCGCTTCCGCGCCTCCTGGGCCGGGCGCTACATGATCTGGCCGGTGATCGTGCCGATCGTCCTCGAAGTGCTTTACATCGCCTGGCGCGCCTCGCGCGTCGAAGCTTCGCACTACAACACGGACAATCCGCTCGGCATCGCCCTCTACAACGCCATGGGCATCGGCGCGGTGATGTTCACGCTGGCGGCCGGGGTCCTCGCCTTCGGCATCGCCAGGCGCGATGCCGCTCCGCTGCCGCCGGCCGTTCGCCTGTCACTCGTCATCGGCCTCGCGCTGACCTGCGGGCTCGGCCTGTTGAGCGGCGCCTTGCTCGGCAGCAATGCGAGCGGCCATTTCGTCGGCACGCCGCCCGAGCTCCATCCGACGATGCCGCTCTTTGGCTGGTCTCTGGCGGTCGGCGATCTCAGGATCGCCCATTTCCTCGGCCTGCACGCCCTGCAGATCGTGCCGGCCTTCGGGCTGCTGGTCTGGCTGGCGACGCGGCGGACCGGCCCAGGTCTGGTCACGGTCGGCGCGTTCTCGACCGCCTATGCCGCAATCACCACCATCGCGCTCCTGGCCGCGCTGAACGCCCGGCCTCCACTCGGCCTCGGCTGAGCCGCTGCCTCAGCGGCTCTCCCGCCGCACCATGAAGGCGAGCTTCTCGAACAGCGAGACGTCCTGCTCGTTCTTGAGCAGGGCGCCGTGCAGCGGCGGGATCAGCTTGCGCGGATCGCGCTCACGCAGGACCTCGGGGCCGATATCGTCGGCGACCAGCAGCTTCAGCCAGTCGAGCAGTTCGGAGGTCGAAGGCTTCTTCTTGATGCCCGGCACCTCGCGCACCTCGAAGAACAGCCGCAGCGCCTCCTCCATCAGCCGCTTCTTGATGCCCGGGAAATGCACCTCGATGATCGCGTGCATCGTCTCGGCATCGGGGAAGCGGATATAGTGGAAGAAGCAGCGGCGCAGGAACGCGTCCGGCAGCTCCTTCTCGTTGTTGGAGGTGATGATGATCACCGGGCGCTGCACGGCGCGGATGGTTTCGCCGGTCTCGTAGACATGGAACTCCATGCGGTCGAGCTCGAGCAGGAGGTCGTTCGGGAACTCGATGTCGGCCTTGTCGATCTCGTCGATCAGCAGGACCGGCCTGACCGGCGAGACGAAGGCTTCCCAGAGCTTGCCGCGCTTGATGTAGTTGGCGATGTCGGAGACGCGGGCGTCGCCGAGCTGACTGTCGCGCAGCCGGCTGACGGCATCGTATTCGTAGAGTCCCTGCTGCGCCTTGGTGGTCGACTTGACGTGCCAGGTGAGCAGCGGCGCGCCAAGCGCGGCCGCGATCTCCTCGGCCAGCACGGTCTTGCCGGTGCCGGGCTCACCCTTGACCAGCAGCGGCCGCTCCAGGCGGATGGCGGCATTGACGGCGACGGTGAGGTCTTCGGTGGCGACATAGGAGGCGGTGCCGGTAAAGCGCATGCGTGACCCTTCGCTTACGGAGCGGCCACAGCCTGCGGCCCCCCGGCCCGCATCGCCGCGAGCTTTATCGTGATCTAGTCGGCTGATCCCGGCCGGGCAAGTTTTCGCGAACTAGCCTTTGATTTTGTTGTGTTGCCGCGGCGCAGCACGCAAAATTCCAACACTGACAGAATCGCAATTCCGCTTTGGGGGTCACGTGGCCGGAACGATCGATCCCTCGGCCTATCGCGACGCCGTGGTCGTGCTGGCGACGGCCGGCGTCATCGTGCCCTTCGCCAAGCGCTTCCGCGTCAACTCCGTCGTCGCCTTCATGGCCTGCGGCGCGCTGCTCGGGCCCTTCGGCCTCGGCGGCCTCGCCGCCAAGATCCCACTCTTGAGCACGATCACGGTCTCGAAGGCCGAGGCCCTGGCCGGGCCGGCCGAGCTCGGCATCGCCTTCCTGCTCTTTGTCATCGGGCTCGAGCTCTCCTATGAGCGCCTGATGACGATGCGCCGGCTGGTGTTCGGCCTCGGCCTCGGCCAGATCGCGCTCTCCGCCTGCGTCATCGGCGCGGCCGCCTTCGCCTTGGGCCAGCCCGCGGCCGCCGCCCTGATCATCGGCGCGGCGCTCGCCCTGTCCTCGACCGCGATGGTGGTGGAGCTGCTCTCGGCCAACCGGCGCATCACCTCCTCCGCCGGCCGCGCCAGCTTCGCGATCCTGCTCTGCCAGGACCTTGCCGTCATTCCGCTGCTCTTCCTGGTCAGCGTGCTCGGCGCGCAGGAGAACGGCTCGCTGCTGGCCAGCCTCGCCCAGGCCTTGCTCCAGGCCGTCGCGGCGATCGCAGCCATCATCGTGATCGGGCGCTTCGCCATGCGCCCGCTGTTCCGGCTGGTCGCCTCGACCGATTCCTCCGAGAGCTTCCTCGCCGCGACCCTGCTGGTTGCGCTCGGCACCGGGCTGATCGCCGCCGCGGCCGGCCTCTCCATGGGGCTCGGTGCCTTCATCGCCGGGCTGCTGCTCGCCGAGACCGAGTATCGCCGCGCCATCGAGGTCACGATCGAGCCGTTCAAGTCGCTGCTGATCGGCGTCTTTTTCCTGACTGTCGGGATGAGCGTGAACCCGGCAGCGCTGGCGGCCCAGCCGCTGGCGATCGTGGCGGTGGCGGCAGGACTCTTTCTCGCCAAGGCGGCGATCACCTTCCTGCTGGCGCGCTTCTTCCGGCTTTCGCTGCCGACTGCACTCGAAAGCGCGATCATGATCGGTCCCGGCGGCGAGTTCGCCTTCGTCCTCCTTAGCGCCTCGCTAGCCGCCGGGCTGGTCGAACGGTCGGCTTCAAGCCTTGTGCTGGCGGCGGTATCGCTGACCATGATCGCCCTGCCCCTCGCCGCCCGGCTGGCGCGGCTGCTGGCGGCGCGCTTCGCCCCGGCCGTCAGCCTGCCCGAGGAAGCCCGCATCCTGCCGCCGGGCGATCATTCCGCCCGCGCCATCGTCGTCGGCTGCGGCCGCGTCGGCCGCCTCGTCGGCGAGATGCTCGAGCAGCACAAGGCGCCCTTCATCGTCATCGACGCCGATCCGGCCCTTGTTGCCAGCCAGCGCCGCGCCGGCCGGCCGGCCTTCTTCGGCGACGCGACCAAGCCCGACTTCCTGCGCCTTTGCGGGCTCGAGACCGCGACAGCCCTGATCGTCACCATCGACAACCAGCGCGCCGTCGACGAAACCGTCCGGACCGCGCGCGCCTTGCGGCCCGACCTCGTCATCGTCGCCCGGGCGCGCGACGCCAAGCATGCGCGCCATCTCTACGAGATCGGCGTCAACGATGCTGTGCCCGAGACGATCGAGGCCAGCCTGCAATTGTCGGAGGCCGCCCTCGTCGGGCTCGGCGTCCCGATGGGGCTGGTCATCGCCTCGGTGCATCAGCGCCGCGACGATTTCCGCAGCGAGCTCAAGCCGGCGAGCGGGCCGGGGCGCTCGCTTCCGCGCCACGCGCGTTCGCGAAGGCTGTGACGTTCTGCATCGGGGCCGGCCGCGCGACCGGTCCCTGGGCGACGCGGCGGATATGCCCGTAGAACTGCTCGGCGCTGCTCTGCCAGCTATGGCGCGCCGCAAGTTCCGGCCCCGCCTCGCGCGGCAGCCTGAGCGCCGAGAGCGCCGCCTGGCGCAGGTCCTCATGCAGCACGGCGGCATTGCTGCCGGCGAAGACGTCGCTTGGCCCCTGCACGGGGAAGGCCGCGACCGGCAGGCCGCTGGCGGCGGCCTCGAGCAGGACGATGCCGAAGGTGTCGGTCAGGCTCGGGAAGACGAAGACGTCGGAGGAGGCATAGATCGCCGCCAGCTCCTCGCCCTCGCGCGGTCCCAGGAAATGCGCGTCGGGAAAGGCGCGCTGCAGATCGGCGCGCGCCGGCCCGTCGCCGACCACGACCTTGCTGCCGGGCAGGCGCAGCGACAGGAACGCCTCGAGGTTCTTCTCGACGGCGACGCGGCCGACGCTGAGGAAGATCGGCCGCGGCAGATCGAGCACGCTCGTCATCCGCGGGTGGAACAGGCGCAGATCGACGCCGCGGCCCCAGCGCAGGATGCGCTCGAAGCCGTGCGAGCCCAGCTCCGCCTCGACCGTCGCGGTCGAGACCATCACGCCGGCCGCCGGCGCATGGAAGCGGCGCAGGAAGCCATAGCTCCAGCTTTCCGGGATCGGCCAGCGCGCCGCGACATATTGCGGGAAGCGGGTGTGGTAGCTCGTGGTGAAGGCCTGCTTCCGGGCAAGGCAGACCGCGCGCGTCAGCCAGCCGATCGGCCCCTCGGTGGCGATGTGGACATGGTCCGGCTGGAACTCGGCGATCCGCCGCGCGACATGGCGGCGGCTGGCGAGCGCGATGCGGATGTCCGGATAGGATGGCAACCCGACCTGCCGGAACCCTTCCGGCGTCAGCATGTGCGGGGTGACGCCGAAATCCGGCGCGGCCTCGAACATCCGTTCCAGCGAGCGCACGACCCCGTTGATCTGCGGCCGCCAGGCGTCGGTGGCGATCAGGACGCGCATCAGGCCGCCTCGCCGACCAGGACCGGAGCCGGCCGCTGCGGGGTGGCCGCAACCGGCAGGCCGGGATTCTCGCCCTTGAAACGATGCTGCGGCCAGCGGATGATCTCGAAGCGGCCGTCATCATGCTCGACGACGGCGGTGCAGCTCTCCACCCAATCGCCCGTGTTGATATAGGTCAGCCCGTCGATCTGCCGCTGGGTCGCGTGGTGGATATGGCCGCAGATCACGCCATCGGCCTTGTGCCGCCGCGCCTCGTCGGCCAGGCACTGCTCGAACTCGCCAATATAGTTGACCGCGTTCTTGACCTTGTGCTTGGCCCAGGCCGAGAGCGACCAGTGCGGCAGCCGCAAGGTCCGGCGGACCTTGTTGATCCCATGGTTCAGGACGAGCGCGCCGGTGTAGGCCCAGTCGCCGAGCAGGGCGAGCCATTTGGCATTGCGCACCACCAGATCGAACAGGTCGCCATGGATCACCAGCATGCGCCGGCCATCGGCGGTCTCGTGGATGATCTCGTCGACCAGCGTGATGCCGCCGAATTGCAGGCCCGCATAGTCGCGCAGGAAATCGTCGTGGTTGCCGGTGACATAGACCAACCTGGCGCCCTTGCGGACCTTGCGCAGCAGCTTCTGGACGACGTCGTTATGCGCCTGCGGGAAGTACCAGCCGTTCTTCAGGCGCCAGCCGTCGATGATGTCGCCGACCAGGTAGATCTGCGGCGCGTCATAGGCCCGCAGGAAGGCCAGCACCAGATCGGCCTGCGCTCCGCGCGTACCGAGATGCAGATCGGAGATGAAGATGCTGCGCACCTGCTTGGCATCATCGTCGCTCATGCCGCGAGCCCATCCTGTTGCGATGCTGGAGACGGATCCGTCTCTCACCCCATGTCTGAGACCGCTTTACCGATCAGCCTGCGGGGCAAGCTGATCGGAGCGGGCTCCAGCGGCGTGTGTCTGATTTGCATTGCGCTTTGATGACGCGGCGGGAAAACCGTGCTTTGCCTCGGGCACACGAACTTCGGAGGACTGCCATGGATCTTGGAATCGCCGGCCGCACCGCCATCATCTGCGCCTCGAGCAAGGGGCTGGGTCGCGGCTGCGCCCAGGCGCTGGCCGAAGCCGGCTGCATCGTCGTCGTCAACGGGCGCAACGCCACGACGCTGGAGGAAACCGCGAGCCAGATCAGGGCCAGCACCGGCGCGACGGTGATCTCGGTGGTCGCCGACGTCTCGACCAAGGCCGGCCAGGACGCGCTGCTCGCCGCGGCGCCGAACCCCGACATC
>JAKFDB010000134.1:0-38567 GCA_036676315.1 Bradyrhizobiaceae bacterium
ATCACCTCCGGGGCGGATTCGACCATGGCGCTTGCGCCGGAATTGTTCTGACTCTGATGCGTCATGCCCGGGCCTGCCCCGGGCATCTCTTGCAGAATTACCTCGTCATGAGATGGTCGGGTCAAGCCCGACCATGACGGCGGGGACGCCAACGAGCCGCTACCCTGCGGCCAGCCCGGGAGGCCTTGATGGCTGAAGCCTTCATCTACGATCACGTCCGGACGCCGCGCGGCAAGGGCAAGGCGGACGGTTCGCTCCACGAAGTCACCGCAATCGAGCTCGGCACGCAGACCCTGCGCGCCATCAAGGAGCGCAACAATCTCGACACCAAACTGGTCGAGGACGTCGTCTTCGGCTGCGTCGATCCGGTCGGCGAGGCCGGCGCCGACATCGCCCGCACGGTTGCGCTGAAAGCCGGCTACGGCAAGGAAGTGCCGGGCGTGCAGATCAACCGCTTCTGCGCCTCCGGCCTCGACGCGGTGAACCTCGCCGCGGCGCAGGTCATGTCCGGCCAGAAGGAAATGGCGATCGGTGGCGGCGTCGAGAGCATGAGCCGCATCGGCATGGGCGGCTCGGGCTTCGGCATTGCGGTCGACCCCTCCGTCGCGATCGACACCTATTTCATGCCGCAGGGCGTCTCGGCCGACCTGATCGCCACCAAATACGGCTTCTCCCGCGACGATGTCGACGCCTATGCCGTGCGCTCGCACAAGCGCGCCGCGGCCGCCTGGCAGGCCGGCCACTTCAAGAACTCGGTGATCCCGGTCACCGACGTCAACGGCCTGATCATCCTCGATCGCGACGAGACCATCCGCCCGAACACCGACATGCAGGCGCTGGCCTCACTCAAGGCCTCCTTCGTCCAGATGGGCGAGATGGGCGGCTTCGATGCTGTCGCGACCGCGGCCCATCCCGATGTCGAGTTCGTCAACCACGTCCACCACGCCGGCAACTCCTCGGGCATCGTCGACGGCGCCGCCGCAGTGCTGGTCGGCTCGAAGAAGGCCGGCAGGGCCGCGGGCCTCAAGCCCCGCGCCCGCATCCGCGCCTTCGCCACCACCGGTTCCGACCTCGCGCTGATGCTGACCGGCCCGGTCGACGTCACCGAGCTCGTGCTGAGGAAGGCCGGGATGAGCGTTAGGGATATCGACCTGTTCGAGCTGAACGAGGCGTTCTCCTCGGTGGTGCTGCGCTATCAGCAGGCCTTCGACATCGACGACGCCGTGCTCAACGTCAATGGCGGCGCCATCGCCATGGGCCATCCGCTCGGTGCGACCGGCGCGATGATTTTGGGCACGGTGCTCGATGAGCTCGAGCGCACCGACAAGCAGGTCGCGCTGGTGACGCTTTGCGTCGCCGTCGGCATGGGCGTCGCCACCATCATCGAGCGGGTGTGAGCATGAAGCCGCTCTCGCCTTCCCGGACGGCTCTGATCGTCATCGACGTGCAGAAGGCCTTCGAGGAGATCGCCGCCTCGGGCGTCCGCCGCAACAATCCGCAGGCAGAGGCGCGGATCGCCGCGCTGCTGGCGGCGTTTCGGGCTGCCGGTGCCGCGATCATCCACATCCGCCACGCGTCGCTCGAACCGGACTCGCGGCTGCGCGCCGAGCGGCTGGGCCATGCCGTCAGCGATATCGCGCGCGAACAGCCCGGCGAGCCGGTACTGGTCAAGCACGTTAACAGCTCCTTCATCGGCACTGATCTTGAGGCGCGCCTGCGCCGTGCCGGGCTCTCCACGCTGGTGATTGTCGGCGCGACGACCAATCATTGCGTCGAGACCACGACGCGGATGGCAGGCAATCTCGGCTTCGACGCCCGCCTCGTCCGTGACGCCAGCTGGACCTTCGAGCGTACCGGTCCGGATGGCGATCACCATGATGCCGAGGCGATCCATGCCATGACGCTGGCCAACCTTTCCGACGAGTTCGCCGAGATCGTCACGGCGGATCAGATCATCGAGGCCGTCGGCCGGGCGGGCGCCATGAGCGCCGTTCCGCAAGACGCTGCCTGAGCGGAGGACAACAGATGAACCTCACCAATTTCCGTTTCGAGACCGATGCCGACGGCATTGCCACCCTGACCTGGGACATGCCCGGCCGCTCGATGAACGTCATCACCCCCGAGGTGATGGCCGAGCTCGACCAGGTCATCGACAAGGTGGCGGGCGACGAAGCCATCAAGGGCTGTGTCGTCACCTCCGGCAAGGACTCGTTCTCCGGCGGCGCCGACCTCACCATGCTGCAGGGCCTGCGCGACCTCTATGTCGGGCTGGCCAAGCAGAAGGGCGAGCAGGTCGCGATGCAGACCTTCTTCGACGAGAGCCGCAAGCTCTCGCTGCTCTATCGCAAGCTCGAGACCTGCGGGAAGCCGTTCGCGGCGGCGATCCATGGCGTCTGCCTCGGCGGCGCCTTCGAGCTCGCGCTCTCCTGCCAGCTGCGTGTCGTCTCTGACGATGCCTCGACCCGCGTCGGACTGCCCGAGGTCAAGGTCGGGCTGTTCCCGGGTGCCGGCGGGACGCAGCGCGTCTCGCGCCTGATGCAGACCGGCGACGCGCTGCAGATGATGTTCAAGGGCGAGCAGATCAAGGCGCTGCCGGCGCGCAATTCCGGCCTCGTCCACGCCGTCGTGCCGCGTGACCAGATCGTCGCCGCCGCCAAGGAATGGCTGAAAGCCAATCCGCAGGCGAAGCAGCCCTGGGAGGATCCCAAGTTCAAGCTGCCCTCGAACAAGGTCCATTCGCCGGCCGGCATGCAGATCTGGCCGCCGGCCAACGCGATCTATCGCCGCGAGACCAACGATAATTACCCAGCGGCGCGCGCCATTCTCTCGGCTGTCTATGAGGGGCTGCAGCTGCCGATGGATCTCGCCCTCAAGGTCGAGAGCCGCTACTTCGCCAAGATCCTGCGGACGAAGGAGGCGGCTTCGATGATCCGCTCGCTCTTTGTCTCGATGCAGGAGCTGAACAAGGGCGCCCGCCGCCCTGCCGATGTCCCGCCGAGCAAGCTGAAGAAGGTCGGCGTCGTCGGCGCCGGCTTCATGGGCGCCGGCGTCGCCTATGTCACGGCGCTGGCCGGCCTCGAGGTCGTGCTCGTCGACCGCGACATGGAAGCGGCCGAGAAGGGCAAGGCCTATTCGCACAAGCTGGTTTCCGACCAGATCATGAAGGGCCGGGCCAAGACCGCGGATCGCGACGCGCTGCTCGACCGTATCAAGCCCTCGGCCGACTATGCCGATCTCAAGGGCTGCGACCTCGTCATCGAGGCGGTGTTCGAGGACCCGAAGGTCAAGGCCGAGGTCATCGCCAAGGTCGAGGCCGTGGTCGGCCCCAAGACGATCTTCGGCTCCAACACTTCGACGTTGCCGATCACCGGACTCGCCGCGCACAGCCAGCGCCCGAAGAATTTCATCGGCATCCATTTCTTCTCGCCGGTCGAGAAGATGCTGCTGGTCGAGATCATCAAGGCGAAGAAGACCGGCGACAAGGCGCTCGCCATGGCGCTGGACTATGTCCGCGCCATCAAGAAGACGCCGATCGTCGTCAACGACACCCGCGGCTTCTATGCCAATCGCTGCGTCGGCAACTATATCCGCGAGGGCCACCTCATGCTGATGGAGGGCGTGCCGCCGGCGATGATCGAGGCCGCTGGCAAGCAGGCCGGCATGCCGGTCGGCCCGCTCTCGCTCAATGACGAGGTCGCGGTCGATCTCGCCTACAAGGTGCTGAAGGCGACCAAGGCGCAGCTCGGCGAAGCTTCCGTCGATCCGGCGCAGGAAAAGCTGTTGGCCGAGATGGTCGAGAAGCATAGCCGCCTCGGCCGCAAGAACAAGAAGGGCTTCTACGATTATCCGGAAGCCGGTCCCAAGCGGCTCTGGCCCGGCCTCGCCGAGCTCACCACGAACCGGCTCGAGCCCGAGCTGATCGACATGGAGGAGCTGAAGCACCGGCTCCTGGTCACGCAGGCGCTCGAAGCGGCCAGGACCTATGAGGAAGGCGTTGTCACCGATCCGCGCGAGGCCGATGTCGGCTCGATCATCGGCTTTGGCTTCGCGCCCTATAGCGGCGGCACGCTCTCCTATATCGACAATATGGGCGCCGCTGCCTTCGTGAAGCTCTGCGAGAGCCTGGCGAAGAAGCATGGCGAACGCTTCAAGCCGAACCGGCTGCTGAAGCGCATGGCCAAGACCGGCGACGCCTTCTACGGCACGGCGGAGAAGAAGGCCGCAGCCTGATCAGGCGAAGAGCCGCTCCTTGAGGAGCGGCTCCAGCCAGTCGGCGAAGACCTTGAGGCGGCGCGAGAGGTGCTGCCGGTGCGGATAGAGCAGGGCGACCGGCATTGGTTCCGCCCTGTGCTCCGGCATCACCTCGACCAGCTCGCCCGCCGCGAGATGCGCGGCGACGTCATAGGCCGGAATCTGGATCAGCCCGAGCCCGGCAAGGCAGCAGGCGATATAGGCCTCCGCGCCGTTGACGGTGACGCGGCCGGCCATGGTCCGGCTGTGCTGCCGCTCACCCTCCAGCCATTGCCAGTCCTCGACCGCGCCGGTCGACGGCGAGGCGTAATGCACCGCCTCATGCTCTGAGAGTTCCTCTGGGCTCTGCGGAGTTCCATATCGTTTGAGATAGGCCGGGCTCGCGACATTGATCAGCCTGAGTTCGCCGAGATTGCGCGCGATCAGGCTGGAATCGCTGAGCGGGCCGACGCGCAGCACGCAGTCGACACTGCCTTCGACCAGATTGACGGCGCGATCGGTGACGCCGAGCTCGACGGCGATGTCCGGATAGCGCGCCAGGAAATCGGGCAAAGCGGGGGCGATGATCAGCCGGCCGATCCGGCCGGGCACGTCGATCCGGAGCTTGCCGGCCGGCCCGTCGACGGTGCTGCGAAACAAGGCCTCCGCGTCTTCGACATCGGCGATCAGCCGAAGGCAGCGTTCGTAGAAGGCGAGCCCGTCCTGCGTCGGCGCGACATGACGGGTCGTGCGGTGCAGCAGCCGCGTCCCCAGCCGGTCCTCCAACTGCCGGATCGCCGCCGAGACCGAGGAGCGCGGCTGGCCGAGCGTCGCCGCGGCGCGGGTGAAGCTGGCGCATTCGACGACGCACGCGAAGGTGGCGAAGAGCTCGATCCGATCCATGGCCAGGACGATGCGATTGTTCGCAAAGGCTGACAAGTCATGTCAGCTTATCCGGCTTTATCGAGACAATCGGCTGGTTACCTTGGTGACGAGGCGAGCAGGGCTCGCGGCGACAACAGGAGACGAGGCCATGGCCGACCATAGCATCAAGGGCAAGACCGTCATCATCGCCGGCGGCGCCAAGAATCTCGGCGGGCTGCTGGCCCGCGATCTTGCTGCCCATGGCGCCAGGGCCGTGGCGGTCCACTACAACAGCGCCGCAACCAAGGCCGATGCCGACGCGACCGTTGCTGCCGTGAAGGCTGCGGGTGCTGACGCCGCCGCCTTCCAGGCCAACCTCACTACCGCTGGCGCCGTCGAGAAGCTGTTCGCCGATGTCGTCGCCACGGTCGGGCGGCCTGATATCGCGATCAACACCGTCGGCAAGGTGCTGAAGAAGCCGATGGCGGAGATCAGCGAGGCCGAATATGACGAGATGGCCGCAGTGAATTCCAAATCGGCCTTCTTCTTCCTCAAGGAAGCCGGCAAGGCGCTGAACGACAACGGCAAGATTACCACGGTGGTGACCTCGCTGCTCGGCGCCTTCACACCCTTCTATGCCGCCTATGCCGGGATGAAGGCGCCGGTCGAGCATTTCACCCGCGCAGCCTCGAAGGAGTTCGGCGAGCGCGGCATCTCGGTCACCGCGATCGGCCCCGGCCCGATGGATACGCCCTTCTTTTATCCGGCGGAAGGCGCCGATGCCGTCGCCTATCACAAGACCGCGGCGGCCTTGTCAAAGTTCTCGCCGACCGGCCTGACGCATATCGAGGACATCGTCCCCTTCATCCGCTTCCTCGTCTCCGAGGGGTGGTGGATGACCGGCCAGACCATTCTCGTGAACGGTGGCTACACGACGAAGTGAGCGTGTCAGCCGGCGCCAGTTCTCTACGGCTCGCGATATCGTCAGTGGGAGACTGGGGCATGCTAGTCCGGGCCGCGTAGAGCCCTGCTGCCCGACTTGCTACGTTGCGTTCCCCCACAGGCATCTCAGCCTGGAAAGCACCAAAACACCGCGATGCCTGTCCGACCGATCCTGAGTTTCCCCGACCCGCGTCTGCGCCTGCCCGCGGCACCCGTCCTGCGTTTCGATGCCGATCTGCGCGCGCTCGCCGACGATCTGCTCGAGACAATGCGGGCTGCGCCGGGCATCGGCATCACGGCGCCGCATATCGGCGTGCTGTCCCGGCTCGTCGTGCTGGAGCTGACGCCCGGCGAGGTCCGCACCTATGTCAATCCGGTGCTGGACCAGGTCTCGCGCGAAACCATCAGTCACACGGAAGGCAGCGTCTCGATGCCGGGCGTCACCGACGAGCTCGAACGCCACGCCCATGTCCGGGTGCGCTATCTCGATCTCGCTGGGACAGAGCAGAGTGAGGACGCGGACGGCCTGCTCGCCGTCTGCCACCAGCATGAGATCGACCAGCTCGACGGCCTCTTCTGGATCGACCGCCTGTCCCGGCTCAAGCGCGACAGGCTGATCGCCCGCTACAACAAGCTGCGGCGGGGGTAGGTCTCTAAGGGCAGCGTCATGCTCGGGCTTGACCCGAGCATCTCCAGACGGAGAGGGCGCCACTGAGTCTCTTCCTGGCAGAGATTCTCGGGTCTGCGCTTCGCTTCGCCCGAGAATGACGCCTGTTCTGCTCAGTTGGCGACCGACCGGATTGCCCGGCGCAACTTCTCGACCAGTTCCTCGACCTGGCTCTCGGTGATGATCAGCGGCGGCGAGAAGGCGATCGTGTCGGCGGCGGTGCGGACCATCAGGCCCTCATCGCGGAAGAGGCGGTCCATCGCCTCGAAGGCGCGCTTGCCGACGCCTTCCGCGCGCGGCGCGAGGTCGACGGCGCCGACCAGGCCGAGCGTACGGATATCGACGACGTTCGGCTCGCCCTTCAGGCTCATCACCGCGTCGGCCCAGCTATCCTCCATCGCCCGGGCGCGCTCGAACAGGCCCTCTTCGCGATAGATGTCCAGCGCCGCCAGGCAGGCCGCGGCAGCGAGCGGATGGCCGGAATAGGTGTAGCCGTGGAACAGCTCGATGACGTTGTCCGGCCCGCCCATGAAGGCGTCGTAGATGTGCTTGCGCACGATCACGCCGCCCATCGGCACCGTGCCGGAGGTGACGCCCTTGGCGAAGGTGATCATGTCCGGAATGACGCCGTAGCGCTCGGCGGCGAAGGCGAAGCCGAGACGGCCGAAGCCGGTGATGACCTCGTCGAAGATCAAGAGGATGCCGTGCTTGTCGCAGATTTCGCGCAGGCGCTTGAGATAGCCCTTCGGCGGCGGCAGGGCGCCGGTCGAGCCGGCCATCGGCTCGACGATCACGGCGGCGATGGTCGAGGCGTCGTGCAGCGCGACGACGCGCTCGAGATCATCGGCGAAATGCGCGCCGTATTCCGGCTCGCCCTTGCTGAAGGCCTGCTTCTCACGGTCATAGGTATGCGAGATGTGGTCGGTGCCGGTCAGCAGCCCGCCGAAGAACTTGCGGTTGTTGACCATGCCGCCGACCGAGATGCCGCCGAAGCCGACGCCGTGATAGCCGCGTTCGCGGCCGATCAGCCGGGTCTTCGAGCCCTTGCCCGAGACGTTCCAGTAGGCGAGGGCGATCTTCAGCGCCGAGTCCGCCGCTTCCGAGCCGGAGCCGGCGAAGAAGACATGGTCGAGATCGCCCGGCGCCAGTGCCGCGATCCGCGCCGCTGCGGCGAAGACCTTGGGATGGCCGTACTGGAAGGAGGGGGCGTAATCGAGCTCGCGTGCCTGCGCCTGGATCGCCTGGATGATCGGCTCGCGGGCATGGCCGGCATTGCAGCACCACAGGCCCGCCGTGCCATCCATCACCGGCTTGCCTTCGGGGGTGTAGTAGAACATGCCCTCGGCGCGGGCGACCATGCGCGGATTTTGCTTGAACGAGCGATTGGCCGTGAACGGCATCCAGTAGGCTTCGAGGTCGTTCGGCGTGCCGATGGCGCTCGTGGCGATGGTCATGGGCGGATCCTGCGGGTTTAAAACTTCCTCAACCTAGCAGCGTGCTACGGGCTGTAAATCCGCGGCCGGGCGGGGCATCCCTGCGCCGGGCGGGCGGCAGGTCATCCTGTGTCGCAGATGACGTAACGTCGTTTCCGGCGTAGCTTGAAGGAGGGGGAACACTGGACCACGCCCCAATGGTCGTTCGTGCCTCAGCTCTGGACGGGGAAAACGGGTTGGCACCGGATGAAATCCGCGCCGAGCTCGGGCGTGTGCTCGCCTCCGACATCTTCCGGGCCGCCCCGCAGCTGACGGCCTTCCTGACCTATGTCGTCGAGCAGACGCTGGCCGGCCGGGCGGCAGAGCTCAAGGGTTACACGATCGCCGTCGAGGCCTTCGGTCGCCCGCCCGATTTCGACCCGCAGACGGACCCTATCGTGCGCGTCGAGGCCGGGCGCCTGCGCAAGGCACTGAACCTCTATTTCGCGGCCGAAGGCGTTTCCGACCCCGTTCGCATCGCCGTTCCGGTCGGCGCCTATGTGCCGGCCTTCGAGCGCGTCGCCCCGTTGGAGCCACCGGAAGAGCAGGCTCCGGATCTGGCCGAGACCGCAGCGCCGGCCGAGAGCGGCGAGGCCGCCGCCGGCCCCTCGCGCTATTGGCTCTACGCCGCTTGCCTCGGGCTCGCGCTCGGCCTCGCCGCGATCGCGTTCTGGTACTGGGGCGGACGCGACGCGGGGCGGATGGCGGCGCGATTGCCGGATCTGGCTTCGCAATTGCCTCCCCCGCCTGCCGCGACGCCTGCGGCGCCGAGGCCCATGATCCAGACCATGACCCCGGTCAGGGCGCGGCTGCCGATCGTGTCGGTCGAGGTTGCGGAAACGGTGACGGATGCGTCGCTCGACGACATCACCCGCACTTTCGTCCGGCACGTCGCCGACACGATGGCGCGTTTCGACGACCTGGTGGTCGTGAAATTGCCGGAACCGCTGACGCGCCCCGGAGAGGGCGCCGACTACGTCCTGGCGATCAGCGCCTCGCGCGTCGGCGGCGTGGTCGAGGGCTTCGCGCGGCTGAGCGCAGCCAAGGACGGGCGCGTCGTCTGGACCACCTCCGGCGAGCGCAATATCGACCAGCTCGGCGACGGCGCGGAGCTGCGCGAGGTGGCGCAGCGCCTGGCGATCCGGCTGGCGCAGCCTTTCGGCGTGCTCCATGCCGATGCCCGTCAGTCGGCGCTGACGCCGGAAGCTGGCTGCCTCTTCCTTGCCCTGAACCTGCGCGGCACGATGAAGGAGGAGGATCATCTTACCGCACGCACCTGCCTGGAAGGCGTCGTCGCCCGCGATCCGGAGTTCCACCCGGCCTGGTCGCAGCTCGCCTTGCTGACGCTCGACGAATACTCCTCCGATTTCAACGCCCGGCCCGGCTCGGCGCTCGACCGGGCCCTGGCCGCCGCGGTCACCGCGGTCCGGCTCGCTCCGTCCAGTGCCCGGGCCCACCAGGCGATGATGGACACGCTGTTCCTGCGCGGTGCGATCGACGACGCGCTGAAGTCCGGCCGGGAGGCCCTGACGCGCAATCCCTATGATCCCGACGTGATGGCCGCCCTCGGCGCGCGCTATGTCCAGCTCAACCGGCCGCAGGAGGGGCTGCCCCTGCTCGAGCGGGCCGTGGCGCTCAGCAGCGGCCGGCCGCCCTGGTACGATTTCTACCTGTATCTGGCGGCCTATCTCACCGGGGCGACCAAGCTGGCCGAGGCGCATGCCGCCCTGATCAATGCGGAGGAGACACCGCTCGGCCTGATCGGCCGCGCCATGGCCAATGCGGCGAGCGGGGACAAGTTCGCCCTGGAGCACGCCCTGCAGACACTGAAGCAGAAGGTTCCGCTCTTCGATCTCGACGCGCGGCTCTATCTCGGCCGCAGGGGCTTTTCCGCCGAGGTCAGCGACCGGATCATCGCGGCGATCGGGCCCGGCGGGTTGCTGCCGCGCTAGGGTGCGGCATGGCTGCCGCCGCCACGGCCGCTTCTGAGCGATTTTTCGCGTAGAGAAGGCGGCGCATGGCGTGCCGGGCCTCGCAGCGGCCGGCTTCGGCGGCTATCCTGTGGGCGCGGCAGGTGATTCGCCGCTTTTCGTTCCCCTCACCCCTTTTTGCGTGATCCTGCCCTTGGCTCGCATCCGCCTCAGCGCACTCCCTCCGGCCGCCGGCGGCGTCGCCGGTTTCTCGCTGGGCGCCGCGGCCATGCTGCTGTTGCCGGGCGGGCTTGCCAATGCGATCGGCCTGCTCTGTGCCGGGCTCGGCCTCGCCGGTTCGGCGGCGCTGATGCGCCGCAACTGGGCCGGCGAGCGCGAGCAGATTCTGGCGGCGATCGGCGAGGTCAAGGTCCGTCTGGCGACCAACGCCATCCGCTTGGATTCGATGGGCCAGCGCATCGACCAGTTGCCGATGAGCGAGGTCGACGCGGCGCCGGCCAAGGCGATGCTGAACGAGCTCACCGCAGAGGTCGGCCTGCTTGGCGACCTTCTGCAACAGGTTGCGACGACGCTGGGTGACCATGACGACCAGCTGAGGCTGGTCCAGGACAAGCTCGCCGCGGCGGCACAGCCACCAGCCCGGGCGGCGCTGGCCGAGCGCAGCGCCTTGCGCGCGGCCGAGCCGCTCGTCGCAGTCCGGCAGTCCCCCGCGGAGACGGCGCAGGCGCGAGCCGCCGAGCAACGCGCATCGCTGATCAGCGATGCGCTGGCCAACGGCCAGGTCGAGGTCCATCTCCAGCCGATCGTGCAATTGCCGCAGCGCCGGACCCGCGGCTACGAGGCGCTGGTGCGCCTGCGGCTCGACGAGAAGACGCTGCTGCTTCCCTCCGAATTCGTCGAGACCGTCGAGCAGCGCGGCTTCGGCCCGACGCTGGATGCACTGGTCCTGACCCGTGCGCTGGCGATCGCCCGCCATCTCGGCAGCAAGGAGGGCGGACTCTTCGTCTCCTGCAATTTCAGCGGCGCGACCTGGGGCTCGTCGCGTGCTCTGGCGGCGCTGGCGCGCATCCTCGAGAAGTACCAGGCGCATATCGGCAATCTCGTCATCGAGATGCCGCAGCGCGTCTTCCGCACACTCGAGCCGGCGAGCCTTGGCCTGCTCGGGGCGATGTCGGCCAATGGCGTGCGCTTCGCGCTCGATCACGTCTCCGATCTGCGTCTCGACCCGGTTTCGCTGCATGATCGCGGCGTGCGCTTCGTCAAGGTCCCGGCCTCGCTGCTGCTCGCCGAAGCCAGGGGCGCAGCGGTCGCCGACATCGCCACCGGCGACCTTGCCGCGCATCTCGCCCGCGGCGCGATCCAGCTCGTCGCCGAAGAGGTCGAGGACGACCCGATGGTGGCCGACATGCTCGATCTCGGCGTCGGCTACGGCCAGGGCGACGTCTTCTCGCCGCCGCGCCCGGTGAGGCCGGAAGTCTTTGCCGAGCCGGAGGCGGAGGCTGCTGCTCCGCCGCCGGCTCCCGCCCGGGCGGCTGTCGCGGCTGAGATCGTCGATTATCCGCCGCCGGCACCGGCCGCGCCGCAAGCGCCGACGCGCGTGCCCTTCCGTGATGTCCTGCGGCGCGCGAGCGCCTGAGCCCAGCCTTGCCCTCGGGCGCAGAACGCGCGGGACCGGGCTGGCCTGCCGGGCATCGGCGGCGTATTGAAGCCGCCATGTCGTGGCGCGAGCCGCAGCCCAGTCCAAGCCGGAGCCCGCCCGTGCCGTCTTCCACCCGCCTGCTTTCCGGCGTCGCGCCGATCATCGGCCAGTACGAGCTCTGCCTCTGCGACATCTGGGGCGTCGTCCATAACGGCGTCGCTCCCTATGCCGAGGCCTGCGCTGCGCTGGCGAAGATGCGGACCGGCGGGGTCACCGTCGTGCTGGTCTCGAACGCGCCGCGCCCGCGCTCGGAGATCGCGACCCAGCTCGGCCGGCTCGGCGTGCCGGGCGATGCCTTCGACGCGATCGTCACCTCCGGCGACGTGGCGCGCGACCTGATCGCCCATCGTGCCGGCGAGCCGCTCTATCATCTCGGCCCGGATCGGGACCTGCCCCTGCTCGCCGGGCTCGACGCGCCGCGCGTCGGCGCGAGCGAGGGCCATTATGTCGTCTGCACCGGCCTGTTCGACGACGAGAACGAGACGGCCGAGAGCTATGCCGAGGCGCTGGCCGATTTCGCTCGCCGCGGCCTCACCCTGATCTGCGCCAATCCCGATCTGGTGGTCGACCGCGGCGGCCGCATGGTGCCCTGCGCCGGCTCGATCGCGGTGGCCTATGAGAAGCTCGGCGGCCGGGCGATCTATGCCGGCAAGCCGCATGCGCCGATCTACGAGCTGGCGATCCGGCAGGGGGAGGAGGTGCGCGGCGAGAGCGTCGACAAGTCACGCATCCTCGCCATTGGCGATGCAATCCGCACCGATGTCGCCGGCGCGGCGCAGTACGGCGTGGCGGCGCTGATGTGCCTGGCCGGCATCCATGCCGAGGAGACCGGGGACCTTTCCGCGACGGAGTTGGAAGACTGGTTCGCCCGCCAGAGCCACCGCCCCGATTTCGCGATGCCGCAGCTCGCCTGGTGAGCGGCGAGTAGCCGCTCCTCTCGGCTGCGCAGGATCAGGCGGCGCAGACCGATTCGATCTTCGACTTCAGCGTCTGCGCATTGAACGGCTTGACGATGTAATTGTTCACGCCGGCCTTCTTGGCGGCGATGACGTTCTCGGTCTTCGACTCGGCCGTGACCATGATGAACGGCGTCGCGGCGATCTGCTCTTCGTTGCGGACCTGACGCAGCAGCTCGAAGCCGGTCATCGGCTCCATGTTCCAGTCCGAGATCACCAGCCCGTATTTCTTGTCGCGCATCTTGGCGATGGCGCTGCTGCCGTCCGAGGCGTCGTCGACGTTCTCGAAGCCGAGTTGCTTCAGCAGGTTGCGGATGATCCGCACCATGGTCTGGTAATCGTCCACCACCAGGATCGGCATCGACGGGTCAAGGGCCATGGTGGAACTCCAAGCAAACATGCGCACCGGGAGATGCCGGCGCGCTGGCCGCTCTCCCAGAGCGGCGACCATAGGTCAATCGTGATAGCCGAGCGGTGTTTCGAAGCCGTTAACCCGGTCCAAGACTGACGTTGCGTCATGCGCCGAAAGGCGACCTCGTAGCGGCACCAAAGTTCTATGGTGCGATGCAGCGAATTGTGAAACGCTGCACTCCCTTGTCCCGTGATGCAGCGGCCTTGCCGTCGTTGCTGCGCATGCGAAATTGATCGATGATGACCAGTGCGCTCTATCAGGTTCATGCCTTCGAGGATCTGGTCATCGGCCAGCGCGAGAGCCTGATGCGCACCGTGATGGAGCGCGACATCTCGCTCTTCGCCGACCTTTCCGGCGACGCCAACCCGATCCATCTCTGCGACCGTTACGCCGCCGGCACCAAGTTCGGCCAGCGCATCGCCCATGGCATGCTGACCGCAAGCCTGGTCTCGGCCCTGCTCGGCACCCGCCTGCCGGGGCCGGGCGCGGTCTATCTCTCGCAGACGCTGAATTTCCTGGCGCCGGTCAAGATCGGCGACGTCGTCGTCGCCCGTGTCGAGGTCGTCGAGCTCGTGCCCGAGCGCCGCCGTGCCCGGCTGTTCTGCGAATGCCTGGTCGACGGCAAGGCGGTGCTCGAGGGCGAGGCCTGGGTGGCGCTGCCGCGGGCCGTGGCGAAGGGCTGACAGCATCGCCGTCATGCTCGGGCTTGTCCCGAGCATCTCGGGCAGGAAAGGGCGCGCTTCGCGAGAGCCTCCTCCGGCAGGAGCTTCTCGGGTCTGCGCTGCGCTTCGCCCGAGAATGACGTGCTCTTCCGCCCTTGACGCTTCCGCCGGCTTGAGGCCAAACACGGCCCGCCGGAGCTTCCCGGCGCCCGGACGCTTGCGCTCCATGACCTCATCCGCCGAAGCGCCGCGACCAGATACGCCGGCCGCCTGCATTCTCGAGCCGGGAAAGCCCGTGCCGGACGCCCTGCGCGGGCGGGTGCTCGCACTCGGCAATTTCGACGGCGTCCATCGCGGCCATGCCGAGCTCGCCCGGGTTGCCGGCGAGATGGCAGCGGGGCAGGGCGGCAAGGCAGCGGCGCTGACCTTCGAGCCGCATCCGCGCTCGGTCTTCCGGCCGGACCAGCCGGTGTTCCGTCTGACGCCGGCGGCGCTGAAGGTCGAATTGCTCGCCGGCCAGGGCCTCGAACCCAGCTTCGTCCTGCCCTTCGACCGCGAGATCGCCGCGGTCGCCGCCGAGGCCTTCATCGACGAATTGCTGCTCGGCCGGCTCGGCGCGGCCGGCCTGGTCTGCGGCTATGATTTCCATTTCGGCAAGGGCCGTACCGGCTCGCCCGAGATGCTGCAGGCCAGGGCCGGAGCGGTAGGCGTTCCGGTCGCGGTGGTCGCGCCCTATTCCTGGCAGGGCGAGCCGGTTTCCTCCACCTTGATCCGCGCTGCGCTGGAACAGGGCGAGGTCGCCCGCGCCGCCGAGTTCCTCGGCCGGCCCTGGTTCGTGCGCGGCGCGGTCGCCCATGGCGACAAGCGCGGGCGCGAGCTCGGCTACCCCACCGCCAACATGCATCTGCCCCGTGATTGCCGGCTGCGCTACGGCATCTATGCCGTGCGGATGAAGCTCGACGGCGTCTGGCGCGACGGCGTCGCCAGCTTCGGCAGTCGCCCGACCTTCGACGATGGCGCGCCGCGGCTGGAGACCTATCTGTTCGACTTCTCGGGCGATCTCTATGGCAGGACGGTCGATGTCGCCCTGGTCGCCTGGCTGCGCGGCGAGGCGAAGTTCGAGGCGCTGCCGGCGCTGATCGCGCAGATGGACGCCGACAGCCTGCAGGCGCGCGACATTCTCGGCCGGACGCCGCCCTTCCTTCCCTAGGCAACGCCTGCTAGAAGCCGCTCATGCCCGCTTTCCGCGCCAAGATCATCGACCTCCGGCGAATTACGAGCCCGGCTGCCGCCCTGCGCTAACGCGCGGGCGCCTGCGCAGTCCGGGATTCTGCCGCTTTCCCAGTTTTCGCGGACAAGAGCGCAGCGCCAGACCGATCTGGCCCCGCCTGTCCGAACCGCCCGAGCCGGATCATGAACGACAAGACCGCTGAAAAGCCCGCCGCCCAGGACACCAAGGCCCAGGACACCAAGGCGCAGGATTACTCGCAGACGCTGTTCCTGCCGCAGACCGAGTTCCCGATGCGGGCCGGCCTGCCGCAGCGCGAGCCGGAACTGCTCGCCCGCTGGGCGAAGATGGACCTCTACCGCAAGCTGCGCGAGACCGCGAAGGGCCGCGACCGCTTCGTCCTGCATGACGGCCCGCCCTACGCCAACGGCAACATCCATATCGGCCATGCGCTGAACAAGGTGCTGAAGGACCTCGTCACGCGCTCGCAGCAGATGCTCGGCCACGACTCCAACTATGTGCCGGGCTGGGACTGCCATGGCCTGCCGATCGAGTGGAAGATCGAGGAGCAGTACCGCGCCAAGGGGCTGAACAAGGACGATGTTCCGGTCGTCGAGTTCCGCAAGGAATGCCGCGCCTTCGCCGAGCACTGGGTCGACGTGCAGCGCGAGGAATTCAAGCGCCTCGGCGTCGAGGGCGACTGGGCCGATCCCTATCTCACCATGGCCTATGGCGCCGAGGCGCAGATCGCCCGCGAGATCATGAAGTTCGCCGAAAACGGCCAGCTCTATCGCGGCTCCAAGCCGGTGATGTGGTCGGTGGTCGAGAAGACCGCGCTCGCCGAGGCCGAGGTCGAATACGAGGAGCATGTCAGCGACACGATCTTCGTGGCGTTCCCGATCGTCTCCGGGGCCGGGCTTGCCGGCGCTTCCTTCGTCATTTGGACCACGACGCCCTGGACCATCCCGGGCAACCGCGCGATCTCGTTCCACAACAGGATCGGCTACGGGCTGTATCGCGTCACGGCCGCTCCGGAGAACAACTGGGCCAAGGTCGGCGCCGCCTATGTCCTGGCGAAGAACTTGGCCGAAGGCGTCTTCAAGGCCGCGAAGGTCGAGGCCTTCGAGCTGGTCCGCGATGTCGACGCTGCCGAGTTGCAGGGAGCAACCGCAGCCCATCCGCTGCGCGGCCACGGGTACGATTTCGACGTGCCGCTGCTCGACGGCGACCATGTCACCGACGAGGCCGGCACCGGCTTCGTCCATACCGCGCCCGGCCATGGCCGCGAGGACTTCGACGTCTGGACGGCCAATGGCCGGATGCTCGCCGGGCGCGGCATCGAGACTAAGATTCCCTACACCGTCGACGCCGATGGCCGCTTCACCAAGGACGCGCCGGGCTTCGAGGGCGCGCAGGTGATCACCGACAAGGGCGAGAAGGGCAACGCCAACGACGTCGTCATCAAGGCGCTGGCGGCCTCCGGCCATCTCGTCGCGCGCGGCCGGCTGAAGCACCAGTACCCGCATAGCTGGCGCTCGAAGAAGCCGGTGATCTTCCGCAACACGCCGCAATGGTTCATCGCCATGGACAAGCCCTATGGCGATGCCGGCGTTCCCGACCCGGCGGCTCCCGCGCCGACGGCCGGCGGCAATGCCGACACGCTGCGCAACCGCGCGCTCAAGGCGATCAAGGATACCGAATGGGTCCCCGCCGCCGGCGAGAACCGCATCAACGGCATGATCGCCAACCGCCCGGACTGGGTGGTCTCGCGCCAACGCGCCTGGGGCGTGCCGATCACCGTCTTCGTCGAGAAGGAGAGCGGCACGGTCCTGGTCGATGCCAGGGTCAATGCCGCGATCGCCGAGGCCTTCGAGAAGGAGGGCGCCGATGCCTGGTTCACCGATTTGGATGGCGCCCGCTTCCTGAGGCCCTTCGGCTACGACCCGGCGCTCTATGAGCGCGTCACCGACGTGCTCGACGTCTGGTTCGACTCAGGCTCGACCCATGCCTTCACGCTGGAGAAGCGGCCGGACCTCGCGACGCATCGCGTCGTCGACGGCGGCAAGGACAAGGTGATGTATCTTGAAGGCTCGGACCAGCATCGCGGCTGGTTCCATTCGAGCCTGCTCGAAAGCTGCGGCACGCGCGGCCGGGCGCCCTATGACGTGGTCCTGACCCACGGCTTCTGTCTCGACGAGAAGGGCGAGAAGATGTCGAAGTCGAAGGGCAACGTCACCGCGCCGCAGGACATCATCAAGGACAGCGGCGCCGACATCCTGCGCCTCTGGGTGGCGGCTGCCGACTATTCCGACGATCTGCGCATCGGCAAGGAGATCCTCAAGACCTTCGTCGAGACCTATCGCAAGCTGCGCAACACCATGCGCTGGATGCTCGGCACGCTGGCGCATTTCAGCGAGGAGATCCGCGTCACCGAGCCGGCCGCGATGCCGGAGCTGGAGCGGCTGATGCTGCACCGCCTGGCCGAGCTCGGCCCGCAGGTCGAGGAAGCCTATCGGACCTATGACTACAAGAAGGTCGTGAATCTGCTCTCGCAGTTCATGAACACCGAGCTTTCGGCCTTCTATTTCGACGTCCGCAAGGACGCGCTCTATTGCGATCCGCTCTCCAGCCATGTCCGCAAGAGCGCGCTGACCGTCGTCGACCATCTCTTCCGCTGCCTGACGACCTGGCTCGCGCCGATCCTGGTCTTCACCGCCGAGGAAGCCTGGCTCGAGCGCTATCCCGAGCAGAAGGCCGGCGAGGGCTCGGTCCATCTCGAGCTCTTTGCCGCGGCGCAGGAGAACTGGTTCGATCCCGAGCTCGCCGAGCGCTGGACCAAGGTCCGCCGCGTCCGCCGCGTCGTCACCGGGGCGCTCGAGCTGGAGCGTGCCGCCAAGCGCATCGGCTCCTCGCTCGAGGCGGCGCCGGAGGTCCATATCGCCGATCCCGACCTGCGTGCAGCCGTGAGCGGGCTCGATCTCGCCGAGATCTGCATCACCTCGGGCGTCAGGCTGGTCGAGGGCGAGGGGCCGGCCGAGGCCTTCCGCCTGGCCGACGTGCCCGGCGTCTCGGTCGTTCCGATGCGGGCGTCCGGAGTGAAATGCGCCCGCTCGTGGAAGTATTTCGATCCGGCGACAGCCGAGCGCGACCATCCCGACGTGACCCCGCGCGATGCGAAGGCGCTGCGCGAGCTTCAGCGCACCGCATGAGCCAGCCGGAGCCACAGTCGCTGCCGGCCGGTTCCGGCATGACGCCGCTGCGCCGTTTCGCCGTCGTGCTCGCCGTGCTCGTCCTGCTGGTCGACCAGGCGAGCAAGCTCTGGCTGCTCTTCGGCGCGCGCCTCGCCGAGGAGGGGCCGTTCCAGCTGACCTCCTTCCTCGAGATCGTGCTCGCCTGGAATCGCGGCATCTCCTACGGGCTGTTCCAGCAGTCGACCGATATCGGCCGCTGGCTGCTGGTGGCGGTTTCCTTCCTGGCGCCGATCTGGCTCGGCCGCTGGATGTGGCGCTCCGCGGACCGGCTGACGGTCGCGAGCCTCGCTTTGATCATCGGCGGCGCGCTCGGCAACGGCATCGACCGTGCCGTCTACGGCGCCGTGGTCGACTTCGTTCACGTGCATGTCGGAAGCTTCAGCTGGTACATCTTCAACGTCGCCGATGCGGCGATCGTTGTCGGAGTGGCCGGGCTTCTGTATGAGTCCTTCCGGCCCGGCGCCGGCAAGACGGTTTCGCACTGAGCTAGCTTGCCATGGTTTTGCCGCGCCGATCGATCATGACGGGGCTTTATGCCCTGGGACGGAGAACGGACATGGCTCATCGGATCCGCGCCTCGCGCATGCTGCTCGCTGGCAGCCTGCTGCTGGCGGCGACCCCTGCCTTTGCCCAGGAAGGCATGCTCTTCCAGAACCTGGTGAAAGGCATGGGGCTTTTCGGCAGCGACAAGGACGACATCGACTACAAGCAGCGCGCTCCGCTGGTGGTGCCGCCGGGCTCGACCCTGCCGAAGCCGCAGGATCCGGGCGCGACCCGCACCGCAGCCTGGCCAGATGATCCGGATGTCGCCCGCCGCCGGGCCGAGCGCGATTCCAGCCGTTCGCCCTTTGCCAGCACCGAGGCCTATCGCGCCAACAACAGGCCGGAGATGTCTCAGGCGGAGATCCGCCGAGGCCGCGTCGCCGGTCGCGCCAATGGCCCGGCCGGGATCGTCCCGGATCACAACAATTACAACAACCAGATCGAGCCGATCCGGATCGGCCGCGAGATGGCGGCGCGTCAGGCCCAGACCGACACCAGCAATCTGACCTATGGCAGCGAGCCGGCGCGAAACTACCTCTTCGAGCCGCCGGTCGGTTATCGCCGGCCTGCCGGCACGGCGCCGCTCGGCCCCGGTGCGTCCGGCCCGCAGGAAGACAAGCAGGCCGTTGGCCAGCGCGAGTTCCTGGCCGGCACCAAGCCGATGCAGTAGCAGCCGGCGCGCGCCGTCGCGGCGCGCATTTGCCGGCGAAGCCGCGTGGGCTGGTTTCCGGGCAAGCGCAGGCCTATCTTCCGGTGGATCCCATTTCCGGCTCGGGCCTCCAGTTGGCCCGGGTCGGCTTCCCGTCCCGTTGCCGCAGGAGTTCGACCAGCCCCATGACGGTCCACACGCCGCCCAGCAGCGTCGCCAGCACGGTCGAATCCTTCCGGCTCGCCAATGGCCTCGAGATCGTGGTCGCCCCCGACCACCGGGCCCCGGTCGTGACCCACATGGTCTGGTATCGCAACGGCTCGGGCGACGATCCGGCGGGCAAGTCCGGCATCGCCCATTTCCTCGAACACCTGATGTTCAAGGGCACGGCGAAATGGCCGGCCGGCGAGTTCTCCAAGATCGTCGCCGGCTATGGCGGTCAGGAAAACGCCTTCACCTCCTTCGACTACACGGCCTATTTCCAGCGCGTGCCGAAAGAGCATCTGCGCGCGATGATGGATTACGAGGCCGACCGGATGACCGGGCTCGCTTTCGACGAAAGCGTCGTCGGGCCGGAGCGCGACGTCGTGCTCGAGGAACGGCGCATGCGCGTCGATGCCGACCCCGCCGCCCAGCTCGGCGAGGAGTTCTCCAGCGCGCTCTATGTCCACCACCCCTACGGCACGCCGATCATCGGCTGGGAGCATGAGATCGAGGGGCTCTCCCGCGATGACGCCTTCGCCTATTACCAGCGCTTCTACACGCCGGAGAACGCGATCCTCGTCGTCGCCGGCGATGTCGAGCCGGCCGAGGTGCTGCGCCTGGCGCAGGAGACCTATGGCACGATCCCCGCGCATGGCGAGCCGCCGCGCCGCAGCCGGCCCGCCGAGCCCGATCCGCGCGCCGCGCGCCGCGTCGCGCTTGCCGACCCGCGCGTCCAGCAGCCCTCGCTGCGCCGGGCCTGGCTGACCCCGACCTATCTCTCGGGCCAGCGCGACCATGCCTTCGCGCTCGAGCTCGCAGCCGAGATCCTCGGCGGCGGCACGACCTCGCGGCTCTATCGCAGGCTCTGCGTCGAGCAGGAGCTGGCGGCCGGGGCCGGGGCCTATTTCATGGGATCGATGGTCGACCGCTCGGCTTTCCAGATCTCCGTGAGTCCGCGCCCAGGCGTCGAAATGGCGGCGCTGGAGGCCGGCCTCGATGCGGCGCTCGGCGCCTTCATCGTCGAGGGCCCGACCGAACTGGAACTCGCCCGCGCCCGCACGCGCCTGGTCGCCGAGACGATCTTCGCGCGCGACAGCCAGTCCTCGCTGGCGCGTATCTTCGGCGCCTCGCTCGCCGTCGGCGAGACCGTCGAGGACGTGCTGCTCTGGCCGCAGCGCGTCGAGGCGGTCACGCGCGAGCAGGTCGTCGAAGCCGTGCGCCTCTATCTCAAGCCCGACCGTTCGGTCACCGGCCTGCTCCTGCCCGCCGCCTGATCCACAAGAGCAGGATACGAAAAAGTGGGAGCCGGTTTTTCGTATGAATCCTGCTCTGAACTTTGGATAGCAGGCGGGCGTCAGGCGTCACGCCGTCAGGAAATGCCATGAACGCGCCGATCATACCTGCCCTTGCCGCACCCGGCCCCGCGCTTGCCGTGCAGCGCGTCACCGCTTCCTGCGGCGTCGAGGCCTGGCTGGTCGAGGAGCACAGCCTGCCGTTGCTGGCGCTCGATTTCGCCTTCGACGGCGGCGCCAACCGCGACCCCGCCGATGCCGCCGGCAGCGCCAACCTGGTCTCCGGGCTGCTCGACGAGGGCGCCGGCGATCTCGATGCCGAGGCCTTCCAGGGCCGCATGGCCGACTATGCCATCAGCCTGTCCTTCGATGCCCGCCGCGACGATTTCCATGGCCAGGTGCAGACGCTCTCGCGCCACCGCGACATCGCCTTCGAACTGCTCGGCCTCGCCCTCAACGCGCCGCGCTTCGACGCCGATGCCGTCTCCCGCGTCAAGGCCCAGGTCATCGCCAGCTTGCAGCGCCAGGCGCAGAACCCCGATACGCTCTGCCGCAACGCCCTCTTCGCCGCGGCCTTTCCGGGCCATGCCTATGGCCGGCCGGAGCGCGGCGAGATCGCCAGCGTCGGCGCCCTGCAGCCGGAGGCGCTGAAGTCGCTCTCGCGCGATCTTTTGAGCCGCGGCGGGTTGAAATTCGTCGCCGTCGGCGACATCACCGCCGCCGAGTTGGCACAGCGCCTCGACGCGCTGTTCGCAGCCCTGCCGGCCGGCCAGCCGCGTGCGCTGCCGGAGGCCGGCCTGCCGATCGCCGGACTCGGCGAGACCCGCATCGTCGATCTCGACGTGCCGCAGACCGTGCTGCGCTTCATCGGCCCCGGCCTGATGCGGCACGATCCCGATTTCTTCGCCGCGACCGTGCTGAACCACATCCTCGGCGGCTCAGCCTTCACCTCCCGCCTGTTCATGGAGGTGCGGGAGAAGCGCGGCCTCGCCTATGGCGTCTCCTCCAGCCTGCTGCCGCTGCGCCAGAGCGGCTTCCTGATCGGCGGCACCTCGACCCGCAACGACCGTGTCGCCGAATCGATGACCGTCATCCGCGCCGAGATCGCCAAGCTCGCTGCCGAGGGGCCGAGCGAGCACGAGGTCGAGGAAGCCAAGCGCTACATCATCGGCTCCTACCCGCTGCGCTTCGACACCTCGCCGAAGATCGCCGCCGAACTGCTCGGCCTGGCGGTCAGCGGCTACGGGCCGGAGTTCCTGGCTGAGCGCAACCGCCACTTCGCCGAGGTCACGCTCGCCGATGTCCGGCGTGTCGCCGCCCGGCTGTTCGGCGAAGGGCGCCTGCTGGTGCAGGCGGTCGGCCGCCCTGTGGGTCTGACCTGATCGTCGCCACGACGAACTAGGTACCCGCCGCTTCCTGTCCCGTTCTCGTTGCGAAGGCCGTCCCATGCTCCAGCAAAGCCTCGATCTCGCGCTCGTCTCCGGTGTCGGCGAGGGCGGCATTCCCGACGACGCCTTCGCCAAGGCCGTGGCCGATCTCGCGCCGGCGCTGGCGCGGCTGAAGGGCGAGGCCGAGGCGAAGTCCCTGCCGCTGCTCGGTCTGCCGGCGGAGACCGCTGATCTTGCTCCGGTGCGCGCGGCGGCCGAGCGCCTGCGCCAGAGCGCCAGCAACGTGCTCGTGCTCGGCACCGGCGGCTCCAGCCTTGGCGGCCAGACGCTGGCGCAGCTCACCGGCTACGGCACAGCGGGCCTCTCGGCCTTCCTGCCCGAGCCGCGCGTCCATTTCATCGACAATCTCGACCCGCTCACCTTCGAAGCGCTGCTGAAGGCGCTGCCGCTGAAGACGACAAAGTTCGTCTCGATCTCGAAATCCGGCGGTACCGGCGAGACCCTGCTGCAGAGCATCGCCGCGATTACGGCGCTGCGTGGCGCCGGCATCCCCGAGGATCGGCTCGGCTGGCACTTCCAGGGCCTGTCCGAGCCGGCCAAACCCGGCAAGCTGCATGCGCTGCGGGCCCTGCTCGAACCGCTCGGCGTGCCCTTTCTCGAGCATCACACCGGCGTCGGCGGGCGCTATTCGGTGCTGACCAATTGCGGCCTGCTGCCGGCCGCCTTGCTCGGCCTCGACATCGTCGCGCTGCGCCAGGGGGCGGCGAAGGCGCTCGCTCCCGTCCTTGCCGGCAAGGGCGTCAAGGAGACGCCGGCCGCGCTCGGTGCCGCGCTCAACCTCGCCGCGATGCGGACCGGCAAGAACATCGCCGTGCTGATGCCCTATGCCGACAAGCTCGCCTTGCTGACGCGCTGGTGGATGCAGCTCTGGGCCGAGAGCCTCGGCAAGGACGGGCAGGGCACGCAGCCGGTCGGGGCGCTCGGCCCGGTCGACCAGCATTCGCAGCAGCAGCTCTATCTCGCCGGCCCCAAGGATAAGCTCTTCACCGTGCTGACCGTCGCCAATAAGGGCAAGGGCCCGGCGATCGACGCCGCGCTCGCAAAGCAGATCGGCGAGCAGGATTTCGCGGGCAAGACCATCGGCGACCTCGTCGCCGCCCAGGGCCTCGCCATGGTCGACACCTTCGCCAGGAATGGACGCGCCGTGCGCAAGCTCCATGTCGATGAGGTCGATGAGGCCTCGCATGGCGAGATCCTGATGCATTTCATGCTCGAGACGGTCCTCACCGGCTATGCCATGGGCGTCGACCCGTTCGACCAGCCGGCGGTGGAGGAGGCGAAGCTCCTCGCCAAGCGCTATCTTGCCGAAGGGCGCGGCTGAGCGAATCGCTCCGCGCTGTCATTCCGGGGCGCGCCTTCGGCGCGAGCCCGGAACCCATGAACACAGGTCCGTCATGGCTGGTGCTGTCGGTGCGTTTCGGATTCCTCCAGTGTTCATGGGTTCCGGGCTCGTCGCTGCGCGCCGCCCCGGAAAGACGCTGAGGTCATGACCGTCCGCCGCCTCGATCCTGTCCTGGTCGACCGCATCGCCGCCGGCGAGGTGATCGAGCGGCCGGCCGCTGCGGCGAAGGAACTGGTCGAGAACGCCCTCGATGCCGGCGCCCGCAGCGTCGCCGTGACGATCGCGGCGGGCGGGCGCGAACTGATCCGCGTCGTTGACGACGGCGCCGGCATGACGCCGGACGATCTCGCGCTCTCGGTCGAGCGCCATGCCACCTCGAAGTTGCCCGATGGCGACCTCTTCGCCATCCGCTCGCTCGGCTTCCGTGGCGAGGCGCTGCCCTCGATCGGCTCGGTCGCAAGGCTTTCGATCACCACGCGCCGGCGTGAAGCCGGGCAGGGCTCGGCGCTGGTGGTCGAGGCCGGCGTCAAGGGGCCGGTGAGACCGGCCGCGGCCGCCTTCGGCACCCGCATCGAGGTCAGCGACCTCTTCATCTTCACCCCGGCGCGGCTGAAATTCCTCAAGAGCGACAGGGCGGAGGCGCAGGCCGTCTCCGACATGCTGCGGCGCCTCGCCATCGCTCACCCCGAGGTGCGCTTCTCGCTCGAAGGCGAGCATGTCAGCGCCTTTGACTGGCCGGCCGAGCCGATTGGCGAGGAAGGCCGTCTGCGTCGCCTCGGCCGGGCGCTCGGGCGCGACTTCCCCGAGAATGCGCTCGCCGTCGAGGCCGAGCGCGAGGGCATCAGGCTGTCGGGCTTTGCCGGCCTGCCGACCTTCCATCGCGGCACTTCCGCCGGCGTCCACATGGCGGTGAACGGCCGCCCGGTGCGCGACAAGCTGCTGCTCTCGGCGGTGCGCGGCGCCTATGCCGATGTCGTGCCGTCCGACCGGCACCCGGTGCTCTATCTCGACGTGCTTTGCGATCCGGCTTTGGTCGACGTCAACGTCCACCCGGCCAAGAGCGAGGTCCGCTTCCGCGATCCGGCGCTGGTCCGCGGCCTCGTCGTCACTAGCCTGAAGGCGGCGCTCGCCGGCGCCGGCCACCGTGCCACCTCGACCGGCGGCGCCCGCACGCTCGAAGCCTTCCGCGCCGTCTTCGCCGGCGGCGGCGGCAACTCCGGCAGCTCGATCCAGCGCCCGAACTTCGCCGGGGCGGCGGATTGGCGCGTCCCGGCCGCAGCAGGCGCCGAACCGGCGCAATCCGGCTTCGCCGATTTCGCCATGCCCTCGGCCGATGCCCGCGCCCATCTCGCCGAGCCGGCGCAGGACGCGCTCGACCGGCCGCTCGGCGCTGCCCGCGCCCAGGTGCATGGCACCTATCTCATCGCCCAGACCCGCGATGGCATGGTGATCGTCGACCAGCACGCCGCCCATGAACGGCTGGTCTATGAACGTCTCAAGGCCGAGCGCGCCAGGGCCGGCATCGCCCGCCAGCCGCTGCTGCTGCCCGAGGTGGTCGAGCTCGACCCGGTCGATGCCGACCGGCTCAACGCGGCTGCTGCTGATCTCGCCTCGCTCGGCCTCGTCATCGAGAGCTTCGGGCCCGGCGCCGTGCTGGTGCGCGAGGCGCCTGCCGCGATCGCCGGCGGCAATCTCCAGGGCATCGTCCGCGACGTCGCCGATGCGCTGGCCGAGCATGGCGATGCCGGCTCGCTGGAGCGAAGGCTCGACCATGTGCTGGCGACCATGGCCTGCCACAACTCGGTGCGCGCCGGCCGGCGACTGCGCCCCGAGGAGATGGATGCGCTGCTGCGCGAGATGGAGGCGACGCCGAATTCCGGCCAGTGCAATCACGGCCGCCCGACCTATGTCGAGCTGAAGCTCGCCGATATCGAGAAGCTGTTCGGGCGGCGGTGAGGCGGCTGGCCGGCGTCACTCGTACTTGGCCTCGCCAGTATCGAGAAAATACAGCGTCATGCCGGCATCGCCCGCCTGGGGGAACCATTGCTCCTCGACGATGGCTTCGAGCTCGCGCCTTGCCGCAGCATAGTCGACCGCGAGATTGGCTCGCGCTGCCGTTAGCCTGACCTGCATGTTGGGGTGGCCGAACAACTGCATAAGGCCACGACGCTGGTCCCCGGGACGGGATTTCAGCTCGTCCTGAATGGCTTGGATCCTGTCGTACCGCCTGTTGAAAGCTGCGATCTCGTCGCGCTCCAAAGCGACGTACTGCTCGATGCAGAGCCGTTCGAAGAGGTTGAGGATCTCGGCGTTCGATAGAGACGCGAGTTCCTTCTTCCGCGTCATTTCAACACCTCGGTTTCGCGCGACAGCGGCGTTGAGGGCTAGCGACACAGGCTAGGTGGGCTTGTAGAAGCCGGTGTCGAGATGATGGAGCGTCATTCCCGCGTCGCCGGCTTGCGGGAACCACTTCGAATCCACAATGGCTTGGATTTCGCGCCTTGCTGCGATGTAGTCGACCGCCAGGTTCACCTTGGCCGCCGTCAACCTAACCTGCATATTGGGGTGGCCGAACAGCTGCATGAGGACGCGACGCTGATCGCCCGGGCGGGATTTGAGTTCGTCTGCAATCGCCTGGATTTTATCGTATCGCTTGTTGAAAGCAGCAATCTCGTCGCGCTCCAAAGCGTTGTATTGTTCGATGCAAAGCTTCTCGAACAGGAGCATGAGTTCACTTGTCGAAAGCCCCTTGAGTTTTGATGAGGTCATTTCAGCACTCCGAATTTCCTCATCGCGTCGTGCCCAGTCTGCACATGCTCGGCCAAGCTCTTGCCGCGAGATTAAGCGCGGGAACAGGGCTGGGGATAAGTTCTTTCTTGTCCCCGCAACCGACGGCGCCCCTCGATCAGGCCCCTCAGATCACCCGCGGGAAGCGCACCTGCGTCTCGCCATAGTCGCGGCGCTCCAGTTCCTCGAAGCCCTCGGGCAGGGCGATCTCCACCCCGGCCGCCTCCTCGAACAGTACGAGTGCAGCCTTGGCCAGCCAGCCGCCGTTTGCTGCCCGAGATGAGGGACGCACTGCTGCGCGAAATGGAGGCGACGCCGAACTCCGGCCAGTGCAATCACTGCCGGCCGGCCTATGTCGAACTCAAGCTCGCCGATATCGAGAAGTTGTTCGGGAGGCGGTGAGAATAATCCAAGTCATGTGGGCTTGGACTTGCCGGTATCGAGGAAATAAAGGGTCATTCCGGCATCCATGGCCTGTGGATACCATTTTGAGTCCTTGATCTTCTGGATCTCGCGTCGAGCAGAAGCATAGTCGATGGAGAGATTTGCTTGAGCGGCGGAAAGCCGAACCTGCATATTCGGGTGACCGAACAACCTCATGAGTTCATATCTTTGATCGCCGGGGCGCGACTTGAGCTCGGTTTCGAGATCGTGGATTCGCCAGACCAAGCGATTGACGCGCGCCTGCTCCTCGCGCTCCATTGCGTCGTATTGCTCGATGCAGAGCCGTTCGAAGAGGTCGACGATTTCGGCGTTTGATAGCGATTTAAGGTTCTTTTGCTGCGTCATCTCAGAACCCCGGCTTCGCGCAACGACGGCGGTGATGGCCGGCGATCCAGGCTAGGTGGGTTTGTAGATGCCAGTGTCGAGACCATCGAGTGCCATGCCGGCGTCACCTGCCTGCGGATACCATTTCGAGTCGGCCACCGCCTGGAGTTCACGCCTCGCAGCGACATAGTCGACGGCCAGAGCAGCATGCGCAGCGGTCAGGCGAACTTGCATATTGGAATGGCCGAAGAGCTGAATGAGAACTCGACGCTGGTCGCCTGGGCGGGATTTGAGTTCGTCTTGGATCGCCTGGATTCTGGGGTAGCGACGATTAAAGGCAGCGATCTCGTCGCGCTCAAGAGATACATATTGCTCGATGCATAGTTTCTCGAAGAGGAGCTTGAGCTCTGTTGCGGAGAATTCGCTCAGATGCGGGCCTTTCATTTCAGCACTCCGAATCTTCGCAGGGCGTCACGACCCACGCGATCTTGCTCGGCCCAGCTCCTTCCGCGCAGGTACTGGCGAGGTGAAAGGCCCCCAAACTGAGGGTTCCCCTTCGCATACCATCCCGTAATCTCATGATGCTTGTATTTTGGCACGCTGACCACATTCTCGGCGCCGTCGATCTGCGCGCGGGAAAAGCCTTCGCGTCCGCCGGCGCCTCTCTCGACGATGTGATGGTCCTCATAGCCCGGCCGCCTCTTGCCGGCATTCTGCTGCAGTTCGGCGAGCGTCTTCGGTTCGTCCTGATAGGAGCGGATCGAGGGGAGCTCTGAGTAGAGCCGGTGTCCGGCCTCGATTGCGATGACCGCGGCGCCGACGGGTCCGGCGCGGCGTAGCGCCTGGCGCGCCAGTTGCTTGGCGAGGGCCTTGGCCGCCTGCGTCCGCGAGGCCTTGTCCTTCGATGGTTCCTTCGGTGGTTCGGGCGGGTCGAGCGTCGGCCCGCCATTATCGCCAATGCCGGGCTGGCGACCCTCGGCGGTCCCATTGCTGCCGGCCCATTGGCCACCATCTGGGTTTCCGGCAGGCACACGCGCCTGGCCGGGATTGAAGCCGGCCTTCTCGGCAAGTGCCTGGAAACGGGCGAAAGCCGCCATCATGCGCTCGCCGGCGATGTGGCAGGCGAGGGCGTTGCGCGTTGGCGACGCGATGCGCCGACGCCAATCTGTCGATCTTAGGGAAAGCATCCGTGCGCTTGGTCTCCGCGACGGATGCGGAGATTAAGCGCGGAAATAGGGCCGGGGATAACTTCTTTCTTATCCCCGCCGGGAGTGGGCGCCCCGCATGACGCCCCTCAGATCACCTGCAGGAACCTCACCTGCGTCTCGCCATAGTCCCGGCGCTCCAGCTCCTCGAAGCCCTCAGGCAGGGCGAACTCCACCCCGGCCGCTTCCTCGAACAGCACCAGCGCGTCCTTGGCCAGCCAGCCGCCATCGCGGGCCGAGGCTAGCGCCTTTTCGCCCAGGCCCTTGCGATAGGGCGGGTCGCAGAAGACGAGCTCGAAAGGGGCCATGGCGCTGATCGGCCCGAGCTTAGTCGCATCGCGCCGGAAGATCCGGCTGATCCCGGCCAGCCCGAAATTCATCTGGTTCTCGCGGATCAGCCCGCGGGCCTCGGCGCCGTCATCGACCAGCAGCGCGAAGGCAGCGCCGCGCGACAAGGCCTCGAACGCCATCGCGCCGGTGCCGGCGAACAGGTCGAGCACCCGCGCGCCGGCGACGGCGTCGTCATAGCCATGCGCCAGCACGTTGAAGAGCGATTCCCGCAGCCGGTCCGAGGTCGGGCGGATCGCGCCGATCCCCGGTTTCGGACTGGCGAGGGGCCGTCCGCCGAAGCGCCCGCCGACGATCCGCATCAGCGATATTTAGCCACGCCGGTCCCGCCCGCCGCCGCCCGAACGGGGCGGGCCGGAGCGCGGAGGCCCGGAGCGCGGCGGACCACCCTTGCCGCCGCCTGGGCGCGGGCCCCTGCCGCCTGGCCTGTCGCCTGCGGGCCGGTCACCGAACGACTTGCCACCGAACGACTTGCCGCCGCCTGACCTGTCTCCGAACGGCTTGCCGCCCCCGGACCTTTCACCGAAAGGCTTGCCGCCAGCTGGCCTGTCGCCCGAGGGCTTGCCGCGGAACGGGCGTCCGGCGGGCGCGTCGCCGCCAGCTGCGCGCGCTGGGCGCTTGCCTCCGGGCGGCCGCTCGGCCCAGTCGCCGCTGGCCCGCCAGGGCGACTCGCCGCCGCGATCCGGACCGAAGTTCTCGCGCGGTGCCCGGGTCGGCCGCTCATCGCGCGGAGCGCGCGGCTTGCGTTCCTCGCGCGGCGGCTCGGTGGCCGCCGAAGCCCTGACCCGCTCGACTTTGACCCGGCGGCCGCTCGGATCCTCGATCGCCTTGTCGCGCACGCGCACGACCGCGCCGGTCGCCTCGCGGGCCTGGCGCTCTTCCTTGGGATCGGCACCGCGGCGCGGCGCGGCGCGGCGCTCGCGCTGCGGCTGTGCCTCCTCGTCGCGCCAGACGGTGCGCTTCCACGGCTTCTCGCTGCGGTCATCCTGCGACGGCGTGCGCTGGACAAAAGGCTGCCCGTCGCGATCCTCGCGCGGTCGCCGGCGCGGCCGGTCGTCCCCGGCGGGCGCCCGGCTGCGCGCCGGCCGTTCGTCGTCATGTCTGGGTTCCTGCGGGATCTCGTCGCGGCGCGGCGCCTCGAAATCGACGCCGGCACGGGCCATCAGTTCGGTCCCGAGCTGATCCTTCAGCACCTTGGAGCGGACCTCGTCGGCCTCGCCCTCGGCGAGGTCGCCGAGCTGGAACGGGCCGAAGGAGACCCGGATCAGCCGGTTCACCACGAGGCCGAGATGCTCGAGCACCGTCTTGACCTCGCGGTTCTTGCCCTCGCGCAGATCGACGATCAGCCAGGTATTGGCACCCTGCTCGCGCTCGAAGCGGGCGGTGACCGGGCCATAATTGACGCCGTCGATGGTGACGCCGTCCCGCAGCGTATCGAGCCGGTCCTGCGTCACATGCCCGAAGGCGCGCACGCGGTAGCGTCGCAGCCAGCCGGTCTCGGGCAGTTCCAGCATGCGTGCGAGGCCGCCATCATTGGTCAGCAGCAGCAGGCCTTCGGTGTTGATGTCGAGCCGGCCGATCGAGAGCACGCGCGGCAGATCCTCCGGCAGCGCGTCGAACACCGTCGGCCGCCCTTCCGGATCATGGTTGGTGGTCACCAGCCCGCGCGGCTTGTGATAGAGCCAGAGCCTGGTGCGCTCGCGCGCCGGCAAGGGCTCGCCGTCGATCAGCACGACGTCGTTCGGGCCGATGTCGAGCGCCGGGCTGTCGATCAGCTTGCCGTTCACCGTGACGCGGCCCTCGGCGATGATCGCCTCGGAATCGCGGCGCGAGGCGACACCGGCGCGCGCCATCACCTTGGCGATGCGCTCGGGCTCCTGCGGCGCGGCGGGGACTGGCGTGACCGCCTCGGCGATCTCGGCGGCGCTGCGATGGGCGCGGTCGGGCCGGGCCCGGAAGGGCTTGTCGCCGCGCGGGGCATCGAAGCGCTTGCCGCCGGGACGCGGCGCGCCGAAGCTCCGGCCTTCACCGGGCTTGGCACCGAAGCTCTTCTCACCGAAGCTCTTGCCAGCAAAACCCTTGCCGGCAGGCCTCTCGCCGCGGGGGCGGTCGCCCTCGCGCGGCGGCCGGCTGGCACGCTGATCGTCATCGCCGCGGGCGCGGAAGGGGCGCTCGCCGCCTTCGCGGGGCGGACGCGGCGCTGCGTCGCGGCCAGGGCGCTCGAAGCGAGCCGGCCTGTCGCCAAAGGGTCGCTCGCCGGCGCGAGCCGGTGGCCGACTCGCGGGCCGGTCCTCGCTGCCGCGCGCACGGAACGGACGCTCGCCACCCTCGCGGGGCGGGCGCGGAGCGGCATCGCGGCCGGGCCGCTCGAAGCGAGCCGGCCTGTCGTCGCGCGGCCTGTCGCCTTCGCGCGGCGGGCGGCTGGCGAAGCGGTCGTCGCCGCTGCGCTCGCGGAAGGGGCGTTCGCCGCCCTCGCGGGCCGGTCGCTCGCCGCTCGGGCGCTCGCGGAAGGGCTTCTTCTCGAAGCGCTTGGCCGGAGCTCCGCCCTCGAGACGGCGCTCCGCCCCCTCGGCCGGGGCGCGTCTTGGCCGGTCGTCGCCCTCGCGCGAACGAAAGGGCGGCTTGCCGGGGCCGCGTGCCGGCGGCCGTCCGCCGCGCGGGCCGCCATCGCGTCCGCCGCCGCTGCCACCGCTTCCGCCCTTGCGCGGGCCGCGGCTTTTCTGGTTGTTGTCGTCGCTCATAATGGCTCCAAGAGCAGTCTCGTCGCAGGCCGCGATGCTGTTCGCAGGGTCCGCAAGGCGAGCCGTCTTTAAAATTGGTCGTAGCCGGCGCTTGTAGCAGGGCCGGCGGCGCGCCGCGAGCGGCAAAGATGAGGGTTCGATGACATCGATCGACGCAGGGCGCATCGAGCCCATGTCCGAGACGCCCAGCTCCCAGACGCCCGGATCGCCGATGGCGCTGGCGCTGGAGCAGGCGCGCGCGGCGGCCGGGCGCGGCGAGGTCCCTGTCGGCGCCGTGGTCGTTAGGGAAGGCAAGGTCCTCGCCAGCGCCGGCAACCGCACACTGGAGCTCAAGGACCCGAGCGCCCATGCCGAGATGCTGGCGATCCGGATTGCCTGCCAGGAGATCGGCTCCGAGCGGCTGACCGGCTGCGATCTCTATGTCACGCTCGAACCCTGCCCGATGTGCGCGGCGGCGATCTCCTTCGCCCGCCTGCGCCGGCTCTATTTCGCAGCCTATGATCCCAAGGGCGGCGCGGTCGAGAACGGAGTGCGGTTCTATGCCAGCCCGACCTGCCACCATGCGCCGGAGGTCTATGGCGGCCTGAGCGAGAGCGAGGCGGCGACGCTGCTGCGGGAATTCTTCAAGGAGCGGCGCTGATGCAGAAAGCAGAACAGGCGATCACGATCCGCGCGCTGTCGGCTGCCGACCACGATGCCGTCGCTGCGCTCAATCGCGCGGCCTTCGGCGGCGAGGATGAGGTCGGCATCATCGATCGACTGCGCCGCGACGATCTCGTCGCTGTCGAGCTGGTCGCGGTTCAGGCCGGCGCCATCCTCGGCCATATCCTGTTGAGCGTGCTGCCGACGACCATGGATGGCCGCCCGGTCCGGGCGCTGGCGCTGGCGCCGGTCGCCGTCCTGCCCGGCCAGCAGAGAAAGGGCATTGGCGGGCGGCTGATCGAGGCTGCCCTGGAGGAGGGGCGGCGCCTGGGATTCGAGGCCGTCATCGTGCTCGGCCATCCCGTCTATTATCCGCGCTTCGGCTTCTCGGCGGTGCTGGCGCGCCGCCTGGCCTCACCGTTCCAGGGCGAGGCCTTCATGGCGCTCGAACTGGTGCCGGGCGCGCTGGCGGGGCAGGCGGGCGCCGTGACCTATCCGTCGGCTTTCGGCATCTGAACGGAAGGAGCTGCCGGCGGAGGCCGCCGCCTCGTCACATCGCCCGCAGCACCAGATAGGCTCCCAGTGCCAGCAACCCGGCAAAGAAGCAGAGCTTGAAGGTCGTGGCCGAAATCCGCTGCCGGATCGCCTGTCCGACGCCCATTCCGGCGAGTGCCGGCAGCAGCGCCAGCAGCGACGAGCCCGCGACCTTCCAGTCGAGCGCACCGGCGCCGATCAGCCCGAAGGCGAGCGCCACGGTCGAGACGATGAAGGACAGGCCGAGCGCCTGGACCATCTCCTCCTTCTCGAAGCCGAGGGCCTGCAGATAGGGCACGGCCGGCAGCACGAAGACCCCGGTCGCGGCCGTCGAGATGCCGGTCAGCACGCCGACGACCGGGCCGGCCCAGCCCTCATGCCTGGCCGGCACGCGCAGCTTGGCCGCCTTCAGCCCGACCAGCGCGTAGAGCACCAGGGCGATGCCGAGCCAGAGCGTCGCCGAGCCGTCCTTGGCCTTCTCGAGCAGGCCGGCACCGGCCCAGGTGCCGAGGCAGGTGCCGGCCAGCATCGGCCAGAGCCGCAGCGCGATCGCCTTGAACCTCGGCCCGGAGAGCTGCCAGCTATTGGTCACCAGATTGGGGATCACCAGCAGGGCCGCCGCCTGCGCCGGCGCCATCACCACGCCGAGGATGCCGACCGCGATGGTCGGCAGGCCGAGCCCGATCACGCCCTTAACGAAGCCAGCGACGACGAAGGTCACGGCGATGAAGAGGAAGAGCGTCGTCTGGTCCATGATCCTGCCGGCCTTGTCAGTCGGTTGCCATGAACCGCTTTTGGCAGTCCTGCCGCCCCCTGTCGCGCCTCGACACTACGGTCGTGACCGTAGTGTTGTCGCTTGCCTGTGTCGCCGCGCGGGTGATGATGGCGCCAGCAAGGGGAGGCGCAGCGATGGCCATGAACGGACCCTATCTCGCCGAGATCGCCCATCTGATCGGTGATCCCGCGCGCGCCAATATGCTGCATGCGCTGATGGATGGCCGCGCTCTGACTGCCAAGGAGCTCGCTTTTCTCGCCGGCGTCGCGCCGCAGACGGCGAGCGGCCATCTCGCCAAGCTGCTGCAGGGCGGCCTGCTCGGCGTCGCCGTGCAGGGCCGCCATCGCTATTACCGGCTCGCCGGGCCGGATGTGGCCGCGACGCTGGAAGGGTTGATGGTGCTCTCCAGCGGCCAGCCGACCAGCCGGCGCCTGCCTTCGCGCGTTGGTGCCGACCTCGCCCAGGCGCGGACCTGCTATGATCACTTCGCCGGCCGGCTCGGTATCGGGATTCATGATGCGCTGGTCGGTGGCGGGCATCTCTCGGTCTCGGAGGGCGGCTACGGCCTGACCCGCTCCGGCGTCGCGATCTTCGCCGATCTCGGCATCGATCTTGCGGCGGCGCAGAAGAGCCGCCGGGCGCCCTTGCGGCCCTGCCTCGACTGGAGCGAGCGCCGGCCGCATCTCGCCGGTTCGCTCGCCGCGGCGCTTGCCTGCCGCTGCTTCGAGGCCGGCTGGGTCAGGCGCATCAAGGACAGCCGCGCCGTCCTGCTGAGCGATGCCGGGCGCGAGGCACTGGAAGCGGGGCTGCCGGGGTTCCGCTGCGACGAGCCGGGAATTGCCGGGTCCGCGGCGGCGCTACCCCGTCATTCCGGACAAGCCGCCTAGCGGCGCAGCGCCGGAATCCATCGTAGAACGCTTTGCCTTACGATGGATTCCGGCGCTCCGCTTCGCTGCGGCCGGAATGACGACAATGTTGAGACTGAAGGAGAGCGCTACGCCCGCTGTTCCAGCGCCTGCGACAGCTTGCGCTTGACCTCTTCCTTCACCGGCGCGGCGGCATCGAGGATCGCCTGCGTCCTGAAGAAGTCGAGCGCGCCGAAGCCATCGCCGCCGGCCCGGATCAGGATGTCGGGCGGCTGGCGCTCGACCATGCGCTGGACCAGGGCGCGCGTCAGGATCTGCGAGACGCCGACGATCGCCTCCAGCGGCTCGGGCACGCGGCTGTCGCTCACCATCGCCGGCGCACTGGTGTCGATGGCGAGCACGATGCGGCCGGGGGCCAGCAGGCGGTCATAGGGCAGCGGGTTGACCGCACCGCCATCGATCAGCACCCGCCCGCCGATCGTCACCGGCCTGATCAGCCCCGGTATCGCCAGCGAGGCGGCGACGGCCGGGGTCAGCGGGCCGCTGCCGAGCACGACCTCCTCATGCAGGTGATAGTCGGTCGCGACCGCCAGGAACGGGATATCGAGCTCCTCGAAGCGGTCGGGCACCTTCTCCGGCCAGAACAGGTCGAGCAGGCGTTCGCCGTCGAGCAGCACGGGATTGCCGAAGCCGCGCCAGAGATCGGCGAACTTGCCGACCCGCGCATCGAGCAATCGGGCGATCACGCGGGCGCGGTCGCGGAACGTCGTCTCGACATGCTCGCGCAATTCGCTTCCGGAGAGCCCGGCGGCATAGGCAGCCCCGACGATCGCGCCCATCGACGAGCCGGCGATCAGCACCGGTCTGATCCCGAGATCGTCGAGCGCCTCGAGCACGGGGATATGGCTCAGTCCGCGCGCCCCGCCGGAGCCGAGCACGAGAACGAGTTCGGGATCGCTCGACGGCCTTGCGGTCAGGGCTGGGGAGGTCGAGGGCATGCGGGGAGGGGTCCTGCTCGAAGGCCAATCGCGAAGGCTCATAGCAGAGCTGTCGTCCCGGGTCTCCCGGTTGTCGCCCTGGGGCCGATTACGCCGCCGGCGGGATCAGGAACGGCTGCAGTGCCGCCAGCGTCGCCTCCGGGTTCTCTTCCGGCAGGAAATGCCCGCTGGCGATGGCCTGGCCCTGGGCCTCGGGCGCAAAGCTCTCGCGCCAGATCTCGAGCGGGCTCGCGCCCTTGGCCGGGATGCCGGCCTCGCCCCAGAGTGCCAGCACCGGGCAGAGGATCTTCTTGCCCGCGGCCCGGTCGGCCTCGTCATGGGCGAGGTCGGTGGTGGCGCCGGCGCGGTAATCCTCGCAAGCGGCGTGGATACGCGAGGGGTCGTTGAAGGATTCGGCATAGGCCGCCAGCGCCAGCGGGTGGAAGGCCTTCAGCGCCTTCGCCTTTGTCCAGCTCGCAATGGTGCGCTTGAGCCAGCCGGCAGGGTCGGCCTGGATCAGTTTCTCGGGCACCGGTTCGGGCTGCGCCAGGAAGGTCCAGTGATAGACCTGCATGGCGCGCGCGGCGTTCATGCCCTCCCACATCGAGAGCGTCGGCAGGATGTCGAGCAGAACGAGCCGCTCGACCCGGCCGGGATGGTCGAGCGCCAGGCGGTAGGCGACGCGGGCACCGCGATCATGGCCGATGACGGCGCAGCGGATATGGCCGAGCGCGTCCATCACCGCGATGATGTCCTCGCCCATGCCGCGTTTGCTGTAGGTTTGCTTGCCGCCATCGCCATGCGGCGCGGCCGACCAGCCATAGCCGCGCAGATCGGGGCAGATCACGGTGTGGCTCTTCGCCAGCTCCGGCGCGATCTCGTGCCATTCGGCATGGGTCTGCGGGAAGCCGTGGATCAGCATCAGCGGCGGCCCCTCGCCGCCGACGCGGACGAAGATCTTGCCGACCCGGCCGTCGATCCAGTGTGACGTGAAGCCGGGAAAGAGCGAGTCGATGTTGCTCATGGGCGCTTCCTTGGGAGGCATGCGGCCGGGGCCATTCGGAAACCTCAGCCTATCTAGGCCCCGCGCCCGCTTCTGTCAGCCTTCGCGCTCGCGCTTCACCGCCTGCCAGCCGATGTCGCGGCGGCAGAAGCCGCCCGGCCAGTCGATCAGGTCGACCGCCTCATAGGCGCGCGCCTGCGCCTCGCTGACGTTCCGGCCGAGGCCGACGACGTTGAGCACCCGCCCGCCATCGGCGACGAGTTCGCCGTCCTTCGCTTGCGTGCCGGCATGGAAGACGAGGACGCCGTCCTGGGCTGCGGCCCTTTCCACGCCCTTGATGACGCTGCCCTTCTCCGGCGTGCCGGGATAGCCCTTCGCCGCCAGCACGACCGTCAGTGCCGCCTCCTCCGACCAGCGCAGGTCGAAGGAGCCGAGCACGCCGTCGCAGGATGCGAGCAGGGCCGGCACGATGTCGCTTTTCAGGCGCGGCATCAGCACCTCGCATTCGGGGTCGCCGAAGCGAACATTGTACTCGATCAGCTTCGGCCCTTCGGCGGTGATCATCAGCCCGGCGAAGAGCACGCCCTCGAACGGCGTGCCGCGCTTGGCCATGCCGGCGAGCGTTGGCCGCACGATCTCGGCCATGACGCGCTCTTCGAGCGCCTTCGTCATGACGGGCGCCGGCGAATAGGCGCCCATGCCGCCGGTATTGGGGCCGGTGTCGCCGTCGCCTACGCGCTTGTGATCCTGCGCCGAGGCCAGCGCCAGCGCATGCGTGCCGTCGCAGAGCGCGAAGAAGCTCGCTTCCTCGCCGATCATCCATTCCTCGATCACGATCTCCTCGCCGGCGGCGCCGAGCCCCCCGGAGAACATCATCGCGATCGCCTCGTTGGCCTGCTCGGCGGTCTCGGCCATCACCACGCCCTTGCCGGCGGCGAGCCCGTCCGCCTTGATCACCAGCGGTGCGCCCTGCTGCGCGACATAGGCCCTGGCCGTCGCAGGATCGGTGAAGCGGGCGAAGCCGGCGGTCGGGATGTCGAACTCGGCACAGAGTTCCTTGGTGAAGGCCTTCGAGCCCTCGAGCTGCGCCGCTGCCTTCGACGGGCCGAATGCCTTGATCCCTGCGCGGGCGAGATCGTCGACGATGCCCTCGACCAGCGGACCTTCCGGCCCGACCACGACGAGGCCGACGCCTTGCAGCTTGCAGAAATCGGCGACAGCGGCGTGGTCGGCGATGTCGAGCACGACATTCTCGCCGCATTCGGCTGTGCCGGGATTACCGGGCGCGACATAGAGCCGGTCGCAGAGTGGCGAGGCCGAGATGGCCCACGCCAAGGCGTGCTCGCGCCCGCCGGAACCGATCAGAAGGATGTTCATCGCGTCGTCTCCGGTCTGTCGCGCCTGCCCTTGTGAGCGTTCAGAACAGGCGTCATCCCGGGCGACCGCAGGGAGACCCGGGATCCATGCCGGAACGGTTCAGGCATGGATCCCGGATCGACGCCGCCTTCGCGGCTTGTCCGGGATGACCTTGTCCTTTTCGTCAAAGGCAGAGGCCTCCACGCGCAATAGCTGCCGCGGACTGACGGGGCAACGCTTCAGCTATCGCGCTCGCGCCGATAAGGTCGCGCCATGGACAGCGAATCGCCCGAAAGCAAATCCACCAACGTCCCCGAATGGTCGGTCTCCGATCTCTCGGGCGCGCTGAAACGCACGCTGGAGGACGCTTTCGGCTTCGTGCGCGTGCGCGGCGAGATTTCGGGTTATCGCGGCCCGGTCGCTTCCGGCCATGTCTATTTCTCGCTGAAGGACGTCAACGCCAAGATCGACGCGGTGATCTGGAAGGGCGTCTTCGGCCGCCTGAAGACGAGGCCGCAGGAGGGGCTGGAGGTCATCGCCACCGGCAAGATCACCACCTTCGCCGGCAAGTCGAGCTACCAGATCGTCATCGATTCGCTGGAGCCGGCCGGCGTCGGCGCGCTGATGGCGCTGCTCGAGGAGCGCCGCAAGAAGCTCGCCGCCGAGGGCCTGTTCGACGAGGGCCGCAAGCAGCTCATCCCCTATCTGCCGCTGACCATCGGCGTCGTCACCTCGCCGACCGGCGCCGTCATCCGCGACATCCTGCATCGGCT
>JAKFDB010000135.1:0-83464 GCA_036676315.1 Bradyrhizobiaceae bacterium
CGGCAGGCCGGTGCTGGTCGACTGCCTGACGCTCTGGCTGACCAATCTCATCCTTGCCGAGCGCGACATCGCCATCGCGACCGGCGAGCTCAGGGCGGCCTGCCGCGAGGCGCAAGGTCCGGTCGTGCTGGTTTCCAACGAGGTTGGTCTCGGGATCGTGCCCGAAAACGCCTTGGCGCGTCGTTTCCGCGACGAAGCCGGGCGCCTGCACCAGCGTCTTGCGACCCAGGCCGACCGCGTGGTCTTCATGGTCGCCGGTCTGCCGATGCAAGTGAAATAGACTCAGGTGAAATAGCAGAGTGAAACGATGACGATCGACGAAACCGAAGCCGCCCGCCACAAGGCGAAGATGGAAAAGCGCAAGGCGGTCCAGGACGCCGAGGTCGCCGGAAAGACGGTCGAGAAGGGCCTGCTGATCGTCAATACCGGCCCCGGCAAGGGCAAGTCGACCGCCGCCTTCGGCCTGATCCTGCGGGCGCTCGGCCATGACTGGCGCGTTGGCGTCGTCCAGTTCATCAAGGGCGCCTGGTCGACCGGCGAGCGCAAGGCGCTGGATGCCTTCGGCGATCAGGTCTCCTGGCATTCGATGGGCGAAGGCTTCACCTGGGAGACGCAGGACAAGGCACGCGACATCGCCGCCGCCGAACGCGCTTTCGCCAAGGCGAAGGAGCTGATGGCCGACCCGGAAATCCGGCTGCTGGTTCTGGACGAACTCAATATCGCGCTGCGCTACGATTACCTGCCGCTCGCCGAGGTGGTCGAGACACTGCGCCAGCGTCGGCCGGACCTGCACATCGTCGTCACCGGCCGCAACGCCAAGCCGGAACTGACCGAGGCGGCGGACCTCGTGACCGAGATGACGCTGGTGAAGCACCATTTCGCGGCGGGGGTGAAGGCGCAGCAGGGGATCGAGTTCTGAGCCTGCTTTGCCTTCCGATATACGCGCGGGTCGTCCCGGCCGAAGCCGCGTAGCGGCGCAGAGCCGGGATCCATGCCTGAGCCTTTCCGAAAGAGATCCGGCCTGGGTCCCGGGTCTCCCTTCGGTCGCCCGGGACGGCATCTTTCAGGATAGCGCCAGGACGAGAGCCGTCCCCGTTGCGGCCAGCCCCCACAACAGCAGGCAGGATCTGCGATAGAGCCCGAGCGCCCGCCGGATATCCGCCGCGTTCGCCTCGGCCCGGCCATCGCCCATCCAGCCATCCTCGACCCTGACCGCACCATAGACCCGCGGGCCCGCGAGCCGCAGGCCGAGCGCACCGGCCATCGCGGCTTCCGGCCAGCCCGCATTGGGCGAGCGGTGGCGGCCGGCATCGCGACGCACCGCACGCCAGGCGGCGGAGGCATCAGCTCGGCGATCGAGCATGGCGGAGATAATCAGCAGCAGCGCCGTCAGCCGCGAGGCCGGCAGGTTGACGAGATCGTCGAGCCGCGCCGCCGCCCAGCCGAAGGCGAGATGGCGCGGCGACTTGTGGCCGATCATCGAATCGGCAGTGTTGGTGGCCTTGTAGAGCGCGGCGCCCGGCAGGCCGCCGAGGCCGAGCCAGAAGGCGGGGGCGACGATGCCGTCGGAGAAATTCTCGGCCAGGCTCTCGATCGAAGCCCGCGCCACGCCGGCTTCGTCGAGGCTCTCCGGATCGCGCCCGACGATCATCGCGACCGCCTTGCGCCCGCCGGAAAGCCCGTCCCGTTCCAGCCCCTCTGCGACATCGGCGACGTGGTCGTGCAGGCTGCGCTGCGCCAGCAATGTCGAGGCGAGCAGCGCCAGCGGCAGCAGTGCCCATGTTCCGGCGAGGCGGCAGAGCCAAAGCAGGACGAGCACCACCACAAGCGTGACGGAGAGCAGGATGGCGAGCGCGGCGATGCCGGCCAGGCGCCGCACGGCGAAGGAGGCGCTCTCGCGGTTCAGGCCCCGGTCGAGCCCGGCGATCAGCGCGCCGATCCAGGTGACGGGATGGCCGATCCATGCGTACAAGCGGCCGGGATAGCCGAGCGCCGCCTCGATGATCAGGGCGGCGAGCAGCAGCGGCAAGGTGTCGGGGAAGATCATGGCGAATGGAGCCGGGACGGGAGAAGCGATCTGGCATGGCGGCGATCTCGCCACGGCCAAGGCGCTCTTTCCCGATGCGCCCGAGCCCTGGATCGATCTCTCGACCGGTATCAACCCCTTCCCCTATCCGCTTCCGGCGCTGCCGTTAAGCCTGTGGCAGCGCCTGCCCGGCGCGCGCGAGGAGGCCGCACTGCTGGCGGCGGCGCGCGGGGCCTATCGGGTCCAGCCGCAAAGCGGCATCGTCGCCGCGCCCGGTACGCAGATCCTGATCGAATTGCTGCCGCGCCTGGTCCCGAAGGCAAGCGTCGCCGTGCTCGGGCCGACCTATGGCGAGCATGCGCTGGCCTGGCGCAAGGCCGGTGCCGAAGTTCGCGAGATCATGGATCTCTCCGAGGCCGGTGACGCCAATGTCGTCGTGGTCGTCAATCCCAACAACCCGGACGGCCGCGTCGTCGATATCGCGGCGCTGGCCATGCTGGCGGGTCGCCTCGCGGCGCAAGGCGGCCTGCTGGTCATCGACGAGGCCTTCGCCGATTTCCAGCCCAAGATCAGTCTGGTGCCAGCGCTGCCGGCAGGCGCGCTGGTGCTGCGCTCCTTCGGCAAGGCCTATGGGCTGGCCGGCCTGCGGCTCGGCTTCGCGATCGGCGAGGGCCGCCATGCCGAGGCTTTGCGGGCCATGCTCGGTCCCTGGGCGGTGGCTGGGCCGGCCCTCCGGATCGGCGCGCAGGCCCTTGCCGACACCGGCTGGCTCGCGGCGCAGGAAAAGGCGCGCGCCGCCGATGCGCACCGGCTCGATGCGGCTCTCGCGCCGCATGGCCGCATCGTCGGCGGCACGGTGCTCTACCGCCTGCTCGAGACGCCGGAAGCGCCGGCCCTGTTCGAGCGGTTCGGGCGGGCTGGCATCTATGTCAGGCGCTTCCGGCACGACCCGTCGCGCCTGCGCCTCGGCCTTCCGGGCTCGGAATCGGATTGGGCGAGACTGGCCGCCGCCCTTGCCATCGCGGCCGAGCCGGCCTGATCGAAAGGGTGGTGACAGCATGAGCGAAGCTGCGAATCGCTACGAGGTTCGGGACGGCGTCGCCCATCTGGTGCTCGACCAGCCGGCGAAACTGAATGCTCTGACCTACGAGATGTGGGCGGCGCTGCCGGGGCTGGTCGCACGGGCCGAGGCCGATGAGGCGGTGCGGCTGCTCGCAGTTTCGGGGGCCGGCGAGCGTGCCTTCAGTGCCGGGGCCGACATCTCGCAGTTCGGCGAGATGCGCTCGGGCAGCGGGACGGTCGACGCCTATGAGGCTGCGGTCTGGGCCGGCGCCGCCGCGCTCGAGAAGGCGGCCAAGCCGACCGTGGCGCTGATCCGCGGCATCTGCTTCGGCGGCGGCTTCGCACTCGCCATGAGCTGCGATCTGCATCTCGGGGCGGAAGGCGCGCGCTTTCGCGTGCCGGCGGCCCGACTCGGCCTCGGCTATGCCCATGCCGGGATCGCCACGCTGGTGCGCAGGCTCGGTCCCGGCGTGACCGGCGACATCATGCTCAGTGCCCGCATCGTCGACGCTCCGGAGGCGCTGCGCCTCGGCATCGTCAATGCGCTCTGGGGTGAGCCGGCTTTCGCCGCCGAAGCGGAAGCCTATCTCGCCCGCATCGCCGGCAATGCGCCGCTGACGCTGCGGGCCGTCAAGCGCGCCCTCGTCGAACTGGCGCGGCCAGAGGCCGAACGCGACATCGCTTCGGTCGAGGCGCTGATCGCCGCCTGCCATGCCAGCGCCGACTATGCCGAAGGCCAGGCCGCCTTTCGCGAGAAGCGCGAGCCGGTTTTCCGCGGCGTTTGAGTCAGGTCGGCCTCGCCGCCGGCGGGCGGGTCACGATCAGGATGCCGACGACGACGAGGGCGAAGCCGAGAGCGTGGTAGGGCGCCAGCCTTTCGCCGAGGAAAACCGTCGCCAGGACGGCGCTGAAAATCGGCAGCAGGTGCATGAACATGCCGGTCCGCCCCGGCCCCAGCACCGCCACCGAGCGATTCCAGAAGATGTAGGCCAGGATCGACGGGAAGATCGCGAGATAGAGAATCGTTCCGGCACTGGCGGGATCGAGCGCGAAGCCGCCCTTGGTTTGATATTCCCACGCGACCAGCGGCAGGTGGAACAGCACGCCGAAGGCGATGGTGACGCCGAGCAGCGCCATCGGCTCGAGTCCGAGTGGCCGCCAGCGGATCAGCACCGTGTAGAGCGCCCAGAAACTCATCCCGGCGAGCACGAGCAGGTCACCGCGATTGGGCGAGAAGCCGCCGAGCGCTGCAAGGTCGCCGCGGGCGATCACCACGGCGGCACCGGCCAGCGAGACCAGCACGCCGAGGATCTGCCGGGGCGCCAGCCGTTGCTTCAGGATCAGGAAGGCGAGGAGGAAAGTTGCGATCGGCAGCAGCGAGTTGACCAGCGCGCCGTTGACCACGGTGGTGTGATGCAGCGCGGCGTAGACGAAGCAGTTGAAGGCGGTGACGCCAATGGCGCCGAGCAAGGCGAGGAAGGGCAGATTGGCCCGGATCCGCGGCCATTGCGCCCGGATCGGCGGCAAGCAGAAGGGGATGAGGATCACGAGCGCCACGGCCCAGCGCCAGAACGACATCTGGAAGGGCGGGATGACGTCGCGCATCGCCCGGGCGAACAGGAAGTTGCCGGAGAAGAACAATGGCGGCAGCGCAGCCAGCCACCAGGCCGAGGCCGGGATGGCCGGATTCTTGACAGGAATCGTCGTCACGCTTTCGCCGTCCGCAGTTCCGTGTAGCGACCAAGCCAGACATTGATGCCGACGGCCAGCATGAACACGATGATCAGCAGGGCGTACATCTTCGGCATGTTGAAGGTCGCATAGGTCCGGATCACCGCATAGCCGAGCCCCTGATTGGCGAGCTTGGTCTCGGCCAGCAGCGTGCCGATGATGGCGACGCCGAGGCCGATCCGGATGCCGTTGATCACCGGCGCCCGCATCGCCGGCAGATAGATCTTCGAGATCATCTGCCAGGAGGTCAGGCGGAAGCTCAACCCGACGCGGATCAGCACCTTGTCGATCTCGCGCATGCCGCCGGCGACGCTGATCGCCACCGGGAAGAAGCAGGAGAGCGCGCCCATCGCGACCTTCGAGCCCGGCCCGACGCCGAACCACATGATCAGGATCGGGAAGAAGATGATCTTCGGGGTTGGCCCGAGATAATGCAGGAAGGGCTCATAGGCCTGCGCCAGGAAGCGGCTGCGCCCGAGCGCCATGCCGGTGAGGATGCCGGCGCCGCCGCCAATCAAGGTCGCCAGCGCGACCTCGCCGGTGGTGATGCCGAGATCGGCATAGAAGGCCTTGTCGAGCAGGATGAGCCCGAGCTCGCGCACGATGCGGGTCAGCGACGGCACCACGTCCTTGTAGAGCAACCCCGACTGCGCCATCGCCTCCCAGAGCAGCAGCACCGTGCCGATGATGGCGAGGCGCGTCAGCATCACCGCGCGGGCCTCGCTGTTCGCGGTGCTTTCCTGAGCCGCTGCCGCAGGAATTGCGGTCATTGTCATGGCCGTTGATTGCTCACTGCTTCCAGCCTGCAAACTGGTTTGGCCCAAAGTGCCGTCATTCCGCCACTCCGCTTCGCTGCGGCCGGAATGACGGAGAGGGGTTGCTCCCGTGGGTGCATCTTCAGCGCGGCGGGATCTGGATCAGCTCGGAGAGCTGTTCCTTGGTCAGCGGCTGCGCGGTGTATTTCAGCGTGACCGCATCGGGGACGATCGTCTCCAGCCCGACGATCTTGTCGGGGTCGATCGCCGCCTTCGGGAAGAAGTCGTCGCGGGTGCGCTTGGCGATGGCCTCGGGGATGCCGACGAAATCGGCATAATGCTTCAGCGCTGCCGGGTCGGAATACATCGCCTCGACGGTCTCGCGATAGGCTTTCATGAAGCGCTCGATCACCGGCTTCTTCGACTGCAGCGTCGCGGTGTTGGTGACGAGCAGGCGAACCGTCTGGCTCTTGAAGGCTTGGGTGTCGTTGCCGGTGGCGATGACGCGGATCTCGCCCTTGTCGAGCTGCTGCAGGCCGAAGGGCGGCGCCGACCAGCCGACATCGATCTGCCCCGACATCACCTGCGTCAGCGTTGCGGCCGGGCCGCCGGTCGCGGTCGGCCGCGGCTTGAGGTTGTTCTCCTTGATGTAGGCGTTGACCACGCCATGGGTCGAGGAGCCATTGGTCGAGTAGGCGACGGTCTTGCCGTCGAAATCCTTCAGCGTCTTGATCGGCGAATCCGCCTTCACATACCAGAACAGGTCCTGGCCGCCGGTCGTTTCGGCGCCGATGATGCGGACCGGCGCGCCCTTCGAATAGGCGCCGAGCGCCCCCATGATGCCGACGGCGACACCGATGTCGACGCTGTTGGAGAGCACCGCCTGCTGGGTCTCGCCACCACCCTGGGTGTAGAGCATCTCGAGCTCGAGCCCGTGCTTCTTGAAGATGCCGAGCCTGGTGCCGACCTCGGAGACCGAGGTGTCCCAGTTGCCGCGCTGGCCGATGGCGAGCTTGAGCTTGTCCTGCGCCGCGGCCGGCAGTGCCATGCCGGCGACGAAGCCGAAGGCGGCCAGCGCGAGCCCCAATTGTCTGAACTTGGTCATCTCGTCCTCCCTCTGTCGCATCGTCTGGCGATGCGTTGTTGGATAGGCTCTCGCGCTGGCCGCTCTATCGGCGGCTTGCGGGCGCGAAGGCCGCTTGCGAAATCAGATCTTGAATCCCTCCAGCGTCGCGGGATGGAAAAGCTCCTCTACACTGAGCTGGCGTGGCGAAAGGCCCTGCCGGTGGTGGGCCTTGAGGAAAGCATCCAGCACATGCCGGTTCGGCGCAACGCCATAGGACCAGAAGTCCTGCCCCAATAGTGCCCGCGCCGCCTGCAGTTGCTCCTCGACGAAGGGCAGGGTGATCTTGGTCGCCGAGGTGTCGGAGAGCCTGAGCAGGGCCATCGCCTTCGATTGCTCGAAAGCCTTGAGCAGCGCCGCCGGCAGCCAGGGCTGCGCTTCGACGATGCTCTTGCGCACCCCCAGCACATGCATGATCGGGAAGATGCCGGTGCGGCGGAAATAGTCGCCGGCGGCGGCCGTCGGATCGGGGAAGAGCCGGCCGACCTGCGGATGGCCCTGGTCGAAGCAGGAGGGCGCGCGCGGGCCGATGAAGCCGTCGATCTCGCCGGCCATCAGCATGGCGTTGAGAGAGCGGCCCTCCGGCGCCTGCTCGAGCCGGATGTCGGCCGGCAGCTCGACCTTGATCTTCTCGGCCCGGCCCGGCTGCTCGATGCCGCCGCGTACCCAGATCACGTCGGAGGGCTTCACGCCATAGTCCTGCTCCAGCATGTCGCGGATCCAGACGCAGGCGGTGAGCTGGTATTCCGGGCAGCCGATCCGGCGGCCCTTCAGGTCTTCGGGCTTCTCGATGCCGCGATCCTTGCGGACGAAGATGCCGGTATGGCGGAAGGCGCGCGAGAGGAAGGCCGGCACCCCGACATAAGGGTTCGCGCCCTGCGCGGTCTTGACCGTGAAGCTCGACAGCGATGCCTCGCAGACGTCGAATTCGGCATGGCGGAAGGCGCGGAAGAAGATCTCCTCCGGAGCCAGCGTCATGAACACCGGGTCGACGCCGTCGATCTGCACGGCGCCGTCGATCAGCGGGCGGTTGCGGTCATAGTCGCCGATGGCGACGGACAGGCGCAGTTTCGACAAGCGATCCTCCCGGTCGGGCTTTGTCGGCGCCCGCCATTTTGCCCAGCATGCCGCCCGGGAGCAGGCCCGACAAAGACTTCCGCTGGCTGACTGGGAGACGCGCCCGATATGGCGGGCGTGCGTCGGTGAGGGGGACGGGCGTGGCGTCGCCCGCTATCGTCTCCGGCGATTCCTGATCCTTGCCAATCCTGACCTTGCCAATCCTGACCTTGCCAATCCTGACCTTGCCAATCCTGACCTTGCACGGAGACCCGAACATGCAGCCCTGGCCGAAGCAGAGCGCCCTGACCATCGGCTTCGGCCATGCCGCCTATCAGCTCCGGGACGAATACCTGGCGCGGCGTGGCCAGGCGACGAGCTTCGAGGTCCGTACCGTCGACGAGCTCAAGGCGCGGGCCCATGAGGCGGACGTGCTGGTCGTCTCCGGGCTCTGGCGCAACGAGATGCTCGATACCGCCGGCAAGCTGCGCTTCATCCAGTCGGTCAGCGCCGGCACCGACCAGTTCGACAAGCAGCGCCTTGCGAGCGGCGGCATCCGCCTCGCCAGTGGCCAGGGCAGCAATGAGCGCGCCGTCGCCGAGCACGCCATGTCATTGATTCTGGCGCTGTCGCGGCAGCTCCATTTCGCCCGCGACAACCAGGCGAAGCGCTTCTGGCGGCCGATGATCAGCGACCGTGCCCGCCGCGAGGACGAACTCGGCGGCAAGACGCTGGTCGTGGTCGGCCTCGGCCGCATCGGCCTGCGGCTTGCCGCCATCGCCGCCGCCTTCGGCATGCGGGTCATCGGTGTGCGCCGCCGCGGCGGCAGCGAGCCCGGCATCGAGAAGATCGTGCCGCCTGGCGAGCTTGCGACCGTGCTGGCCGTAGCCGACATCGTCGCGCTGACCTGCCCGCTGACGCCGGAAACCGAGGGGCTGATCGGAGCCGCCGCGCTTTCGGCGATGAAGCCTTCGGCCTTCCTGATCAATGTCGCGCGCGGACGCGTCGTCGACGAGGCGGCGCTGATCGAGGCGCTGGCGGCTGGCCGTCTCGCCGGCGCCGGTATCGACTGCGTCTATGAGGAGCCGCTGCCGGCGGATTCGCCACTCTGGACCTTGCCCAATGCGCTGGTCACGCCGCACAGCGCCGGCGAGACGCGCGCCTATGAGAGCAATGTCGTCGACATGCTGCTCGACAATCTCGGCCGGCTCGAGCGCGGCGAGACGGAGTTGCTGAACCAGGTCGTGTGAACAGGACGTCATTCCGGGGCAGGCCGCAGGCCTGAGCCCGGAACCCATGAACACGCGGCTCTTCGGAACGCACGACGATTGTCGCGCCTTGTTCTGCTCGACCCGCGGCTATGGGTTCCGGGCTCGCTGCTGCGCCGCGCTCCGGAATGACGGCGGCGGGCGTCCCTCAGCCCTTCAGCTTGCGCGCCAGGAAATCGCGGATCAGCGCCGCGATCTCGTCGCCCTTGTCCTCCAGCGCGAAATGGCCGCTGTCAATCAGGTTGAGCTCGGCCTCGGGCAGGTCGCGCAGATAGGCGCGCGCGCCCTCGGGCGGGAAGATGAAGTCGTTCTTGCCCCAGGCGATCAGGGTCGGCGGCTTGCGCTCGCGGAAGAAGGCCTGGAACTGCGGGTAGAGCGCGACATTGCTGCCATAGTCCTTGAACAGGTCGAGATGGATCTCGCTGACGCCGGGCCGATCGATCAGCATCTGGTCGATCAACCAGCTGTCGGGGTCGACCAGGCTCTTGTCGGAAACGCCGTCGAGATATTGCGCGCGCGTCGCCTCCAGCGTCAGGCCGCCGCGCATCTTCTCGCGCCCGGCCGGCGTGTCGTCGGCCCAATAGGCCTTCACCGGCACCCAGAACTCGCGCAACCCCTCCTCATAGGCATTGCCGTTCTGGGCGATCAGCGCCGTGACCTGTTCGGGCCGCTTCAGCGCCAGGCGAAAACCGACCGGCGCGCCGTAATCCATGACGTAGAGCGCGAAGCGCTCGATCCTGAGCTCGGTCAGGAACTTGTCGATCAGCTCGGCGAAGCGGGCGAAGCCGTACCTGAAGCTGGCTCGGTCCGGCACTGCGCTGTGGCCGAAGCCGGGATAGTCCGGCGCGATCAGCCGGTAGCGGTCGGCGAGTGCCGGGATCAGGTTGCGGAACATCCGCGATGAGCTTGGAAAGCCGTGCAGCAGCAGGAGCACCGGCGCGTCGGCCGGGCCGGCCTCGCGATAGAAGATCTCGATGCCGTCGATGGTGATTGTGCGGTGGCGGGTGGCGCTGCTCGCCGGGCCGGCCGGGGCCTGCGCTGCGGCAGGGCCGGCGAGCGCTCCGGAGGCGGCAACGGGGAGGGCGGCGAGGGCATCGCGCCGGCTTGGCGAAATCTGCGACATGGCGGGCTCCTTGGGATCGGGCGCGGCCGGTCGATCCGCTGCGCCTGTGCTCAGAAGCTAGGGACTGGTGCCATTCATAGAAACGGCTAGTCTGGGTAAGGTATTCTTCCATAAAACGGAATGGCCATGGATCGGCTTGAAGCCATGCGCGTCTTCGTCAGTGCGCTCGACGAAGGCAGCCTTGCCGGCGCCGGCAGGCGCCTCGGCCGCTCGCCGCCGGCGGTGACGCGGGCGATCAACGCGCTCGAAGCCCATGTCGGCGCGCGGCTGCTCGACCGTACGACGCGGATGATCCGTCTGACCGAGGCCGGCGAGCGCTATGCCATGGCCTGCCGGCGCGTGCTGCTCGACCTCGACGAGGCGCAGCTGCAGGCGGCCGGCGGGCGCGCCGCTCCAAGCGGTCTCCTCACCTTGACCGCCCCGGTCGTCGCCGGCACGCGGCTGCTGCGCCCGCTGGTCGACGCCTTCCTTGAAAGCCAGCCGCAGGTGCAGGCACGCCTGCTCCTGCTCGACCGCGTCGTCGGCCTGCTCGACGAGGGCGTCGACATGGCGCTGCGCATCGCCCATCTGCCGGATTCGAGCCTGGTCGCGCTGCGGGTCGGTGCGGTTCGGCAGGTCGTCTGCGCCGCGCCGTCCTATCTTGCCCAGCATGGCAGCCCGCGCGAGCCGGCCGACCTCGCCGCGCATCGCTGCATCGCCCAGATCCATGCGCTGGCCGGCGAGCATTGGAGCTTTCCGCCGGCGAGCGAGGGCGGGCGCCACCGCCAGGTGCGGATCAGGCCGCGCCTGAGCCTGAACTCGGTCGAGGCAGCGATCGCCTCGGCGGTCGAGGGGCGGGGGCTGGTCAGGGTGCTGTGCTACCAGGTCGCCGATGAGGTCCGCAGCGGAGGCCTCGCGCTCGTGCTGAAGGACTGCGAGCCGCCGCTCCTGCCGGTGCATCTGGTCGCGCCGGAGGGGCGGCTTTCGGTCGCCAAGGTCCGCGCCTTCGCCGATTTCGCCCTGCCGCGGCTGAAGGCCCGCTTCGCCGAGAGCGTCGAGTAGAGCGCGCTTAGAGGGGGATTCACCGATAGGTTGATGCAACCTGATCGGATCCGGCTCTAGCCGATCCGCCGGGCGAGCGGGCCGAGCGATTCCAGCAGATGCTCGGTCACCGTGCCGAGGAAGCGTTCCATCGCCTCGTTCTGGCGGGCGGCCTGGCCGCCGGCGGCGCGCACCAGATAGAGCGTGCGCTTGATCGGCAGGTCGGAGATGCGCCGGCCGATCAGCTTGCCGGCCTTCAGCTCCTCGATCGCCGTGCCATAGGGCATGATGCTGGCAGCGGCCCCGCGCACCACCAGGGTGCGCATCGCCGGGATCGACTGCGCCTCGTAGAGGATGTGCAGCGGCAGCGCGAAACGCTCGGCCGCCTGCTTCAGCAGCCTTTGTACCATGTCGCGCTCGCCCGCCTGGACCAGTTCGTGGTTCAGCGCCTCGGCCAGCGTGATCGTCTCCGGCACCGGTTCGGGCCCCGGCGCCGTGGCGAACAGGAGCTCCTCCTCCAGGATCGGCTTGCGCTCGATCCCCGGCCGCTCCTCGACGCCATAGGCGAAGGCGATGTTGACCTCGCCGCGCTCCAGCGCCTGGACCAGGACATGGCTCAGCTCCTCGACCAGGCTGAGCGAGACGGTGGGAATCTCGTTCTTGGCGTCGACCAGGAGGTCGGGCCCGATCTGCAGCATGATGCTCGGCGTCAGCCCGAGCACGAGCGTCTCCTGCTCGCTGCCGGAGAGCGCGCGAATGTCGCGGCGAGCTTCCTCGACTTCCTGCAGGATGCGCGTCGCCCGTTCGAGCAGCAGCTTTCCGGCCGCGGTCAGCACGACGCCGCGCGAATGCCGGAGTAGGAGCTCCGTCTTCAGGTCCTGTTCGAGCTGGCGGATTTGCAGGCCGAGTGCTGGCTGCGCGACATTGAGCTGTTCTGCCGCCCTCGTGATGTTGCCGACCTCGGCGATCTTCACGAAGTAGCGGAGCTGGCGAAGATTGATCGGGACCTCCCGGATGTCGTTGGCGGCGCAGGCACTATGCTGCCTGCCACCGGCGCCAACAAGCCCGCGCCGGCATGGCTCACTGCACCGGCCGGAACCAGCGCTCCATCCGCTCCAGCGCGACGAAGATCACGACGCTGACCAGGATCACGAAGATGATCGTTGCGAACATGCCGGGCAGGTCGTAGCGCTCGGCGAGATCGTTGATGAGCTGGCCGAGCCCGCCGAAATTGATCAGGAACTCGACCCCGATCAGGTTGATCAGTGCGAATATCAGCCCGAGCCGCACGCCGACGAAAATGGTCGGCACCGCCGCCGGCAGCAGGATCATGCGGAATTGCTGCGTTGGTGTCAGGTTGTAGCTGCGCCCGACATTGATCAGGCTGGTGCGGACCCGGCTCAGCCCTTCCAGCGTCTTCAGGATCACCGGGCCGAGGCCGGCGACGAAGCCCATGGCGACGATGGTCGCGGCGCTGCGTCCGAAGATCACCAGGAACAGCGGATAGGCGAGCACGATCGGCGCCGCCGCCACCGCCGCGACCCAGGGCTCGGTCGCCAGCCGCAGGATGCGGAAGCGGTAGAGCAGCATGCCGAGCCCGATGCCGACGACGCTGACCAGCACGCTGGCGGTCAGCGCTTCCGCCCCGGTCAGCAGCAGCCGGTGGGCCAGCTCCTCCTCGCTGAACAGCCTTCCGAAGCTGCCGAGCACCGCCGAAGGCAGCGGGATGACGAATTGGTTCAGGATCTGCAGGCGCAGCAGAATCTCGACCACGCCGAGAACGAGGCCGAGCGTGGCGAGGCCGAAGACCATGGGCGGGATGCGGGCGAGGGCCACGGCGTCAGCGCCCCTGGCGCCCGAGCGCGCCCTTTTCCGATTCGGCCATGCCGCGTGAGGCTTCCTCGCGCAGGTCGTTCCAGATCTCGGCGACATAGCGGCCGAAGGCATCGCTGCCGACGACGTCGCCGCGCCGCGGCCGCGGCAGCCTGATGTCGACGATGCGTTTTACCTTACCGGGGCGGAAGGTCATGATCACCACCCGGTCGGAAAGCTGCACGGCTTCGGTGATGTTGTGGGTGATCAGCAGGGTGGTCTGCTTGAGGTCCTGCTGGATGTTCAGCACCTTGTCGCCGAGCAGCAGCCGCGTCTGCTCGTCGAGCGCCGCGAAGGGTTCGTCCATCAGCAGGATCTTCGGCTCGAATACCAGGGTCCGGGCGATGGCGACTCGCTGGCGCATGCCGCCCGAGAGTTCGGAGGGGTAGCGCTGCTCGAAGCCGGCGAGCCCGACCATGTCGATGAATTTGCGGGCGACAGCGTGCCGTTCGGCCTTGGCGACGCCCTTCACCTCCAGCGGAAAGGCGACATTGTCGATCACGGTGCGCCAGGGAAAGGTCGATTCCTCCTGGAAGACCATGCCGATCGCCGGATGCGGGCCGCTGACCGTCTCGCCCGCGACCGAAACCGTGCCGTCATAGCCGCCGACCAGGCCGCCGAGGATGTTGAACAGGGTCGACTTGCCGCAGCCGGACGGGCCGATGATCGAGACGAATTCGCCGCGCTCGATCGAGAGCGAGACGCGGTCGACCGCGGTGATCGTGCCCTCTCGCGTCTGGAAACGCATGCTGACATCGTCGAGGACGAGGTCGTTGGTTGCCTGGCTCGAGGCCAGTCGCAATCTGGCAGTCGAGGCAGCCATATCGGTTCCGTTTCCTTGCGTTTCGGCGGTCATCGCGGCGCCTGCCGGCCGCCCTTGTGCAGACGGGTCCGGAGCGGCGTGGCGGCAGTGGCCGTCAGCAACGGCGGCATCGTTTCATCCCCTTGCGGCCGCTCTTGGCAATGGCGGCCGATCTTGAGGCGAGCCTAGCGAGCGCAGGCCCGCCCGGTCCAAGACTATCTCGCTTGACCTCGCCAAACTTTTGCAGAGGGGCTGGGCCTGATGGGCGCCTGCCAGCGCATCGGCTATACTCAGCCGGCGCAATCTGGCGCGCGGGGACGATTCGCGCATGGCTGACCCGAAACACAGCGCGGACGACGAAGCGGAGCTGCCGCTTGCGACCAGCGTCGGCTACCAGCTGCGCATGGCGCACCGCGCCTCGCAACGCTACCTGCAGGAGCGGATCGAACCGCACGGCGTCACGCTCGGCATGTGGTATTTCCTGCGCGTGCTCTGGCAGGAAGACGGGCTCACCCAGCGCGAGCTCTCGCGCCGGATCGGCACGATGGAGCCGACGACGCTGAGCGCCATCGCCAGCATGGAGAAGAGCGGCCTCGTCGTGCGCGAGCGCAACGCCGTCGACCGCCGCAAGCTGCATGTCCGATTGACGCCGAAGGGCCGCGCCTTGAAAGCGCAGCTCCTGCCGCTCGCCGTCGGCGTCGTCGAGAAGGCGACGGAAGGCTTCTCTGCGCAGGATCGCGAGCGCTTCCTGGCCTATCTCGGCATGGTCCAGCGCAATCTCGCAGCGGCTCCTGCCGATCTGGCCCCGGCCGAAGAGTGACCATGGCGGCCATTGGCCGCCGCGATCTCACCAGCGCGGGCGCGGGCCATAGGCGCCGTCGCAGCTGACCAGCGGCCCACCGGGATAGTAGTCGTCGATGATGATGTCGGGCAGCGGGCAACCGGACCGGCTGCGCGCCGAGCGCCGCTGCGGAGCATGGTAGCTGTCGCGCTCGGCCATGGCGGTGCGGGCGACGGGGCGCTGAACCGGAGCCGGCGCATCGAGGGCCGGCATCTCCTGGCGCGGCGCACGGGCGCGCTGCGGTGCCGGCGCGGCGGCCGGGGCCTCCTGGGTCAGCCGCGGGCGCGGTGCCGGCAGCGGGACCGCGGTGACCTCGGCGCTCTCCTTCTCGGCTCCGCCCTGCGCGGAGGCAGCGATGATGACGTCTTCGGACGTGGCGCGCACCAGCTTCGAGACACCCGTGTCGAGCGCGATGGTCCGGAACGGGGTGTTGCCGCAGCCGCCGCAACGGGTCGGGTCGAGCGGCACCAGGTCGACGCGGGCCTTGCCGCTATCGGCGCTCTGGCCTTCGCCGGTGGCGCGCGCCGCGATCACGATCTTGGCGGCATCCTCGAGCTGCTGCTCGATCAGCGCAGTGCGCAGGCCGCGCGCCCGGCGGTAATTGACGACCTCGTCGCCGCCGGAGACCAGGATGGCGAAGGCCGCGCCCTTGGGGACGTTGCCGCGGAACTCGGTGCGCAGGCGGCCAATCGCGCGTTGCGCCTCGGAGCTGACTTCCCAGCTGCCCGGCGCGAAGGGGATCGCCCCTGTCGTCATGATCTCGCGCGCCGCCTGCACGACACCGACAGTGATGGTGCGCGCCGAGAATTCCAGGCGCAGCGACTGCGGCCGCTCTGCGATCTTCGGCGCGCCGGGAGCGGCCGGTTCGGTGATCGCCGGCATCGGGCCGGCGGCGGCGCCGTCACGGTCGGGCTGGGCCAGGGCGGCGCCAGCCGAGACGAGAATCGCGAGGGCGGCGACGGCGAGGAGCCGGCGGCCTTCGCCCGGGGCGCGGATCGCGGTGGCGATGTCGGTCTGGAAGCCCATCTCGGGTCTCCTCATTGAGGTGGCGAGCACGTTGCCTGACCTTTGGCCGGCTCTGGGCCGCTTTCGCAGGGTGCAGCTATTCGAGCCGCTGGACACCGCGCTGCTCAGGCAATGTCGCCTCCCATTACGCAATGTCATCATGAAATGTTTCGACCTTCGCGAAAAGGCGGCTGACGCGTGCAAGGCTCGGGCAACGCCATTGCGGCGTCCGGCTCGTCGAGGGCTGGCCGTCGCTTTGTCGAGGCAATATGACTATACGCAAGGCAACATGGGGGATCCGGTCGTGAAGATCGCAGATAATCAAGACGAGAGCGTCGAATTTAAGCAGGATATCTCGCGTCGGACACTGGGCGGGTTCTTCATCGCGCTGCCAATGCTCGCCGCCGTCCCGGCGGTGGCGCAGACTGACGCAGCTGCGACCAGTATCCTGCGCTCGCTCGCGCCGCATGATCGCGGCCAGGTCAGCGGTGGTGGCAGCAGCAGTGGCGGCAGCAGTCGCGGTCGCGTCGCTGCCCGGCCGCGCCGGCCGGTGCTGCATCGCTTCCGCACCCGTGGCGGTTTCGCCCAGGAGATCGAGATCGACCTCAGCCGCCGCGTCGAGGTCACGGTCTTCTTCGAGAACAACTCGGCGGAGCTGCTTCCCAGCGCGCAGTCCGCGTTGCTGCGGCTGGCGCTGGCCCTGCGCCATCCGATCCTGATCAACGAGCATTTCCTGATCGCCGGCCACACCAGCGCCGACGGCGACTACGGCCATAATGTCGAGTTGTCGCAGGATCGGGCAGCCGCCGTCCGCAGCTGGCTGGTCGGCTATGGCGAGATCGCCAGCAGCCGCCTGGTCGCGCATGGTTTCGGGCCGGACATGCTGCGCAATCCGCGCAACCCCTACTCGCCGGTCAATCGCCGCGTCGAAGTCATCGCCATCACCGGCTGATGCGCCGGTCGCCTTTCCGCTTCAACCGCCTGCCTCCAGGGGTAACCACCATGGCCTTCTTCAAGCGTCTCATGCTCGGCCTAGCGCTGCTGCTGTCCTTCGCGGCCGCCGCCAGTGCCCAGTCCACCAATTCCCGCATCAACCTCCTGGTGATGTCGGACGATGCCGACCCCGACACGGTGCCGCGCAACAACCGCATCTTCAACCGGGTGCAGCTGCAGCTTTCGGAGTATCTCAACACCCGCGGCTTCCAGGTCTATGACGAGACCAGCCTGGCGCTGGGCATCACCCCGACCGGCCGCGTCCGCCGTCGCGATGCCGAGCTGATCGAGATCGCGCGCTCGGTTTCGACGCCGGTCGATGCCATGGTGGTCTACCAGATCTACGCCTCGGCGCGTCGCTCGGTAGCCGCCGACATCCGCTTCCCGGAGATCCGCATCGCCGGCCGCGTGCTGAACGTGCGCAGCGGCCAGTTCATCGCGGCCTTCGAGGTCGGCGGCTTCCAGCTGCCGGCGCTGCCCACTCCCTGCGGCGCCGAGTGCCTGCTCGAGACCGTCGGCACCCATTCGCGGGTGCTGGCGACCGATCTCGGCGCGGCGATTGCCCAGAAGCTCGAAGGCTTCGCCCGCCAGCCCGGCATCGCCGGCGGCGGTGGCAAGGATGGTGTCGGCGGTGGTGTCGCCGTGGCCCAGGGCGGCGACGGCTGTGCCAACCTGCCGACGGATTTCGAGATCCAGCTGCGTGAGTTCACCACGTCGGAGGTCGACCGGATCGAGAGCGAGTTCGTGCGCTGGGGTTGCTATCGCAGCCACCGCACCGTGCGGATGACCGGAAACTCGGCCGACTTCTTCTACAGCACCTCGTCGGACTCGGCCCGCCTGACCCGCAACTTCCGTCTGATGATGGAGCTGGTCGGCCTCAACGGGCAGATTACCTTCTCTGGCAATCGCCTTACCGTCAGCAAGGTTGCGACCCGCTGACAATATGACTGAAAACGGCGGCCGGGTAACCATTATTCCCGGCCGAGTTATTCGAAAACGCCACCCGGTCGACAGGGGCCGGGTGGCTTGATATTTTAATTATGGCAGAAATTTGCATTGTGGACGGCGCAGGCGGAAGGGCTGGGTTTCCGCTCCTCGCGATCGTGTCCGATGCTGGATGCGGGCAATTGGCAAATGGATTGGGGCATCGACCCGGCACGGGTCGCGGAGATCGGCACGATTGCCTCTTCGCGCCGTTTCTCCGCCCGGGACACTGAGAAATTCGTTCTTGCGATCACCGGTGGCGGTTCGGAAAATGCCGATCTGCCGCTCTGGGACATGTTGCAGGTCCTGTTCGCGCTGGGAGCGCTGACTGCTGGCCCGCGCATGCCGGCGCGCGACGCAGCCATTGGCTGCCTGCTCGACGAGACCGGCATCCTGCTCCGGCCGCTGCGGCAGGAGAAGGTCATCAGCACCGAGCTGGCCGGAGCCTCGATCGAGGCCTCCGCCACCGAGGTCATCCTGTCCTATGGGGCCGACAAGACCCGCTCCTTCTCCTGGAGCCGGGTGCGGCGGGCGCTGGGCCTGGCGGATTTCCTGTTCGCGGCCGAGGCTGATGAGCGCTCGGAAGGCGGTCTGGCGGCGCTGCGCAGCGCGCTCGACGCGATCTTCGCACTCTCGGCCTTCGACGAGGATGGGCTGAAGCGGGCGGTGCAGGAGCCGGCGCGCTTCATGCGCGCCTGGCGCCGGCGTCATCTGCCACTGCTCGCCTTCGCCGATCTGATCCGCCAGCGCGAGGCCTTCCTCAACGCCAGCGGGCGACGCGAGCGCCAGCGCGAGTTCGATCCCGACGATCTCGTCTCGCTCTGGAGCTTTGCGCTGCTGCATGGCGAGACCTGGAGCTTCGCGCGCTTCGCCGAGCGCTTCAGTGCGCTGATGCGCGAGGAGCGCTCCAGCGTCGGCCGCCGTGATTTCATGGCGCCTGCCTCGATGGATGCGCTGATGGCGAGGCAGCCCTCGGAGAATCCGGAGGAGGCCCTGATCGCCTGGCTCGACCACCAGGCCGTGCTCGGCGAGCTCGAGCCCGAGGATGTCGACGAGGACATCGATGACGAGCCCGAGGAGGAGGATGAGGACGGCGTCGTGCGCGAGCGGGTCTACGCCGCGCTGATGCGCCTGCCTGCCGATCCGAAGTTCCTCAACAAGGAGGAGCGCGAATCCGTCGGTCGGGCACTTGCCTTGCTGCCGATCGCCCATGAGCAGCCCCTGACCCTGGCGCGCTCGCGGGCGGTGGCGCCCTGGGAGAACCGGCTGGTCGAGGCCAGCCGCCGCGTCGCGGGTTCCAACCGCGGTCAGGTCGACCAGAGCCCCGAGCCGTTCGACTATCCCGGTATCGCCCAGGCGCTGGCCACTCTCGGCAAGCGTTTCGACGAATTGCTGCTGATCGGCGTCTCTCTCGAGGCGCTGGAAGGCCCGGCCAATGCGGCGGTTCTGGCCGAGGGACAGAAGGTCCTGCGGCGCTGGCGCCATGATCGTGCCAGCTTCAGGATCGAGGATGCGAAACTGGCACTGATCTTCGCAAGGCATGGGGGAGCACTGAGAACCGTGGCGGGAGCCCTGCAGCGGATCGTCAGGCAACAAAGGCGCTTCGGCGAAACCGTGGACCTGGCAGCCCAGGCCGCACTCGACGAGGCGCGCTTCACCGATGTCTTTTCGCAGCGCTATCAGGGGCGGTTGAAACGGCCATGACAGACTTCCCTACCCAGGGCCCGATCGAGGATGATCCGCGCATCGGTCGCGCTACCGCCCGTCTGGTTCTGGCCGCCTTGGCCAGCACCGAGGCGGAGGAGGCTGCGGCGGTGAGCATCAGCCGTGCCGATCTCTGGGCCCATGCCCGCCGGGTCAAGGGTGATCCGGTCAACTTTGCGGCCGAACGCGCCATTCGCACCGATCCCGAGGCGGCAAGGCTCTATCGCCGCCTGCTTTCCTTCCAGGCGGTGGCGCGTAGCGAGCTGGCCGCCGCCGCCTATGACAGCAGCGCGACGCACAGGCGCATCGGCTCCTTCGAGCTCGACGTGATCGAGGAAGACGACGCCCCGCCGGCGCTCGTGATCCAGTGCCTGTCGGACAGCGTGCCGGCCCCGACCATGATCGAGGTGGTCTCGATCGAGGGTGTGGTGCGCCTGCCCTTGCCGGCGCCGGTCGACAAGCACATCGTCATCGATCTGCCGCGCCAGGATGCCGAGCGCGATTTGCTGCGATTGATGCTCGCCAACCCGCTCGCGGGCGTTTATCTGCTGTAACGTCAAGCAGAGGCCGCCGCTGGCGGCCAGGACAGGCTTGGCTTCCGGTACGGCAGTGTCTGGCGAGAGAGGGAAATGACTTCAGGAGATCAGAACGTCAGGCGTTCCGGCGTCTTCGTCGTCGTGCCCACCACCGACCAGCCCATCATCCTGAAGAAGCTCGCCTGGTCGGCTCGCGTGCCGGTTTCGCGCGTCGTGCTCGCGACCGAGAGTTCCGAGGTCTGCGAGCCCTGGAGCACGCAGTACAGTAACCTGTTGCGGCCGGGTGAGCCGCTGCGCCAGATCCTCGGCCTGCCCGATGGCGGCAGCTATCGCCTTGCCGCTTCCGGCTCGATCGACCAGGGCAAGAGCTGGATGGTGCCGGTCATGGCGGCCCATTGCGGCCTCGCCCATGGCGAGGCGATCACCCACAAGGCGTCCGAGGCGCGGCTCCTGGTCTGGGGCACCGGCGCGATCGACGTCTCCGTCGCCGACACCGCCGCAGAGGCGCGGGTCACGGCGCAGGAATATCACCTCACCACCAAGATCGACCGCTCGCGCCATCTCTTCGCCGAGGCCGAGCATGCCGCGACGCCGGTGCTCGCGCTGGTCCCCCATGGCGAGGAGGCCGAGCGTGCCGCCGGCATCCTCGCCAAGATCCTGGGTGGCCAGCCGCACCATATCGCTATCGTCGCCTCGCTTGCCGACATCGCCGCGCCGATCGAGCTTTTCCTGCGCTCCGGTTCGTTCCAGCCGCAGGCGGCGGCGCCGGAGCCGGTCCAGCCCACGGGTCCGGTCTCCGCCTCGATGGCGCTGAAGCCGTTCGAGGCGCCGCGGCCCGAGCCGGAGGCGCCGCGCCCGGCGACGGCCAGCCACGCGCAGCCCGAGCAGACGCTGGTGATGCCGCGGCCGACCGAGACCGTCGATCCCTCCGTCGCCGACGTGCTCAGGACGCCCCGCCCGCGTCGCTCGGTCCTTGGCGATAATCCGCCGCCAGCCTCGCCTTCTTCGCGCTACTGGTTACTTGCCGCTTCTCTCTCCCTCCTACTGGGGATTGCGTCAATGGCGGCATGGTTCGTGCTGGGGGGCAGAGGCGTGGAGGACCCCTATGGGTCGGCTCCGACACTGACCCAGCCCGGCGCGACGTCCGCGGCAACGACGGCGACAGGCACGCAGCCGAGCCTGACGATCTCGCAGGGTCGGCCGCCTCAGTTGTCCGGCGGCCCGGCTCTCGCCCGGCTCCTGACATTGTCGCCGCCGGCCGGCAGCAGCTGCGAGGCACAGATCTACGAATTGCGGCCGCGCTACAGCGAAGCTGCGGTCGATGTGCCCGAGGGGACGAGTGTCGCGATCGAAGGACAGGAGATCTGCGGGCTGGCGCTCGATGTCCAGGGCGCGACCAAGGCCAGATTCCAGGTCGGCACTGGCCCGGCCGTCGTCGCCTCCAAGTCGACTGCGACCCGCCTCGTCTTCAATCCGACCGCGACCCGGGCCGGCATCGCGACCTTCCCGGTGATCGAGGTCGAAGAGCCGAAGGCGCTGAAGATCGAGATCAAGCGCCGCTGAGGCGGGTTCGGCTGACACTTCAAATCGAAAAGCGCGCCGTCATTCCGGGGCGCCGCGCAGCGGCGAGCCCGGAACCTATGAACACGACGCCGCGCTGTCGTCCTTGTGAGGAGGCTTCAGCCGACGCAGCAATCCGGGGGCGGCAGAGCGAGACGTCCTGGATTGCTTCGCTTACGCTCGCAATGACGGGCCTTTCCGGACTCGTCGTGGTCATGGGTTCCGGGCTCATGCCTGCGGCATGCCCCGGAATGACGGCGTATCGCCCACGCCTTCGCGAGAGTCCGGCCGCCCCTTACAGCCCCGCGCGCGTCAGGCCGCGCCACAGCCCCCAGGGCGGCGGGTCGCTGGTCGGGGAGAGCTGACGGATCGCCGCCAGGCGCCCAGCGATCAGCGCGATCGCGATCGAGGGCAGCGCCATCAGCATGTGATGCGAGGTCGCGGCGGCGATGAAGGTCATCGGCTGGCCCATCACCGGCAGCAGGCCGAGCGCATTGCCCCAGGAAATGCTCCAGTGCAGCGCGAAGATGGTGACGATGCCGACCAGGATGATCGCCATGCCCTTGTTGGCGCCTTCCTGGGCCGAGCCCATGGCGCGCTCGCGCATCAGCCCGACGGCGAGGGTCAAAAGGCCGAAGGCGGTGACGATCTGCGCCGCCAGCAGGGCGAGGCCCGCCGGCAGGCCGAAGCGGACCATCAGGAAGGTGGCGATGAAGTCGTTCTGGACCACCGGCACGCGCACCAGGTCGCTGACGGTGAAGCGGCTCGCCGTCTCGTCCTCGATCTCGCCCTTGCGCTCGGCGATCGGCGTCACGCGGGCGCCCGGCAGCATGGCGCAGAGCGAAACCGGTGAGGGCGGCAACTCGTCGAGCGCCCGGCGGACTTCCGGTGGCGTCTTGTCGAGCCCGAGATCGAGCCGCGCCAGGGTGCACGGCATTTCCGCCAGTGCCACCTTCGATTGCAGCAGCTGGAAGCCGAGATCGCGGTGGATGACATCGGGGTTGCGGGCCTCGCCGGCTTGGGCGCTGCGCAGCTTGGCGTGGTCGAGATCATACCAGGTCAGAAGCCGTTCGGCGGGGACGCGGAACAGGCCGCCACGCGCCTTCTCGAGCACGTCGATCGCGGCGAGCCGCTCCTTTGGCAGGTTCCACTGCCCGGAAATCGCATAGGTGACGAGGCCGGGGAAGGCGTAGATCAGCGCCGCATTGATGCCGAGCAGGACGACGAGGACGAGCGCCAGCACGCCGCCGCGCGGCCAGCCGAGCTTGCGGGTCTTGCGCTGCGGTGCATCGGCCCGGCGCAGGAAGACGCGCATGATCTCGAACAGGCGCTTCAGCGTGCTGGGCAGCAGGAAGGCGAAAGCCAGGACCACGGTGGTGATGATGATGATCAGCGCCGGGGAGTAGTCGCTCTTCAGGAACGGGATCGCCGTCAGGAACAGGATGAAGACCAGTACCGTCGCCAGGCTGACGCCGAGCCAGGAGATGTAGTGGCGCTGGTTGTAGAAGAAGTCGATCCGCGAGAAGCCGAGGAAGATATGCGCCAGCACCAGCACGAGCGCGATCTTGCCGAGCTCGACCGGCTGGAAGCCGGCGACGCCGGTTTCGGTGCCGAGCACGCCCCAGGCGATGAAGGCGACGAGGATCAGGAAGGCCGGGATGGCGCGCAGCAACTGGTCCTTGAAGCCGACGCCCATGAAGAAGGAGCGCGGCAGGGCGGCGATGGCGCGCTGCGGCTGCAGGGCGACGACGACCGCGACGACCGGGATCAGGTCGAAGAACAGCAGCTTGTTCTTCTCGGCATGGATGGTGAAGTCGGTTTTCTCGGCGTCGATGCCGAGCGCCAGCAGGGTCAGGCTGCCGAGGCAGCACAGGCCGAGCAGGCCGAGCCAGGCGACGCGCATCGGCGTGGTGAAGCGCGGGCCGACCATCAGCAGCAGGCAGGCGATCGCATAGGCCAGGATGGTGGCGTGCAGCGCCCCTTCATAGGAGATCGCCGCGCCGCCGAGCCGCGAGAGTTCCGGTGCCAGCACCAGCATCGTGGTCGAGGCGATGAAGGCGGTCGCGCCGAGCGCACCGACGAGCCTGACCAGGATGGCGCTGCGCCGGAAGGCGCTGGCCTGATGCATGGCCGACAGAATGCCGAAGATGGCGAGGCCGAGCGTCAGCAGCAGGCGGACGACGCGTTCGACGCCGTTGAGCGAGCCGAGCGGATTGCCGATCTCCTCGCCCGACATCGGCTGGCGCGGCGGGGTTATCACCGGCCTGACGCTGTCCGTCGTCGAGGCCTCGCGCAGTTGCTCGGCATCGGCGGGATCGAAACGGTGGGTCTTGCTGAGCGGCGTCAGCCGCAGCGGCAGGCGCCCCCCGGCTTCCTCGCCGATATCGACCGCATAGCGCGTGCGGCCGATGATCATGTGGCTGAGACGCGCCGGCCCCTCCGGATCGAGCTCCCAGGCGATGTCGCCGAAATCGGTGACGCGCTGGTTGCCGCGGGCGAAGACCACCGGCGGACGCGGCGCGTCGACGGCGTCGCCCGGTGCCAGGAAGAAGCCGCCGCCGCGTGCCACGATGGTCAACGCCTTGAAGGGCAGGGCGCCGGCGGCGACATGGGCCTCCTCCTTGACCGAGCAGGTCAGGCGCCCGCCGATCTGGACGATGCGGTCCTCGCCGCGCTCGTCGGTGGCGATCAGGCCGGTGACGATCTGGCGGATGCGGTCGGCAGCGCTGCGCGGCTGGCAGACCGGCAGCGGGTTGCCGTCGAGCCGCAGCGTCGAGACCGGGCCGGTGCTCTGCACGGTCAGCTTGCGCCCCGGGCCGGGTTTGCCGGCCTCCGTCAGGGTCAACTGCAGGCTGCCCGGCTTGGCCTCGTCGACGGCGATCGCGAGCGTCCCGGCCGCGATGCGGTCGCCGGGCTGGAAGCGCCAGCGTGCCGAAAAGCTGCCCGAGCCGTTGGCGTAGTCGAGCCAGAGGCGCCGGCTGTTGGCGACGTTGCGGATGTTGACCCGCCCGTCGGGCAGACGGGTGAAGGCGACATGGCGCGTCTCGGCTGCGTCGAAGCGCTGCGGTTGCAGCAGTTCGCGCCGGCCGATGGCGACGGTCTCGCCGCGCGCCAGGGCCAGGTCGAGCCGCTCGAGGCTGACCACCGGCCGTGCCGTCGCGATCAGATAGCTGGTGTTGTGCCACCAGAAGGCGAGCACGATGAGGCTGGCGGCGAGCAGGATCAGCCCGGTCAGGGCGCCGCCGGTCGAGCCGACGCGGATCCTGGGCAGGCGGAACGGGCGGAGATGGAGCCAGCGACCGAAGAGCTGGCGCAGCGCGGTCGTCTCGCTCACTTCTTGTCTCCGAGCGCGGCGAGCTTGCCGAGGACGCCGGCCATCAGCCGGCCGCAGGCGCGTCCGCCGGTCTCCCGCGTATGCGAGACCAGGCAGGTGAAGGCGACGCGCTTCCTGCCGGCGACATCGTTCATCCAGCCGGCGAACCAGGCCGAGTTCATGCCGTCGGTGGTGTCGGCGGTGCCGGTCTTGCCGAAGATGCGGCGCCGGATCTCCGGCGGCAGGCTCGCCATCACGCCGGCGGCGGTGCCGCCCGGCGCGTTGACCACGCCGAACAGGCCGCGCTGGGCGCCGTCGAGGAAGGGCTCGGCCGCGCGCGGGTCCATGCCGGGGATGACCGGCTGGCCTTCATTGGGTTGCGGCGTTTCGGCGACGTCGGAGACCGGCTTGAGCACGCGCGGCCGGATCACCTTGCGGGCGCCGAGCGAGCCGTAGATCGAAGCCATGGCGATCGGCGTCGCGCGCACGCCCTGGCCGTAGGAGTTGGTCGCGAGGTCGATGCGCCTGGCGTTGCGCTTGTCCTCGACGGCGAGGTCGAGCGCTTCGCCGGTCAGGCGCTGGGCGCCGGGCACGATGCCGCGCGTCAGGTCGACGCCCGGCTGGGCGAGCTGCCCCGGCTGGGTGATCGGGTAGAGGTGCTCGGTCATCCGCGCCAGGATCGTGCCGGTGCGGCCGGGCACCGTCGTCGGACGGCCGCCGACCTTGCTGCCGTCCATGGTCAGGGCGAGGCCGGCGAACCACAGGTTCGACGACTTGATCAGCGCCTCGCAGAAGCCGATCTGGGCGCCGCGGCCGCCATCGGGGCAGCCGGTCTGCGACGGCGCCAGGATGCCGACATTGAAGCCGGCACCGCCATAGTTGGCGATCTGGACGCCGTCGACATTGAGGCCGCCGCCGCCCATACCGAAGATCTGCGCTTGGCTGCCCGGCGGCGTCCGCCCCATGATGATGTCGGCGAGCCGCGGTTGCTCCTTGAGGGCGAGGATGCCGGCAAGCCCGGTGACGAGCTTGAAGGTCGAGCCCGGCATGGTGTGGACGTCGCCGGCGCGCCAGCCATGGCCGGCGAGCGGCGAGTCGCTGTCGCGGCCGGTCGAGAGCGCCTGGATGTCCCAGCTGTGCATGCCTGGCACGAAATCGGGCCAGCTCGCCATGCCGAGCACCGCGCCCGGCTCGTCGCCGGCGTCCATCAGCAGCACGACGGCGCGGCCGTCGCCCTGGTCCGGCGGTTCCTGCTCTGGCGCCAGATTCACCGGCAGCGGGCCGGGCTTGCGCGGGCGCTTGCCGCGGGCGATGCGCTCGCCCATCTGCGTGTAGACCGCCTCCTGCACCAGCTTCTGCAGGCGCGGCTCGATCGTCAGCACGAGATTCTCGCGGGTGCGGGCGCGGCCGAGCGCGGCCGAGAGCGAGCCGACATCGCCGGCGCCGTAGCCGATCATCGCGGTCAGGCCGAGCTCGTCGACGATCGGCAGCGGCACGCCATTATTGTCGAGTGCCGGTGTGCCGTCGGCGAAGGCGAGCGCCCGGCCGGCGCCGCTGCGCCGCTGGGTGACGGCGCCGCGCCAGCCGAGCTCGCAGACCAGCTTGGCCTTGGCGCGCTCGCAATCGGCCTCGATATGCGAGGAACGCCAGAGCTTGACCTTGCCGTCCTCGGCTTGCACGCCCGAGCCACCGAGGATTTCGCGGGCCCGCGGCGGCACCGCGCGCACCGGCGAGCCCTCGACCGTGATCTCGGTCTCGCGCCGGCGCTGGCCGGTGATGATGAAGCGCCAGCCATGCGGCAGGCCCTGTGCTGCTTCTTCGGCGCAGCTGGCGAAGTCGTCGCTGTCGGAGCAGATGCGCTCGGCGGCGATGCTCATCCCGGCGATGCGCACGGTCTGCTGGTCGCGCTTGGGGTCGAGATTGGCGCGCTCATTGCCGACGACCAGGCGCGTCGGCTCGAGGATCATGTCGACGGTGATGCGCCGCCCACCCGCCGGCAGGCGGGTCGACAAGGCGAGCCGGTCGTCGCGCTCGCGCAGCGGGCCGAACAGTGCCCAATCGGAGAGCTGGTTGGCGCGGCGGGTGGCAAAATCGGAGAAGTCGCGCGGCGGCGGCACCGCATTCGGCATCACATTCAGCGGCGCGGCGAGATCGGTGGTCTGGGCGACGCGCGCCGTCCAGCTCGAGGGCCGGCAGCCGGCCGGCACCACCGGCAAGGTCAGCGGCGTGCCGTCGGCGCAGCGCCGGTCGGGCGCGCGGTCGTCGCGCGCCGCGGCGATCAGGAAGGAGTTGTTCCAGGCCAGCATCTCGGAGCGGATCTGCTGGCCGGCCGGCAGGTTGCAGAGCCGGTCGAGCAGGGTGCGCGAGAATTCCTTGGTGCCTTGCGGCGTCGGCAGGGTCAGCGAGGGATCGTAGAGCGCTTCGCAGGGCTGCGAGCGGATCGTCGGCCCGGCCGGGTCGAGCCAGATCAGCCCGGTCGAGACGCCTTGAGCGAACAGGTCCTCGTTCGAGCGGCTGGTCTCGGTGAAGTCGGGCTGCTTGATCCAGGCGCGGCTGGCGGCGAGCTCGCCGATCAGCCCGCCCGAGAGCCAGAGAAAGCCGACGATGGTGACGAGCCCGACCGCGATGGCGACCAGGCTGCGCTTGAGGCCACGGAACAGCGGATGGCTCATGGCGTCGGCCCCCGAAGCTCCACCACCAGCGGCCCGAGCACGAACGGCCCATTGGCGGGGATGGTGCAGGTTCCGGCAGCTTGCGCCTTCCGGTCGCCGAGAATCCAGATGTCGCCGGCCGATTGCACGGCGACGCCGCCCGGCACCGCTGCGATGAAGCCGACCGGGTTGTGATCATAGAGATTGTCGAGCCGCTCGACCACGCCGGAGCCGAACTGCACTCGCACGGCTTCGCCGAGCCAGTCGAAGGTGCCGTAACCGCGCGAGGACTGGTCCGGTCCGAAGGAGATCGCGGTCTGCTCGCGCGGCAGGCCGATATAGCCGAACTCGCCTTCCTCCAGCATCAGCACCGAACGGCGGCGATTGTCGAAGCTGATGCTCTCGGCCCGGAACTCGCCACCGGCGCGGCTGTAGCGCAATTCGCGGCGGTCATAGCGGCGCGCATCGCGGCCCTGCACCACGATGCTGTCGCGCGGCGCCAGCATCGCCGAGGACATCAAGCGCCCGCCATGGCTGCGCTCGATCCAGTAGCGCGCCATGCGTCGGCCGCCGAAATTCTCGGGGATGGCGAGGCCGAGCACGGCGAGATGCGGTCCCTTCGGCGGCTGCTGATGCAGGCGGCAGGGTCTGCGGTCGAGGGTGACGTCGACCATGCCGAGCGAGACGCGGCCGGTCTGCGGGCGGATGCCGAGGATCTCGAAGCGGGCGTCGATGCCGCCCTGCGTCGGGGTCGGCAGCGCCTCGACCTGGATCGCCTGTGCCCGCGCCTCCGGCGTTTGCGGCAGCGCCGTGAGCAGCGGCAGGCCGCCGGCATCGCGCGCCGAGGAATCGACCGGGTAGCGGCCGAGGAAGAAGATCGTCCCGGCCGGCAGGTCGGGATGGACCGCTGGCGTCAGCATCTCGCTGCGCGAGAAGGCGAAACGCGACTGGCCGGGATAGAGCCCACCGGCTGTGTTGGCGCCGATGATCGGCTGGCCGATGGCGATCTCGTTCTGCTTGATCACCACCTCGCCATGCGGCAGCAGGCCGCCCTGCGGCGGCGCGTGCACGCCATGGCCGAAATAGACGGCGACCGGGGCAGCCGCGTGCAGGCTCTGCTCGACATGGATGGTGACGCCGATATCGGGGTCGATCACGTCGCGGAAGCGCTGCTCGATCCGGTCGGCGAGGAAGCGGCCGAGCTCCTGTGCGCCCGGCAGGGATTCGGCGGTCAGCACCACGATCGAGGTGAAGGGGATGTCGATCGGCTGCGGCCCGCTGCCGCCGTCGATCAGGGCGATGCCGCGGTTGCGGTCGATCAGGTCTTCCAGCGAGAGCCGGGCATCCTTGGTCGGCTGCCCCGCCTGGGTCAGGGCGAAGACCGGCTTACGCCAGAGGTTCTCGATGCCCGGCATCGCCTCGCCCGGCTCGCCGGCGACGGCGCGCAGGCAGGTCAGCCGGCGTGGATCATGCATCACCAGGTCCATCAGATCGGGCAGGGCCATGGCGTCAGCTCACTTGGGCGGCGGGAAAGGCTGGAAACGGGCGGAAGCGCAGCCCCGGAGCGAGGCAAGCTCGCTTTTGCGGTCGTCAGAGCTGTTTTCGCAGCGGAGAGCATCATGGCCTCCTGCAGCTTCGTCCGGAATTCAAAGAGGCGCGTCATCCCGGGCGACGGCAGGGCGACCCGGGATCCATGCCTGAGCCTCACCGACAAAGGTTCAGGCATGGATCCCGGCTCTTCGCTGCGCTCCGGCCGGGATGACCTTGAATAGTGAGTGGGGCGCATCCCGAAACCTCAGTAGATGCGCGAGACGCGGTCGTGCTCGATCCGCCAGCAGGCTTCCCAGCCCTCATTGGCGGCGAGTACCGTGACCTTGCGGCTGGTCGGCGAGAGCACCTCGGAGATGATCTCGCAGGTGCCGAACCCGTCCAGCCCCTCGCGATGCGCCTCGACGATCGAATCGCCTTCGAGCAGCACCATCGGGTCCTGTCCGGCGAGCAGCGGGCGCAGCCGTGACAGCGCCTTGCCCTGCGGGTCGAGGCCGGGGATCGTCCGCACGAACTGGAAGCGCCGTCCGAGATTGGCCCGTCCCCCGAGGCTGGGCGCGGTCTCGTCATGCTCGGCATGGAGCCGGTCGCCCGAGCCCATGTCGTAGCCGAGGTAGTGGATGCGCTCGGCGGCGAACTCGGTGCGCAGGCCGGTGGCGCCGAGATCGCGCATCTGCACCGCCATGGCGGCGATGCCGAGCGGGTTTTTGTGCAGCACGGCGCTGCCGGCCATGTCGCCCTCGATGCCGAGGATGGCGGCGCCGGCGATCACCGCCTTCTTCATCGCCGCCGGCGAGAATGGTCGCTCGAACGGGAAGGCGCTGTGGCTCGCCTTCGCCTCTTCTGCGATCGCCTCGAAGATCGGCGGCCAGAGCGCGGCCCGCCCGGTCGGCACCATGACGACGGTAGGCCGCTGCAGCGGGTTGGGGCCGCCGGCGCGTGCCATGCGTGGCAGCAGGCCGCCGAGCACGGCCGCGACCTCGTTGAGGCGCTCGGAAGCGGCGCCAGCGCCCTTCTCCAGCGCCGTGCGCGCAAGCTTCAGGACGAGGCGGCGGGTGCCGGCCTTGTCGGCCGGCTCGAGCACGAGCCTCAGGCCGGCAGGCAGGCTCGCCTCCGCCAGAACCGGCTCGCCCTGCGCAACGAACAGCCCGGCGGGTTCGCCGTCTTGCCGCAACTCGGCGAGCACGATGTCGAAGCTCTCGTCGGGAGCGTCGGGGTTCCAGCGATATGCCGACCGCGAGGCCTCGGCTTTTGCGGTAAGGCGCGCCGCGAGCCCGGCCTTGGCCCGCTTGACCGCATTGCGCAGCCAGGCCCTGGCGGCGAGCGCAGCCGCGTCCTGGCGCTGCACGGCGCGGGCCAGCGACGCTTCGGCGAAGGCGGACTGCCAGTGCGCCTGCTGCCCCTCCATTGCCTTGTCGATCAGCAGCGCGGCGATCTCGGCCAGCGCCTCGTCCATCATGTCGCCGCCGACCGGCAGGCCGAAGGTCACGAGCGTCTGGTTGCTCAGCCGGTCGCCGTCGCGCCGCAGGCGGGCGAGGGCGACGTCGCTGGTGCCGCCGCCGATATCGAGCGTCACCAGCAGCGCCTCGCCATGGTCCGGTACCGCGGCGCGGACCTCCGGCAGGCTGGCGACATAACGCGCCGCTGCGACCGCCTCGGGAACCGTGACGGCAGCATCGGCGAAGCTGGTCGCGCCCGGGAAGAGCCGCTCCAGCCGCTGCGCGAACAGTTCGAGCGCGGCCCGGTAGCGCGAGGCGATCTCGTCGCCGATGCCGCTCGGGCAGGAGATCAGGATGCGCGGCACGATCGGCGCCGGCGCATGGTCCTCGATCCGCAGCCGATCCTCGCCGAGACGCAGCACATAAAGGTCGACCAGCTCGTCGAGCACGTCGGCGACGAGCGGCGCGACTTCGACGGTGTTGGTGGCAACGACCCGGTCGGCGGCGGCATCGTAGCGATGGACCTGTTCGGGCAGCGTCAGCGAGACGGCTCCCGAGGTCAGCGCATGCTTCAGCGAATCGATCCGCTTGCCGCCTTCGGGCAGGCCGTCCTGTGGCGGTGGTGCCGGCGCTGAGACGTCGTAGCGGCGTGCGAAGGCCTTGAGGCGCCGTGCCACGGTCGCCCGGTCGGAGCCGATCAGCGTGAGGTCGGGCAGGCTGTGGGGCGCGTGGTCGGCGCGCAGGTTGTTGCCGGAATCGAGCCCGACATGGCTGGGGATGAGCGGCGCGGCGCCGGCGTCCTGCAGGGCCGCCTCGCCATGGCGCGGATCGACATGGCGTGCCAGCCAGGAGCCGAGCGCCAATGGCCGGATCTCGGTGGCGCGGCCGGCGGCGCGCGGCGCCCCCGACCAGATCGAGGTCGCCGAGGCGCCAAGATCGATGCAGATCGGCAGCCGGTGGACGCGGCGGCTGTAGCGTACCGGCAAGGTCGCCCGTACGAGGGCCTTGCCGCCATCGTCGCCGGCGGTGATCGTGAGCTCGACCGTGATCGGCCCGCGCAGCACATTGGCGCCGCCAGTGCGCACGGCGCGCGACAGCGCCGTGGTCAGCGCCTGCATCGGCACGACGGCGCGGCCACGGCGACCGAAATCGCCCTCGCGGACGATCTCCAGCGGGAACGGCGTCGCCGGCTCGGCGATTTCGTTGTCACCCATCCGGCTGACGACTTCGACGGATAGCGGGGCGGTGCGGGTCAGAGGCCAGCGCCTGAGGTCGATCACCAGCCCGTCGCAACGCACGATCGAGGTCTCGTCGTCGGGGTCGACCTCGGCATTGAGGCCGCCCTCGATCTCGAAGCTCGAGGTCTCTCCCAGCGGACAGGTGAGATGGGCGCCGGCGATGGTCAGCGCGACATCGCCGCGATTCTGGCTGCGGATCGGCACCGAGCGCGCTTCGAGCGCGCTCGACCATGGCCTTGCCGGTCCGTCGGGATCGTGGCCGGAGCCGTCCTGGGCGACCCAGCCACCGAGCTTGGCCGTCAGCCGGACCTGCAGCGTCGCCTTGGGGTTGGCCTGGATCGTCTCGTCGACGAAATCGAGCACGGCGTCGCGCGTCAGCGTCACGTCGAGCCGGACCTCCTGCCCGGCGAGCGCGGGGGCGTCGGCGAGCCAGAGCAGATGCCGGCAGGTGCTGGCGCCGGCGTCGGGATAGCGCCGCAGCGAGACGGAGTGGTCCATCGGCGCCGCGATGGCGAGCGACAGATGCTGCGCCTTCAGGCCAAAGCAGCTCGCCTCGATGGTCAGGCCGCGCCGGCCTTCGAGCACGATGTCCTTGGGGATGTCGATGGCGATCTGGCTGACGCCGAGCGTCTTGCCGGTGGCGAGCGAATCGAGGTCGATCTCGACCGGCTCGATCCGCCATTCCGGCTGCGAGGCGCCGGCCAGCACCGCGATCCTGACGACCCGCCGGGGCGAGGCGCGGGCGCCTCCCGCCGTCTCGACGATGGTCGAGAAGGCGATCTCGAGGCTGGCGTCGCTCTCGATGTCGGCCTGCTGGCGGTGGGCGGCCACGGCGCGCATCACCGCCTCGCGCCGCAGGCCGAGCACCAGGCGCTCGCCGGCGCGCACCGCAGCCTTGTCGAGCAGCGCTTCGCCCTGCAGCCAGCCGATATCGACGCCACTCGGCAGGCCGGGCGCGTGCGAGATCAGCGAGACCGTGACGGCCTTGACCATGTCCTCGGGCGCCTCGAAGGCGAGGATGTCGATCAGCCCCTCGCTGCGGTCGAGCGCCACGGTGGCGCTGAAGCTCGCGAGCCTGGTCTCGAGATTGTAGCAGGAAGCGGCGCTCATCCGTTCTCTCTTCCGGCTTCGGTCGGCGCCGGCTCATGCGTCGTGGCGCCGCCGAGCGCAGTGCCCCATTCGTGGTCGACGCCCGAGATCGCGGCAGCGGCGGCAAGGTAGCGGGCGAGGGTGTCGCTCGCTCCGGCGCGCAGCCGCCGATAGGCCGCGCCGAAGCCGGGATCGCCGCTGTCGGCGAGGGCCTTGGCGGCGAAGGGCGTGCTGGCGAAGGCGGCATCGGCCTCGCGCAGGGCAAGGTCGGCCAGCAGCAGCCGGCCATAACTGCCCAATGTCCCGCGCAGCGTCGCGGCGTGGGGCGCGGCGGCGCCCTCCTGGCCCAGCGCCTGGCCGATCTGCGCCTCGATCGCGGCGAGTGCCGGCGCCAGGCCCTCGACGGCATCGATCGTGGCGACGAAGCCTTGCGTGGTGGCGGCGAGCCGCGCGGCGCCGCGCAGCGGGTCGGCGCCGCGGTCGTTGCGCGCTGCGAGCCCGGCGAGGCCGGCAGCGTTCTCCCAGGCGACGACCAGCTTGCCCGCGGCCTCGCTTTGCGCGGCCGCGCGGCGCAGCCCGGCGAAATGCTCGTGCAGCAGCACGATCTCGCCGGGGGTCAGTTCGCCCAGCCGTTTGGCGAGCTCGTCCAGCAGGCCCGGCGGCTGGCCCGATTGTTCTCCTGCGGCGACGAGCTCGCTGCGCCGGCGCGCCACTTCCTCGAGCGCCGGCGTAGCCGGGGGCCGGCGCTGCGATCTGCGGCGCAGTTCGAGCAGCAGGCCGTCGAGATTGCTCAGCGGGCGCTGGCCGCGGCGCTTGCGGGCTTCCGCGATCGTCTGCTCGACCTCGGCGACGACATCCGCGCCGAGCCAGCTCTGATGGGCGCAGGCGGCGATGTCGTGCAAAAGCCGCATCGCCCGGCGGTCCTGGCCAGCCAGCGTCATCGCCTCACGGCTCAGGAGATGCGGCAGGACCGGATCCTCGTACCAGCCGAGCAGGCGCTCGGCTTCCGCTGGCGGACGCTCCGCGCCGGGGGGCGGAAGGAGCAGACGCACGGCGCAGGCGCGCGCGGCGAGTTTGGGTTGCGCCACGGCCCAGAGCAGCATCGCGGTCTGTTCGTCGAGCGTGCGCTCGCCGAGCTCGTCGGCCCGCGACGGGTCGAGGCCTGATAGAACCGCCGCTGCCTCCAGCAGGTTCCCGGCCGTGCCTGGCGTCTTGGCGCGGGCGTCGATCCGGGCAAAGGGGCCGGCATTGGCCGGCAATTGCGTCCGTGCGGCTGCAATCTCAGCCAGAAGCGTGCTCAGCCGGGCCGGGCGCGCCGGGGTTCCGGCCTGCCAGAGGCTCTCTGCCAGCCGGCCGGCGGCGAGTGCGAGATCGTCGCGCAACGGCGCCGCCACGCCCGGTGCCGCGACGACCAGCGCCTGGCCGGCGCCGCCACCGAGCGTCAGCCCTGTCGAGACCGAAGCGGCATAGCTTTCGCGATGCGAGACGGCGCCGAGCTCGCCATCCCGCCAGCGGATCGTCATCGGCGCGCCGTTCGCCGCTTCGCCTGCGCCGGTCCAGACAAGCTGGCGGCGCGGCTCGGCAAAGACCAGGACTTCGTCGTCTTCGAGCCAGTCGGGGAGGTTCAGGCGGCAAGCGCCGTCCGCCTCGGCGATCGGATGCGACAGACGAAAGCCGCGTCGCAGCGCTGCGACGCGGCCGAGACCGGAGGCGTCCATGTCACGCAGGTCCGCGGGCGTGGCGGCGAGCGAGTCGAGTTCCTCCTCGACGGCAAGCCGCATATCCTGGTCGAGCTGCGCCAGCGCCTGGCGGGCGTGTCGCATCGCGGCCGGCAGATGCGCCACCAGAATGCCGGTCTGGCTGCCTTCGCCGCTGAAGTCGAGCGTCAGCCCGCTCGCGCGGCTGGCCGCGACGCGCGTCAGCGTCGCGCGCTCGTCGGCCGGATGCATGAAGGGCCCGGCCAGCAGGCGCAGCCCGCCGGAGCCGGTTTCGACGAGCTGGTTCAGACCGCTGGCGATGAGCGATTCCGGAGTTGCTTCCGGCCGCTCGGCGAGGGAAAGGCGCTCGATCGACAACGGGCCTACTGCGGCATTCGAATGTGCCTGCAGCAAAGCGAGGCCGGCGCTGTGCGGGTCGGCCTGGTCCGGCGTCAGGCGCTCGTCGAGCTGCACGGCGACGACGCGTGCCTCGCCTTCGGCCGGGACGGTGACGGCATGGAGGACGCGGCTTCCTGGCGGCAGCGTGCCGGAGAGCGGCGCAGCTTCACCGTCGCCAGCGGCGATCAGCGTGATGCGGCCGCCGGCCTCCTCGGCAGCCAGGAAGCGGGCCCGGGCGCTTTCGCTCCAGACCGCGGCGACATGACGTGAGCCGTCCCAGATGATGGCGACGGGCGCCACGGAAAGATGCACGGGGGCGGGCTCCGAAAAGACTGGCGCGAGAGGATGTCGGGGGCGGACCTTGCGCGATGGTCCGTCGTCTTGCAAGACGTTGCGGCATGGACGGCGGGGTAGCTTCGGTATTGCTGGTGGAAGCTGCCGCTTGCGAGGTTCAGCGGTCCCGCCCTAATCTTGCGGAGACGGGCACGCGACTTCGCAGGTCCGGGTTTCCTCGTCCCGCTCGTCCGAGCCGGGCGCGACAGTACGCATAGAGGGCGGAGAGCGGTTTCATGGCGGCAGAGCCGGTTTGTTTCGCGGCGTTGCCCGCTGCCTTGCCCGCGCATTGGGGAGTGTCGGCCACCGACAGCCCGGCGGGCGAGGAGGTCGTCCGGCGCCGCCTCTCGCTTTCGGGTCTCGGCGATGCCGAGGTAACCCGGGAGATGGAGGCGAGCTTTCTCGCTCCCCGCCTGTTGCCGCGCCTGTTCCGGGAGCCGGCCCAGGCCGGAGCGGAGGCGCGGGCGGCACTCGATGGTGCAAGCCGGCTCGTCGTCCTGCTGCCCATCGGCCGCTATGATGACGGCGTCTGGGCGCCGATCATCGAGCGCATCCTGCTCGGCGCGGGCGAAACCGGCACCGCGCCACGCGAGACGATCCTGGCCTGGAGCGGCATCGAACCCTTCCTTGCCCCGTTCGGTCGGCGCGCTCCGGAGATCTGGAGCGATCCGCGTCTGGTCGAGACGCTGCTCGGCGTGTTCGAGCGTTCCGCCCGCTCGCTCGCCGCAGTCCTGCGCGAGTCGGGCGCCGGTATCCGGCGCGGCCTGATCCGGTTCGAGCCCGGCCCGGCCGACGCGCCGGCGCGGGTTGCGCTGGCGCTGGCCTGAGCCTGCGGCTACTTCCAGACGAGGGCGTTGGCGAGGTCGCGGCGGCCGCATTCGAGCGACATGGCGTTGACGGCGGCACGATAGCCCTGCAGCGAATAGACCACATGGGCCGGCCTGCCATCGGGCGTGGTGCCGTTGAGTTCCAGCGTCGTGCCCTTGTTGTAGCCGGCGACCGCGTCCATATCGAGGATCGGCTGGCCGTTGGAGCCCTCCTTCATCGGGCGGATGAAATTACCGGGCGCGCTGGCGTTCAGCGAGCGCACCTCGCCTCCCTCGGACACCGTCGCTTCGATCGCGGCGCCCTGCCGATAATAGCGCTTGTCGTCGAGCAGATGCTGGATCGCGCCGCTGCCTTCGCTCTCGGCGGAAAGCAGGATGAAGGGCGCCTGTTCGCGCCAGTTCGTCGGCCCGGCCTCGGTGGCGGCCGTATAGGCGTAGCAGGTGCGCTTGCCCGTGGCGGCATCCTCGACGACGCTGGCATACCAGTTCTGGAACCGGCGGATCAGGCGGCCGGGAGCTTCCGGCAACAGCATGTCGCTGGTATCGACCGCGCGGGCGCGCAGCTGGTATTCCTGCCGGGTCGGGCCGGCATTGGCGACGCGGATGGTGTACTGGCCCGGGCCCAGCCGGTAGCGGCGCAGGTTCGGACGGCTCTGATTGGGGATGTGGATCGTGCGCAGTGGCGGATGGCCCGGCGCGAATACCTCGACGAGCAGCTTCTTGTCGGCACCGGGACCGCGCACGCTCGGCAGCGGAATATCGACCTCGACATAGGATTCGCGCGGGATCGAGAAGGCGTATTGCTGCAGGCCGCGGCTGCCCTCGACCCGACCTTCGATCCGCAGCGGCGTCTCCGTCAGGCGCGGGGCGGAGGCGGCGGTCCGGCTGCTCGACGAGCCGAGCGCAGCCCATTGTGTCGCGGTCGGCAGATCGTCGAACGCGACGAGGCCGCCGCTGAACACGGGTGTCGTGTCCTTGCGATTGGCGCTGACGGCGATGCGGTAGCCGTTATGCCGCTGCTCGATCGAGACCGAAGCACTCCAGCGCCTTGCCTCATCCGAAGAAGGGTCGTGCAGCATGGCAAAGGAGACGTGGCGGGGCGCCCGGATACGGGACTTCTTCTCTTCGTCGGCCTGCTTGCTCAGGGCCCTGCGCATGCGGTCGGAGAAGAACTCGAGCCAGCCCGGGTTGACCGGCGCGCCGTTCAGCATATGCGCCGACAGCGCCAGCGTGTTGGACGTCTCGGTCGACTGCTCCCAGATGGCTTCGGCAACTTCGTCGAAGACGTTCTCTGTCCGACGATAGATCTCGCCGATGAACTCCTCGGACACGGTGAACGGGTCGAGGCTGGGCGAGCAGCTCTCATAGCCGTTCCAGCCATGCGCCGACAGCAGCAGCCGCGTCGAGGGGCCGATACGCTGTCCGGTGGCCCTGATCTCGATCTCGATCTTGCTGAGCTGCTCCTTGGCGTTGCCGGCGAGCGCGCTGTCGAGGATGCCGGTGTCGTTGATGTTCAGCACCGGGCCGATATCGAGGAAGGGCGCCATCCGGACGCCGTCCAGGCGCGAGAACGCGGCATGGACCTGCTGCATCACGTTGTTGCCCTGGTCCCGGGAGAAGGCATTCTCCGGCTGGGGACGCGAGGCGGTGCCGATGCGGACCGGCAGCTTGAGGGGCCCGCACTGCTTCTCGATGCGCTGCCACAAGGCCTGCGCAGCCGAACCGATGGGGTCCTGCGGATTGTATCCCGGGAAGGTCTGGGTCTGCGCCGCCGTTACGGCCGGCGACGCGGCTACCAGCCAAAGCGTCGCCATCCAGCTCGTCAACTTCGGCAACGCTCTCGCCGTCATCCTTGTCCCCATGGGACCTTCCCTCGCGGGGCGAGGGAAGGTCGTTCTTCTCAATCGTTCCGGCTCAGATGCCGGAAGCTTCGTTCGTCGCCAGGTTGACCTCGACGGTGTCGGTGCCGGCGGCCTGGCCGTTGCGGGTCACGGTACGCTCGACGACGCGGACGCGCTGGCCCGAGCTGTTGTTGTAGGTCTTCACCGTGCGGGCCTTGACGACGACGTCCTGGCCGCTCGAATTGCGGAAGCGCTGGGTGTTGGAGGCACCCGAACGCGCGGCGATGTAGGCGGCCTCGCGGGCGCGCTCCCTCTCGATCGCGTCGGCGATGACGAGGCCGGTCAGGCCACCGACCACGGCGCCGATCGCCGCTCCGCGCCAGCCACCGACCGCGCCGCCGATCAGGGCGCCGGCGCCGGCACCGAGAGCGCCGCCGGTCGCGACGCGTTCCTGGGAGCCGGTGCAGCCGCCCAGCACCAGGGCGCCCGCGACGAGGATGGTTCCGACTTTCATGGTCTTGGCATGCATTACGTCACCCCACTGCAAGGTTGCTTCTTGAATCATGGCGCTTGCAGCTGTCACAGCCTTTGCGGCCGGCTGGGCGCTTTTCGCCAAACCGACCAGAAACATGCAGCACCACACGCGCCATCTGTCCCATATCGCCCATTTCCGGGCAAGTGGCGCAAATTGTGGCAGTCGCTTGTGCCAATAGTGGCCGCGCCACTCTGGAAAACGCGGTTTGCAGGAAGCAGAAGCCCGCGCCACGCGGTGTCACCCCGAAATTTCCGGCCTCCATGCCGAAGCCACTTCACGACGAGATCTTGGCGGCGAAGTGTTTTTTTCTTGGCGCCTGTGGTTAATTCGCCGCGCTCCACATGGGCAGTTGACGCAAGGGCACGCTTTCGCCTTGTGCAGTCTCATTCCATCGCCCTGCGCGGCGTGACGCGCATCGGCATGCCGTGGCGCGGGCGCAGGGTGACATGGTGCACCGGCATCGGCGCTTCCCCGGTATGTTCGAAGCGCAGCGCCCGCAGCAGCGTCGCAAGCACGATCGATGCCTCGACCATGGCGAATTGTTGCCCGATGCAAACCCGCGGGCCGGCGCCGAAGGGCAGATAGGCATAGCGGTCGATCGCCTCGCGGGCGCCGGGCAGGAAGCGCTCGGGCCGGAAGCGGTCCGGCTCGCGCCACAGCGTCTCATGGCGGTGCAGCAGATAGGGCGAGATCACCACCAGCGCGTCCTTCGGGATGAAGCAGCGCCCGCCGACGGCATCGTCGGCCAATGCCGTCCGTGACAGCGAGGGCACCGGCGGATAGAGCCGCATCGCTTCCTCGATCACGGCGCGCGTCAGCGCGAGGCCCGAGCCGGAAAGGGCGGCCGCCGCGAGGTCGTCGCTTGCCGCGTCCACCTCTGCTTCCAACGCCTCCCGGATCTCGGGTGCCTGCGACAGCAGGTAGAGCGACCAGGTCAGCGCATTGGCGGTGGTCTCGTGGCCGGCACCGATGAAGGTGATGATGTTGGCGCCGATCTCGGCCTCGGAGAGGCCGGTTCCGGTCTCGGGGTCCCGCGCTGCGAGCAGCGCGTCGAGCAGGTCCGGCGCGCCGCCGCCCAGGGGCGTTCGCGCACGCAGCTTCTGCCGCTCGGCGATGATTGTGCCGACCTGCGCCTCGAAAAAGGAGATGGCCGGTCGTGCCATCCAGCGGCCGAGGCGCGGTACCCAGGCGGGCGCGCCGAGGATATCGAGCGGGTCGATCTTGCCTTGCGTCTCGAAATAGCGGGTCAGCGCCTTGCCGAATGCCTCCGCGCCGCCGGCGATCGCGTTCGAGAACATGGTTTCGGCGAGGATGTCGAAGGTCACGCGCGTCATGTCCTGCGCGACGTCGACGATGCGGCCGTGCCGCCGTCGGGCCATGCGTTCGGCCGTTGCTTCGGCCGGGCCTTGCATCCTCCGGGCGAGGCCCGCGACTGCGCGCGGCGTGAACAGCGGAGCGAGCGTCCGGCGCGCCCTTTTCCAGGCCTCGCCTTCGGCCGTCAGCAGGCCCTCGCCGAGCCCGGGCGCAAGGATGGTGCGTTGCAGGTCGTCCTTGCGATAGTTCGCAGCGTTCTCGACCAGGACATGACGGATGGCCACGGGGTCGGAGAGCACGACGCCATAGCCGAAAATGCCTTCGCCGGCGACGATCGGCTCGCGAAAATGCCGCTGGCGCCAGATCGTCAGCGGGTTCTGGCGCAGGCGCAGCAACAATTCCAGCCGGCTGAGCTCGCGATCGCCCGGCACAGGAGCTGGCGGGCGACGGCGGTGCGCTGTCCTTCGGGCGGTCACGGGGCGTGCATTGGTCATCGGCGGCCTCGGGCGGCATGTCTCGCATCGACGTCATGCAGACTGTCGCGGCTTTCAGGCTGGATGAAGGCGCGATGACATGTCACGGCGCGTTTTTGCTCGCCGCCATGCAAACGGTGCAGGGCCGAGGGCATTGCTGCGCTGCGGCCAAACTCCGACATAATCTTGTGCGATGCACAATAAATGCTATTCTTCGCCCCTAAGGAGCGACCCTATGCCCGTCTACAAGAACCCCCCGCCGCGCGTACTGAAGCCCCGCGTCGAACTGCCGACCCTGGATGAGGCTGTCACCGCCGCGCAGGGCCTGAGCGATTCGCCGGAGGAGCAGGCCGAGATCGCCGCCAATCTGATGGGCGTGCCGGTCGCCGACGTCGTGCCGCTGGTGCGCAAGGCCGCCAACCGCACCTTGGTGACGACGCCGAACCGTGCGGTCGTGGTCGTCCGCAGGCCGGTGCGCACCTTCTCGCCCCGCCTTGCCGAGGCGATGCGGCGCTGAGCCTCGGCGCCGAGTGCTTCCCGGCGGAGATGCCCAGCACTTCCGCCTGAAGCCGACTTCTTCTCACGATACAGAATCAGGGCAGGACCGGCGAGTGACCGGCTCCTGCCCTCTTTGTGCCAGGGCCTTCTCGACCTTGCCGACGCAGGGCGCGCAGGTCATGCCAGTCTACTGGGAGCAAGAAGGCGTGGGTTCCGCGCGGTTCGAGCGTTGCTTGTGTCGCCGTGAGGCCCGCTTTCCTTTTCCTCATGCAGAGATGGCTTCTCCTTCCTATCATTGGAAGGTCAAGCGGCCTTTTTTTTGGCGGGTCGCGCGGCTCCGCGTCAGGGGCGAGGAGGCAGAAACCGGGTGGCGCGCCGGCCGGCCTGCGGGCGAGTTTCGGCGCAGACCCCGGCCCGAAAGGAAGCGCCATGGCCGCAGCGAACCGCTACAGCACGCCACCAGTCGGGCAGGGCTTCGAGGCTGTTGTCGCGGCACTCGACTGGGCAAGGATCGAAGCCGAGCTCGACGCGCACGGCGTCGGCCTCACCGGTCGGCTGCTCGATGTGGGGGCCTGCGCCGCCTTGCGCGGGCTCTATGACGAGCCGGCGCATTTTCGCAGCCGGATCGTGATGGCGCGGCATGGCTTCGGGCGCGGCGAGTACCAGTACTTCGCCCATCCGTTGCCGGAGGCGATCGCGGCGCTGCGCCCGCTGGTCTATGCCCGGCTCGCGCCCATTGCCAATCGCTGGAACGAGACGCTCGGCATCGCCCAGCGCTATCCGGGCAGCCTCGACCAGTTCCTGGCGCTTTGCCATGCCGCGGGCCAGCAGCGCCCGACGCCGCTGCTGCTGAAATACGGGGCCGGTGACTATAATTGCCTGCACCAGGACCTCTACGGCGACCTGTTCTTTCCATTTCAAATGGTGATCCTGCTCTCGCAGCCGGGCCGCGACTTCACCGGAGGCGAGTTCACCCTGGTCGAGCAGCGTCCGCGCATGCAGTCGCGGCCGGAGGTCGTGCCGCTGGCGCAGGGGGAGGCGGCGATCTTCGCCGTGCAGCATCGGCCGGTCGAAGGCGCGCGCGGCGCCTATCGGGTCAATCTGCGCCATGGCGTCAGCCGGGTCCGCAGCGGCGAACGCTACACCACCGGGCTGATCTTTCACGATGCGCGCTGAGGAGGCCGCTTCGGTCAGGCGTTCAGCAGGCTTTCAGGGACTCCGGCGCCCTTGATGTCGAGCGCCGCGACGATCGCACCGAGCGCCGGCTCGTCGATCAGGTCGGCGGCATCGGCTTGCGTGAACCACAGGCACCGGCGCTGCGCCTGCTCCGGCCAGGTCGGCAATTGCTGTTTGACCTCGAGCAGATAGAGCCGGACCTTGCACAGCACGAAATGATCGGTCTTGCGCTTCCAATAGGTGTAGCGGCCGACCGGCTTCTTGCCGATCTCGCCGATCAGGCCGGCCTCTTCCATGGCCTCGCGCGCTGCCGCCTCATGCCCTTTGAGGCCGCGGATCGGCCAGCCCTTGGGCACGATCCAGCGCTGGGTTTCCCGCGTCGTCACCAGCATGATCTCGACCATGCCATCGGCGCGCCGCCGGAACGGAATGGCGCCGATCTGGATTTTTGGCTCCGCCGACCGCTTGCCGGCTGTCGTCTTCGCCACCCTTGTTGACCTTCGCGAGCGATTCCCCCGCGCAGCATAGGGTGATTCGTCGCCGGCAATCTCAAAAATTTTGTAGCCGGCAATCCTTATCCGGCTTTTCTTGCCGCAGCGGCAGGCCTGTTGCCGAGGGCGGCCTTGCACTCGCCCGCCGCCTGGTCGACGGCGGGTTCGCGGTGACGGCGGCCGCTGATTTTCACCAGGGGCACGGCGCCGTTCTCGCCAAACGCGCGCCGGCCTTTCGCTGCAGCCGAGGCCGGGTCAGCTCTTCTTGCCGTCCTTGTCGAACTGCTTCAAGAAAGCGGTCAGGTCGGCGATTTCCTTCTCGTTCTTGATGCCGGCGAAGATCATCTTGGTGCCGGGGATCTTGGCGCGCGGGTCCTTGATGTATTCGGCGAAAACCGCCTCGTTCCAGGTGATGTCGGCGCCCTTGTTGGCGGCCGAGTAGCTATAGCCTTCCGCGGCGCCGGTATGCCGGCCGAACAGGCCGTTCAACTGGGGGCCGACCAGGTTCTTGGCGCCCTCGCCGATCTGATGACAGGCGCGGCACTTGTTCCAGGAGCGTTCGCCGGCGGCGATGTCCTGGGCCGAGGCCGGAAGCGCGGCCAGAGTGGCAAAGCCGAGGGAGAGAAGGGCGGCGCTGGCGATGGCTTTCATGGTCGGTCCTTCTTGAGGCAGGGGCGCACGGCGCAGGGCCGGGCGGGGAGGTCGTCACGACCCGTTCGCTCGCGGTGCCCGGCCGATCTCGATCGTGTCGTCGAAATCGGCCGGGCGCCAGCGCTTATGGGATAGCGAATTGGAGGAATTCTGAAATTGGTCAGTTCGCCGCGGCCCTGCGTCGTCGCGGCCCTGGAGCCGCGACAGCCTGCTCGTCAGCGCAGCGCGCCGATCCACTCCGCGACATTGGCGGTGAAGGCGTCCGGCCGCGAGATCGGGAAGAAATGCCCGCCCGTGTCGAGCATGGTCTTGCGCGCTCCGGGCAGGCCGGCGGCGAGCTCGTCCTGCAGGAAGGCCGGCACGATCATGTCGTCGCGGGCGCCGAGGATCAGGATCGGCAGGGTCAGGCTCGCGCTCCAGGCCGAGCCGTCGAAGGAGCGCAGCGCGTCGATGCGCTCGCGCACCACCTGGCGTGCCTCGGCCGTGGCAGGCGCGGCCGCGATCGCCGCCTCATAGACATTCCAGTGTGCTTCCAGCCAGGCCGGCGGATAGGCCATCAGCGTCGCGCTCGCGGCATAGGCGCGCGGATGCTGGTCGAGGATGGCAAGGCGGGTCTCGAACAGGGCAGTCATATAGCGGTTCTGCTTCAGCCAGCTTCCGCTCAGGATCAGGCCGTCGAGGCGTTCGGGCGCCTGCCGCGCCAGCGACTGGCCGATGCAGCCGCCGGTCGAATGCCCGATCAGCACGGCGCGTTCGGCGCCGGCGGCGTCGAGCACGGCACGACAATCCTGGGCGAGCTGGTCGATCGTCGCTGGCGCGGTGCCACGCGTGCTCGCGCCGATGCCACGCTGGTCGAAGCGCAATACGCGGAACGAGCGGGCGAGGGTCGCGGCATTGTCGTCCCAGAACGCCGCAGTGCCGCCGAGCCCGCTGACCAGCAGCGCCACCGGCCCGTCACCTTGCGAGCAGGCGCGCAGCACGGCGCCGTCGGCGGTGTGCGCCTCGAATTCGCCGCTCGCGGCACGCTGGGCGGCGCTGCTCATCGGGTCTCGCCGATACGGGGGCGGCTATGGGGGCTGGTATTTGTCATCTCTGCGTCTCCTGCGGCGCCTCTGCGCCGGTCACTTGGACTGGTTGAAGCTCGGGTCGGTCCAGCCGAACACCGTGCGGGCCTCGATCTCTGCGACATCAGCCGGCCGCGGGAACGGCTCCGGCTCTGGCTCGCCCGGGCGGCGCGGCCGGCCGATCTGCGCGAAGAACTCGTCGAGGCCGCCCGGCATGAATAGCCAGAGGAAGGTCAGCGGCTCGTCATGCGGGTTGAGGAAATGGTGCTTGCGGTCATGACCGATGAAGACGCAGGAGCCTTCCTCAAGCGGGTGGTCGACGCCGTCCATGCGGGCGATGCCGCGGCCCCTGACCACGAAGATGATCTCCTCGTTGCGATCATGGGTGTGCTCGCGGATGAAGGAGCGCGGCGCCACGGTCTGCGTGCCCATGGCGAAGCGGTTGCTGCTGGCGATGCTCCTGTCGCTGAACAGGTTGCGCACGAAGCCGTTCGCCGGCACCGGTTGCCAGAAGCTCTCGCCCTCCTGCGAGCCAAGCACCCTGATCTTGCCGGCAGGTCGCACCGTCATCCCGAATTCCTCCGCCCGGCCGGACCGGTTAGGAGATCGTGCAGCCGGCCGCGGCATTATTGTAGCCGCGTTTGATCATGGCCGGGTAGGCTGCCACGCAGACCGGGACGTTGCGGCAGGTCACGGATTTTCCGCCTGCCGGAGCCGGGGCGCTCTCTGGGTCAGCCGGGAAGCGCCTGCCTGATCCTGCTACGCGCCTGCTGCACCAGCGGCGACAAGGCGGACGCATCCTTCTCGAAGCCGGCGCGGAAATCCTCGCGCATGCGCCTCGTCCAGAACTGGTTGATGTGATCGGCGATGGCTGGGATGGCCTGCTCGTCCGGATAGGACTTGAAGAAGTCGCCGATCTGGTTGGCCATGCGCGCGAGCTTGGCGAGGTTCTCGCTCGCATGATCATGCGCGCTCGCCGCGGTTTCCGTCGTCTGCGTCATGGCGCGCCTGCCTCCACGGTGTCGGCGAGGCGCCCAGCGAAGACGATGGCGGAATCGTCCCGCGCGACGCAGACCAAGGTGAGCCCGAGCGCCTTCGCCCGCTCGATCGCTAGCGAGGTCGGCGCCGAGATCGCGACCAGCGCGCCGGCCCCGAAGATCGCGGTCTTCTCGACCAACTCGAAAGAGGCGCGGCTGGTGACCAGCACGAAGCCGGCGCCGGCATCGTGCCCCGCGCGCAGCCTGGCGCCGATCAGCTTGTCGAGCGCGTTGTGGCGACCGACATCCTCGCGCGCCGCCAGGATCGTCCCGTCACGAGCGCACCAGGCCGCGGCGTGCACGGAGCGGGTCAGCCGGTGCAGCGGCTGATGGCGCTCGAGGGCCCCGAGCGCACTGCGGATTGCTTCGGCTGTGATCGGCATGGCGGCCTTGCCTCGCGCCTCTGCGCTCGGCAGGTCGGCAAGCGCCTCGACGCCGCACAGCCCGCAGGAGGTCCGGCCCGAAAGGTTGCGCCGCCGCGCCAGGTGCTCGCGGAAGCGGCCGGGAGCCAACTCGACCGTGACGACGATGCCGTCGGCCTGCGGAGCGACGGCAATGCCGCGGATTTCGTCGACGCTCTGGACGATGCCCTCGGTCAGGCTGAAGCCGGCGACGAAATCCTCGAGATCGGAGGGCGTCGCCATCATCACCGCATAGGGCAGGTTGCCGTAGACGATGTTGATCGCAGCCTCGACCGCGACCTCGGCGCTCGCAAGCTCGGGCCGGCCGGAGGCGAAGCGCAGCGTGGCCGCCGGCGTCGCGACGCTGGCCGGCGGCTGGGCCGGCGGGCTATTCCGCGGCATCTGGCAGCCGCCCGGCGATCAGGCGCAGCGAGACGTCATGCTCGCGATTGCGCTCCTGCCATTGCGAATAATAGTTGGTCCGCCGCACCTCGACCGCCGTCACCTTGTACTCGGGGCAGTTCGTCGCCCAGTCGGAATAATCGGTGGTGATGACGTTGGCGCCGGTCGTGGCGTGGTGGAAGGTCGTGTAGACCACGCCGGGCTGCACCCGCTCGGTGATCTCGGCCCGCAGTGAGATGTCGCCGGAGCGGCTGGCGAGCGCGACGAGGTCGCCATCCTTGATGCCGCGGCTCTCGGCATCGAAGGGGTGGATCTCCAGCATGTCCTCGTCATGCCAGGCCTGGTTCTCGGTGCGCCTGGTCTGCGCGCCGACATTGTATTGCGAGAGAATGCGCCCGGTGGTCAGGATCAGCGGGTAGCGGGGTCCCGTGCGCTCCTGCGTCGGCACATATTCCGTGATCATGAACCTGCCCTTGCCGCGCACGAAGCGGTCGACATGCATCAGCGGTGTGCCGGCAGGCGCCTTCTCGTTGCAGGGCCACTGCACCGAGCCGAGCTCATCGAGCCTGTCGTAGCTGACCCCGGCGAAGCTCGGCGTCAGCCTGGCGATCTCGTCCATGATCTCGCCGGGATGGCCGTAATCCATCTCGTAGCCGAGCGCTCGGGCAAGCTCGATCGTCACCCGCCATTCGGCCTTGCCGGAGAGCGGAGCCATCACCTGGCGGACGCGGTTGATGCGGCGCTCGGCATTGGTGAAGGTGCCGTCCTTCTCCAGGAAGGAGGAGCCCGGCAGGAAGACATGGCCGTATTTCGCGGTCTCGTTCAGGAACAGGTCCTGGATGACGACGCATTCCATCGAGGCGAGGCCGGCGGTGACGTGCTGGGTGTTGGGGTCGGACTGGGCGATGTCCTCGCCCTGGACATAGAGCCCCTTGAAGGTGCCGCCGACGGCCTCGTCGAGCATGTTGGTGATGCGCAGGCCCTGCTCGGCATCGAGCGGCACACCCCACAGCGCCTCGAAGCTCTGCCGCGTCGCGTCGTCGGCGACATGCCGGTAGCCCGAGAATTCATGCGGGAAGGAGCCCATGTCGCAGGAGCCCTGGACATTGTTCTGCCCGCGCAGCGGATTGATGCCGACACCGTCACGCCCGATATTGCCGGTCGCCATGGCGAGATTGGCCATCGCCATCACCGTGGTCGAGCCCTGGCTGTGCTCGGTGACCCCGAGCCCGTAATAGATCGCGCCATTGCCCCCTAGCGCGTAGAGCCGCGCCGCGGCGCGGACATCGGCGGCCGGCACGCCGGTGAATTCCTCGCTCGCTTCCGGTGAGTTGCGCTCTTCGGCGATGAAGCGGGCCCAGATCTCGAAATCGGCGAGATCGCAGCGCTCGCGGACATAATCCTCGGCCACCAGTCCTTCGGTGACCACGACATGGGCGAGCGCATTGATCAGCGCGACATTGGTGCCGGGTCTGAGCTGAAGATGGTGCTCGGCCGCGACATGCGGCGACCTGACGAGGTCGATCCGGCGCGGATCGATGACGATCAGGCGGGCACCCTGGCGCAACCGCTTCTTCATCCGCGAGCCGAAGACCGGGTGGCCGTCGGTCGGGTTGGCGCCGATCACGACAATGACGTCGGAGGCGGCGACCGATTTGAAGTCTTGCGTGCCGGCCGAGGTGCCGAGCGTCGTCTTCAGCCCGTAGCCGGTCGGCGAATGGCAGACGCGGGCGCAGGTATCGACATTGTTGTTGCGGAAGGCGGCGCGCACCAGCTTCTGGACGAGGAAGACCTCCTCATTGGTGCAGCGCGAGGAGGTGATGGCGCCGACCGATTCCCGCCCGTATTTGGCCTGGATGCGCCTGAACTCGCTGGCGGCGTGGTTGATCGCCTCCTCCCAGGACACCTCGCGCCAGGGATCGGTGATCTTCTCGCGGATCATCGGGCTGGTGATGCGGTCCTTGTGGTTGGCATAGCCCCAGGCGAAGCGCCCCTTGACGCAGCTATGGCCCTCATTCGCCTGGCCGCCCTTATAGGGCACCATGCGCACGACCCGGTCGCCCTGCATCTCGGCCTTGAACGAGCAGCCGACGCCGCAATAGGCGCAGGTCGTGACCTTGGAATGCTCGGGTTGGCCGAGCTCGATCACCTTGTTCTCGATCAGCGTCGCCGTCGGGCAGGCCTGCACGCAGGCGCCGCAGGAGACGCATTCGGAACCGAGGAAATCGGTCGGCCCGGCCGCGACGCGCGAGCCGAAGCCGCGCCCGGTGATCGTCAGCGCAAAAGTGCCCTGCACCTCGGCGCAGGCGCGCACGCAGCGATTGCAGACGATGCACTTGCTGGGATCGTAGGTGAAATAGGGGTTCGAGGTGTCCTTGGGCAGCCAGTTCTCGTTCGCATAGCCTTCGGAGCTGGCCGGCTTGACGTGGTTCTCGCCCTCATAGCCGTAGCGCACCTCGCGCAGGCCGACGCTGCCGGCCATGTCCTGCAGTTCGCAATCGCCATTGGCCGAGCAGGTCAGGCAGTCCAGCGGATGGTCGGAGATGTAGAGCTCCATCACGCCCTTGCGCAGTCCCGACAGCCGTTCCGACTGGGTACGCACCACCATGCCGTCGTCGGCCGGGGTTGTGCACGAGGCGGGCGTGCCGCGCCGCCCCTCGATCTCGACCAGGCAGAGCCGGCAGGAGCCGAAGGGCTCGAGGGAATCGGTGGCGCAGAGCTTGGGAATGGCGGTTCCCATGCTCATCGCCGCCGCCATCACCGAGGTACCGGCAGGAACCGTGACGCTCTGCCCGTCGACCGTCAGCGTCACCGTCTTCTCGGCGAGGCGGATCGGCGTTCCGAAATCGATCTCCTTGATCAGGCTCATGGCGATCTCCTCACTCGGCTGCCTGGGGCAGGGCCTGGGCCGGCGGCTTGTCGAAATCCTCGGAGAAATGGTTCAGCGCGCTCATCACCGGCATCGGCGTCAGCCCGCCCATGGCGCAGAGCGAGGCGTCGGTCATCAGCCGGTTGAGGTCGCGCAGCACGGCAAGGTTCTTCGGCCGCTCGTGACCGGCGATGATCCTGTCCATCACCTCGACGCCGCGGGTCGCGCCGATGCGGCAGGGCGTGCACTTGCCGCAGCTCTCCTTGGCGCAGAACTCGAAGGCGAAGCGGGCCTGCTTGGCCATGTCGACGCTGTCGTCGAAGACGACGATGCCGCCATGGCCGAGCATCGCCCCGATGCCGGCCAGCGCCTCGTAGTCCATGGCGACGTCGAGCTGCTTTGCGGTGAGATAGGCGCCGAGCGGCCCGCCGACCTGCACGGCCCGGATCGGCCGCCCCGTCAGAGTGCCGCCGCCCATCTCCTCGATGATCTCGCGCAGGGAGATGCCGAAGGCGAGCTCGATCAGCCCACCGCGTTTGACGTTGCCACCGAGTTGGACCGGCAAGGTGCCGCGCGAGCGACCCATGCCGTAATCGGCGTAAGATCGCCCGCCATGTTCGAGGATCCAGGGCACGGCGGCGAAGGAGAGCACGTTGTTGACCACGGTCGGCTTGCCGAACAGGCCCTGCAAGGCCGGGATCGGCGGCTTCGCCCGGACGATGGCGCGCTTGCCTTCGAGACTCTCCAGCAGCGAGGTCTCTTCGCCGCAGATATAGGCGCCAGCGCCGAGCCTGACCTCGAGTTCGAAGGCGTGGCCCGAGCCCAGCACGCTGTCGCCGATCAGCCCAGCCGTGCGCGCCCTGAGGATGGCGCGCTGCAGCGCCCGGTGCGCATGCGGATATTCCGAGCGCAGATAGATGTAGCCCTTGCTCGCGCCGACCGCGATGCCGGCGATCGCCATGCCCTCGATCAGCAGGAAGGGATCGCCCTCGATTAGCATCCGGTCGGCGAAGGTGCCGCTGTCGCCCTCATCGGCGTTGCAGACGATATATTTCTGGCTCGCCCTCGCGTCGTGGACGGTCTGCCATTTGATCCCGGTCGGGAAGCCGGCACCGCCGCGGCCGCGCAGGCCGGATGCCTTTACCTCGTCGACGATGCCTTGGCCGGACAGGGCGAGCGCCTTTGCCAGCCCCTTCAGCCCGCCATGGCTGCGATAGTCGGAGATGGACAAAGGGTCGATCACGCCGATGCGTGCGAAGGTCAGGCGCTGCTGGCCCTGCAGCCAGTCGAGTTTTTCGGTCGGCCCGAGCCGCAAAGCGTGTGCGCCGCCGGTCTGGAACCCCGCCTCGAACAGGCCGGCAACGTCCCTTGCCGCGACCGGGCCATAGGCGATCCGGCCCTCCGCCGTCTCGACCTCGACCAGCGGCTCCAGCCAGAGCATGCCGCGCGAGCCGTTACGGACGATCTCCACGGCAAGCCCGCGCGCCTGCGCCTCCTGCGCGACGGCGCGGGCCGCCGCTTCGGCGCCGACCGAGAGCGCGGCGGCGTCGATCGGGACGTAGATGCGGATTGCCTCGCTCATTGCTGCGCTCCGCAGAGGGCGGCAATCCGGTCGGCATCGACGCGCCCGACCAGTTCGCCATCGACCAGGGCGGAGGGGCCAAGCGCGCAATTGCCGAGGCAGTAGACGGTCTCGACCGCGACGCCGTCATGCTGGCCGTGGGCATCGACGACGATGCCGTGATCCTGCGCCAGATCGGCGACAAGCGTCTCGCAGCCCAGCGCCTGGCAGGCCTCGGCCCGGCAGAGCTTGACGATGCGGCGCGGCGGCGGGGCGGTCCGGAAGTCGTGATAGAAGGAGATGGTGCCGTGCACATCGGCCCGCGACAGGTTCAGCGCCTCGGCGATCAGCGGCACGGCCTGCGCGTCGACATAGCCGAACTCCGCCTGCAAAGCGTGCAGGATCGGCAGGGTCGCGCCCTTGAGATGCGCGAGGCCGGTGACGAGCGAACGCGCCTCGTCCTGATCCCAGGCTGGATAATGGGCCATCGTCCCTCCACGGGAGCCGTTTCGCGGCTGTCGAATTTCGGGAGAGGGTGGCGAAGTTTAGGATGATTTCAAATCGTTTGTTCTGACTGATTGATAGTCACAAACTATCAAATCGATAGACAGACGCCTGTCTGTGTTCCAGCGTGGCGAAAAAAAGGCTGATAATCTTGGCTTGCCGCGCGACGGATCAGGCGAAGCGCCAGTGCCGCAGCTCATTAGATAGTCTTTGACTATCTGATGATCGGACGCCGCGGCAGCGCTGCCTCGGTCACCGTCTCGGACATCGCGAGCAGGTTGCGGGCGAGCGGCGCCGCGGGTTGGCGATCGGCCATGATCAGGCCGATCGTGCGCTTGGCGTCGGGCTCGATGAGCGGCAGCGCCTTGGTGCCGAGGGGGACGCCGAAGAACTCCAGGAGCTGGATCGAGACGATGCTGGAAACGCCCTGGATGCCGGCATGCGAGCACAGGTTGAAGATCGAGTTGGTCTCGATCGCCGGCTTCGGCGCATGCCCCACCGAGCGGAAAATGCCGTCGATGATCCGCCGGTTCTGCATGTCGGCGGTCAGCAGGCAGAGTTTCAGCTCGGCAGCTTCGGCCCAACTGATCGTCTCGCGCTCGCCGAGCCGGCTATCTTCGCGGGTCAGCAGCACATAGGATTCCTGGTAGATCGGTTTGGAGACGACACGTTCCAGCGGCTCGTTGTCGAGATAGGTCAGGCCGACATCGAGCTCGAAATTGTCGATTCCGTTCTGGATCTCGGTCGAGGTCAGCGACAGCACGGTCAGCGAGGCACCGGGATAACGGGTCGAGAACGGCGCGGTGATGTGGGCGATCATCGGCAGCGCGGTGGGAACCGCGCCAAGCCTGATCCGGCCGCTGACGCCCTCGCGCAGCTCCGCAATCGCGTCCTTCATCTGATCGGCCTCGGCGAGGATGCGCCGCGCATGCGCGAGCACGACCTCGCCTTCCCTGGTCAGTCCCTGGAAGCGCCGGCCGCGCTCGACGATCAGGATGCCGAGCTCCTCCTCGAGCTGGGCGATGGCGGCCGACAGGGTCGGTTGCGAGACATGGCAGGCCTCGGCGGCGCGGCGGAAGTGCTTCTCGCGGGCGAGTGCGTCGAGATAGACCAGCTGGCGGATGATCATGTGGCGGTTCTGCCCAGCCTCGGCGCGAGCGTTTCGTCGGCGCGAGCATTTCGGTAGCTGCCCGCCTTGGCAAGCGCTAGAGCCGGCGAGGTCCTGTCCTGGGTTCGGTCGCCTCGCCAGCCTGCGTTAACCGAAGAGAACAATGCCCGATTTCGTCGAGGAGTTGCAGCAGAAGGCGAAGCGCGCCAGCGCGGCAGTACGGCGCTGCTGTGCCAGGCTGCGGCCTTCGGTACCTGTGCTGACAGAACGCGCGCCGTTCCGGGAGGCCGGCTGGCCGATTTCCGCCGGTGAGCGCGATGCCGCCAGCTGACATCGTCGTTACCCTCCGGCCCATCGCGCCGGGCGACCTCGATGCCTGCCACCGCCTGTCGACGCTGGTTGCCTGGCCGCATCGTCGCGAGGACTGGGCGTTCGTGCTCGGTCTCGGCCAGGGTTTCGTCGCAGTCGTCGCGGAAGAAGTGGTCGGCACCGCGATGTGGTGGGCTTTCGGCCGAGGCCACGCTTCCCTTGGCAGCATCATCGTCGCGCCCGACCGTCAGGGCGCCGGTATCGGCAAGCTGCTGATGGACGGCCTGCTCGAAGCCGTCACGGGGCGTTCGCTGACCCTGGTGGCGACCGAGCAGGGCCAGCCGCTCTATGCGAAATATGGCTTTGCGCCGGCCGGCACGGTGCTTCAGCACCAAGGCACCGGTCCGGATCTTGCGGCGCCGATCCTGGAGCCGGGCGAAAACCTGCGCCCGGCGACTGTGGCTGACCTGCCCTTGCTGGCCGGCCTCGACAGTGCCGCGACCGGTCTGCCGCGTGCGCCGGTCCTCGCCGCGCTGCTCGCCTGCGGGGAGGCGGTGGTACTGGAACGCGATGGCGAGGCCGCCGGTTTCGGCTTCCTGCGCCGTCATGGCCGCGGCTGGCTGCTCGGCCCGGTCGCCGCTGCCGATGCGCCGGCTGCCCGCACCATCATCACCCACTGGCTTTCGGCCAGGTGCGGCGAGTTCGTCCGCATCGATGTGCACGCCCGTACCGGGCTCGGCGCCTGGCTCGCCGAACTCGGCCTGCCTGAGGTCGCGTCCGGGGTGGTGATGGCGCGAGGCTCAGTGCCGGCTGCGCCGGGGCTGATCCAGATGTTCGCGCCGGTCAGCCAGGCGCTGGGCTGAAGGCCGCGGTGGCTTTCCGGGAATGCCGGGGTTGCCGGATTGTCCGTAGCGGCGCCCGGACGGCTCGCGCACTATCCGGGCTGAAACGATTAAGTTTGAAGCGGAGGAATTATGCTTGAGGATCTGAAGGGCATGCGCGCCCTCGTCACCGGCTCCAGCACCGGAATCGGTGCCGCCGTGGCCAAGGCCTATGCCGCGCAAGGCATGCGCGTCGTCGTCCACTACAATTCCAGCGAGGCGCAGGCCAATGCCGTCGTCGCCGAGATCAGGGCGGCGGGCGGCGAGGCGCATGCGCTCAAGGCCGATGTTTCCTCCGGCGCCGCGACCGAGGATCTGGTCGGCCGGGCAGCCGAAAAGCTCGGCGGCCTCGACGTTCTCGTCAACAATGCCGGCGCGCTGGTCAAGCGCACGCCGATCGCCGAAGTCGACGATGCCTTCTTCGACAGCGTCGTCGACCTCAATGTCCGCTCGGTGGTAATGGCGTCCAAGGCGGCGCTGCCGCACCTCAAGCAGTCGGGCCGCTCCAGCGTCATCAATCTGAGCTCGGTCGCGGCGCGCAACGGCGGCGGGCCGGGCTCCTCCCTCTATGCCAGCTCGAAAGCCTTCGTGCTCAACCTGACCCGCGGCATGGCCAAGGAGTTCGTGCCCTTCGGTATCCGCGTCAACGGCGTCTCGCCCGGCGTGATCATGACGCCGTTCCATGAACGCTATTCGACGCCGGAGCAGATCGAGACGATGCGCAAGACCATTCCGATGGAGCGCGTCGGCACGCCGCAGGACAATGTCGGCGTCTTCCTCTTTCTCGCGAGTGCCGCGATGAGCGGCTACATCACCGGCCAGACCATCGAGATCAATGGCGGGCAATACATGGTCTGATCAACCCGGCGCCGATGTCGCGCTTGACGCGCGCGTCGGCGCCGACAATGGTCGAGCCCGTTCAAGCGGCTCGGGGTGGCCTGTGATATTGTTGTTCAGCAATCCGGCCTCGGCCCGGCATCGACGACGGCATGTCGTGCCCGCGGCGCTTCTGCTGGCCGGGCTGCTCGCCGGCTGCGCCGGCGACGTCAAGGGCGTGCTCGGGCCGGTCGCGGTGGGCGCACCTGGCACCAGCAAGGTCACCATGCTGGTTGCGACGACGCGCGCGCCCGACGCGGATGAGGGCGTCCTGTTCTCGGGCGAGCGCGGCAAGAGCGCCTTCGCCGAGATCACCGTCTCGCTGCCGCCGGACGGCAAGCGCGCTGTCGGCGAAGTGCAGTGGCCGAGCAAACTGCCCGGCAACCCGGCCACAGATTTCGTCACGCTGAAGGTCGACAAGCTCGATCGGGCCGCCGTGCTGGCGCGGCTGCATGCGGCGGCGTCGAAGGTGCCAAAGCGCCGCGTCATGGTCTTCATCCACGGCTTCAACAACCGTTTCGAGGATGCGGTCTATCGTTTCGCCCAGATCGTCCATGATTCCGGTGCCGAGGTCGTGCCGGTACTGTTCACCTGGCCCTCGCGCGGCTCGATCTTCGCCTATGGCTATGATCGCGAGAGCACCAACTACTCCCGCCACGCCCTCGAGAACCTGCTGCAGGCGCTCGCCCGCGACCCGGCGGTCGGCGAGGTCTCGATCCTCGCTCACTCCATGGGCAACTGGGTCACGCTCGAGGCGCTGACGCTGATGGCGATCCGCAATCGCGGCATTCCCGCGAAGATCGCCAATGTCATGCTGGCATCGCCCGACGTCGACGTCGACGTCTTCCGGACCCAGGTCAAGGAGATGGAGGGGCGTCGTCCGAAGTTCACCCTCTTCGTCTCGCAGGATGACCGGGCGCTGGCCGTGTCCCGCCGCGTCTGGGGCTCGACCGCGCGCCTCGGCGCGATCGACCCGGATGTCGAGCCCTATAAGAGCGAGATGGAGGCGGACAAGATCACTGTCCTCAACCTCACCAAGCTCAAGAGCGGCGACAGCCTGAACCATGGCAAGTTCGCCGAGAGCCCCGAAGTGGTGAAGCTGATCGGCACGCGCCTGGTCTCCGGCCAGCCGATCACCGATTCGCGTGTCGGCCTCGGCGACCGCCTGATCCAGGCGACCGGCACCGCCGCGGCCGCGGTTGGCACCGCAGCCGGCCTCGTCGTCGCGGCGCCGATCGCCGTCATCGACCCGCATACACGCAACAATTTCGGCGACAAGGTCGAGGAACTCGGGCGCAGCATCCAAGATGCCGGCGAGACGACCAGGCACGCGGTGACTGCGCCATTGGAGCGCGTCAGCCAGCCCAGGTAGGGGGGGCAATCCAGTCGAGCCGAGGTCCGGCTCTGGCCCCGATCTGGGACCGCGCCGTGAGCCTTGCCCTCAGCGGTTGAAGCGCACCGGCACCGAAAGCGAGATCGTGCCGGCGCCGCCGACTCCGGCCGGTGGCGCCGGAACCGGGCTGGCGCGCCGGATCATCGCTGCCGCCTCCTCGTCGAGCGCCGCGTTGCCGGACGAGCCGACCACGCGCGAGGACAGCACGCGTCCGGACCGGTCGATCGAGAAGGCGACCTGGACCGTGCCGGGGTTCGCCCCGCCGGGGAAGCGCTTGTAGCGGTTGAGATGAGCGATCAGCGTGCCGCGCCAGGAGGCGGTCGAGACCGTCGGCTGCGAGGCCGTGCCTTGCGCTGCGGCGGAGGGAGCGGCCGCCTGCAGGGGCGACGGTTGCGGAGCGGCGGCCTCGCGCGCCTTGGGGCGCTCGGGGGCGACCGGCCGGCGCACGATCTTGGGCTTCGGCTTTTCCTTCTTCTCGACGATCTTCTTCGGCGGCGGCTTCTTTTCCGGCTGCTTGGGCTCGGGCGGCGGCAGCAGCACCGCGTCGAGCTGCGGGATCGAGGGCAGCTCAGGCAGCTTGATGTCGGGCTGCTCTATCGGCGTCGGCTCGGGTTCCGGCTCGGGCGGGGGCGGCTCCGGTTCGGGCGGCATCTCCTTGACCGGCTCGGGTTCGACCTCCGGCTCGACCCGCTCGGGCGCGACCGGAAGTTCCTCCGGCGGTGCCTCGGGAGCGACGGAGACGGCGGCGAGTTCGATCATCACGGCCGGTTCCGGCGCGCCTGCTGCGGCCTCGGCCGGGCGCCACTGCAGCGCGGCCCAGGCCAGCCCGCCATGGGCCGAGACCACGGCCAGCGCCGCTGCCGCCCAGCGCAGGGCGGCGAGGCCTCGCCGCTGGGGAGCGATGGTAATCATGGCTTTGCCGCTCCGGCCTGGCCGGTGTCCTCGAGACCGACCAGTGCGATCTTGAGATAGCCGGCCTGGCGCAGCTTGTTCATGACCTCCATCAGCTCGCGATAGGCCACGGCCCCGTCGGCGCGCAGGAAGACGCGCTGCTCGCGGTCATTGCCGGTCTGGCGGTCGAGCACGGCCTGCAATTGTTCGCGGGCCACGGTGTCGTTGCCGAGCGCCAGCGAGAGGTCCTGCTTGACGGTCAGGAACACCGGCTTGTCCGGCCTGGACTGGGGCTGCGCGTTGGAGACCGGCAGGTCGACCGCGACATCGACGGTCGAGAGCGGCGCCGCCACCATGAAGATGATCAGCAGCACCAGGATGACGTCGATGAACGGCGTGACGTTGATCTCGCTGACCTCGCCGAGATCGCCATCCTGGGGCTCCTTGAGCGAAACCGCCATCGCCGCTTACTCCGCCCGCGCGCGCGGCATGACGGCGCTCGCCGGTTGGGCCGGCACCGCATGCAGGCTGGTGCGCGCCTGCAAGGCCACGGCACGGCGCGTCCGCTCGAGATCGCGCGAGAGATGGCGCAGCACCTCGCCGGAAGCGTCCGACAGCGTGGCGCGGTAGCCGGCGATGGAGCGCGAGAAGACGTTGTAGATGATTACCGCCGGGATCGCCGCGACGAGGCCGATCGCGGTTGCCAGCAGCGCCTCGGCGATGCCGGGAGCGACGACGGCGAGATTGGTGGTCTTCGACTGGCTGATGCCGATGAACGAGTTCATGATGCCCCAGACCGTGCCGAACAGGCCGACGAAGGGCGCCGTCGAGCCGATGGTGGCGAGCAGACCGGTGCCGCGCGCCATGCTACGCCCGGCGCGGGCCTCGATCCGCGACAGGGCGATCGCCACGCGTTCCTTGACGCCCTCCTCGCCGAGATCGGTCGAGCGCTCGCGCTCGCTCTGCGCGGCGGAGACCAGGATGGCGACTGCGCCCTGCGCCCGGCTCTTCCGGCCGGCGATGGCCTGCGCCGCCTCGTCGAGGCTGCTGGACTGCTCCAGCCGGCGCGTGGCGCGCTGCGCTCTGGCCTTGGCGGCGGCGAGTTCTGCCGTCTTGGCGAGCCAGATCGTCCAGGTGACCAGCGAGGCGAAGGCGAGGCCGACCATCACCGCCTTCACGACGATGTCGGCCGCCATGAACATGCCCCAGGGCGAAAGATCATGCGGCAGCGTCGCCTGCACGACAGGGGCCGCCGGGGGGGCGGGAAGCGGAGAAACGGGCGTCATCGCGGAAGGGACGGACGGGCCGCCGATCGTGCCATGAGGCACTCCTTCGGGCGTCGCCGGCAGCGGCGAGCCCGGCGCCGCCGGCACTGGCTGGACTTGCGCGTCGGCGGGCAGGGCGGGGGCGGCGTGAGAAGGAATGGTCTGCGCGATGCCGGTCGAGCTCGCCCCGGGAAGGGCGGCGAGGCTCATAGCGAGCAGGACAAGGCCGATCAAACGCTGCATCGAATGGTTCCGTAGCCTGGGCCGCGCGCCTCTTGCCGGGAGCGCTGGGTGTTCGAACGACGGCTACGCGAGCGCTCTGCCGTCTCCTGGCCGCGGGGCATGAATCCGGGCAGATGCTGCCGGCGCGACCGTCTGCAGCAGTTAGCCCAAGCGAGATAAGTTAGCAAATACAATAGTTTACACGTATTCTAAAGTGACGCTTCCGCAATCTTGTCTTCGGAGCAGTTCAAGTATTCGGGCGATTCCTGGCCGGCGCCCGCCGCTCTCACCTTGGCGCGAGCACGGCGCCGGGGTTGAGGATGCCGAGCGGATCGAAGGCCTGCTTGATCGCGTTCATCAGTTCCAGCGCCTCCGGCTGGGCGTGGCGTGAAAGGGCGCCGACGAAGCTGCGGCCGATGCCGTGCTCGGCCGTGATGCTGCCGCCCAAGGCCGCGACGATCTCGAAGACGCCGGCATTTACGGCCTCGGCCGCCGCCGCGAGGGCACCGGCATCGGCAAGGGCCTCCTTCGCGAACAGCAGGATGACGTGGATGTTGCCGTCGCCGACATGACCGACGAAGAGCGGCCGGGCGCTCGGGAAGCGCTGGGCGGCCATCGTCTCGACGGCGGCGATGAAGGCCGGGACATCGGCGACCGCGACGCTGGTGTCGTGCGAGACGCTCGGCCCGGCGCGGCGGTTCGCTTCCGAGACCGCAAAGCGCAGATGCCAGATCGCCTTGGCCTGGCTGTCGCTCTGCGCGATCGTCGCATCGGCGATGATGCCGGTTTCCAGGGCCGAAGCCAGGCCCTGGGTCAGCAGATCGGCGACGCGGCCTTGCGGATCGCTGTCGGTGAGCTCGATGAAGACATACCAGGGATGGCGGCCGGCGAGCGGCAGCGCCGTGGCCTGCACCAGATCGAGCGTCAGCCCCATCTCGGCGTCGCACATCAGCTCGAAGCTCGCGATGCGTTCGCCCGCCATCTGGCGCAGCAAGGCGAGGAGCTCGAGCGCAGCGGCGGGGCTCGCCAGGCCGGCGAGGGCGGTCGCGCTGGCGCGGGGCCTGGGAAACAGGCGCAGCGCCGCGGCGGTGACGACGGCGAGGGTTCCTTCCGAGCCGATGACGAGATCGCGCAGATCGTAGCCGGCATTGTCCTTGCGCAAGGGCTTCAGCCCTTCGATCACGGCGCCGTCGGCCCGCACATATTCGAGGCCGAGAACGAGGCTGCGCGTCGTGCCGTAGCGAATGACGTTGATGCCGCCGGCATTGGTCGCGACGACGCCGCCGATCTGGCACGAGCCTTCGCTGCCGAGGCTGAGGGGAAAGAGCCGGTTGTGCGCGCTCGCCGCCTGCTGGACGTCAGCCAGCACGCAGCCGGCCTCGGCGATCAGCGTATCCCCGGCGATATCGATCGCGCGGATCCGGTTCATGCGCGACAGGCAGAGCACGACGGCTGCCCCCGAGCCGTCGGGCGTGGCGCCGCCCGAAAGTCCGGTATTGCCGCCCTGCGGCACCACTGGCGTGCGCGTCGCGCTGGCCCAGCGCAGGATTTCCGAGACCTCCCGCGTGTCGCGCGGGCGCAGCACGGCCAGCGCCTTGCCGCGGCGCTTGCCCCGCCAGTCGCCAAGATGCGGCGCCATCGCCTCCGCATCGGTGACAATGCCGGCGGGATCGAGCACGGCCCTGAGATCGGCGAGCGCCTTCATCGCCTCAGACCGTGCCGGCATCGACGATGAAGTTCTGGCCGGCGCACATGCGCGAGGCGTCGGAGCAGAGGAACAGCACCATGGCGGCGATATCGGCCGGCAGGATGTCGCCCTTGAGCGACTGCGCCTGCTGCGCCGCCTGCCATTTCTCCGGGGTGACCCAGAGGCTGCGCTGTCGCTCGGTCATCACCCATCCCGGCGTGACGCAGTTGACCCGGATGCCGTCGGGACCGAGCCCGCGTGCCAGCGAGCGGGTGAAGCCGAGCACCGCCGCCTTGGCGGTGGTGTAGGCGATCATGTGCGGCGAGCCCTTCATCCACGAGGTCGAGGAGAGGTTGACCAGGGCGCCGCCGCCGAGCCCGCGCATGTCCGGCGCCAGGGCCTGCGCCACGAACATCATCGGCCGCAGGTTCACCGCGAAGCGGTCGTCCCAGTATTCCTGCGTCACGGCGTCGAAATCATGCCGCTCGTCATGGCCGGCATTGTTGACGCCGATCGCGAAGGGGCCGTGCCGGGTTCGGGCCGCGGCGATGGCGGCCTGCGTCGCCGGAACATCGCGCAGGTCGACCGCATGGAAGGAGACGGTGCGTCCGGCCGCCGCCAGCTCCGCCGCGAGGCTTTCGCCGCGCGCAAGGTCGCGATCGAGGAAGGCGACCTTGCAGCCCTGCGCCGCCAGCGCCTCGACGATGGCCCGGCCGATGCCGTCGGCACCGCCCGTGACGAGCGCGGCGCGGCCTGCAAGATCGGGATAGATTGCCGCAGGCGTCATCGGCAAAGCTCCGAGAGGATGCCTGGCGGCATGCCGGTTGCTCCAGATGATCCGTCCCCGGATCACGGTTCAGCTGTATGAACCACAATCGGCGAGTCGGCGATCTCCGGCCAGTGCGAAACCGGCGTCAGGCAGCGCTGTCGGCGCCTGACGCCTGCTAGGCCTGCCGGTATCTGCAGACCAGGTGCGGTCAGTGCTTGTGGCCGGCTGCCGGGGCGCGCGCGCCGACCGACTGGACCGAGAACTCGACCGCGACAGGGCCCGCCTTCTCGAAGTCGAGCGTGACCTTGATGTTCTCGCCTTCCTTGAGCTGACGCTTCAGGCCCATCAGCATCAGATGGTAGCCGCCGGGCTTGAGCTCGGCCTTCTCGCCGGGCTTGATCGCCAGCCCCTCGGGCAGGCCGCGCATCGTCATGACGCCGTTGTTCATCGCCATTTCGTGGATTTCGACCTTGCCAGCGACCTCGCTGGAGCCGCCAAGCAATCGATCCGGCGCGCTGCCGCTGTTGGTCACCGCAAGATAGCCACCGGCGACCTTGGCGCCGGCCGGCGTCGCCCGCGTCCAGGGCTGCTCGACCTTGAGCGGCCCGACGGCGTAGTCCTCGGCGAACGCCGCAAAGCCCGTAAGCGTCAGGGCGAGGGCGGCGGAAATACGAATGAGAGAGTTCATGCAGGGGCTCCTTCAGCCTCGGTAAATATATGGGACGTGATCAAGGTTTGATCTCGATGGTCTCGCTCAGGCGGATCAACTCGAAATCCGAGACCAGGATTTCGAGTTCGACCGTCCAGCGTCCTGCGACCGGAAGGTTCAGCTCGTTCACCTGCCAGTCGCCATCAGGCTGGCGAATCGCCGGCCGCTCGACCGCCTCGATGCCGGCTGCACGGTTGGCGAGGGACAGGCGCACTTCCTTGGCCGCGAGCGGGCCGAAGGCGCCGTCGAGCAGCGAGATCGAGACGCTGACCGGTCCGACCCGCCCGGGCGTGACGCTGATCTCGGCCATCGCCTTTTCGCCGTGAATGTGCACGGAGGCCGGCGCCGCCGCGGCGAGGGCCAGTGCGAGCGTCCGGGGCGGCGGCGTGAAGCGCCAGAGCGCGGCGGTGCCGAGGATCGCCAGCATCACGGCGATCTCGACGCCGATCACCCGCCGCAGCCGGCGCGTTTCCGGTTCGCTGCCCTTGCTTGCCGGCGTCGTCAGCCGGTAGCGGTTCAGGGCCGCAAGGCCGAGCAGGGCCGCGACCAAAGCGAGCTTGGCCAGCAGGACGAGGCCGTAAGCGCTGGTCAGCAGTGCGCCTGGCGTCTCGACCTGGACGATGGCGAGCACGAGCCCGCTGGCGAGGAGGGGGGCAAGGAAGAACGGCACGCGGCGCGAGAAGCGCGTCAGCAAGGCGGCGCCATCAGTGCTGCGCAGCGCCAGGGCGAGCGGCAGCAGGGCACCGGCCCAGGCCGCCATGCAGAGCCCATGCAGGAAGACGGCGGGACGCATCAGCAATTGCGGCGCGGCGGCGCTGGCATGGCCGCTCGCCGCGAGCGCCAGCCCGGTGCCGAGCAGGGCGGCAAGGGCGAGCGCCCGCCCGGTCCTGCCGGTCAGCGACAGCGAGGCCAGCCCGGCGAGCAGGGCCAGAACGGCGATCGCGGCAGTGTGGCCGAAGCTGCTGCCGCTGGCGGCGCGCCAGATCTCGGGGCGCAACAGCTCGGAAGGCGGCGCTGCCAGCGCGTCGAGGCCCTGTGCGGCCAAAGCGACCGGCACGGCGGCGAGGCCGAGCAGAAGAAGCACGCGAAGCGGCTTGCGGGCGGCGGTCGGCAGCGGCCCGGCCCAGGCGGAAAAAGCAACGCCGCCAATGCCGAAGGCGAGGCCGAGATAGAGCCCGGCCCGCCCGAGCCAGAGTGCGAGAGCGACGGCGAAGTCTCGCTGCGGAGCTGTCGCGAGCGGCCTTGCGCCCGGCGCTCCGACGGAAAATACCACCGAACCTCCGACCGGATGGCCATCCTCGGAGACCACCCGCCAGCTCAGGACATGGCTTCCCTGCGCCAGATCGGCGGGAGCTTCGATCGTCAGCGCCCTGTCACGGAGGGTGAAGCGCTCCAGCGTTCGCGCTGCGCCGTCCGGGCCGATCAGACGCAGCACCAGCGGCGAGACCGGTTCGCTGAAGCTCAGCGTGAACGCTGCCGGCGCGTGCGCCATCACCGCGCCATCTGCCGGCGTCGCCGCGATCAGTGCGGCATGGGCGAGCGCGGGCCCGGGCCGCAGCGTCGCCGCGGCGCAGGCGCAAAGCAGGACGAACAGGAGGAGGAGACGCCTTGTCATGGCCTTGGAGCCGGCGGCCGGGCACGAGGCCCGGCCGCCTTCGCCTTACTTCTTCGGGGTGAGCTTGAGGCTGGGCGCCGGGAACTTGTAGTCGTCCGCGCTCTTGCCCTCGGCCGGGATCTCGATCCAGCGCTCGATGCCGCCACCCTCGCATTCCTGCACCACCGGCACATGCAGCGTCGTGTCGGGCTTGAGATCGGCGGTGAGATAGCCGCGCAGGACGAACTCGTCATAGTGCTCGTCGAGCAGCTTGCCGCCGCTCCAGACCACTTCGGTGACGCCCTCGGCGGTCGGCGTGCCGTAATAATCATAGGTCTTGGCGTACTTGCCCTTCACCGTCTCCAGCGTCCAGCCGGCCTTCGGCATCGGCTTGATCGCGATCATCCCGTCGGGCACGCGGACGCGGACCTTGGTCGTCGCGGCGCCCTTGCAGCCATGCGGAACGCGCAGCACCGCCTTGTAGGTCGAGCCGATGGCGGCCTGCTGGGTCTCCAGCGTGACATGGGCGAGGGCGGGGGAGGTGCCGAGGGCGGCAAGCGCCATGGCCAGGAAGGCGGACTTCGAGAAAGCGGATTTCGACATCGTGTGAATCCTTTGGCTTCGATGGCCTAGAGGGCCTGAAGGGGCACGGGTGCCCTGAAATGAGCCTATGCGTCGTCCGATCAGGTTGAGCGGGAGCAACGAAGGCGCTGTTTGCGAGGAAACGGCCCTCTGCAAGCTGCCTGGCCGCCGGCCCCGGTCGGGCGGCGTGCGCGGCTTGTCGGAAGGGCGAGGGAGCTGCCGGCGCGCGTGGCGCGGACAGGCTCAGACAGCGGCGGGTGGCGCGCGCGGATTGGCCGGGGAGCGCCGGGCGGCGAAGCCGTGCGGCAGGTCGCGCCGGAGCTGGAAGGCAACCAGGTCGACCGGACGATGGACGACCGGGGTGAAGCCGGCGGCCGTGGCAGGCGCGCCGGCGCCGGAAAGGAAGCAGCCGAGCGTGCAGCAGCTCGGCATCTCATGGGCGGCAGCCCCGCCATCGGCGGGCGGCATCTGGCCGGGAGCGCAAAGCGTCATGCCCAGCGAGCGGTCGAGGCTCATGCCCGCCGCACTCGCTCCGGAGGCCAGGCCGCCGAAAACGGCCTGCAGCACGAGCAGATAGGCGGCGGCGATCGCGGCCAACCGGCTCCATCCTGCTTTGCGGCGCACTGCGGACAAGATCTGCTCTCCTGCTCCCTCGATAGCATGGCGGCGCGCCGGGTCAATTTCGCCGTGTCGGGCGCGTTGCCGCAGGCGGCGGCGGGCCGGAGATTTTCCTCCCACAAAGATCGCTCTTTAAGGTGGTCGGTTCTATTGACCGGCTTCGGTCCCGCCGCGATTCTCCGCGCCGCCTTTCGGGCGGGCCGCGGCTGTCTGTCTTCTCGTCCGGTTCGGGCATCCGCAAGGGTTGCGGCGCAGCCCAGGAGAAAGTTGGATCATGATCCTCGACGAGCGCACCTATGCCATCAAGCCGGCCCATGTCCGGGACTATCTCGATCTCTATGTGAAGGAAGGCATGGCGTTGCAGGTTTCGCATCTCGGCCATCTGATCGGCTGGTTCACCACCGACACCGGCGTCGTCAACGAGGTCGTCCATATGTGGCGCTTCGAGGATGCCGGCGACCGCGAGCGCCGGCGCGCGGCGATGGAGGCCGATCCGCGCTGGCAGGAATTCCGCGCCAAAGCGGCGCCCTATGTGCTGGAGATGCGCAGCCGCATCCTGCGCCCGACTGCCTTCTCGCCGCTGCGCTAGCGTCGTGAGCCTCGCCACCACCCCAACGCCGGCATCGCCCGTGCTCCGCCGTCCGGGCGAGCGTGGGCTCGCCGGCATCGCGGCGGTGCTGGAATGGCTGGGCGCGGTCGTGCTCGGCCTGCTCTTCGTCATTGTGATGCTGGCGGTGCTGCGGCGCTATCTGTTCGGTGCCGGGTTGATCTGGTCCGACGAGCTGGCGATCTGGCTCAATGTCGCGCTGGTCGCGCTCGGCATGCCGCTGGCGGCGACGAGCGCCCTGTCGATGCGGCTCGACGTCCTCGTCCGGCTGCTGCCGCGGTCGGGGCAGCGCCTTGCGGCGATCCTTGCCGATGCCGTTGCGGTCCATGGCGCACTCGTCATCGCCATCGGCGGGGCCAGCGTCGCGGCACTGGTCGGCGGCACCTCGACCGTGCTTGGCCTGCCGGAGAGCCTGCGCTTCGCCACCTTCGCCGCAGGCGGCGGGCTGACGGTGCTGCTCCTGCTCTGGCGCGGGGCACTCGACCGCTCGCTCGCCGCCGCGCTGGCCTCGCTTGTTCTCGGTGGCGGCCTTTATCTCGCCGCCCAGAGCACGACCGGCCTCGTGCTCGGGACGCCGAGCCTGGTGGCGGCGCTCGCCGCGGGGCTCGGCCTGCTGATCGGCGCGCCGCTGCCCTTCGCCCTGCTCGCCGGGGTCTCGCTCTCCGGGGCCTTTGGCGGATTGCTCCCCGAGCCGGCGATCGTCCAGAACACTGTCTCCGGCGTCTCGAAATTCCTGCTGCTGGCGATCCCGTTCTTCCTGCTCGCCGGCGAGTTGCTGACCGCCGGCGGCCTCGCCGAGCGGCTGGTCCGCTTCGCCGCCGCCCTCGTCGGACATTGGCGCGCCGGCCTCGCCCAGACGGCGCTGGTCGCCAGCACGCTGTTCTCCGGCGCTTCCGGCTCCTCCGTGGCGAATGCGGCTTTCGGCGCCAAGGTGATGGCGCCGGCCCTGGTGGCGCGCGGCTATCCGCCGGCCAATGCGGCGGCGATCGTCGCCGGCGTCTCGATGCTCGACAACATCATCCCGCCCTCGATCGCCTTCCTCATTCTGGCGACGGCGACCAATCTCTCGGTCGGTGGGCTGCTGGTCGGCGGCTTCGTGGCGGGGGCGGTGCTGGTGCCGGCGCTGGCCATCGGCATCCATCTCAGCGTTCGTGGTGTGGTCGACATCGCACCGAAAGCGACGGGCGCAGAGCGGGCCCGGAGTTTCGTCGGAGCGCTGCCGGCGATCGGGCTCGGTGTCGTCGTCGTGGTCGGCATCCGCTTCGGCGTGGTCACGGTGACCGAGGCCTCGGCGCTTGCAGTCGCCTATGCGCTCGTCGTCTGCCTCGCCTTGCGCAGCCTGGACCTGGCCGGCGTCGGGCGTGCCTTGCGCAGTTCGGCCGGCGAGGCGGCTGCCGTCGGCTTGCTGATCGGCGCCTCGGCTCCCTTCGCCTTCCTGCTCGCGGTCGACCGCGTCTCCGACCAGATGGCGTCCCTCGTGACGGCGCTCGGCGGCGGGCCCTATGCGGTGATGCTGCTGGCCAATCTCGTCCTGCTGGTCGCCGGGCTCTTCCTCGATATCGGCGCCGCGATCCTGCTGCTCGCGCCGCTGATGCTGCCGGTCGCGATCGCCGCCGGGCTCGATCCGATCCAGTTCGGCGTCGTGCTCGTCGTCAACCTGATGATTCACGGATTGACGCCGCCGCTCGGCATCCTCGTCTATGTCGTCAGCGGCATCACCCGCGTGCCGGCCGCCTCGGTGTTCAGGGCGGTGCTGCCGCTGCTCGCCAGCCTGCTTGCGGCGCTCGCCGTGCTTTGCCTCGGCGCCGCCGCCTGGCCTTCGCTTCCGCCTTCGATCAAGGAGTTGTTCTGATGTCCTTCACCCGCCGCCAGATCGCCGCCGGGCTCATTGCGGCACCGGCGATCCTCTCGGCTCGTCCGGGGTTCGCCGCCAGCCGGCCGGTCACGATCGCCTCGCTCTTTGGCGAGGACAAGCCGGAGACCAAGATCTGGCGGAAGATCGCCGAGACGCTGGCGCGGACGGCGCCCGGTCGCTTCGATCTGCGTATCGTCGGCAATGCGGCGCTCGGCGGCGAGAAGGAGGTGGCCGAGGGGATCAGGCTCGGCTCGGTCCAGGCTTCGCTCTCGACCATCTCGGCACTGTCGGGCTGGGTGCCGGACGGCCAGATCCTCGATCTGCCCTTCCTGTTCCGCGATCGCGGACATCTGAAGCGCGTGCTCGACGGCCCGCTCGGCAGCGAGCTGAAGGGCAAGTACGAGGCGCAGGGCTTTGTCGTGCTCGGCTTCATCAATTACGGCGCCCGTCACCTCCTCGCCAAGGAGCCGATCACCACCCCGGCCGGCATCAAGGGCAAGCGCATCCGGGTCATCCAGAGCCCGCTGCACACCGAGCTGTGGTCCGGCTTCGGTGCCTTCCCGACACCGATTCCCATCCCCGAGACCTACAATGCCCTGAAGACCGGCGTCGTCGACACCATGGACCTGACCAAGTCGGCCTATGTCGGCTTCAAGCTCTACGAGGTCGTGCCCTGGCTGATCGAAACCGGCCATATCTGGGCGACGGGCGTGGTCTATGTCTCGGCCGCCTTCTGGAAGGGGCTTTCCGCCGAGGATAAGGCGGCTCTCTCGGCGGCTGCCGCGGAAGGCGCAGCCTATTTCGACGAGCTCATCATCGCCGACGAGGAAGCCTCGATGGCCAAGGCCAAGGCCGAGGGCGGCAAGGTCGCTCAGGCCGAGGACCGCGCCGGCTGGGAGGCGGGAGCTCGCAAGGTCTGGACCTCGTTTGCCCCGAAGCTCGGCGGCATCGCCAAGATCGAGGCGATCGCCGGCAGCGCTTGAGGCGAAGCCGGTCGGCGGCGTTCGGGCACGCGGCATCCTGTGTGATGGCCGCAGCCGGCGCAGCATCGATCTGGATCGCAACCGCGTCTTGGACTATCCCTGAAATCGAGGGATAGCGCATCGGCCTTGCCGTTGATCCTGTCGACAAAAGCAGCCGCAAGCGCTGCAGGGATGCGCGAGAGGACAAAGGGAGCGCCGCATGGAGAGCGGCCCGTCAATACCGGCGGCACCGCCGGTTCCGGCCGCGGCGATGGTTTCGCCGCTGGACGGCGTGACCATACTGCTGAAGCGCATCGAGACCGAGTCGCTTGCCGCGCTCGACGCGGCCCCTCGGGTACCAGGGGAAGTCTGGCGCATCTGGCCAGGATCGCTGTCTGCACTGCCGGTCTTCGCCCAGGCCCTCTGCGTCGCAGCCGCCGTGCTGCTGGTCTATCTCCTCGTCATGCATCTGCTCCGGCATCGTCGCGCGCGAGCCGGCGCCGCGCGTTCGGCCTTCGCCGGGATCACCAGGCTGGCGGCGCTCGATGTGCTGGCTCTGCTCGCCGCTACGGTGACCGGCAGAGTGCTGCTCGTCCGCTGGCTCGACATTCCGCCCGGCACCCCGGGCTTCGCCAGTGACCTGACGATCGGCCTTATCCGCTGGCTGCTGCTGCTGACCTTGCTGACGATCCTGTTCCAGCCGACGGTCAGGCGCCTGCGCCTCTCGACCGTCGACGATCACGGGGCCCGCAAGGCGGTCTGGCAATTCGCGGCCATTTTTGCCGTCGGCCATCTGCACGCCGTGCTGCTGGCCGCCGCGCAGCGGGCGGGGATGGCACTGCCGTCGCTGCGGCTCCTGTCCTGGCTGGTCGCACTCGGCATGGCCGTGGCGGCGCTGCGCCTGCTGCGGGACCTCAAGCGCCATGGCATCCCTCAGTTCTCGCGCCTGCTCGCCTCCGGCATGGTGCTGGTCCTGCTCGCCTTCTGGACCTGGGGCTGGATCGAACTCGATTTCGATCTCTATCGCGGCGCCGTCGGCATGATCGTGATCCTGCTGCTGGCGGTCGCGCTCGACCGGGCGCTGAAGGTGAGCATCCGCGATTCCCGCAAGCCGACGACCATGCGCCAGCTCTTCGTCCTGCGTGTTGTCGTCGATGCGCTCGCGGTGGCGCTGATGGTCAGGATCGTCATCCAGTTCTGGTGGCGCGACGTGTTCGGCGGTTTCACGCCGCAGGCATGGCTCAATTTCACGCACCGGCTGACCTTCGCCTCGTTCGTGCTCGTGCTCGCCGTTACGCTGGCCGCCGCGATCCATGTCTGGACCGAATCCAAGTTGACCCCGAGCGAGGCCGGCGCCGGCGCGGGACCGCCGGATGACCGGCTGGCGCGCCTGACGACCGTCCTGCCGATCCTGCGCTTCGTGACGACAGCCCTGATCGGGGTGGTGTTCCTGCTCGTCGCGCTCTCGACCATGGGGATCGACACCACGCCCCTGCTGGCCGGGGCCAGCATCGTCGGCCTCGCGATCAGCTTCGGCTCGCAAACGCTGGTCAAGGACATCGTTTCGGGGATTTTCTACATGCTCGACGATGTCTTCCGGCTCGGCGAGACGATCGAGGCCGGTGGCCGCTGCGGCCAGCTCGAGCAGATCAACCTGCGCAGCGTCCGCCTGCGCGATCAGGCGGGCCGCGTCCACACCATACCGCTCGGCGAGCTCGGCACGGTCACCAACCATAGTCGCCGGCTGGTGCATGTGGCCGTCGAGGTGCCGTTCGCGACCTTGCCCAGCCAGCCGGCGGTGACCCGTTTCAGGCGCAACGCCGTCGCGGCTCTGCGCAGCGAACCGACGATCCATGTGGCCATCGTCGGCGATATCGCGGCGACCTGGGAGGAGGACGCGGGCGAGGCCGGCGGCACTGTCCGCTTCTCCTTCAACTTGATCGCGCCTGCGGCCGAGCGGGTCCAGCCGCTGGTGCGGCACCTGATCGAGGAAATAATCGAGGAGGCCCGCCTGCAGGGCAAGGCCGGCGCTGTCAGCGTCTCGGTTGCCGAGCTGCCGAGCCCGCCGGAACCGGAACCGGCTTCGGCGCCGGCCGCCGCCCCAGCTGCGCCGATGTCGGCGGCCAGCTCCGGAACGGCGCCGGGGGCTGCGTCATGAACATGGTGCAGCCGGCTGCGGAGTTCCGGTCGATCTTCCCGCCGCCCAGTGCCGCTGGGGCAGTGAGCTCAGAGTTCCTCGTGAAAGGATGAGCGATGAAGTGCATTCTTCCCGCAGCCCTGGTTTTCCTTGCGCTGACCGGCGTTGCCGCATTTGCTCAATCGGAGCCTACCGCCGAGGAGCGCGCCGCCTGTCGCTCCGATGCGATGAAGCTCTGTGCTTCCTTCGTCGGCAAGCCGGAGCAGATGAACGGCTGCCTGCGCGACAACAAGGCCAAGCTCTCCGATAGCTGCCGCAAGGTGGTCGAAGCCCGCGGCGGCTGAGCGGGCGCCGCCCCCGCGGGGCCCAAGTCGAGTTTCGGAGGGCTCAGGCCCTGATCTCGATCTCGGCTCGCAGGCCCGGACGATCCTGGCGATTGTTCAGGCGCAGTGACGCTTCCAGGCGACGCACGGCCGCATCGGCGATGGCGAGGCCGAGCCCGGTGCCGAGCGCGCTCTTGTGCCGGCCGCGAAAGAAGCGCTGGGTGACGAGAGCCAGCTCGTCCTCCGGAATTCCCGGACCTTCGTCCTCGATGGCGATGCCGCGCCCGCTCGCGGTTGCCCGCCAGATGATCTTTCCGCCCGCCGGCGAGTGCTGGACGGCGTTTTCATGCAGGTTCCGCAGCGCTAGGGTCAGCAGCTCGCGGCTGGCCTGGACCGTCAGCTCCCGCAGTGCCGGATCGATCGCGACCGAGACATGCGGCGCTGCGTTGGGGGGAGCTTCGGTGATCTCGTCGAAGACGGCGCCGATCGCCACGGTTTCCCGGGTCGGCGGTGTCCCACTTGCGTCGAGCTTCGCCAGCGCCAGCAATTGCCGCACCAGCCGGGTGGTGCGGTCGACCGAGAGCACGATCCGCTGCAGCGCCCCCTGCCGCACGGCAGGGTCTTCCGCCGCCATCGCGATCTGCGCCTGCGTCTTCAGGCCGGCGAGTGGCGTCCGCAGCTCGTGCGCGGCGAAGGCGGTGACCTCGCGCTCGTGCCGGCGCGCCGTCTCGACCTTGGCGAAAAGCCCGTTCAGGGCCTGGGCCAGCGGCTTTACCTCGGCGGGCGCATGGGCGGTGTCGATCGGGCTCATATCGTCGGCGTCGCGTGTTCGTACGTCATCGGCCATGGCCCGCAGCGGCCGCAGGCCCTGGCCGAGGCTGATCCAGATCAAGAGGCCGAGTAGCGGCGTGATCAGCAGGGCCGGGGCAAGCAGCCCCTTGATCAGCTCGGAGACGAGGCGATCGCGCAGGCCGAGCCTGTCGCCGACCATGATGTGTACCCCGGCCGCCTCGTTGGCGACGGTGTAGACGCGCCAGCGTTCACCGTCGACGATGCGGTCGGAGAAGCCCGACTGCACCTCGGTCAGGCGGCCATGCGGCGTGCCGCTCGAGCGGGCCATCAGGCGGCCGTCGAAGGACCAGATCTGGCAGGAAAGCTGGCGTTCATAGCCCACGGCCTCGGATTGCGGGCCGGGGACCGCGGCCATGGCGACCGCCATATTGGCGCTCCCGACCAGCGAGTTCACCATCCGCGCCGCCTCCTGCAGGCGGGTGTCGAGGACGTGCTCGAGCTCCCGATGCGTTCCGGAGTAGATCCAGACCACGGCCGAGAGCCAGATCACGCCGGTCGCCGTCAGCAGGATGGCGAAGAGTCTTCCACGCAGTGAGCTCATCACGCCGCCCTGATCCGGTAGCCGAGGCCGCGCACCGTCTCGATCATGCCGCGGCCGATCTTGGCGCGCAGATGGTGGATGTGCACCTCCACCGCGTTGCTCTCGATCTCCTCCTGCCAGCCATAGAGCCGGTCCTCGATCTCCGATTTGGAGAGCACGGTGCCGGGGCGTTCCATCAATGCCGACAGGACCGCGAACTCGCGCCGCGACAGGGCGAGCGGGGCGTCGTTCAGCGTCACTGACAGGCTGGCCAGGTCGAGCATGATGCCACCGGCGGTGAGGCAGGGGGTCGCCCGGCCGCTGCCGCGCCGGGCGATCGCCCGCACGCGTGCGCTGAGCTCGTCGAGATCGAACGGCTTGCCGAGATAGTCGTCGGCGCCGCTGTCGAGGCCGCGGATGCGGTCGGGCGTATCGTCCATGGCCGTCAGCAGCAGCACCGGCGTCCGGTCGCCAGCGCGGCGCATCTCGCGCAGCACGTCGAGGCCAGAGCCGTCGGGAAGCATCAGGTCGAGCACCATGGCGTCGAAGGCCGAGGTAGCGAGCGCGGCGTGGGCGTCGGCGCAGCTCTCCACCCGGTCCACCGTCATTCCCGCGAGGCCGAGGCCGACGACGAGGCCGTCGGCGAGAATTGGGTCGTCCTCGACCACGAGAATGCGCATGCGCTCGCTCCTTCGCCAGCGATCAGCCAGCCCAGCCTTAAGGCTGGCTTAAGCTGGGCTTTCGACATGGCAGCTTCAACCGATCGAAAGGTCGCCAATGTTCCGCCTGTTCCTGCCGCACGCACGGCCCGCGCCCGCGATTGCCCGAGAGATCGTGGCTGCCGCCTGACGCAGGCTCCGATGCCACCTTGCTGGAGATCCTCATGAACCGCCGTACCGCGCTCCTCCGACTGGCCGCATCCGGTTTCGCCATCACCAGCGTTCCGGCGCTGCTTGCTGCCGGGCCGGCCCTGGCGGTGGAGTCCGACGCCAACGCCGTCTTCAACGACCCCGAAGCGCCCAATGCCGGTAATCCAAAGGGCGACGTCACCATCGCCGCCTTCCTCGATTACAATTGCCCGTACTGCAAGAAGGCGGCTCCTGATCTGCGCCGCATCGTCAAGACGGATGGCAAGATCCGGCTCGTCTACAAGGACTGGCCGATCCTCGGCGATGCCTCGGTCTACGGCGCGCAGCTGGCTCTCGGGGCGCATTATCAGGGCAAGTACGAGGCGGTCCATCATGCCCTGATGGCGCTTCCCAGCGTGCGGGGCCCCAAGGAGAAGATCCTGCAGGCGGTACAGGCTGCTGGGGTCGACATGGCGCGCCTGCAGGCCGACCTGGACGGCAAGGCCGACGCCATCACGGCGCTGCTGCGGCGCAATCTCGCCCAGGCCGATGCCATCGGGCTGGAAGGCACGCCGGCCTATCTCGTCGGCCCGTTCCGGACCTCGACGCTGAACTATGACGGCTTCAAGCAGGTCGTCGCCGATGCGCGCGCCAGGCAAGCCGCGAAATAGCGCTTCTGCCTCCCCCGCCTCCGTTTCCTTGCTCTGCCGAAAGCCTCGAATGACCCGCGCCTCCCTGCCGACGAGATTCCTCGCCGCCATTCTCCTTGGCCTGCTTGCGGCGGCCTGCACCACCGTCCAGCCGCGCCCGCCAGTGGCCACCGCCCCGGTCATCGACCCGCAGCTGGCGCAGCGCTACGCCGCGATCGAGACCGAGAAGTTCAAGGTGCCGGCGGTCGATCTTGCAGATCTGCAGCCGCGCTATGCCCGCAAGCTCGTCGATTATCCGACCAAGCACGCGCCCGGAACGCTTGTCGTCGATCCTCATAACCGCTTCCTCTATCTCGTCCAGGAGCAGGGCAAGGCGCTGCGCTACGGCGTCGGTGTCGGCAAGGCGGGGCTGGAGTTCTCCGGTACGGCGATCGTCGAGCGCAAGGCGCAGTGGCCGCGCTGGACGCCGACGCGGGACATGATCCGGCGCGAGCCGCAGCGCTATGCCAAATGGGCCGGCGGCATGGCCGGAGGCGAGAGCAACCCGCTCGGCGCCCGCGCGCTCTATCTGTTCAAGAATGGCCGGGACACGCTCTACCGCATCCACGGCACCAATGAGCCGGAGACGATCGGCGAGGCGGTCTCATCCGGCTGCATCCGGATGATGAACCAGGACGTCATCGACCTCTACAACCGCATCCCGAGCGGCTCGAAGGTGGTGGTCCTGTAGGCAGGAAGGCTCAGCCCGCCGTCCGGGCCTCGGCACGCGCGCCCCAATAGCGGTCATCCTCCCAGACCATCACCGCGTGCCCGGGCGAGACCTCGCGATACTGGCGCGGCGGCGGGACATAGCTTGCCGGCCGGAGCGGGCTTTCGATCTCGTCGTTCGAGACCGGGCGCTTCTGCAGCCGGCGGGCCGGATCGGGTACCGGAACGGCCTGCAGCAGCCGCTTGGTATAGGGGTGCTGGGGATTGTCGAAGATCGCCTGGCGCGGTCCGATCTCGACGATCTCGCCGAGATACATCACCGCCACACGGTGGCTGACCCGCTCGACCACCGCCATATCGTGCGAGATGAAGAGATAGGCGAGCTTCATCCGCTCCTGCAGTTCCAGCATCAGGTTGATCACCTGCGCCTTGACCGAGACGTCGAGTGCCGAGACCGATTCATCGGCAACGATCAGCCTGGGTTCGACGGCAAGCGCCCGCGCGATGCAGATGCGCTGGCGCTGCCCGCCGGAGAACTCGTGCGGGAAGCGGCTCGCCATCTCCGGCAAAAGCCCGACCTGGCGCAGCAGGACGCCGGCCCGCTCGCGCGCCTCCGCCTTGCTGGCAAGGCCGTTGATCAAGAGCGGTTGGGCGATCGCCGCGCCGACATTCATGCGCGGATTGAGGCTGGCGAACGGATCCTGGAAGATCATCTGCATGTGGCGGCGCTTTTCGCGCAGTTCGGCCGGCCCGAGCTTGGTGAGATCGACCCCGTCGAGCAGTACCGAACCCGACAAGGGCTCGGACAGGCGCAGCACCGAGCGCCCGGTCGTCGACTTGCCGCAGCCGGATTCCCCGACCAGCGCCAGGGTTTCGCCGGCCTTGAGGCTGAAGGACACGTTCTCGACCGCATGCACGCGGCCGCCGACCCGGCCGAACAGGCCCGAACGCATCTCGAAGCGCGTGGTGAGGCCGGAGACTTCCAGCACCGGCCGCTCGGCATGGGCGACGGTGTCCGAGGTCTCCGTCGGTACGTCGGAGGTGCCTGTCGTGCGGTCGACCACAGGAAAGCGCATCGGCCGCTGCTTTCCCGACATCGAGCCGAGCCTTGGCACCGCCGAGAGCAGGGAGCGGGTATAGGGATGCCGGGCGCCGGCGAAGATCTCCTCGGTCGTGCCGACCTCGACCGCCTGGCCGTCATACATCACGACCGTGCGCTCGGCGATTTCGGCGACCACGCCCATGTCGTGGGTGATGAACAGGACGGACATGTCCTGCTCGTCCTGCAGCGACTTGATCAGCTCAAGGATCTGCGCCTGGATCGTCACGTCGAGCGCCGTCGTCGGCTCGTCGGCGATCAGCAGCTTCGGCTTGCAGGCCAGCGCGATGGCGATCATCACGCGCTGGCGCATGCCGCCGGAAAAGCGGTGCGGATACTCGTTGAAGCGCGATTTCGCGGCGGGGATGCGGACCTTGTCGAGCAGGCGCAGCGCCTCTGCCTCGGCTTCGCTCCGCGACAGGCCGCGATGCAGCATCAGGGCCTCGGCAACCTGGAAGCCGATGGTGAGAACCGGGTTGAGGCTCGTCATCGGCTCCTGGAAGATCATCGCGATCTCGTTGCCGCGGACCTGGCGCATCTGCGTTTCGGACAGCGTCAGCAGGTCCTTGCCGCCAAGCCTGATGCTGCCCTCGACGCGGCTCGACCCCGGCGGCGTCAGCCCCATGATCGACAGGGCCGTGACGCTCTTGCCGGAGCCGGATTCGCCGACCACGGCGACCGTCTCCCTCGGGCCGATCTCGAAGGAGACGTCGCGCACCACCGGCCGCCACTGCCCCTCGCCGCGGAAGGCCACCGAGAGGTTGGATACGGAGAGGATCGGGTCGGTCATGCTGTCCCCTCTGGTGGCGCGCGCCGAACGCCGGTCGCCCGCCTGCTCCAAAATCCCGCTCGTCTCCGCCGCCATGCCGATCTGAACCCTCAATCCCGGAAGACGACGGTCTTGCCGCCATTACCGAGCACCCGTCCGTCGAGGTGCCAGGCGACGGCGCGTGCAAGGACGCGCCGCTCGATGTCGCGGCCCTTGCGCACCAGGTCCTCGGGCGTGTCGTGATGGCTGATGCGCTCGATGTCCTGCTCGATGATCGGCCCCTCATCGAGGTCGCCTGTCACGTAATGGGCGGTGGCACCGATCAGCTTCACGCCGCGAGAATGCGCCTGGTGGTAGGGCTTGGCGCCCTTGAAACCCGGCAGAAAGGAATGGTGGATGTTGATGCAGCGCCCGCTGAGCTTTCCGGCAAGATCGTCGGACAGGACCTGCATGTAGCGGGCGAGGATGACGAGATCGACGCGCTGCTCGCTGGCGAGCGCCCAGATCTGCGCCTCCTGCTGCGGCTTCGTCTCCTTGGTGATCGGCAGATGGTGGAAGGGGATGCCGTCGAAATCGAGGTGCTGGTAGATCTCGCGCGGGTAGTTGGAGACGATGCCGGCGATCTCCATGCCGAGCTCGCCGGTGCGCCAGCGATAGAGCAGGTCGGCCAGGCAATGGTCGAATTTCGAGACGAGCAGCAGCACGCGCTGACGCTCGCGGCGCCCGCGCGCCTGCCAGCTCATGCCGTGCCGCTCTGCGATCGCGGCGAAGCCCTCGCGGAAGCTCTCAAGCGAGCCGCCCTCCGGGAAGTTGAAGACGACGCGCATGAAGAAGTCGCCGGTCTCGACATCGTCGAACTGGTTGGCCTCCTGGATGTTGCCGCCACTCTCGAAGAGATGGCGCGACACCGCCGCGACGATCCCCGGGCGGTTCGGGCAGGACAGGGTCAGGAGGTACTGTTCGGTCGGCATCAAGGAGCTCTCATGGTCGAACCCTCGGCCATCGGGCCGGGGGTCGGCAGTCGGAGCGCCCGCAGGCGCCCCGACCTGTCATCGGATGCTGGTCAGCCCCACGACCATTCGTGGACGTTCCAGGCGGCGTCGACCACGTACTGGTTCGGCTTGATGCCCTGCAAGGATTTGTGGGCGATCTGCCCCTGGAAGACGCCGCCTTGCGGCCCGAACGGCACCTCCTCCAGCAGGATCTCCTGGATGCGGGCATAGGTCTTCTTGCGCTCGGCCACGTCGGTCTGCCTGACGCCCTCCTCGAGCAGCCGGTCGACCTCGGCATTCTCGTACTGCGTGTAGTTCGAGCCGCTGCCGGTCTTGACCGGGATCATCTTGGAGTGGGCGCGGGCGGTGTAGTCGGGGTCCATGCCGACGGTCGGCTCCCACGAGACCAGCAGCGTGTCGAACTGCGACTTGGTGGTGTACTCGCCCCAGACCACCGAGGCCGGCATGTTCTTGATTTCCATCTCGACGCCGATCGCCTTCCAGTTCTGCTGGAAGATCGCCTGCGTCGCCTGGCGCGCCGGGAAGCCCGCCGTCGTCGACATCGAGAACTTCATCTTGACGCCGTCCTTCTCGCGGACGCCGTCGGCGCCGACCTTCCAGCCGGCCTCGTCGAGCATCTTGGCGGCGAGCTGCGGGTTGGGGCCGGTGTCCTTGAGGTCGTGGTTATAGGCCCAGTGGCTGGTGTGCAGGTAGGACAGGGTCCGCTTGTAGGCGCCGAAGAAGACGTCATCGATCGTCTTCTGCATTTCGAGCGCGATGTAGAGCGCGCGCCTGACCTTCGGGTCCTTGAACTGCGGCTTGCCGCAGTTGAAGTAGACGAACTGCACCCAGGGCTGGGCCAGCGGGAAGAAGTTGCGGTCCGGCAGCTTGGCGGCCTCGCCCCAGCGGTCGAAGGGCACGCCGGAGACGCCGAGATAGTCGATCTCGCCCGTCCGCGCCTGGCCATAGGCGACGAGCTGGTCCGGCACGAACTTATGGATGAACTGCCTGATCTTGGCCGGGCCGCGATGGTAGTTCGGGTTGGCCTCGTAGACCATGTGGCTGCCGGCCGTGCGCGACTTCAGCAGATAGGCGCCGGTGCCGACCGGCTGGGCGTTGAAGCCCGAGGTGTTGATGTTCTCTTCCTTCGAGAGCAGGTGATGCGGGACGATGTGCATGTTCTGCCAGGCCCACATGAACGGCACGAAGGGCCGCGCCAGCTCGATCTCGATGGTGTGGGAATCGACGACCTTGAAGTTCTTGATCAGGTCGAAGCCGCTGCGCGAGCGCACCGCGACCTTGGGGTTGACGATCGTCTGGTAGGTGAACTCGACGTCCTTGGCGGTGAAGGGTTGGCCGTCGCTCCATTTGACGTCGCGCTTCAGGTTGATGCGCCAGATCCGGCCTTCGCCCGAGATGTCGCCGTTCTCGACCGACGGGATGCGGGCGGCGAGGTTGGGCACGAACTCGCCCTTCTCGTTGACGTCCCACAGCGCGTCGAACATGCAGGCTTCCGGAATGTTCTCGGCGCCGGCGTTGACATAGAGCAGCGGATTGAACTGCACCGGCTCCTGGGTCGTGCCGAGGATGATGCGGTCGCGCCGCTGTGCGAGCGCCGGGCTGTAGATGCCGCTCGCCGGTACGATCAGGCCCGATGCTGCGGCAGCCTTGATCAACGAGCGCCGGGTCAGTGATGACTTCGTGGACATTGTGGTCTCCCCTCTATCTCTTTCGAAGTTGCGTCACGGGTCGATCTTGAGCCTGGCGTCGAAGGCGTCCCGCAGGCCGTCGCCCAGGAAGTTGAAGCCCATCACGGTGAAGGTGATCAGGACGCCGGGCAGGATCGCCAGGAAGGGCACGGTGTCGAAATAGCCCTGGGCGTTGGTCAGCATGTTGCCCCAGCTCGCCATCGGCGGCTGCACGCCATAGCCGAGGAAGCTGATGTAGGATTCCATCAGCACGGCGGTCGCGACCTTGAGGGTCGCGGCGACCAGCACCGGCGCCATGATGTTCGGCAGCAATTCGACGATCATGATGCGCCAGTTCGAGGCGCCGAAGCCGCGCGAGGCCTGGACGAAATCCATCTCCTTCAGCGTCCAGACCTGGGCGCGAACGATGCGCGACACCTCCATCCACGAGGTCAGGCCGATGATCAGCGAGATCGACAGAATGGTCGGCGGCACGAAGGCGGCGACCACCAGCAGCAGGAAGACCTGTGGGAAGCACAGCAGCGTGTCGACGAAGCGCATCAGCAGATTGTCGATGATGCCGCCATAATAACCGGCCGCGAGACCGACGAGGGTTCCCGTCAGCATCGTCGTGACCATCGCGACGATGCCGACCGTCAGCGAGACCTGGCCGCCATAGAGCAGCCGGCTCAGCGTATCGCGGCCGAGATCGTCGGTGCCGAGCGGATTGGTCCAGGAGGCGAAGGGCGCCAGGAAGCGCCGCGTCGTGTCGATCGCCATCGGGTCGTGCGGCGCCACGAACTGCGCGAACAGCGCCGACGAGCAGAGCAGGAGGACCACGGCGGCGCCGATCACCGCCAACCGGTGGGTCACGAAGCGTCGCGCGATCATCTGCGCATAGGAGCGCGTCGGCGCGGCAGTGGCGGCTTGAGCTGGAAGGTCCGTCATGCCGTCGCCCTCAGACCAGTTTCACGCGTGGATCGATCAGCGCGATCGCGATGTCCGCCAAAAGGTTCCCGACGATGACGAAGAGCGCCGTGAACATGATCATGCCCATCAGGATCGGGTATTCCTTCATGTTGAGCGCATCGACGAAGAGCCGGCCCATGCCGGGCCAGCTGAAAATCGTCTCGGCCACCAGCGCGCCCGAGAACAGCGACGGCAACTGCACGCCGAGCAGCGCGACCAGCGGGATCAGGGCGTTGCGGAAGGCGTGGCGCGTCATGATCTGGCGCGTGCCGAGGCCCTTCGACTTGGCGGTGCGGATATAGTCCTGCTGGATCACCTCGAGGAAGCTGGAACGGGCATAGCGGCTCCAGGTCGCCACCAGCACCAGCGTCAGCACCATTACCGGCAGCACGAGATGGCGCAGCAGATCCCAGGGATTGCCCTCCTCGCCGAGCTCGTACATGCCGCCGGAGGGGAGCCAGCGCAGCTCGATGGCGAAGATGTAGATCGCCATCAGGCCGAACCAGAAGGTCGGGAAGGAGAGCGCCAGCATTGCGCCCGTCGTCGCCAGATAGTCGAAGATCGAGTTGCGCCGGACCGCGCCGAGCATGCCGATCAGCGTGCCGATCAGGATGGCGAGCGCCATCGAGGTGCCCATCAGGATCAGCGTCGCCGGCAGGCGCTCGACGATGACCTCCAGCACCGGCCGGCCACCGAAGAAGGTGAAGCCCCAGGAGCCGGTCAGCATCGACTTGGCCCAGGTCAGGTACTGGATGTGGACCGGCTGATCGAGGCCGAGCGCGATGCGGATGCGCTCGATATCGGTGACCGTGATGGTCGGATTGAGCGTGTAGACCGCCAGCGGACCACCTGGCGCCAGGTGCATGATGCCGAAGCCGATGATGGAGACGCCGATGACGAGCGGGATCGAGTGGAGTATCCGCCGCACGACATAACCCAGGACGTCTCCGCGCATGGTCAGTCTCCGCCGAGTGCCTGTTTGAGGTCGTCGATCAGGTCCTCTGCATCCTCGAGGCCGACCGAGAGGCGCATCAGGTCCATGGTGACGCCGGTGCCGAGCTTGGCTTCCGGGAAGACCTTGCGCCTCGCCTGCAGCAGGCCGCCCGGATGCATGATCAGCGACTCGACATCGCCGAGGCTGACCGCGCGGGCGATCAGCTTCAGCCGGTCCATCATCCTGACGGCGCCGTCATAGCCGGCGTGCAGCTCGAACGACATCATGCCGCTGCCGTTGACCATCTGCTTGCGGGCGATGGCATGGCGCGGATAGCTCTCGAGGAAGGGGTAGCGCACGACCCGAACCGCCGGATGGGCCGCCAGCATCTGCGCCACCGCAAGCCCGTTCTCGCCATGCTGCCGCATCCGGACCTTGAGGGTCTTGAGCCCGCGCAGCACCAGGAAGCAGGCCATCGGCGACAAGGTCGCGCCGGTCAGGTAGCGCAGGCCGAGGCCACGGACCTTGTGCATCGTCTCGGCGTCGCCGAGCACGATGCCGCCGAGCAGGTCGCCATGGCCGTTGATGTATTTGGTCAGCGAATGGACGACGATGTCGGCGCCGTGCTCCAGCGGCCGCTGCACGGCCGGCGAGGCGAAGGTCGAGTCGACCACGACCCGCAGACCCGCCTGATGCGCCAGCGCCGCGATCGCCGCGATGTCGAGCACTTCGCCGGTCGGGTTGATCGGCGTCTCGAAATAGACGAGCCGGGACTTGTCGGTGATCGCGGCCGTCAGGTTGGCCGGTTCCGAGAGGTCGACCTTGACGACCTTGATGCCGAAGCGCGGCAGGCCTTCACCGGTCAGCGCCGTGGTGTTCGAATAGAGCGTCTCGTGGACGATCACCTCGTCGCCCGGCGAGAGCAGCGAGAGGAAGAGCGACGAGATCGCCGCCATGCCCGAGGCGGCGGCGACGCCGGCCTCGGCGCCTTCCAGCGAGGCGACGCGCTGTTCGAGCAGCGCCTGCGTCGGATTGTGCTCGCGGCCATACAGGAAGCCGTCGCTCTCTCCGGCGACGACGGCGTCGGCGTCGGCGACATTGGCGAAGGCGAAGGTCGAGGTCATGTAGATCGGCGGCGAGACCGCGCCGCGCTCGAGCAGAGGGTCGTAGCCCTCATGAATCGCGCGGGTCTGGAAGCCGAGTTGGCGATTGGGCCGTTGGATGGTCATGGGGCGGTGATCCCGGTCTTGTCTTGAAAAGCCGTCATGCGGCGGCCTCGTCGGCCGAGGTGAAGCGCCAGCCATGGGCCGCCGCCGCCGCGGCGAGCTCGTCGAGCAGCCATTCGGCGAAGGTCGAGCCGACGATCAGGCCGAAGCCCGGCGCTGCGCCCTCGATGCGGTAGACCAGGCAGGACACGTGCCCGACCAGCGTGACGGCGCTGGCGCCTGCCGGAAACGCCCGTTCGTGCAGGTCGAGCCGGCAGAGCTTGGCAAGTACGGCGCGCGCCTGAACGCCGGTGATCTCCAGGACGCAGCGACCATGGCTCTGATCGACCACCGCCGCGATCCCGCTGAGCGCCTGCGCCAGGGTGCCCGGCAAGCCAGCGCGCTCCTCGGCCGGTGCCGTCACCAGCCAGCTTCCGGGCTGCAGCCACAGCGCGGTCTTGCCGCCGGAGGCCGCGACCCGGCCAGATTCCGGCAGCGCGAGCCCGTGCAGCTTTTCGACGGTGGCGGCGAGTTCGGCCTGGCGCCCCTTGCGGGCGGTCAGCTGGACCAGCGTGGCCGGGCATTCGGCGATGGCGAGTGTCTCGCCGCCGCTGCGTCCGCCCTGGCGGGGGCGGGCAGCCGGGAAGCGTGAGCGGCGGTCAGGCGCGGACACGAGCATTCTCCGGATCGACATGATGGGGGCTGGTGACGGTGACCTCGACGCTCTCATTGTGGAGCGGCGAGACGGCGAAGAGACGCTGTCCCTTGAGGCTCTCGCCATTCTCCAGCATGGCGAGGCCGATCCAGCAGTGATGCTCGATCGATTGCGTGACGCTGCTGATCCAGCCCAGGCTCGCTCCCGAGTCCGCTTCGCGTACGAGATGGGCTCCGCCCCTGAGGCGCTGCGCGGCGTCGACCGGGCGGATGCCGACGAGGCGCGGCCGGCCCGGATCGGCAAGCCCGGGACGGCCCGCGAGCACCCGGCCGATGACATCGCCCGCCTTCTTCATCATCCGGCCCATGCCGAGATCGGTCGCGGTGGTCTGGCCGTTCAGCTCCGGACCGGCGGCATGGCCCTTCTCGACCCGCATCAGGCTCATCGCCTCCAGGCCATAGGGCACGATGCCGAAGGGCTTGCCTGCGGCGAGGATCGCCTCCCAGACCGCTTCGCCATGGCCTGAAAGCGTCGCGACCTCATAGGCGAGCTCGCCCGAGAAGCTGATCCGGAAGACGCGGACCGGATGCCCGGCGATCTTGCCCTCGCCGACCCCCATGAACGGAAAGGCCTCGTTGGAGAGATCGAGCCCTTCGACCGCCGCGGCCAGCGTCTCGCGCGATTTCGGCCCGGCGACCGCCATCTGCGCCCATTGGTCGGAGATCGAGCAGAACTGGACGTCGAGCTCGGGCCAGACCGTCTGGGCATGAAATTCCATATGCTCCAGCACCGGCGCGGCATTGCCGGTCGTGGTCGTCACCACGAAATGGTCCTCGGCGAGCCGCGAGGTCGTGCCGTCGTCGAAGACGATGCCGTCCTCGCGCAGCATCACGCCATAGCGGCACTTGCCGACCGCCAGCGTCGAGAAGTTGTTGATGTAGAGCCGGTCGAGGAAAGCCGCCGCGTCCGGTCCCTGCACGTCGATCTTGCCGAGCGTCGAGACGTCGCAGATGCCGACCGCCGAGCGGACGGCGCGAGCCTCGCGGAAGATCGGATCCCAGCCGGTCTCGCCGGGCTTGGGATAGTAGAACGGCCGCAGCCAGGCGCCGGTCGGCTGCATCACCGCGCCGTTCCTGAGATGCCAGTCATGCAGCGCGGTGCGCCGGACCGGCTGGAAGAACGCCCCCGAGCCATGGCCGGCCAGCGCTCCGATCGCGACCGGCATCGTATAGGGACGGTGCGTCGGCAGGCCGACAGCCTCGACCGGCTCGCCGCGCGCTTCCGCGAGGATGGCCGATCCGACGAGGCCGCCGAGCTTGCCCTGGTCGGTCGCCATGGAATGCGTCGTGTAGCGCTTGGCATGCTCGACATGGCTGTAGCCCTCGCGATGGGCGAGCCGGATGTCGTCGGCGGTGACGTCATGCTGGAGGTCGACGAAGCTCTTGCCGGCGGCCTTCACCTCCCAGAGTGGCGCGAGCGGCGTTTCCGGGCGCCCGGCCTCGGGCAGTGCGAAGCCAGTGGCAGCCTCGAAGCCGGCCGCCGCGGCAGCGGCCTGACCGGCCTCGGCGCCATCCCGCGCTGCGGCGCCGATCCCGAAGACGCCGCGCGTCGCACCAGCCGAACGCTCGGCCTGGACAGGTTCGCCCGGCACATGGCTGGCGAGCTCCGCATTCCATTTCGTCTTCGCACCGGACTGGCTGGCGAGCTGGACATTCGGGTTCCAGCCGCCGGACAGGCAGAGCAGATCGACAGCAACGCGATCGCCGCCCTGGCCACCCCGGTTCCGGAGCAACGCAGTCTTGCCGTCGAAGCCGGCGACCTCGGTGCCGAGCCGGACCTCGACGCCAACAGCCGTCAGCGCTGCCGCCAGCGCGCTCTGCGGCCGGATGTCGGCGAGGATGACCTTGCCGAGCCCGGTCTCCGCGAGGGCAAGAGCCGTCTCGTAGGCGCTGTCATTGTTGGTGAAGACCACGGC
>JAKFDB010000136.1:0-32093 GCA_036676315.1 Bradyrhizobiaceae bacterium
CGAATTGCTGCAGGGTTTCGCCGAGCTCGGCTATGCCTTCCGCTTCGAGCGCTTCGCACTCGAACCCTTCGCCCAGCTCGCCTTGCTGCGGGTCTCCTCCGGCTCGGCGATCGAGCAGGGCGGCGCGGCGGCGTTGCGGGTCTTCTCCGGCGAGCAGAATCTCGGCTTCACCACGCTCGGCCTGCGGGCCGAGGCGCAGATCGGGGCGATGCCGCTGTTCGCCCGCGGCCTCCTCGGCTGGCGCTACGGCTTTGGCGATCTGACGCCGCAGGCGATGACCGGCTTCATCGCCGGCACCACCCCGGCCCGGGTCTTCGCGACGCAGATCGACCGCAATGCCCTCGTCGCCGAGGCCGGCCTCGACTGGCGCGTCACGACCGCGACCACGCTCGGCCTCGCCTACTCCGCCGCCATCGGCGAACGCACCCGCGACCACGCCCTCAAGGGACGCTTCGAAGTCAGGTTCTGAAAAGGGGGAGGGGACCTCGGGACGCCGAGGCGCCGGTCACTCGGCCTCGAGCACCAGCTCCAGCGTCATCAGGACCGGGTTGTCGCCGCGCCGGAGCGGTCCTTGCGCCATGCCGCCGGTATAGTCGACGAGCGCGATCGTGATCTCGGCCTCCAGCGCACCGCTGCGACCGGGGGCGAGGCTGCCCGAGGTGATCGCAATCTCGGTGGCGAAGGGCTCGATGATCTGACCGCCGGCGAAGCGGGCCCCGATGGTCGAGCCGACGCCGCCATGGATCACGGCGCGCGCGATGCCGCGTTCCGCGCAGAAGCTTTCCAGGGCCGTGAAGACGTCCTGGTTCGGCCGCAGCCGCAGCGCGTAGAAGCGGCCACCGGCTTGCGGCGCGGCCTGCGGCCATTCCGCTGGCATGAACAGCTTGAAATTCGTCTCCGGGTCGTGGCCGGCAATGAAGCAGGCGCCATCGATCCCGACCGCCTCGACTTGCACTGCTTCCGCCAGAAAGCTCTGATCGGGCAGGATATGGCCGCCATTGCGTCGGCCATCGGCTTCGCGCCAGAGCGCGTGGCCGTGGAAGAACGAGGCTCCGTCGCGCTCGCCGAAGGTCAGCGCTCCCGTCTCGATCCGGGTCACGCCATCCGGCCGGAAGGTCTCGCTGTAGAAGGCGGCATGCTCCGGCGTCGCCGACAGCGCCGGCATGACATAGGCGAAGGGCGCGAGCGGGAGCCCGGCCGGCAGGCGCAGCACGCCGCTGCGAAAACCCTGCGCGGCGAAGGCCTTGCCGATCGCATCGAGCAGCAGCTGACCGGGTTTAAGGTCGAGCACGAGCTGCCGCCCGCCTCCCTGCGCCCACTGCACTCGCTCCGCCGGTGCGGGGCCGGGCTGAGCGATGCTTCTCATGAGCCGCTGCCCGGCAGGCGCACGAAGTCGAGCAGGCCGCGCTTCTCCAGCTCGTCCCGCACCAGCCGCTTAGGCACCTTGCCATAGCCGGATTTCGGCAGTTCCTCGAAGAAGAAGAAGCGCTTCGGCATCTTGTAGCGCGGGATCTTCTCGCCGAGATAGGCGGCGAGCTCGGCTTCCGCCACGCCGCTCCGGGCGACGCAGACGGCGATGCCGATCTCGCCCCAGACCGCGTCGGGGACGCCGAGCACCGCGGCTTCCGCGATCGCCGGATGGGTCAGGATCTTCTCTTCGATCTCGCGCGGATAGATGTTCGAGCCGCCGGAGATGTACATGTCCGAGGCCCGGCCGGTGATGTAGACGAAGCCCTGCTCGTCCATATGGCCGAGATCGCCGGTGCGGAACCAGCCGTCGCGGAAGGACTTCGCATTGGCCTCCGGGTTCTCGTAATAGCCGGCGAAGACGGCCGGGCCGATCACGCAGATCTCGCCGGTCTCGAAGGCCGCAAGCTCCTTGCCCTCGTCATTCTGGATCTGGACCTCAATGCCGGTGCGCTCGACGCCGCAGCTGCCGATGCGCGCCTGCGGCCCGTCCTCTTCCTCGTGCAGATGGGGCGGCAGCACGGTGATGTTACCGGTGACCTCGCCGAGGCCGAAATACTGCACCAGCACCTTGCCGAGTTTTTTCAGCGCCGTCTTCTGGTCCTCGCGATACATCGGCGCGCCGGCATAGATGACATGACGCAGCGAGGAATGATCGTGCTGGTCGACCGCCGGATGCTCGACCAGCATCTTCAGGATCGTCGGCACGGTGAAGATGTTGGTGACGCGATACTTCTCGATCAGCCGGAAGGCCTCGTCGATGTCGAAGCGCTCGGTCGAAAGCAGGATGCTCGGTGCGCCGCGCGCCGAAAGCACGAGCTGGTGCACGCCGGCGCCATGCGAGAGCGGGGCGACGACGAGCGAGGCATCCTTCTCGGTCGAGCCGGGCACCAGGTCGGCGAGATGGTTCGTCACCACGAAGCCCATCTGGCCATGGGTCAGTACCGCCGCCTTGGAGCGCCCGGTGGTGCCAGAGGTGAAGAAGAACCAGCAGGGATCGTCGCGCTCGACCATGGCGTCGGGAACACGGGTGCCGGCATGGGCAGCGATCGCCTCACCGACCGCCTGTTCGCCGAAGCCCCCCGCGCCGATCCGCCAGGTGAACTGCAGCCCCTCGCTGGCGGCGGCGACCGCAGCCGCATGCTCCGGGAAATCGCCATAGCAGAGAAAGCCCTTCGCGCCCGAAGAGGTGGCGAGATAGGCGACTTCCTCCGGCATCAGCCGGAAATTGGTCGGCACCCAGACGGCCCCCAGCCGGAAGGCGGCGAACATCGAGAAGAACATCTCGTCGCAGTTCTTCGAATGCACCAAGAGGCGGTCGCCCTTGCCGATGCCGCGCGCCGAGAGCGCGGCGCAGAGCGCGTGCACGGCGGCGTCGATCTCACCCCAGCTCCATTGCCGCTCGCCCCAGATCAGTCCGGGGCTGTCGGCGAAGCGCCTGGCATTGCGGGTCAGGAAATGCGCGAGGTTCATCACCCGCTGCGAGACGGGCTTTTGCCCGCCGAGCGGGCCGGCAGCCTCTCCGGATGTCGTCATGAATTTGTCTCCGCTGCCTGTTTTGTGCCGCGTGGCGGCATCTGCGCGAGCATCAGGGGTTGATTCCGGCCCAGCATGCCGGCGAGCCGCTGCTCGACCTGCCTTGCCTCGTGCCGCAGCGCCACGGCGAGTTCCTCCTGTCGCTGCGGCCGCATCCGGGCGTCGATGGCGGCGATGCTGAGCGCGCCGGCAACGCGCCGGTCGGGGAAGCGGACCGCGACGCCGATCCCCCAGGAACTGGCGACGATGCGGCCGGGATTGAGCGAAAAGCCCTGCTTGCGCGCCTGCGCGACATCGGCGCGGATGCTTGCCGGTGTATAGCTCGGATAGCTCTCCGCCAGCATGCTGCGATTGGCTTCGATCATCGCCTCGACCTCGTCGTCGGCCAGCGCCGCCAGCATGGCGAGCGAACCGGCGCCGATGCCGAGCGGATGCTGGTCGCCGGCCTGCAGCGCATGGGTGCGCACCGGCCAGGTGCCTTCCTCGCGATGCAGGCAGACGGCGAAGCGGTCGCGCCTCACCGAAAAGAAGCTGGTGTCCTGCGTCGTGTCGGAGAGCGCGCGCAGGCTAGGCATGGCAAGGTCGAGCATCCCATGCCGGCTGCCGGAGAGCAGGCCGAGCACGAAGGCCTCCTCGCCGAGATGGTAGCGCCTGGTCTCGCTGGCCTGCTCGACCAACCCGGCGCGCATCAGTGCCAGCAGCAGGCGCCGGACCGTCGGTTTGCTCAGGCCGGTCTCGTCGACGATCTCGCTCAGCGGCAGGCCGGCAGCAGTTTCGCGGCCGACGAGCGAGAGCAAGCGCAAGGCGCGGTCGACGCTTTGCGAGCCCGGCAGATCCGACGAAGGCACCATCCCTGCTCGCATTTCCCCTGCCTTGAGGGTCCATCATGCGGACCTCTGATCTGCTTTGAATTTGTAGTTTGCCACAGGCCTGATTGCAACGACGTTCGATCTGTGTATCTTTCCGCCGGAACTCGTGCCTATCGATACTACAATATGGACCTGTTGCGACGCTGACGAGTCGGCAAGGCAGGCGGAATGGGAGGGGCGGCCTTATGGCCGAGACGAGCACGAGTGCAGCGGCCAAGGACGGCGTCGCGGCGGTTCTGGAGAGCCTCGATCGCGCCCCGCGGCGGGTCGGCTCGGCGCTGGTGCGGCCGCTCGAGATCGCCGCCGCCGCCCTGCTCGTCGTCATCGTCACCTTGCTGCTGGGCGGGGTGACCTCGCGCTATGTGCTCTCGATCCCGGTCATCTGGATCGACGAAGCCGCCTCGATCTCCTTCCTCTGGCTCGCCATGCTCGGCTCGGCCATCGCCATCGACCGCAACGAACATCTGCGCCTGACATTGTTCGTCGGCATGCTGCCCCAGCGCCTGCACGGGCTCGCCCAGGCTTTCGGCCTGCTCGTGGTCGCGACCTTCCTGCTGGTCATGGCCTGGCCGGCGATCGACTATGTCATCGAGGAATCCTACGTCACCTCGGCGGCGCTCAACATCCCGTCGAGCTGGCGCGTCTCGGCCATCGCCTTCGGCATCCTGACCATGCTGGCGCTGGTGCTCACCTATGCGGTGCGGACCTGCACCATGCGCGAGATCGTCCTTTCGGCGCTGGTGATCGGTGCGGTCGCCGCCTGCTTCTTCCTGCTGACGCCGGTGTTCAAGACGCTCGGCTATTTCAACATCGTCATCTTCCTGATCGGCGTCGTCGGCTTCTGCCTGGTCGCCGGGGTGCCGATCGCCTTCTGCTTCGGCATCGGGGCGCTGTGCTTCCTGTCGTTCAGCACCAGCGTGCCGATCTTCGTGATGATCGGGCGGATGGATGAGGGCATGTCGAGCCTGATCCTGCTCTCGGTGCCGATCTTCGTGCTGCTCGGCTGCGTGCTCGACGCCACCGGCATGGGCAAGGCGATCGTCGATTTCCTCGCTTCCATGCTCGGCCATGTCCGCGCCGGCATGTCCTATGTGCTGCTCGGCTCGCTCTTCCTGGTCTCGGGCATCTCCGGCTCCAAGGTCTCCGACATGGCGACGGTCGCGCCGGCGCTGTTCCCGGAGATGAAGCGGCGCGGCTACCAGCCCAAGGAGCTGATCGCGCTGCTCTCGACCGGCGCCGCCATGGCCGAGACGGTGCCGCCCTCGATCGTGCTGATCGTGCTCGGCTCGGTCGCCGGCGTCTCGATCGCCGGCCTCTTCACCAACGGCCTCCTGGTCGCGACGGTGCTGCTGCTGGTCCTGGCGATTCTGGCGCGCTGGAAGGCCCGCGCCGAGATGCTGCAGGGCGTGCGCCGCGCGCCGTTCGCGACGATCTGGAAGACCGGGCTGGTCGCCGGGCCGGCGCTGGTCCTGCCCTTCCTGATCCGCAGCGCCGTCGGCGGCGGCGTCGCGACGGCGACCGAGGTCTCGACCATCGCGGTCCTTTATGCCCTGATCGTCGGCATCGTGCTCTATGGCGGCATCAGCTGGCGCACCTTCTACGGCATGCTGGTCGAGACCGCGGCGCTCTCGGGCGCCATCCTGATGATCCTCGGCACCGCCTCCGCCATGGCCTGGGCGCTGACGCAGACCGGCTTTGCCCGCGATCTTGCCTCCTACATGTCGCATCTGCCCGGCGGCTGGATCAGCTTCATGGGCGTCACCATCGTCGTCTTCATGATCCTCGGCTGCGTGCTGGAGGGCCTGCCGGCGATCGTGCTGATGGCGCCCCTGATGTTCCCGATCGCCAAGAGCCTCGGCATCAACGACGTGCATTATTCGATGGTCGTCGTCACCGCGATGAACATCGGCCTGATGACGCCGCCGATCGGCATCGGCTTCTACATCGCCTGCAAGATCGGCAATGTTGAACCGGACGAGGCGATGGGCGCGATCTGGCCCTATCTCGTCGCGCTGCTCGCCGGCCTCGTCATCATCGCCCTCGTGCCGGCGATCTCGACGAGCTTCCTGTGAGGCGGGCGGGCGAAGGACGGGCATCCCATCCGAGCCCTCATCCTGAGGAGCAGCCTTTAGGCTGCGTCTCGAAGGATGCTCCAGATGGTTCCGGAACCTGCTGGCCCATCCTTCGAGACGCCGCTGCGCGGCTCCTCAGGATGAGGGCTGTGGGGATGGCATCTCAGAATCCGAGGATGGGTCGGAGACAGGGGCCATGTCGCGCGGTCATGGCGGTCAGCCGTGGCTGTCGATTGCAGAGGCGCGCCTCGCCGCGCCACCATCGAAAAAACACTGCCGCCTGAGGCCATCGGGGCCGTGGCGCTAGAACCAAGAAACATCAGGGAGGAACGAAAAATGTCCATTTCACGCCGCAGCATCCTGCAGGGCGGCACTGCCGCCGCCGCCATCGGGACCTTCTCGATCGGCGCCCGCGCCCAGAGCGCCGAGTTCACCTACAAATACGCCAACAACCTGCCGCTGGCGCACCCGATGAACGTGCGCGCTGCCGAGGCGATGGAGAAGATCAAGGCCGAGACCAACGGCCGTGTCGTCATCCAGATCTTCCCGAACAACCAGCTCGGCTCTGACACCGACATGCTGAACCAGGTCCGCTCCGGCGGCGTCGAGTTCTTCACGCTGTCGCCGCTGATCCTCTCGACGCTGGTGCCGAATGCCTCGGTCAGCGGCATCGGCTTCGCCTTCCCGAACTACGACGCGGTCTGGAAGGCGATGGACGGCGACCTTGGCGCCTATGTCCGCGGCCAGATCGCCAAGGCCAATCTGCACGTCCTCGACAAGATCTGGGACAACGGCTTCCGTCAGATGACCTCGTCGAAGGGGCCGATCAATTCCCCGGCCGACCTCAAGGGCTTCAAGATCCGCGTGCCGGTCTCGCCGCTCTGGACCTCGATGTTCAAGGCCTTCGACTCGGCCCCGGCCAGCATCAACTTCGCCGAGGTCTACACGGCGCTGCAGACCAAGATCGTCGACGGCCAGGAGAACCCGCTGGCGATCATCGCCACCGCCAAGCTGTTCGAGGTCCAGAAGTACCTCTCGCTGACCAACCATATGTGGGACGGGTTCTGGTTCCTGGCGAACCGCCGCGCCTGGGACCGCCTGCCCGAGAATCTGCGGACCATCGTCGCCAAGCACATCAACGACGCCGCCATGAACGAGCGCGCCGACGTCGCCAAGCTCAATGCCGGCCTGCAGGCCGAGCTGACCTCTAAGGGCATGGTGATCAACGAGACCAAGGCCGACGAATTCCGCGCCGCTCTCCAGAAGGCCGGCTTCTACGCCGAGTGGAAGGGCAAGTTCGGCGACGAGGCCTGGGCGATTCTCGAAAAGGCGGTCGGCGGCAAGCTCGCCTGAGTCTTCTCCTCCGCGGTCGTCCCGAACAAGCCGCGTCAGCGGCGCCGATCCGGGACCCATGCCTCACGCGTTCCGGCACGGGTCCCGGGTCTCCCTCCGGTCGCCCGGGACGACAAGGTTTCTGCATTTCAGGGCGCGGCGCTTTGGCGCCGCGCCCTTTTTGCTGGAGACCGCTCCGACGCCCTGCTTGCAGTCAGTGTGCGCTGAGCCTACCTTCCGGTCGGTAGACTAGAAGAGCACGGCAGGGAGGATGGCGATGACGGCAGCGGAGAGCTTCGGGGCAGGTGACACGGCGCAGCGTCGCTCGCCCTATTTCGGCGAGGAGCACGAGGCGCTGCGCGACCAGATTCGCCGCTTCGTCGAGACCGAGGTCAAGCCGCATGGCCTTGCCTGGGAGGCAGCCGGCATGGTGCCGCGCGCCGTGCTGGAGCGCATGGGCGAGCTCGGCTTCTTCGGCATCCGCTACCCCGCTGAATATGGCGGCTCGGAGATGGATACGCTCGCGACCGTCATCCTTGCCGAGGAGCTCGGCCGCTCGACCTTTTCCGGCTTCGCCATCACGGCCCTGGTCCATACCGACATGGCCTCGGTCCATCTCTTCAATGCCGGCAGCCAGGCGCAGCGCGACCGCTGGATGCCGGATGTCGTCGCCGGCAAGGCGATCTGCGCGGTCGCCGTCACCGAGCCGGATGCCGGCTCGGACGTGAAGGGCATCCGCACCACGGCGCGGCGCGATGGCGATCATTATGTGCTGAACGGCGCCAAGATGTTCATCACCAATGGCGTCCATGCCGATCTCTACTGCGTCGCCGCCAAGACCGATCCTTCAGCGAAGCCCTCGCAGGCGGTCTCGATGTTCCTGGTCGAGAAGGGTACGCCCGGCTTCCGCGTCGGTCGGGCGCTCGACAAGCATGGCTGGCGCTCCTCCGACACCGCCGAGCTGATCTTCGAGGATTGCCGCGTGCCGGCAGAGAACCTGCTCGGCGGCGAGGGGCGCGGCTTCTACGCGATCATGGGCAATTTCCAGAACGAGCGAACCGTGATCGGCGCCATGGCGATGGGCGAGGCGCAGGCCGCGATCGAATTGACGCTCGACCATGTCCGCACGCGAAAAGCCTTCGGCGCTCCGCTCTGGGAGAAGCAGGCGATCCGCCAGAAGCTCGCCATGCTGGCGGCCAAGGTCGAGGCCGGCCGCCAGCTCGTCCACCATGCCGCCTGGCTCGACGCGCGGGGTTTCGACGCGACGCGCGAGGTCTCGATGGTCAAGGCCTATTGCGGCGAACTGGTCAACGAGGTGATGTATGCCTGCGTCCAGTTCCATGGCGGCATGGGCTTCATGCGCGAGAGCACGATCGAGCGCATGGCCCGCGACGCCCGCGTCCAGTCAATCGGCGGCGGCGCCACCGAGGTGATGCTCGAAGAGGTGGCAAAGCGGTTGTGAGTGCGCCGGCGATCCGAACCGAGCGGCCGATGCCGGAGGGCGGCTCGCGCCGGCTGATCCTCGACATGGCGGCGCGGCTGCTGCGCTCGGGCGGCTATCATCAGACCACGCTGCGCGAGATCGCCGAGGCGGTCGGCATCCGCAAGGCGAGCCTCTATCACCACTTCGCCTCGAAGGAGGAGATCGTCGAGGCCGTGGTCAACGATGGCGTCCGCTTCGTCCACGAGGCCGTCGCGGCGGCGCTGGCGGGCGCGGTGCAGGCCGGCCCGCGCCGGCGGCTCGAGGCGGCGATCGCGGCCCATCTTTCCGCCCTGCACGGCCATGGCGACTACACCAGCGCCGCGATCAAGGTCTTCACCTTCGGCAGCGGCCCGACGCCGGAGAGCGTGCGCCTTTCGCGCCGCCTCTATGAAGATGTCTGGCGCGGCCTCGTCGACGAACTGCAGGAGGCAGGAGCGATCGCACCGGGACGTTCACCCGAGGCGCTGCGCCTCTTCCTGCTCGGCGCCATGAACGGCTCGATCGACTGGTATCGGCCGGGCCGTTTCGATGTCGGCGCGCTGGCCCACGAGTTCGCGGCGCTCGTTGCGCCTGACGGCGGCGAGCGCCCGCGATAGCACCGTTTTCCTCCGACCGGCCGAGCTTTTCGATCAAGGGCCGCGTCATGCCTTAACCTCGTTTTGAGGATCGGTGGTGACGATAGGGTATGGCGCGCGACAACCTGTTCCGATTCGGCGGCGAGTTTCTCGACGCCGCCCGCGAGACGACATTCCGGCAGGCGCGCCTTGCCGAAACGCTGCGGCAGTGCCGGCTGATCTTCCTTGTCTCAGCCGTTCTCAACACCCTGTTCCTGGCCAGCGACTGGCGTTTCCATGGAACGCCGCATTTCTTCGTCGCCGTCCCGGCCCGGCTCGTCGTGGTCGCCGCATCGCTGCTCTGCTACGCCTTGGTGCGCAGGGCGACGCGTATTGGCCAGGCGCAAGCTGTACTGATCGGCTGGGAGGTCGCGACCGCGCTGGCAGTGGCCTTGCTGGTCTCCTCGCGCAGCGATCTGGCGCTGTTCGTCGTCCTGATGCTGCCGTCGATCTTCTATCTGGTCGCGCCGACGGCCTTCCGCTGGACGATGACGCTGGGGCTCGGCTGCAGCGCCCTGATGCTCGCCGGCTATCTCGGTCGCGGCCCGTTGCCGACGACCCTGCCGGGGCTGGTCCTGGTCCTGGTGATGCTCAATTTCGCGCTCGGGCTGGTCGTGGTCCATGGCAACCGCCTGCGTCGGCTCGAATGGACGGCGACGCAGGCCGAGCGGCAGGCCAAGGATGCGCTCGGCTCCAGCCAGGCGATGATCGAGCGCCTGTTCATGGCGGTGCCGATCCCGCTCGTCGTCGCCTCGCGCGAGGATGGGCGCTTCCTGCGCAGCAACGACGCGGCGAAGCGCTATTTCGGCCGCGAGCAGCTCGCCGCGGCGCGCGTCTCGGACATCCTGTTCGAGGAGCGCGACCGGCGCGAGATCCTGCATCGGCTGGAGCGGCAGGACCAGATCGCCGGCTACGAGGCGCAGATGCGTGACGGTGCCGGCGCCCTGCGCGACGTCATGATCACCGCCACCGGCGTGCCGATCGACGGAGGTCTCGCGGTGGTCGCGGGCATCGTCGACATCACCGATCGCAAGGCGGCGGAAGCACGCACGCGGCGGCAGGCGACGCATGACACGCTGACCGGCCTGCCGAACCGCCTGCTCTTCCAGGAGCGCCTGCAGCAGGCGCTCGACGTGATCGCGAATGCCGGGGGCACGGTCAGCCTGTTTCTGATCGACCTCGACGACTTCAAGTCGGTCAACGACACGCTGGGCCATGACGCCGGCGACGAATTGCTTTTCCAGGCCGCGGCGCGGCTCGCCGGTGCCCTCGGCCCGGCCGACATGGTCGCCCGCCTCGGCGGCGACGAGTTCGTCGTGCTCTCGCAGCAGCCGCTCGACGTCGCCGGCGCCCGCCTCAAGGCCGAGGCGCTGCTCGATGCGCTGCGCGAGCCCTTCGAGCATGCCGGCCAGATGATCAGCGCCCGCGCCAGCCTCGGCATCGCGCTGGCCCCGGAGCACGACAGCGATGGCGGCGAGCTGATGAAGGACGCCGACCTTGCGCTCTATCGAGCCAAGGCGAATGGCCGCAACATCGCGGTCGTCTACGAGCCGTCGATGCGGGCGGCGATGACGCGCCGTGTCGCGATCTGCCGCGATCTGGCCGCGGCCCTGCGCGACGATCGGATCCTGCCATTCTACCAGCCGCAGGTCGCGCTTGCGGATGGCAGGATCGTCGGCTTCGAGGCGCTGGCGCGCTGGCGCCATCCGCAGCGCGGCATCATCCCGGCCGCGGCGTTCCAGGAAGGCTTCCAGGATGTCGAGATCGCCGCCGGGATCGGCGACGCCATCGTCGGCGCCGTCTTGCGCGACCTGCGCCAATGGCTCGATGCCGGGCTCGAGCCCGGCATCGTCTCGGTCAATCTCTCGGCCGGCATCTTCCGCGACCCGCATCTGCCGGAGCGCCTGCTCGGCCGGCTCGCGGCTGCGGGGGTCCCCGCCCGCCACTTCGGCATCGAGGTTACCGAGAGCGTGCTGCTGACCCGCAGTGCCGGCGAGGCCGAGCGGACCTTGCGGGCGCTGCGCGCCGCCGGCCTGAGCGTTTCGCTCGACGACTTCGGCACCGGCTACGCCTCGCTCACCCATCTCAAGCGCTTCCCGGTCGACACCATCAAGATCGATCGCGGCTTCGTCGGCCATGTCGAGGAGGAGGGCGATGATGCGGCGATCGTCCGGGCGATGATCGGCCTCGCTGCCGATCTCGGCCTCGGCATCGTCGCCGCAGGCGTCGAGACGCCGGGACAGGAGGCCTTTCTGCGCCGCCATGGCTGCGAGCTGGCCCAGGGCTATCGCTACGCCAAGCCGGCGCCGGCGGGCCGTGTCCCCTTGCTCCTGCGGCAGCCGGACCTGCTTGCGGCTGGCTCCGCCATGCGTGACGACAGCGCCGCCGCCTGATCCTGCGCGCTGGCGGAGGCGCGCTTTTCATGGCCGTATGCCGTCCGTCCGAGCCGCGAAACGAGTCGAACCCGCATGCGCGCCTTCTACCATCCCGAACAATCGCTCCATGATCCCCAGCAATACATGCGCTTCGGTCGCGTCGTCGCGCCGAAGGATCTGCCGGAGCGGACCGAAAGACTGCTGGCCGCGCTCGCGCGCCACGGCATCGCCCCTGAGACGCCGCAGCTGCATGGCACCGCGCCGATCCTGGCCGTCCATGACGAAGGCTTCATCCAGTTCCTCGAAACCGCCTGGGCGCGCTGGCAGGAATTGCCGGCCGAACGAGGCCCGGAAGTCTGGCCCGCGACCTTCCCCTATTGGAGCGGCAGGCCGGACGAGGACAAGCGCCCGCTCTGTCGCCCGACCGGCTTCATCGGCCAGCTCGGCTGGTATCTCGGCGACATGTCGGTGCCGGTCGGCGAGCATTGCTGGCTCTCGACGCTGCGCTCGACCGACACCGCCGTCTCCGGCGCCGATGCCGTGCTCGCCGGCGAGCGCGCGGTCTATGCGCTGTGCCGCCCTTCCGGCCACCACGCCCGGGCCGACCGCGCCAGCGGCTTCTGCTATGTCAACAATTCGGCGATCGCCGCGCAGCGCCTGCGCAGCCGCTATGGCAAGGTCGCGATCCTCGATGTCGACGCCCATCACGGCGACGGCACCCAGCAGATCTTCTATCGCCGCGACGATGTGCTGACGGTCTCGATCCACGCCGACCCCTCGAATTACTACCCGTTCTTCACCGGCTACGATGATGAGCGCGGCAACGGGCCGGGCGAGGGCTTCAACGTCAACCTGCCGCTCGTCCATGGCGCTGCCGGGCCGGAAATGGAGGCCGCGGTCGACCGGGCCGGGCGGGCGATCCGCGAGTTCGGTGCGGACGCGCTCGTCCTCGCGCTCGGCTACGACGCCCATAAGGACGACCCGATCGGCGTGCTGAAGCTCGAATCCGCCGATTTCGGCACCATCGGCCGCCAGGTCAAGGCGATGGGCCTGCCGACGCTCGTGGTGCAGGAGGGCGGCTACGCCATCGAGGCGATCGGGGAATGCCTCGACGCGTTCCTGGGCGGGTTCAAGGGCTGAGGTTCTACATTGCGTCATGGTCGGCCTCGAGCCGACCATCTCATGACTAGAAGGCATTTCTGCCAGAGATGCTCGGGTCAAGCCCGAGCATGACGGTGCCTAAGAGCGGGCTCTCGTCCGCTCTTCCTAAGGTTTCCGCTATTCGGCAGCCGCGCGACGCGGCAGCACCCAGTCCGGGCGGACCCAATGGCAGGTGTAGCCAGCCGGGTAGCGTTCCAGATAGTCTTGGTGCTCGGGCTCGGCCTCCCAGAAATCCCCCTCGGGCTTTAGCTCCGTGACGACCTTGCCCGGCCAGCGGCCGGAGGCGTTCACCTCGGCGATCACCTCCTCGGCGATCTTCTTCTGCGCCTCGTCGACATAGTAGATGCCCGATCGATAGCTGGTGCCGAGGTCGTTGCCCTGGCGGTTCAGCGTCGTCGGGTCATGGATCTGGAAGAAGAACTCCACCAGCTGCCGGTAACCGATCTTGGCGGGGTCGAAGACGATCTCGATACCTTCGGCATGGGTCCCGTGATTGCGATAGGTCGCATTCTTCACGTTGCCGCCGGTGTAGCCGACCCTGGTTGTCTCGACGCCGGGGAGCTTGCGGATCAGGTCCTGCATGCCCCAGAAGCAGCCGCCTGCGAGTACAGCACGTTCCGTCATGTCAAACCTCCCTGATCACGCCGAGATAGGCATCGACATCCGAATTCGCCATGTCGTCGCGTCAGGTCACGCTCGGCAAGGCTGATCGCTTCAGGCGGCCGTCTGATGACGGCCGCTCATTCTCGGCTGGGCCGCCCACTTCAGAGGGAAGCTGTCCAAAAGCTCAGATCACCGCCTCGATCAGGAACGGGCCCTTGCGCGACAGCGCGCCCTTGAACAGCTTGGTGAACTCCTCGGCGGTCGTGGCGCGGCCGGCCTCGACGCCCATGCCCTTGGCCATGGCGACCCAGTCGAGCGCCGGCTGGTCGAGGTTGAGCATCTGCGTGGCGTTGCGGCCGAAATCATTGACCCCGACCGCCCGCATCTCGCCATGCAGGATCGCATAGGTCCGGTTGGCGAAGATCACGGTGACGACGTCGAGGTTCTCGCGCGCCTGCGTCCACAGGCCCTGCACCGTGTACATGCCGCTGCCATCGGCCTGCATGCCGATGACCTTGCGGTCCGGGCAGGCGACGGCTGCGCCGACGCAGAGCGGGATGCCTTCGCCGATCGCGCCGCCGGTGAGCTGGATATAGTCGTGCTGCGGTGCGTGATGGCACTGCGCGTAGAACATCCGGCCCGATGAGATCGATTCGTCGCAGATGATGCTGTTCTCCGGCAGCAGCGTCGTGACGATGCTGCAGACCTTGTCGGCATCGAGGGTGCCGGAGGGCAGGGCCCCGTTGGCGGGCGCCGCCGCGGCGATGAAGGCCGGCGCGACGGCGTGGGCGGAGAGCTCGTCGGCCAGCGCCTCGATGGCGCCGGGCAGGTCGTCGCCCGGCTTGGCCAGCGTCGCGACCGCGCAGCCGTCATGGATCAGCCGTCCCGGCTTGCCGGGATAGGCGAAGAAGCCGACCGGCACCTGCGCGCCGACCAGCACCAGCAGGTCGACCTCCTCGAGCTGCTTCAGCGCCATATCGATCGGATAGGGCACTTTCGGCAGGGCGACGCGGCCCGCGCCCCGTTCGATGCGCCCGTTCGACATCTGGCCGAAGACGCGCGCGCCGGTTGCCGCGCAGATGCGGGCGGCCATCTCCATCGGCTTCTCGCGCAGCGCGAGCCCGGTCATCATCAGCGCGGCGCGCGAACCATGCTTGCGCAGCAGCGCCGCAATCTCGCGCACCAGCCCCGGCTCGGCGCTCTTAAGCGTCGGCACCGGCGTCGGCGCAAGCGTTGCCGGCTCGACGCTGCCCCAGGCGCAATCGGCCGGCAGGATCACCGTGGTGACGCCGGGCAGGGAGAGCGAGGCGGCATAGGCCTCGCCGATCGCCGGGCCGACATCTTCAGGGCTCGCGATGCGCCGGACGAAATCCGACATCGGCGCCGCCAGGCCCTCGATGTCGCTGGTCAGCGGCGCGTCGTGCTGGAGGTGATAGGTCGCGTGGTCGCCGACGACGTTGATCATCGGCGTCCGGGCGCGCTTGGCGTTGTGCATGTTGGCGAGCGCGTTCGCCATCCCGGGGCCGCAATGCAGCAGCGTCGCCGCGGGCTTGTCGGCCATGCGGGCATAGCCGTCGGCGGCACCGGTCACCACGCCTTCGAACAGCCCGAGCACGCAGCGCATGTCGGGCTTGCGGTCAAGCGCCGCGACGAAGTGCATTTCGGAGGTGCCGGGATTGGCGAAGCAGACGTCGACGCCGTTGATGAGGAGGGTGTCGCAGAGGCGGTCGGCGCCGTTCATTCGGGAAACCTCGTCCAGATGGCGCGGCGCGCCGGGGAGGCGAGGGGAAGAGATATCCCGCCTAGTGTCAAACAAGAGAAATTCATCACCTCCCCCAGCGGCGTTGATGCCGGCTTGACTGATTTGCATAGGCATTTAGGCTGGCTTGGAACAAAGGTTGCATGTTGCCGCGCTGGGGGCTGCGCTAAGCTTCGTTCGCGGTGCCGGCGACAACAGGCAGGGGAAGGGTTTCTTGATGACGGGTTTGAAGTGCATCGGAGCGGCGGCCGGGATCGGCCTCGCGGCGCTCCTGGCGGCGGGCGGCGCCCAGGCGCAGACCAAGGTCACCATCGGAATTTCGGGCTGGACCGGCTTCGCGCCGCTGGTGCTCGCCAAGGAGGCCGGCATCTTCGCCAAGAACGGCCTTGATGTGACGATCAAGAAGATCCCGCAGAAGGACCGCCACCTCGCCATCGCCTCGGGCGACATCCAGTGCGCCGCGACCACGGTCGAGACCTGGATCGTCTGGGACGCTGCCGGCATCAAGACCAAGCAGATCTTCCAGCTCGACAAGAGCTATGGCGCCGACGGCATGGCGGTCCGTGCCGCGACCGGCTCGATCAAGGATCTCAAGGGCAAGACGGTCGCAGCTTCCGCGCCCGGCACTTCGCCCTATTTCGCCCTTGCCTGGTTCCTCAAGGAGAACGGCATGTCGGTGAAGGACGTGACCGTGGTCAACATGGAGCCCGGCCCGGCGGCGCAGGCCTTCATCGCCGGCCAGAACGATGCGGCGATGACCTATGAGCCTTATCTTTCGGCGGTGCGCGACAAGCCGGATGCCGGCAAGATCATCGCCACCACGCTCGATTATCCGATGGTGATGGACACCTTCGGCTGCACCCCGGCCTTCCTCGCCGCCAACGATGCCGCCGCCAAGGGCCTGACCAAGGGCTATTTCGAGGCGCTCGAGATGATCAAGGCCGACAAGGACAAGGCCTACGGCATCATGGGCGCCGATGTGAAGCAGTCGGGCGAGCAGTTCGGCAAGTCGGCCGGCTTCCTGCGCTGGTCCGATGCCGAGGGCAACAAGAAGTTCTTCGCCGGCGAATGGCAGGCCTTCACCACCAAGGCGGCCGACCTCTTGCTCGAGATCGGGCTGATCAAGACGAAGCCCGACATCAATACGCTGGTCGAGACGAAATACGTCGCCGGCCAGTGAGCTGAGCGCCTCCGCCCCCAAGTGGAGCGTTGGGAACCCTCTCCTGTAAGGAGAGGGTAGGGTGAGGTGTAGGCCGTTTGACGACCTGGCCGTGACCTCGCCGCTGCCTTGCTTCTATGTCTGGGTTTAACTGGTCCAACGGCCTACACCTCACCCCTACCCCTCTCCTTACAGGAGAGGGGATCCCGCGCTTTTCCTTTCAAGCAGCAGTTTCCATGAAACCCCTCCAGCCGGTCTCCGCCGGCCTCCGCATCGGCTACGGCATCGCCTTCTTCGCGCTGTTCGTCGCCTTCTGGTCGGTCGCGACCTTCGGCGGCTATGTCCAGAAGCTCTTCCTCGCCGATCCGCTGACCATGGTCGCCGAGGGCTGGAACCTGCTCACAGTCCACGGCTTCATGTTCGATATCGGCATGACGATCTGGCGCGTGCTCGGCGGCTTCATCCTGGCGGTGCTGGTGGCGCTGCCGCTCGGCATCCTGATGGGCGCCTACAAGCCGGTTGAGGCCTTCCTCGAGCCGTTCGTCTCCTTCGCACGCTATCTGCCGGCCTCGGCCTTCATTCCGCTGCTGATCCTCTGGGCCGGCATCGGCGAGACGCAGAAGCTTCTCGTCATCTTCATCGGCTCGGTCTTCCAGCTGATCCTGATGATCGCGGTCGCGGTCGGCGGGGTCCGGCGCGACCTCGTCGATGCCGCCTACACGCTCGGCGCCAGCGATTCCTCGGTGGTGCGCCGGGTGCTGCTGCCCAACGCCGCGCCGGAGATCGCCGAGATCTTCCGCCTCGTGCTCGGCTGGGCCTGGACCTATGTCATCGTCGCAGAATTGATCGGCTCTTCCTCCGGCATCGGCCACATGATCGTCGACAGCCAGGCGCTGCTCAACACCGGGCAGATCATCTTCGGCATCATCGTCATCGGGCTGATCGGGCTGATCTCGGATTTCCTCTTCAAGGCGGTCAACCAGCGCCTGTTTCCGTGGGCGCAGGCGTGACGAAGCTCATCATCGACAATGTCGGCAAGGTCTTCCCGGCGCGCCATGGCGGCCAGGCGACCCGGGCGCTGATGCCGACCTCGCTCACCGTCGGCGACAACGACTTCATCACCATTCTCGGCCCCTCCGGCTGCGGCAAGTCGACCTTGCTGCGCATCATCGGCGGGCTCGAGACGGCGAGCGAGGGGCGCATCCAGCTCGACGGCGCCCCCGTCACCGGGCCGGGCGCCGATCGCGGCTTCGTCTTCCAGAGCTACACGCTCTTCCCCTGGCTGAGCGTGGTGGAGAACATCGCCTTCGGCCTGCGCGAGAAGGGCGTTTCCGAGCGCGAGCGGCTCGATCTGGCACGCGGCTGGGCCGAGCGCGTCGGCCTTTCCGGCTTCGTGAACCATTTTCCGAAGCAGCTTTCGGGTGGCATGCAGCAGCGCACCGCGATCGCGCGCGCGCTCGCCAACGATCCCAAGATCCTGCTGCTCGACGAGCCCTTCGGCGCGCTCGACAACCAGACCCGCGCTTTGATGCAGGAGATGCTGCTCGGCATCTGGGAGCGCGAGCAGAAGACCGTGCTCTTCGTCACCCATGACATCGAGGAGGCGATCTTCGTCGGCTCGCGGGTGGTGGTGATGAGCGCCAGGCCCGGCCGGATCAAGGCCGACATCACCGTCGACCTGCCGCATCCGCGCCCCTACACGATCAAGACCTCGCCGGCCTTCGTCGCGCTCAAGGAGCGGCTGGTCGAGGAGATCCGCGTCGAGGCCGTGCTGGCGGCGGAAGGGCACTGAGGCGCCCGGGCTCTGGCAGCTCGCAAGGTTCCACCCCATCTTTCCGAGAACGGGGCTGACGGCCGCGATATGCGGCCAGCGTAGACCAGAATTGCATTGGCCCATCTCCCGCAAGGCGGGCTGCCATTGTCATTTTGGGTCGCAAAGGGGGCACTGCCACGAGGTAGGGCCATGCGCGCGCTGATTGCGAGAATGCTGTCCCGGCTGGTCCGGGAACCTAGGATAGACGTCGTGTTCGCCGATGGCTCGCTGCATTCGGCCGGGTCGGGCACGACACCGGCGGTGCGGTTGCGCATCGCCGACCGCGAGACCGAATGGCGGCTCGCGCTCGATCCCGAGCTTGCTCTGGGCGAGGCGGTGATGGATGGCCGCATCATCGTCGAGCGCGGCACGATGTACCAATTGCTCGAGGCGCTGGTCTGCGGGCTGTCGCGCCAGCCGCCCTCGGCCTGGGCCGGAGCGCTGGAGCGGCTGCGAACCTCGGTCAGGCGCATCACGCAGCACAACACGCCGGCCTGGGCGAGGAGCAACGTCCACCATCACTATGATCTCAAGCGCGAGTTCTTCGAGCTCTTCCTCGATGCCGACCAGCAATATTCCTGCGCCTTCTTCGAACGGCCGGAGGCGACGCTGGAGGAGGCGCAGGCCGCCAAGAAGCGTCGGATCGCGGCCAAGCTCGCGCTGAAGCCCGGTCAGCGCGTCCTCGATATCGGCAGTGGCTGGGGCGGGCTCGGCCTGAGCATCGCGCGCCAGACCGGCGGGCATGTCACCGGCATCACCCTGTCGGAAGAGCAGTTCGCCCGTTCCAACGAGCGCGCAACGGAGTCCGGCCTGCCGGTCGAGTTCCGCCTCCAGGACTATCGCGATGTCCAGGAGCGCTTCGACCGGGTGGTCTCGGTCGGCATGTTCGAGCATGTCGGCGTCGGCTTCTACCGCAACTATTTCCGCAAGATCTCGGAACTGCTCGCCGATGACGGCGTCGCGCTGATCCACACCATCGGGCGCACCACCCCGCCGGGCGCGACCAACCCGTTCATCGCCAAGTACATCTTCCCGGGCGGCTATATCCCGGCGTTGTCGGAGATCACGGCCGCCGTCGAGAAGGAGGGGCTGGTCATCACCGATGTCGAGGTGCTTCGCCTCCACTACGCCGAGACTCTGAAGGCCTGGCGCGAGCGATTCCTGGCGCGGCGCAAGGAGGCGGTCACGATGTATGACGAACGCTTCGCCAGAATGTGGGAGTTCTACCTCGCCGCCTCGGAAGCGAGCTTCCGCTATGATGGCCTCGTCGTCTTCCAGCTGCAGCTCGCCAAGCGGCTGGATACGCTGCCGATGACGCGGGATTACATGGCGCCCGCCAAGGCCGCTTAGCGCGAGGCGCCGGTCCACAAATCGATCGCGTAGAGCTCGTCGGCCTCGCCCCCGCAGTCGAGGCTGGCGCTTTCGCCGGCCTCGATGATCAGGCTGTCGCGGGCTCCGAGCGCATGCGTTCCGCTGGCGATTTCGGCACGCCAGTCGCCTTGGCCGACGAACAGAACGAGCCACTCGCCGGCCGGCTCCATCGCGATCGGCGCCGGTCCTGACAGGCGGCGAACCCGATGCCGGACCCGGCCCCGCCGGGTCATCACGTTGAGGTCGGTAATCGGCCCGTCGATGAGCTGCCCGACGACCGCAGCGTCGCCGGCAAAGGCATGGGGTGGCGAGCCCGGCAGCAGCGTCACCGCCGAGCCCGAGCCGAAAGCTAGCGCGATGCCGTTGCCGGAGAGCACCGACAGGGTCCTGTCGATGCCGGGAAACAGCGAGAACGGCCCGTCGCTCGCGACATCGGCCATCGAGATGCGCCAGTCGAAATCGCTCAGCGAGGCTCCTTCCGGCGCAACTGCGATCTCGGTGGTGGTGCCGCCGCCGTTCTTCCACGGCATGACGCGGCAGTCGGCGGCGCAGATGATGCGCATGGGGGTTCCTCGCTTGCCTCCCAAGCTTATGTCATCCCGGACAAGCGGCGAAGCCGCGCCGATCCGGGATCCATGCCGGAACGGTTCAGGCATGGATCCCGGGTCTCCCTTCGGTCGCCCGGGATGACTTGAAGGGGGCTGAGTATCAGCCCAGGATGCCCGGCAGCTTCAGGCCCTTTTCCTTCGCGCATTCGATCGCGATCTCGTAGCCGGCATCGGCATGGCGCATCACGCCGGTCGCCGGATCGTTCCAGAGCACGCGCTCCAGGCGCTTGGCCGCTTCCGGCGTGCCGTCGGCGACGATGACCACGCCCGAATGCTGCGAATAGCCCATGCCGACGCCGCCGCCATGATGCAGCGAGACCCAGGTCGCGCCGCCGGCGGTGTTCAGCAGCGCGTTGAGCAGCGGCCAGTCGGAGACCGCGTCCGAGCCGTCCTTCATCGCCTCGGTCTCACGGTTGGGCGAGGCGACCGAGCCGGAATCGAGATGGTCGCGGCCGATCACGACGGGGGCCTTGAGCTCGCCCTTCGCCACCATCTCGTTGAAGGCGAGGCCGAGCCGGTGGCGGTCGCCGAGGCCGACCCAGCAGATCCGCGCCGGCAGGCCCTGGAACTGGATGCGCTCGCGCGCCATGTCGAGCCAGTTGTGCAGGTGCTTGTCGTCGGGCAGCAGCTCCTTCACGCGCTGGTCGGTGCGGTAGATGTCCTCCGGATCGCCCGAAAGCGCCGCCCAGCGGAACGGGCCGATGCCGCGGCAGAACAGCGGGCGGATATAGGCCGGCACGAAGCCCGGGAAGTCGAAAGCGTTCTCGACGCCCATGTCCTTCGCCATCTGGCGGATATTGTTGCCGTAGTCGAGGGTCGGAACGCCCATCTTCTGGAAGTCGAGCATGGCCTTCACGTGCTCGGCCATCGAGCGCTTCGCGGCCTGGATCGTGCCGGCGGGGTCGCGCTCCCGGCGCTCCTCCCACTCTTCCAGCGTCCAGCCGGCCGGCAGGTAGCCATTGAGCGGATCATGCGCCGAGGTCTGGTCGGTGACGACGTCGGGGCGGATGCCGCGCCGGACCATGTCGGGGAAGATCTCGGCGGCATTGCCAAGCACGCCGACCGAGACGGCCTTGCCCTTGGCATGGGCGGCCTCGATGATTTTCAGCGCCTCGTCGACGCTATCGGCCTTCTCATCGAGATAGCCGGTGCGCAGGCGGAAATCGATGCTCGACGGCTTGCACTCGACGGCGATCATCGAGGCGCCGGCCATGGTCGCGGCCAGCGGCTGGGCGCCGCCCATGCCCCCGAGACCGCCGGTCAGGACCCATTTGCCCTTGAGGCTGCCGTTGTAGTGCTGGCGGCCGACCTCGACGAAGGTCTCGTAGGTGCCCTGAACGATGCCCTGCGTGCCGATATAGATCCAGGAACCGGCCGTCATCTGGCCGTACATCATCAGCCCAAGCTTATCGAGATGGTGGAAATGCTCCCAATTGGCATAGGCCGGGACGAGGTTGGAATTCGCGATCAGCACGCGCGGCGCGTCCGGATGCGTCTTGAAGATGCCGACCGGCTTGCCGGACTGGACCAGCAGGGTCTCGTCCGCTTCGAGCGAGCGCAGCGAGGCGCAGATCCGGTCGAAATCCTCCCAGGTGCGGGCGGCGCGGCCGATGCCGCCATAGACCACGAGCTCGCCCGGCTTCTCGGCGACGTCGGGGTCGAGATTGTTCATCAGCATGCGCAGCGGCGCTTCGGTCAGCCAGCTCTTGGCCGAGAGCGTGCTGCCATGGGGCGAGCGGATGACGCGGCTGTTGTCGATGCGGGTCATGACGGGGTCCGTTCGAGCTTGCTCGCTGCGCCCAGCGCAGCCTCGATGATGGTGGAGAGGGCGGCTTGCAGGCTGGCGGCTTTCGCTGCGTCGAAGGTCCAGGGCGGCGCCTCCTCGGCGAGATAGGCCGAGAGCGCGATCTCCATCTGGAGCGCGTGCACATGGCTGTTCGGCCGCCCGTAGTGCCGCGTGATCCAGCCGCCCTTGAAGCGGCCATTGCTGATCTGGGTGAAGGGGGTTCCGGCCATGGCGGCGACGGCGGCGTCCTCAACCGAAGGCGCTGCGCTCGTGCCGGAATTGGTGCCGAGATTGAGCGTCGGCAACGTGCCCGGGAACAGCCGCGGGATCACCGATTTGATCGAATGGCAGTCCCAGAGCAGGCAGAAGCCGTGTTGCGACCTAGCGTGCTCGATCTCGGTGGCGAGCGCGGCGTGATAGGGCTGGAAATAGGCTTTGCGCCGCCGCTCGATCTCGGCTTCGTCGGGCGCGGTCTCCCAGATCGGCGCGCCGTCGAAGGTCGTGCCCGGAACGAGCTCGGTGGTCGCTTGGCCCGGATAGAGCGAGACGCCCGAGGGATCGCGGTTGAGGTCGATGACATAGCGCGACAGGCCGGCCTCGACGATCGTCGGCTGGAAGCGCTCGGTGAAGCCATAGAGCTGGCGCATGTGCCAGTCGGTGTCCTCGACCTGTCGTCCGCGCGCATTGAGCGCCGCGGCGACTTCATCCGGCAGGCCGGTGCCGGGATGCGGCATCGACAGGACGAGCGGCGAGGCGCCGCGCGCGACGGAGACGATGCCGGTCATTGCAATGCTCCGTCATGCTCGGGCTTGACCCGAGCATCTCGTGACAAGAAGGCTCGGGAGCCTCTTTCGGGGAGAGATTCTCGGCTCTCCGCTGCGCTCCGGCCGAGAATGACGCGCTGTTGTCTCACGCCGAAAGCTCCCCAAAGCTGTCGAGCCCCGCCGCCTTGCCGAGTGCGCCGGAAAGCACCAGCTCTGTCGCCGCCGCGAGGTCGGGCGCGAGATAGCGGTCCTCGGTCAGCGGCGCGATCTTCTCGCGCAGCAAAGCGAGGACGGGTTCGAGCCGCGGGCTGGTCTTCATCGGCCGGTGATGCTCGATCGCCTCGGCCGCCGCCATCAGCTCGACTGCGACGATCGAGGCAGCGTTCCTGGCCATCTCGACCAGGCGCCAGGCGCCATGCGTCGCCATCGAGACATGGTCCTCCTGGTTGGCGGAGGTCGGGATCGTGTCGACCGAGGCCGGGTAGGCCCGCTGCTTGTTCTCGGAGGCGAGCGCGGCCGCCGTCACCTGGGCGATCATGAAGCCCGAGTTCAGGCCGGCATCGCGCGCCAGGAAGGGTGGCAGGCCGCTCATCACCGGATCGACCAAAAGTGCGATCCGGCGTTCGGAGAGGTTGCCGATCTCGCACAGGCCCATCGCCAGCATGTCGGCGGCGAAGGCGACCGGCTCGGCGTGGAAATTGCCGCCCGAGACGACTTCGCCCGGCCCCAGCACCAGCGGATTGTCGGTGACGGCATTCGCCTCGATGGCGAGCGTCGCGGCGGCATTGGCGAGCAGGTCGCGCACCGCGCCCATCACCTGCGGCTGGCAGCGCAGCGAATAGGGATCCTGCACCTTGGAGTCGCCGAAGCGATGGCTCTCGCGGATCTCGCTGCCGGCGACGAGGTCGAGCAGCGTCGCCGCCACCTTGATCTGGCCGGGCTGGCCGCGCAGCTTCTGGATGCGCGGGTCGAAGGGCGTGTCCGAGCCCTTGAGGGCGTCGACCGAGAGCGCGCCGGCGACCAGCGCCGCATCGAAGACGCGGGCGATGTCGCAAAGCCCGGTCAGCGCGAGCGAGGCCGAGACCTGGGTGCCGTTGATCAGCGCCAGCCCTTCCTTGGCGCCGAGCACCAAGGGCTCCTGGCCGATGCGCTTCAGCGCTTCCGCCGCCGGCATGACCTCGCCTTTCAGCCTGATCTCGCCGACGCCCAGCAGCGCCGCGGTCAGGTGCGAGAGCGGGGCGAGGTCGCCGGAGGCGCCGACCGAGCCCTTGGCCGGGACGACGGGCAGGGCGCCGGCCTTCAGCGCGCCGACCAGCGCCTCGACCACGACGGGCCGAACGCCGGAGGCGCCGCGCGCCAAGCTTGCCGCCTTCATCGCCAGGATCAGCGAAACGATGTTGTCCGGCAGGGCAGGGCCGGTGCCGACGGCATGCGAGAGAATGAGATTGCGCTGGAGCTTGGCGAGGTCGGCATCGGCGATGCGCACGCTGGCGAGCTTGCCGAAGCCGGTGTTGACGCCATAGGTCACCGTGCCGGCCGCGACGATCTCGTCGACGATCGCCTGGGCCGCGCGCACGGCAGCTTCGCTCTGTGCCGAAAGCGCGATGGAGGCGCCGTCGAGCACGGCGCGCCACTGGTTCAGGTTGGCTTCGCCGGGATTGAGTGAGATCGTGGTCATTGGCCGTTCCGGATGCGGGCGTGAAGCGGGTTGAAGCCGATGCGATAGGCGAGCTCGGCCGGGCGTTCGATCTCCCAGATCGCCAGATCGCAGGCCTTGCCGGCCTCCAGCGTGCCGATCTGGTCCTGAAGTCCGAGCGCCCGCGCCGCATGGCGGGTCATGCCGGCGAGCGCTTCCTCCGGCGTCAGCCGGAACAGCGTGCAGCCCATGTTCATGGTCAGCAGGGGCGAGGTCAGCGGCGAGGTGCCGGGATTGGCGTCGGTCGCCAGCGCGATCGGCACGCCATGCTTGCGCAGCAGTTCGATCGGCGGCTTCACCGTCTCGCGCAGGAAGTAGAAGGCGCCGGGCAGGATCACCGCGACCGTGCCGGCCTTCGCCATGGCGATGACGCCGGCCTCGTCGAGATGTTCGAGATGGTCGGCCGAGAGCGCCCCCATCCCGGCGGCGAGCGCCGCTCCGCCGAGATTGGAAAGCTGCTCGGCATGGATCTTGATCGCCAGCCCCTTGGCCTTGGCCGCCGCGAAGACGCGTGCCGTCTCCTCCGGGGAGAAGGCGATGCCCTCGCAGAAGACGTCGACCGCATCGGCGAGATCGTCGGCCGCGATGGCGTCCAGCATCGGCCCGGCGACGAGGTCGATATAGTCGCCGGAGCGGCCCTTGAACTCGGGCGGCACGGCATGTGCGCCGAGGAAGGTGGTCAGCACCCGGACCGGGCGCTCGCGTCCGAGGCGGCGCGCAACCGCCAGAACCTTGACCTCGCTCGCGACATCGAGCCCGTAGCCCGACTTGATCTCGACCGTGGTCACGCCTTCCGCGATCAGGGCGGCGAGGCGCTTGTCCGCGCTGGCGAAGAGCTCGTCCTCGCTCGCCGCGCGCGTCGCCTTGACGCTGGAGACGATGCCGCCGCCGGCGCGGGCGATCTCCTCATAGCTTGCGCCCTTGAGGCGCAGTTCGAATTCGTGGGCGCGGTCGCCGCCATAGACGAGATGGGTGTGGCAATCGATCAGCCCGGGGGTGATCCAGCGGCCGCCGCAATCGATGGTCTCAGCCGCCGCGAAGGCAGGCGCCGTGCTGCGCGGGCCGACATGAATGAGGCGCCCGTCGCGTGCCGCGACGACACCGTTCTCGATTGCGCCATAGGGGGCGGCGGCACCATCGGCCATCGTCGCCAACCGGGCATTCAACCAGAGCCGATCGCAGCTCAAAGACGCTTCCGCCACCATTGCCCCTTGCACCCCCTCGACTTCGCTTCCGTTCCGATTAAGCTAGCCAATTGCATATGCAAAAGGCAAGCGCTTAATTGCCTATGCAAATAGAGGGTGTGGTATGACGACGACGCTGGATCTGTATCTCGAAGAAGCCCTGCTGCCGGGTGGTTTCGCCCGTGGCGTCACATTGCGCGTCGAGGACGGGGTGATCGCCTCGGTCGCCGCCGACAGTCAGGCGGCGCCGGCGGCGACAAGGCTGCCGGGCCTGACGCTGCCGGGGCTGCCCAATCTGCACAGCCACACCTTCCAACGCGGCATGGCGGGCCTGTCCGAGCGGCGCGGCGCCTCCGAGGACTCGTTCTGGACCTGGCGCGAGGTGATGTATCGCTTCCTCGATCGGCTGGGCCCCGACGACGTCCAGGCCATCGCCGCGCAGGCCATGGTCGAGATGCTCGAGGGCGGCTTCACGGCGCTGGCCGAGTTCCATTACCTGCATCACGATAAGGATGGCCGCGCCTACGCCGACATCGCCGCAATGGGCACGGCCATTGCCGCGGCCTCGGCCGAAACCGGTATCGGTCTGACGCTGCTGCCGGTGCTCTATCGCTACGGCAATTTCGGTGGTGCGCCGGCCGCCCAGGGCCAGCGCCGCTTCCTCAACGATCGTGATTCCTATCTGCGGCTTGTCGAGGGCAGCGAGAGAGCGGTGGCGGGTCTTCCTGACGCCCGCGTCGGCGTCGCGCCGCATTCGCTGCGGGCGGTAGCGCTCGACGATCTGCCCTGGATCGCTTCGCTCAGGCCGAAAACCCCGGTCCATATCCATGTCGCCGAGCAGATGCGCGAGGTCGAGGACAGCATCGCCATCACCGGCCGCCGGCCGGTGGAACTGCTGCTGCAGAACGTCAAGGTCGACGAGCGCTGGTGCCTGATCCACGCCACCCATCTGAACGAGGCCGAGCGTGACGCTATGGCTCGGAGCGGGGCGGTCGCCGGACTGTGCCCGATCACCGAGGCCAATCTCGGCGACGGCATCTTCGACGGCGTGGCTTATCGTGCCGCCGGCGGGCGCATCGGCGTCGGCAGCGATTCCAATATCGAGATCGGTGCCGGCGGCGAATTGCGCCTGCTGGAATATTCGCAGCGCCTGCGCGACCGGCGCCGCGCCCTCTGGGCTGAAGCGGGAACGTCGGCCGGCGTCAGGCTCTGGCAGGATGCCTGCGCCGGCGGCGCGCAAGCCTGCGGCCGCGCCATCGGCGAGATCAAGCCTGGCGCCCGGGCTGATCTGGTGACGCTCGATGCCGAGCATCCAGCCCTGCTCGGCAAGAGCAGCGACTTTGCCCTCGACAGCGCCATCTTCGCGGCCGCTGCCCTGCCGGTCGAAAGCGTCATCGTCGGCGGAAAGCCTGTGGTCAGCGGCGGCCGGCACATTGACCGCGCCCGCATCGCCGCGCGCTATGGCTCGGTCATCCGCCGTCTGCTCGCTTGAGCCGGAAAGAGCCCATGTCTGCAAGCCAGATCGACGCCGTAGTTCTCGATGGCGCCGGTCCGCTCTATGACCAGATCCGGCGCGCCATCCGCGATCTCATCCTGAACGGCGCCTGGCCGCCGGGAACTTCGGTACCGCCGGAGCACGCCTTGATGGAGCGCCTCGGCGCGTCGCGCATGACCGTGCACCGCGCCTTGGTCCAGCTTGCGCGCGAAGGGCTGATCACGCGCCGGCGCCGCTCCGGCACCATCGTCGCGAGCCCGCCGGCGAGCCATGCCATGCTCGACATCCTCTCGATCCCCGACGAAGTGCGCGGGCTCGGCCACGCCTATTCCTTCAGCATCCTGCAGCGCCGCGACGGCCGCGCCCAGCGGCCGGTGGTCACGCTGTTCGAACTCGGCCGCGCCGCCGAGGTGGCGCATCTGACGGTACTGCATTTCGGCGACGGCGTGCCGCATGTGCTGGAGGAGCGCGTGATCCATCTGGCGACCGTGCCGGCGGCGGCGCAGGAGCCATTCGCGGCCATGCCGCCGGGCGACTGGCTGCTGCAGAACAGCCTGTGGTCGCAGGCCGAGCACGCGATCAGCGCCGTCGCCGCCGAAGCGGACCAGGCGCAACTCCTCGCGATCGGCGAGGGCGAGCCCTGCCTGCTGGTCGAGCGGCGGACCTGGAACCAGGGTGAGCCGGTGACGGCAGTGCGCCTGCTCTACCCAGGCGGCAGGCATCGCTTCATCGGCCGCTTCGGCCCGTACGGAAAGGTCTAGCGCCGGGTCAGGTCAGGTCAGGGCTGAATCGACCTGATCCGCAAAGCGGTCTCTCGTGTCCTGGGCGAGGGCGGTCCGATGCCGCCCCTCGCCATTGGCGCTTCCGGCTATGCCGGTTCAGCAGGCATATTGGACGCGGCGGCCCCATTCGTCCCGGCCGACGCAGATCCGGTCGCGCGTCGCGGCATTGCCGATGATGGCGCCGCCGACGCCGCCGATCGCAGCCCCGGCCAGAGCGCCGCCGGCGCGGCCGGTCGCGAGTCCGCCGATCACGGCGCCGGTGCCGGCGCCGATCAGCGCGCCGCCGGCGGTGTTTTCTTCACGCGCGGTGCATGCCCCGAGAGAGGCGGCGGCCAGCACGGCGATGATGAGTTTTCGCATGGTTTGGTTCCCTTGTTTGAGCCGAAAGCGGGGAGGATTGCGACCTCGCTTCCTCAGCGCCTCGGTTCGCTCCGCCGTTGTGCCGGGCGATCCGTTCACTCGGGAGCAACCGCGCGCGCCGCGAAAGGTTCCGGATGTGTCGCCCGGTCCTTCGCAGGCGGCGCATCCTTCCATGGCCGTTGTGCCCATCGAATTTGTCGGGTCGGAGGCGGAACACCGGTCTGCTTGCGGCGTTGATCTGGCAGGCCGGGTTCACTCGGCCGCGTGAATTCGATGGAGGGAAAGATGAGCGCAACGATGACCGCGACCGCGGCTGCTGCCAACCCGCTGATCGCCGGCGCCCGTGTTGCAGGTACCGACGTCTACAACAGTACTGGCGAGCACCTCGGCTCGATTTACGACGTCATGCTCGACAAGGCGACGGGCAAGGTGGCCTACGCGATCATGTCGTTCGGCGGCTTCCTCGGGCTCGGTGAGAAGTATCACCCGGTGCCGTGGAGCATGCTGGACTACGACATCGAGCGCGGCGGCTACGTCGTCCCGCTCACTCGCGAGAAGCTCGAGGCCGCGCCGATGTATGGCAGCGACGGCGAGCCCGACTGGCATGACAAGGATTATGGCAAGCGGGTGCACGACTACTACGGCACCATGCCTTACTGGATGATGTGACGGCCTCGCGGCTTTCGCTTCTCCAAGGCGCGAGTCGTGGCGATTGCTATCCCCCCAGCCGGATCGCTGCGACAGCGTGATGCGGGCCGAAAGGCCCGCATCTTTTTGAGGGCCGGGCGCGGATCGAGGCGCCTTTCGGCGGCGTCGGCGGCAGGCTCACGGATGCCGGACTCCAGCAACCGCACGCCACCGCCAATCCCTCCATCTTCGGAGGAACCCGGCGGGTGTCCCGTGCGTCTTCCTGCCAGCGGCTGGAGCCGGCCTTCGCTTCGGCCAACCGCGCAACCGTCGAGGAGTCGGGAATGCAAATCCGCTACGGCTATCGCATCGAGATCGTCTGTGAGCAGCCAACTGCGCTGGTGACCATGCTCGATGTCCACCCCTCGCGGCGTCACGATCTGATCGAGCCCGACGAGATGCAGGCGACCGGTCTGCTCGTTCCGGACGCGCCGCTGGTGCTTGAGCGGCATCTCGACCCTTTCGGCAACATCTGCCATCGCCTGATCGCGCCGGCCGGCGGGGTCCGGCTCCAGGCTAGCGGCACGATCTATGATAGCGGCCGGCCGGATGCGGTCATGCCTGGCGCGCGCGCGGTGCCGCCGGCCGAGATCCCTGCCGATCTCTTGGGCTTCCTGCTCGGCAGCCGCTATTGCGAGACCGACAAGCTGATGGGCACGGCCTGGAGCCTGTTCGGCCATCTCCAGCCAGGCTGGAGCAGGGTCCAGGCGGTGGTCGACTTCGTCCACAACCACCTGACTTTCGGCTATGCCTTCGCGCGTAACACCCGCACCGCCGCCGAGGCCTTCGACGAACGCATCGGCGTCTGCCGCGACTTCGCGCATCTCGCCGTCACTTTCTGCCGCTGCCTCAACATTCCCGCGCGCTACTGCAACGGCTATCTCGGCGATATCGGGGTGCCACTGAATCCGGCGCCGATGGATTTCAACGCCTGGTTCGAGGTCTGGCTCGGCGGGCGCTGGTACGCCTTCGATGCCAGGCACAACATGCCGCGCATCGGCCGGGTCGTCATCGCCCGCGGCCGCGACGCGACCGATGTGCCGATGATCAACTCGTTCGGCGCTCACGCGTTGCAGCGCTTCGAGGTGACGACCGAGGAAATCGGGGAAGGCGCCGTGCAGGCGCAGGCCGCCTCGGTGCGCCGCCTTGTGCCGGTCGACAGGGGCGCCCATATCGCCGCATAGCCATGGAGAAGCTGTCCGAACCATCGGTCGAAGCCGGAGCGGAGGCGCAGCAGCGCTGTTTTCGCGTCATCGCCAACGCGCGCGCCGGCACCGTGCTGGAGACCGGTGCGGAGAATTTCGTGCGCCGCATCGAGGCAGCTTTCGCCGACGAGGGCTGTCGCGCCGAGATTGAATTGCTGCCGCCGCGCCAGCTGCAGGAGCGCCTGCGCGCGGCAATCGGCGACAAGACGGTCATCCCGGTGATCGCCGGCGGCGACGGCACGGTCAACGGCGCGCTACCGGTGCTGCTCGAATGCCCGAGGCCGGTCGGCATCCTGCCGCTCGGCACGGTCAACGTGCTCGGCCGGGATCTCGGCCTGCTCGGCACCATCGAGGAGCGGATCGCCGCGATCTGCCAGGGCGAGCCCGTCGTCATGGATCTCGGCAGCATCAACGGGCGCCCGTTTCACTCCATCTCCGGCATGGGCTTCTTCAGCCTGATGGCGCGTGAACGTGAGCATGCCCGCCGGCGCTTTCCCTTCAGCCGTACCATCGCCTTTGCCTTCGCGGCGACGCGCTCGATCCTGTTCACGCGCCCGATCCGGATCGAGATGGAGATCGGCGGCGACCAGCGTCAGGTCGAGGCCGACGCCGTGCTGGTCACGGTCAACGAGTTCGATGGCGCCGACTGGCGCCGCAGCCGGCTCGATGGCGGCCGGCTCGAGGTGCACATCCTCGATACCGGCGGTCTGCTCTCGCGCGCCAAGGCGGCGCTTTCGATGCTGACCGGTAGCTGGCGCACCTCGCGCAACCTGGTTTCGCTGACCGCCGAGGCGGTGACGCTGACCCGCCGCGACAAGCGGCGCGGCCATGTCACCTTCGACGGCGAGGTCGAGCGTCGCGCCGGCTCGCTCGAATATCGCTTGCTGCCGGCCGCGCTTCAGGTCATCGCCGCGCGGCGGGCCGAAATCTGAACATGGTCCTGTCGTAGCCAGCTGCCACCACCCGCCTGGAAAGCCCCGATGCTTCTCTTGCAGCCGCGCATCCTCCTGCCGACCGCCGCGGCTTTCGGCTTCCTCGGCCTGGCCATCTTCGTGATCGCCGGCCGCGATTTCGCCTTCGACACCCGGCTGGTGATGCTGTTTCGCGACGCGGCGGACCCGTCGACACCGCTCGGCCCGGCCTGGCTGCGCGAAATGATGCGCGACGTCACCGCGCTCGGCAGCTTCGTCGGGCTCGGCGCCATGACGGTGGTCGCAGCCCTGACCCTGCGGCTGTGCGGCCATCCTCGCCTTGCGTTCGGGCTCATCGCCACGGTGCTGGCCGCGGTGGTGATGAGCACGCTGCTGAAGATCGCGATCGGCCGTGAGCGGCCCGACATCGTCGAGCATGCCGCCTTGACCTTCACGGCGAGCTTCCCGAGCGGGCATGCCTTCCTCTCGGCCGTCGTGCTGCTCAGCATCGCCGGCTTCGTCGGAATCGCCTCGCGCCGGGCCGATATTTCGCGGATCTGCCTCTGGACGGCCTGGATCATGATCGTCGCCATCGGCGTCAGCCGCGTCTATCTCGGCGTGCACTGGCCGAGCGATGTGCTCGGCGGCTGGTGCCTCGGCGTCACCTGGTCGAGCATTGCGGCCGCCTGGCTCGGCCGGCTCGCCGCCGGCGCCGAAGCCCGTGAGGCCGGCGCAACCGGCGCGCCGCTCCGCGGGCGTCAGGGAACCATTGCCGAATAGGCGCGTTTCGGTCTTGGCGCCGCGCGAGCGGCGTTTTTTCATGACCGGAGCCACAGCCTATGACGATTTCGCGCAACCTGCTTTTCCTCCTCGTCGGCCTGCTCATCGCCGGCCTCGCCGCGACGAGCTACGCGCTCTACCAGGAGAAGAAGCAGCCGGAAGGCGTGGAGATCTCGGTCGGCAAGAACGGGCTCTCGATCAAGGAGAAGTGAGCCGCGCCG
>JAKFDB010000137.1:0-9766 GCA_036676315.1 Bradyrhizobiaceae bacterium
TCAGGCGATAGGACAGCGCATCGGCGCCGAACAGCGCCGCCAGCGGCACCGCGATGGCGCCGAGCTTGTAGGCGGCGAGATGGGCGACCGGGACATGGCGCCCCTGCGGCAGCAGGATCGCGATGCGATCGCCGCTGCCGACGCCGCGCCGACGCAGCGCATTGGCGAGGCGGTTCGACTGGGCCCGCAACTCGCCATAGCTGACCGGCGAGAGCGACCAGTCCGGGTTGAGCTCGATGATCGCGACCTTGTCCGGCTGGACTGCAGCCCAGCGATCGCAGCAATCGACGCCGATATTGTAGCGCTCCGGGATCTGCCAGCGGAACGCCGCGCGCAGGCGCTCATAATCGCGGATATCGGGAAGCATCGGCAGGCCCTCGGCTAGAGCCCGTTCCGATCAGCTTGCACTGCAAGCCGATCGGCAAAACGGTCTCTCACTTAATGTTTAGAGCCCGCGCAGGCCAAGGTGGAGGCACCTTGGCGAAGGCAGCGGGCCCGAGATGGTGAGCTGGCGCGGATTCCGGCACTTCGACAGGGAGCGGCCGAAGCGGAAGCACGCTGGAGCGCCCGAACGATAGGCAGTGCCTGCCCCGCTGTCACCACGTCAAAGCGAGAGCCCTGCTGCGACTGCTTGCATTGCAGCCTGCCGGCATTCCAATCTCCACCCTGCCGGGAGGACGAGCGATGGCGTCGGTGACGGTCGAACTGCGCAATGTCGAGGGTACCCAGGCGGCGATGGGCTGGGCCGGCGCCCATACGCTGGTCGTCGACCGGCCGGAAGGCCGCGCCGGCGGCATGGGGCTCGGCTTCAACGGCGCGCAATTGCTGGCCTTGGCGCTCGGCGGCTGCTTCTGCAACGACCTGCGCTACGTCGCGGCCGAGACCGGTACCGAGCTCGGCCAGATCGCCGTCTCGGTCACCGTCGAGCTCGAAGGCTCGCCGCTGGTGACGACCGCGGCGACGATGACCGTCTCCTGCGAACTGCGCGACGGCTCCGATCCGAAGGCGCTGATCGCCAGGGCGGAGGCCTCCTGCATGGTCTCAAACTCGCTGCGCCGCGGCATCGCCGTCACCATCCGGCCGGCGGTTTGAGCAGCCGCTCAGCCGCCTGCCATCTGCGAGCGCTTGGCCCAGCCCGTCATCCGGTCCTCGACGAAATCGACGACCGCGACCAGGACGATGCCGAGCACGGCCAGCACGATCAGCGCCGCGAACACCAGCGGCACGTTGAAATCGGCCGAGGCGCGGGTGATCAGGTTGCCGATGCCGAGATTGGAGGCGTTCTGCTCGCCGATCACCGAACCGACATAGGCCAGCGTGATCGAGACCTTCAGCGCCCCGAAGAAATAGGGCAGCGAGCGCGGGATGCCGACCTTGGTGATGATGTCGAGCCGGCTCGCGCCGAGCGCCTTGAGCACGTCCTCGGTCTCGGGCTCGATCGTGGCGAGACCCGTCGCGACATTGACCACGATCGGGAAGAACGAGATCACGAAGGCGGTCAGCACCGGCGGCAGCCAGCCGACGCCGAACCAGAGCACCAGGATCGGCACCACCGCGACCTTGGGGATGGCGTTGAAGCCGACCAGCAGCGGGTTGAGCCCGGCCTGCAGCAGGCGCGAGGAGCCGACCAGAAGGCCGACCGCCAGCCCGAACAGGATCGACAGGCCAAAGCCCGCCGTGGTCATCCAGAGCGTGTGGAAGGCGTTGGTGTAGAGCGGCTTCTGGTACTGCACCAGCGCCGTCCAGATCGCCGAGGGCGGCGGCAGCACGAAGCTGGAGATCGAGAAGGCCCGGCAGGCGGCCTCCCAGAGCGCGAAGAAGCCGATCGTGAACAGATAGGGCGCGAGCCGCAGCCAGAGCGAGCGCTTCATGGCGTTGATGGCCCCGTGTCTCCAAGACAGCCCTCATCCTGAGGAGCGCTCCGCAGGGGCGCGTCTCGAAGGATGCTCCAGTTGGTTCCGGAGCCTCCTGGAGCATCCTTCGAGACGCCGCTTCGCGGCTCCTCAGCATGAGGGCTGTGAGAAGGATCTGCCCTCATGCCGCGGCCCTCGCCTCGCGGATGTGACCGCGCAGTTCGTGGACGATCTCGGCAAATTCCGGCGTGTAGGTGATTTCGAGGTCGCGCGGCCGGGGAAAGTCGATCTCGCGTTCGGCGATGATCTTGCCCGGGCGCGCCGACATGCAGAACACCCGGTCGGCCAGGAACACCGCCTCGCGCAGATCATGCGTGACCAGGATCACGGTGACGCCGCGCTCGGCCTGGAGATCGCGGATCACGCACCAGAGCTCCTCGCGCGTGAAGGCGTCGAGCGCGCCGAAAGGCTCGTCCAGCATCAGGAGCTTCGGCTCGTGGATCAGCGAGCGGCAGAGCGAGGCGCGCTGCTGCATCCCGCCCGAAAGCTCCCAGGGGAATTTCGCGCCCATGCCCTTGAGGCCGACCTTCTCGAGCAGCGCCTCGGCCCGCGCGACATACTCGCCCTTGTTGGCGCGCAGGCGCTGGCGATGCGGCTGCACCACTTCGAGCGGCAGCAGGAGGTTTTCCAGCGTCGTCCGCCAGGGCAGCAGCACCGGATTCTGGAAAGCCATGCCGGTGATCTTGATCGGCTTGGCGACGTGCTGCCCGGCGACGACGACCGTCCCGGCCTTTGGCTTCTGCAAGCCGGTCGCAAGCTTCATCAGGGTCGACTTGCCGCAGCCGGAAGGGCCGACAATGGCCGCGAACTCGCCCTCGCGAACCTTCAGCGACAGGCCCTCGACCGCGGGCGGCCCATCGCCGCCGCCATAGACATGCGTGACTTCGTTGAGTTCGACGAAGGCGGTCAAATGAGCTTGGCCCTTGTTATCGTGGGAGTTCGTCGTCATTCCGGCCGAAGCGAAGCGGAGCGCTGGAATCCATCGTAGAGCGCCGCGTCCTCCGATGGATCCCGGGCCGACCTGCGGTCGCCCGGGATGACGCCACCGACCGGAAGCTGCCGCGCTTCAGAACTTCCGCTCGGCCTCGGCCGGCAGGAAGCTGTCGACGAAGGCGTCGCCCGCCTTGGCCTTGTCCTTGAAGGTGAAGGTCAGGCCGATCTGGTCGAGCGCCGTCGCCCAGCGCGCCTTGTCGATGCCGCCGAAGCCGTTGGCCTTGACCCACGGCGTCATCACGTTCTGCTCCAGCGTCATCTTCAGGCGCTCGAGCTCGACCTCCTGCTTGGCGACGTCGTTGCGCTTGATCACCAGCTGCGCGCCGAGCTCGGGATTGGCGACCGTGTCGCGCACGCCCTTGGTGATCGCCCGCAGCAGGCCGCGCAGGGCCTCGGGCTTCTCGGCCATGAACTTCGGCGAGACCATCATGACATTGCCGTAGAGCTCGACCCCGTAATCCGACATCAGCATGGTGACGATGTCGTCGACCGGCACGCCGCGCGACTTCAGGTTGATGTAGGAGGAGTTGGCGAAGCCGAAGACGGCATCGACCTCGCCCGAGGCGAGCATCGGCTCGCGAACGGGAAAGCCGACATTCTCCAGCCGGATCTTGCTGTCGTCGAGCTTGTTGACGGTCTTGAAGATCGGCCATTGCGCGAAGGCCGCATCGGCCGCCGGGGCGCCGAACTTCTTGCCTTCCAGGCTCTTCACATCGCTGGTGATGCCGCGGCTCTTGCGGCCGACGATGGCGAAGGGCGGACGGTCATAGACCATCATCACCGCCTTGAGGTCGACGGTCGGATTCTCGTCGCGAAAGCGGATCAGCGAGTTCACGTCGCCGAAGCCGACATCATAGGTCCCCGACGCGACGCGCGGGATCGCCTCGCGCGAGCCGTTGCCGGTGTCGATGGTGACGTCGAGCCCCTCGGCTTTGAAATAGCCCTTCTCCTGTGCCATCAGGAACAGCGCCGCCGGCCCCTCGAAGCGCCAGTCGAGCGTGAAGCGCACGGCTGTCTGCGCCGCCGCCGGGCCGATGCCGAGCCCCGACACGACCAGGCCGAGCACTCCCGCCAGTCCGGCCAGACGCCGGCGTGAAAGGGAGCCGTAGACTTTAGTCGTAGACATCTGGAACTCCGGAAAAAGGCGCGGAAGGAGGGATCTCGGTCATGCGGTTCGGCGGCAAAGAGCAAGGCCTGTGCCGCCCGCCAGCGCCGTCCAAACTGGAGCAATGTCAATCAAGGTCAAGCCGATGCGATGAAGATTCGTGCAGCGGTGCAAACAAGTCGCGCAAAATTCCGGCAGCATCCTCGCGCAATCGTTCTGCGGGCCGCCCGAGGCACGCTCACAGCGGCAGGGCGCCGTCGGTCTTGACCTCTTCCATCACCGCATAGGTCCGGGTCTCGCGCACCGCCGGCAGCGCCAGCAGCACCTCGCCGAGGAAACGTCGATAGGCGTTCATGTCGGCGACACGGGTCTTGACGAGATAGTCGAAACCGCCGGCGACCATATGGCATTCCAGCACCTCGGGCGCCCGCTTCACCGCATTGGCGAAACGCTCGAAGGCGTCCGGCGTCGTCTTGTCCAGGTAGACCTCGACGAAGACCAGCAGGTTGAGCCCGAGCTTCAGCGGATCGAGCGTCGCGCGGTAGCCGGTGATGTAGCCTTCACGCGTCAGCCGCTTCAGGCGCTCGCCGGTCGCGGTCGGCGACAGGCCGACCGCCTCGGCCAGTTCGACGCCGGCGGCGCGACCATCATTCTGGAGCATCGCAAGCAGGCGGCGGTCGGTTCGATCCAGCACGGGATAATTTCCTGAAGAATGACCTGTGTTCCAACTTTAATACGGCGATCTACCAAACATATCCATTGATATCCGGCCGTCTTGCCCTGATTCTTCAGATCATCCCGTCTTCGCCCTTCCGGAGCCCTGCCATGGCCGCCCCCGCCCCGCGCCCGACCTCGAGCGCCGCACCCGCCTTCAGCGCGCCCTATGCCGAGGACGACGCCGCGATCGCCGGGCGCCTGCTCGCCGAGGGAAGGCGCGAGCCGGCCGCCAAGGCCCGCATCGATGCGCGTGCCAGCGGGCTGATCGATGCGATCCGCACCCGCAAGGTCGGCCTCGGCGGCATCGAGGAGTTGCTGCGCGAGTACTCGCTCTCGACCAAGGAAGGCCTCGCGCTGATGGTGCTGGCCGAAGCGCTGCTGCGCGTGCCCGACGCCGCCACCGCCGACCGGCTGATCGAGGACAAGCTCGGCCAGGGCGATTTCGCCCATCATGAATCCAAGTCGGACGCCTTCCTGATCTCGGCTTCGTCCTGGGCGCTCGGCATCACCGCCCGGATCATCCAGCCCGGCGAGACCCCGACCAGCATCATCGGCAACCTCTCGAAGCGCCTCGGCGTGCCCGCCGTGCGCACCGCGACGCGCCAGGCGATGCGGGTCATGGGCAATCATTTCGTCCTCGGCCAGACCATCGAGGAGGCGCTGAAGCGGGCCCGCTCCGGCTCGGGCAAGCTCTACCGCTATTCCTTCGACATGCTCGGCGAGGGCGCACGCACGCAGGGCGATGCCGACCGCTACTACGCCTCCTACGCCGCCGCGATCGACGCCATCGGCCGCTCGGCCGGCAATGACAGGCTGCCGAACCGGCCAGGCATCTCGGTCAAGCTCTCGGCGCTGCATCCGCGCTACGACGCGACCAATCGCGAGCGCGTCCTGGCCGAGCTGACGCCGAAGGTCATCGAGCTCGCCCGCCAGGCCAAGGGCTATGACCTCAACTTCACCGTCGATGCCGAGGAGGCCGACCGTCTCGAGCTCTCGCTCGACATCATCGCCGCGGTGATGGCCGAGCCCTCGCTGGCCGGCTGGGATGGTTTTGGCCTGGCGATCCAGGCCTATCAGAAGCGCGCCTCGGCAGTGATCGACTATATCGGCGCGCTGGCCGAGCAATATGACCGCCGCCTGATGGTGCGCCTGGTCAAGGGTGCCTATTGGGACACCGAATTGAAGCGCGCCCAGGAGCGCGGCCTGCCCGACTACCCGGTCTTCACCCGCAAGGCGATGACCGACCTGAACTACGAGGCCTGCGCCAGGCAGCTTCTGGCGCTGCGCCCGCGCATCATTCCGCAATTCGCCACCCATAATGCGCTGACCGTCGCGACCGTCGCCGAGATGGCAGGTAATACCGAGAACTTCGAGTTCCAGCGTCTGCACGGCATGGGCGAGGCGCTGTATGAGCGCCTGCTGCAGGAGGATGCCGGCTTCGCCTGCCGCACCTATGCCCCGGTCGGCGGCCATCAGGACCTGCTCGCCTATCTCGTCCGCCGCCTGCTCGAGAACGGCGCCAACTCCTCCTTCGTCTCGGTCTCGGGCGATCCCGACGTGCCGGTGGCGCAGCTCCTGGTCTCCCCGGCCGACATCGTCGGCTCGCCCGGCACCGCCCGCCATCGCCGCATCCCGCTGCCGGCCGACCTCTTCGGCCCCTCGCGCAAGAACTCCGCCGGCGTCGAGCTCGGCGACGCGACAAGCTTGGCGACGCTGCTCGCCGAGATCGGCCGCGCCACCGCAAAGCCCTTCCCGGAGGCGACCGCCATCATCGACGGCAAGCCGGTCGCCGGCAGCCGGCGCGATGTCCGCTCGCCGATCGACGGCAAGCCGGTCGGCACCGTCGTCGAGGCCGACGAGGTCGCCGCCGCGCAGGCGGTGCTCGCCGCAAAAGCCGGCTTCCCTTCCTGGAACGCGACGCCGGCCCGCATCCGCGCCGCCGCGCTGCGCCAGGCCGCCGAGCTGATGGAGGCCCGCCGCGGCCCGATCCTGGCGCTGCTCCAGGCCGAGGCCGGCAAGACGCTCGACGACGCCATCGCCGAGCTGCGCGAAGCCGTCGACTTCCTGCGCTATTACGCTGCCGAGGCCGAGACCAAGTTCGCCGTACCAACCGCCCTGCCCGGCCCGACCGGCGAGGATAACCGCCTCGTCCTGCGCGGCCGCGGGCCCTTCATCTGCATCGCGCCCTGGAACTTCCCGCTCGCCATCTTCACCGGCCAGGTCGCCGCGGCGCTGGTCACCGGCAACAGCGTCGTCGCCAAGCCGGCGCCGCAGACCCCGCTGATCGCGGCGCTCGCCGTGCGTCTCCTGCATGAGGCCGGCGTGCCGAAGAGCGCGCTGCACCTCACCCCCGGCGACGGCAAGCTCGGCGCCGCGCTGGTCGCCCATCCCGACGTCGCCGGCGTCGCCTTCACCGGCTCGACCGCGACCGCCCGCGCCATCAACCGCGCGCTTGCCGCGAAGGACGGGCCCATCGTGCCGCTGATCGCCGAAACCGGCGGGCTCAACGCCATGATCGTCGACGCCACCGCGCTCGCCGAGCAGGTCGCCGACGACGTGGTGATGTCGGCCTTCCGCTCGGCCGGGCAGCGCTGCTCGGCGCTGCGCCTGCTGGTGGTGCAGGAGGACGTCGCCGACAAGATGGTCGAGATGATCGAGGGCGCCGCCAGCGCGCTCCGGCTCGGCGATCCCCGCGAGGTCGAGACCCATATCGGCCCGGTGATCGACGAGGCCGCCAAGCAGCGCCTCGACGGCCATGTCGCGGCGATGCGGGCTGAAGGCCGCGTCACCTATGCCGGGCAGACGCCTGCGCTCGGCGGCACCTATGTCGCCCCGCACATCATCGCGCTCGACAAGGTCGCCGATCTCGCCGCCGAGCATTTCGGCCCGCTGCTGCATGTCGTGCGCTGGAAGGCGGGCGAGCTCGACAAGGTGCTCGAGGCGATCGAGGACACCGGCTACGGGCTGACGCTCGGCGTGCATTCGCGCATCGAGACCACGGTCGAGCGCGTCACGCAAAAACTCTCGACCGGCAATATCTACGTCAACCGCAACATCATCGGCGCGGTCGTCGGCGTGCAGCCCTTCGGCGGCCACGGCCTCTCCGGCACCGGCCCCAAGGCCGGCGGGCCGAACTACCTCTCCCGCTTCGCCACCGAGCAGACGGTGACGATCAACACCGCGGCAGCCGGCGGCAATGCCTCGCTGATCGCCATGGGGGAGTGAGGCGAAACGGCAGAACCCCTCTCCTGCAAGGAGAGGGGCAGGGGTGAGGTGTAGGTCCTTGGACCAGTTGCGCGAGCGCTCACCGCGGATCGGTTCAAGCTAGCGTTTTCAGTCCAAACACCTCACCCTGCCCTCCCCTTCCAGGAGAGGGTTCCCCGCGCTCCCCGCGCCCTACTCCGCCCGGCGCGCCACCGCCTGGCGCAGGCGGGCGATCGCCTCCGCTGCGCCGGCCTTGACCTGCACGTCCTGCGTGGCGGCATCCTGCTCGATGCGCTGGGCCAGCGCCTCCACCTCCAGCGCCTCGCCGGCCGCCACCAGCTTCAGCACGGCATTGGACAACACGTTGGGCCAGAAGGCCGCCCCGCCCTTGGCCAGCCCCTTGGCCTTGCGGCCCTCGAATTCCTTGGTGAGCTGTTCCGGGGTTTTTCTGGCCATGACAGTGCTTTCGGTGAATCGCGTTTGAGCGGGAGCTTATAGCAGCCTGGCGGGAAAGGGCGCGGCGAAGGCTCTTGCGCTGTGAATGCAGGGCGGCGCCTGCCTTCCGGCGCCCGTCCGCACGCCGCCTCCCGCCGCGATGCCCTGCCTGCGCATCCGGGCTGCGGCAATCGCATTTGCGCGCGGCGGCGGCGCAGTGCAGGAGCGCCGCCGAAGGGCCGCGTCGCGCGGCCGACCGTTCAGGACGTCCCTCATGCCTCTTGCTTCCCGCGCCCTCGTCGCGGCTTTCGCTTGCCTTCTCGCCGCCGCCCCGGCCTCGGCCTCGGCCAGGATCACCGATCCGGAAATGACCTGCGCCGACTATCTCAGGACCGCCAGCCGCAAGCCCAAGGCCGGCGGCAGCGCTGGGGAAGGCGCCACGGTCGAGGCCAGGATCAGGGCCTTCTGCGCCGCCAACCCGAAGATGAAGGCGATCGACGCCGAAATGACGATGACCGGCGACTGAGGCGGCCGCCCCCCTCCTCCCGGCGCCGGGGGCGGCCTCGCGCCCCAGGCGCCGGAGCCCGCCCGGTCAGGTCGATCCGGCCTGATCGGCTCCGGCGCCGGCTTCGCCCGTCATCCCGTCGATCGCCTCGATCTTCCGCCTGTGCCGGCCAACCTTGCGCCCGGCCTCCTCCCAAGCCGCCCCGGCGCCGACGCCGGCTTGGCGCAGGCGCAGCGCCTCGTGGAAGGTCGCGCGCTCCTCCTCGCCCAGCATGGTCCGCATGAAATGGCCGATGCAGGCGCCGCCATCCGGCCCGGTGCAGGCCTTGCCGCGGCGGCACTCCTTGCTGGCGCAGCTGCGCCAGGCCTCAAGGCGCGTCGCGAGCGCGCGCAGCATGATCGGCCGCTCGCGCTCGAAGCGCTCGAACTCCTCGCGGCTCGCGCCCTGATGGTCGGTATTGCGGGGCATGGGGAGCTCCTTTTCCGATTGGCCTCCTTCTCCCCTCGGAGAAGGCGCAGCTCCCTTCCCCCTTGTGGGGAAGGGTTGGGGATGGGGGGCGGCCGACTGGGTGCGACGCTGCCTGTAGAGCCGTCGTCGCAGCCGACCTGCAAGCGCTCGCTTCGACTTTGCGCCCCCCACCCCTTCCCCTCCCCACGAGGGGGAGGGGTTTTCCGTCGCGCCTCCCGCGCCCATGCGAATTGCTCGCCCGCAGGCCAGCCTGCGAACGCTTGTCCAATGAGGGGCAGCGGAGCGCCGCGAGGCGCGGTTTGGTATCCGCTTCCATTGAGCCAGGAAGCGGCGCGGATGGATTGAGCCACCATCCGCACGCCCCGTGGCGCTCCGCCTTCGGCGATTTTAAAGCTCCGGGCCGCGCTTCTGTCACGCCGGTGTGAG
>JAKFDB010000138.1:0-44532 GCA_036676315.1 Bradyrhizobiaceae bacterium
ACGCCATGAAGTCGTGCCGGCGCGCATGGAACGTCGTCTATCGCGCCGAGCCCAAGATCATGCCGAAGGAAAACCCGTTCTCCCGCATGGGCCTCGACGAATCGTCGGAGCCTTAGGTCAATGCGACCTTCGAGCAGCTCATGGCCTTCGTCCATTGCTGCGACGGCAACAAGCGTCGTTCGATCGGAACGGCCGCGATGGTTGCATGGGAATGGCTGCAGCGTGAGGAACACATCTTCGGAGCCTTCACGGTCGCGCACTACCGTTCCAAGGAGCGCCCCGACGACGTGAGAATCGTGCACCCGAAGACCGGAGAGGAGGTCTGGTGGCCGCTTTTCGATCCGGAGCAGTCCGGCCGCGTGCCTCTATTCCCCGAACTGATGGCGCGCCTGGACGCCATCAAGTCAAGCCGAATAGGCGGGCTGATGATCGTCCGCGACTGGAAGGATGAGAAGGCCGGCGTCCCGATCGCATGGCCGACCGGCAAAAAGGGCGATCTGACCTACCTGCGCCACGAAACGAAGCGCCTGATCAGGATGGCTGGTCTGCCAGAAAACCTCTCGTTCTCGACCTTCCGCCACGGCGGCCTGACCGAGGGCGGCGACGCCGACATGACCGATCGCGAGATCCTGGCTCAGTCGGCGCAGAAGAGCCCGAAGGTGCTGCCGCGCTACGTCAAGAAGACGATGAAGCAGGTCGCCAACGGCGCCCGAAAACGGCGGGCAAGCCGAACAGACGGCGGCCAAATGTCAGAATGACCAGCAGCATCCGTGTCAGAATGAAGAACTCCCGAAAAGGAAATTCCACAATGAAAACAATGGCGAGCCCGACAGGATTCGAACCTGTGACCAGCAGCTTAGAAGGCTGCTGCTCTATCCAGCTGAGCTACGGGCCCGTAACGATGCGGCGGGCACCTGCCCGGCCGTCATGACGATGAATCAATGCGTCCACTGGCCGACGCGGTTGAACTTGAAATTGTCCGAATAGGCCATCGGCCGGCGCTTCGCCTGATGCGGCTGCTCGAGGCGATAGGCAATGCCGTTGCGCTGCGCATAGGCGACGGCTTCCTCGGCGCTGTCGAACCAGAGCTTGAGCTGGCTCTTCATGTCGCCCGACGAGGTCCAGCCCATCAGCGGCTCGACCTCACGCGGGCGCTCCGGCTCATATTCGAAGAGCCAGCGGCCGGTCTTGGCCGTGCCCGACTGCATCGCCGTCCGAGCGGGGCAATAGATGCGTGCAGTCATGCTCTTCCTCGTCTTAGCCGCCAGCGGCCGAGCCTTCGCGAGAATGGTCGGGGCACCAGGATTCGAACCTGGGACCCTCTGCTCCCAAAGCAGATGCGCTACCGGGCTGCGCTATACCCCGAAGCTCCGCAAGTGCATGGAAACGCTTGCCGAACCGTCGCTGCGGCTTCTCGGTGCACGCTGCGACGCGCAACGCAATAGCACCACGGCATCGATTTGGGAACATCCGTATCGGCCCCGCATCAACTCAGCCGGCGACGATCAGATCCCGTGAGGTCCGCGAGAGCAGTTCGCAACCGTCGCGCGTCACCAGCACATTGTCGATGATGCGAGCGCCCAGGCGTTCCTCGCCAAGGAAGACCGGCGGCTCGACGCTGAGCACCATGCCGGCGCGCAGCACGTAATCGCTGCCGCCGATCATGTGGACCGGCTCACCCCAGCTCGGCGGGAAGCCCGGGGCCAGACCGTAGCCCGAGGTATGGACGCGGCCATGTTCCAGCCCGGCCGTGCCGATCACCCGCTTTGCCGCCTCATGCGGCGCGGTCGCCGGGACGCCGTCGCGAATCTCGGCGATGCAGGCATCGCAGGCGCGCCGGACAACGTCATGAAGCTCGCGCATGCGCGGCGTCGGCGGGCCGAGACAGAACTGTCGGCCGATCGTCGCGGTGTAGCGGCGCCAGGTCGCGCCATACTCGGCGCTGCCGAAATCGCCGGCCTGGAGCAGGCGCTCGGTCGGCGCGCCATGGCTGTAGCCGGAGCGCTCGCCGGAGACGAGGTTGATCGGGCTGGCCGAAAGGCCGCTGCCGCCGGAGAGCAGCGCGGCATAGACATCGCCGGCGATAGCGAGCTCGCTGCGGCCCGGGCGCAGGCCGGCGACGAAGGCTGCCATCGCCGTATCGGCGATCGCGTTGGCCTTGCGGGCATAGCCGATCTCGGCCGGCGACTTCACCAGGCTGAGATCATGGACGAGGCTGGTCACCTCCGCCGCCAGGCTGGAGCCGAGGAGCTGGCGCAAGCGGACGTAGTGGTGCGGGTGCAGGTAATAGGCAGGCACCTCGATGCCGCAGCGCCCACGCAGCAGGCCGAGCTCGTCGGCGAGCCGCTCGAAGCGCGGGATCGCATCCTCGTTCTCGCCGCCGCCAAAGGTCTCGATTCGGTCGACCAGCGCGTCATCCTGCAATTCGTTGCGCTCGCCCTCGCGCGCGACGATCGTCACCGGCCCGGAAGCGGGCACCAGCAGGCACTGGAACTCCTGATAGCTCTTGGCGTCGGAGCCGGTCAGCCAGCGGATCGAGACCGGGTGGAAGAGGACCAGCCAGTCCAGCCCCCTCTCCGACATCGCCCGGCTGACGGCCTCGCGGCGGGCGGCGAACTCCTCGCGCGAGAAATCATGCTTCGACATGATATCCTCTCCGTATCGTCGCCATGGCCCGGCGCGGCGCGCACCGGGAAGCGGCGGCGCCGCCGGTCTTCAAAGTGCCGGCAGGGGCTGCATCGGGCCGCCGAGCCACTTCTTGTGCAGCTCGTCGAGATCGCCGTTCAGCGTGCTCTGGAAGATCAGCGTGTCGAGCCAACGCAGCAAGGTGTGCTCGCCGAGCCGGACCGTGACGTGAGCGGGAGCGCGGCGCAGCGCGAACTTGAAGTCGAACTCCTTGGACGGGTTCTTCTTGGCGAGTTCGACGACGACGACGCTGTTGGCCGCCAGCATCTGCGAGTGGCCGGAGAGATAGGCCTGCACCGCCGTCGCATTGTCCTCGGTGCGCATGATGTCGGCATTCGGCGCCAGCGCGGTGAGGACGAGGTCCTCAGTGGTGCCCTTGGCGACGCTGATGCGGTTGCGCCCGAGATCGGCGGCCGATTTCACCGCGAGGCCCTTGGCGCCATAGACCGCCAGCGAGGTGTCGGCATAGGGGGCACTGTACATGACCTGGCGGGCACGCTCGGCAGTGATCGACATCGCCGCGATGTTCATGTCGGACTTGTCGGTCAGCAGGAAGGGGATGCGGCTGGCCGCCGGCACCGGCAGGAGCTCGAGCTTCACGCCGAGCGACTTGGCGACCAGCTTGGCCATGTCGATGTCGAAGCCCTCGAGCTCGCGATTGGCGTTGAGCATGCCGAAGGGCGGCACATCGGCGAAGACGGTGATGCGCACGACGCCCTTGGACAGGATGTCCGCCAGCTTGTCCGCCCGCGCCTCGACGCTGGATAAAAGCCCCGCCGCAAGAAAACCCAATGCCGCGAAGGCCGTCTTGAATCCCGCTTTCATGATCGATCTCCCCTCTTCCGATCATTGCTTTCGATGCAGCCCGGCATTCGCCCGCGAGATCTACCGGAATTCGCCGCCGAGGCCGCGATTTCGCTCGCCCTCGCCCTCCCCGGCGAGGCAATACTGCATCGCGACGGTCATCGGCGCCCGAATACGCCTTCCGACTTGCAGGTGACGCAAGGCAAGGCTAACAGCTTCGTATATGCAGTCAAGCTTCGCTAATGAAATGAACAGGAGCCGCGCATGGCGCAGCCGCAAGCCGAGCCGAGCAGCCGCCCGGGGCCCTATCCCGCCCCCGCGCTGGAGAAGGGCCTGGAGATCATCGAGCTGCTGGCCGCAGCGCAGAAGCCGCTCTCGACCCGGGCCATCGCCGAGAGCATGGGCCGCTCCAAGGGCGAGATCTTCCGCATGCTGTTCGTGCTGGTCGAGCGCGGCTATCTCAACCGCGATCCGGCGACGGACGAGCTGACCCTCAGCAACCGCCTGTTCGAGCTCGGCATGCGCACCCCGCGAGCACGGCAGCTGGTCGAGGTCGCGGCGCCGGCAATGGAACGGCTGAGCGAGAAGACGACGCAGTCGGCGCATCTCGTCGTGCTCAACGAGGGCGAGACGGTGGTGATCGCCAATGCCGCCGGGCCCGGCGACATCAGCTTCACCTTGCGGCTGGGCTATCGCCGGCCCGCGGTCGATGCGACCTCGGGGCAGGTCATCCTCGCCTTCCAGGACGCCGTCACGCGCCAGCGCAACCTCAAGGCCGGCCAGCTTCCGCCGGGAGACGACGGCCCGGCGTTCGAAGCCCAGCTCGATGCAATCGCCGAACGCGGCTTCCTGATTGCCGAGAGCCACGACATGCTCGGCGTCACCGACATCAGCGCGCCGATTCTCGACCGGCAGGGCCGCGCTGTCGCCAGCATCGTCATTCCCTATCTCAACCGGCGCAGTGCCCGCGCTCGGCATGAGGAAGTGCTGGCCGAGCTGCTCGCCACCTGCCGCGGGATCGCGGCCGAACTGGGCTGAGGCGCCGCGCTTCGCGTCAGCGACGGAAGAGCGAGTGCTCGACCTTGTCGCCGGGCTTGATGCCGAGCTTCTCGGCGATGCCGCCATTGAGCTCGAGCACGGAGAGCACCGGTTCGCCAGATGGAATCGTGCGAGTCGAGAGCGGCTCGGCGCGCTCGGCGATCCGCGCCACCGTGCCATCGGCGCGGATGAAGAGCATGTCGAGCGAGATGTAGGTGTTCTGCATCCACATCGCGACCGGCTCGGTGCGCTTGAAGTCGAACAGCATGCCGCGATCGGCCGGCATGAACTGACGATGCATCAGCCCGCGCGCCCGCTGCTCGGGGGTGCGCATCACCTCGACCTGGAACTCGTGGCGCCCGCCCGAGGTGACGATCGCCAGCGGCTCGAGGCCGGCGGCAGGGGCCGCCTGCGCCTGCGAGCGCTCCGGCACCAGAGCCGCGGCGAGGAGCGCCAGCGCCCCGCAAAAGGCCAGTCGCAACCAGCGTCCCGAAGCCTGCATGATCCGTATCCCCAAAAAGGCCACCAATGCCGCAGAGCGTTGCCGGGACGCGATGGCGAATCTGCGGCCAATGGCACGCAAGGCCGGCGCGTCGTCAAGCTTTTCACCGGTCCGCCCGCCTTGTGTCTTCCCTTCGTCTTCGCCTTGCGGCAATTTCAGCGCCAATTCGAAGTCGAACGGGACAATCGTACCGGCCGGCAGCGATTTTGCCTCTCGGTTCGACAATGGGGGCTTGGCCCCGCCTCTGCTTCGCGGGCCTCGATGCCATGCTCCAGGAGATATCCATGACCATTCTGCCAAGCCAGCGCCCCGGGCGCGTGCACCCGCTTCCTACCGCGGGATTGCTGCTCCTGCTGCTGGCCGGGCCTGCAGCGGCCGATGATTTCCAGCTCGACAACATCCGGCTCGATCTCGGCAAGTTCGTGCTCTCGATCCCGAAGCTCGACGTCAAGGGCACGGCGCTCGACCGCGCCGCCTTCCAGGCGATCTTCCAGGCGGCCCCGGGCGCCGGCGAGAGCACCGTCGCCCGTATGAGCCGCCTCAGCGCGGCCGAGATCAGCGCTCCGACCCTGGTCATGGAGCAGAGTTTTGGCCCGCAGAAGCAGATCACGACCTATCGCGACATCCGCTTCTCCGACATTCGCGAGGGCCGGATCGCGCGCGGTGAAGCACGGACCGGCAGCATCAAGGTCGAGGGCTCAAGCTCCGGGCAGATGAATGGCGAGATCCTGCGGACCAGCTTCGAAGCGCTCGACCTGACCCAAATCGCCCGGGTCTTCGGCGAGAAGGCGGCACCTGGCTCCGAACCGGCCATGCAGACCGTCTTCGGCCGGGTCGAGCAGGACGGCTACACGCTCGACCTCGGTGAGCTCGGCAAGGTTTCGGCCGGCAAGGCGGCGCTGCGCAACTTCAAGGCGCGCGTCGGCGCCGAGCCGATGGGCGAGCTGATGGCGCGCATCGTCGTGCTCGGCGAGGAGTCCGAGAAGGCGAAGCGGAACCTGAACAGCAAGGAGGAGCCGGCGATCAGCGAAGCGCGCGACCGACAGATGCTGTCGGCGATGCTCGCCCTGTTCGATTCGGTCGACTATGGCAGCGGCGAAATCCGCGATGTCGTGATGGCGATCAAGACTCCGCCCAAGCCCGGCGCCAAGCCGGAGCCGGTCGACCTGCGCTTCGCGCGCATCGCCTTCGGCGAGGACACGCCCGAAAAATCGGGCTTCGTGGTGGAGGGGCTGCAGTTCGAGGGCGGCGGCGGCAAGGGCTCGATCGCCTCGGCCGGCTATTTCGGCTTCTCGCTCGAAGGCGCCTTCAAAGAGCTCGGCAAGGCCCTGACGGATCCGGATTTCGATCCGTCCGCCGCCGATCTGCGCCGTTTCATCCCCAAGCTCGGCACCATTCGTCTGAACGGCCTCCAGATCGTCGCGCCGCAGCAGGGCAAGCGTGGCGCAGCGCCGCTGCCGCCGATCGAAGTCGGTCTCGGCACCTTCGAGATCAAGGCTGGCGAACAGATCAACGGCATTCCGACCAATATGGCGCTGACCCTCGACAAGCTGACGATCCCGGTGGTCGAGAGCGCCTCGAACCCGACGGCCAAGGATCTGCTGGCGATGGGCTATCGCAATCTCGACCTGTCGGCGAAGCTCGATCTCGCCTGGCAGGAGGCGAGCAAGGAGTTCGCCATCCGCGCGCTCTCGCTCGGCGGCGCCGGCATGGCGAAGCTCGACGCCACCGGCACGCTCGGCAATATCGGCAAGGAAGTGTTCGCGCCCGATCTTGCTCTGGCGCAGGTGGCGCTCCTCGGCGCGACCGCGAAAAACCTCGAGATCAAGCTGCAGAACCTCGGCATCGCCGAGAAGCTGCTCGAGAACGAGGCCCGCAAATCGAAGCGCAAGGTCGAGGATGTCCGCCGCGAATACGGCACCATCGCCAGCCTCGGCCTCGCCGCCATTCTCGGACCCTCCGACGGTGCCAAGGCGCTCGCCAGCGCGATCGCCCGCTTCGTCGCCAAGCCTGGCAAGCTGACCGTCTCGGCCGCCTCCAAGGCACCGACCGGGCTCGGCCTCGCCGATGTGATCACGCTCGCCGACCCGACCGAGATCTTCGAGAAGATCGACGTGAAGGCCAATGCCGAATGAGGCAGGCGGCCGCGTGCCGCCGATCATGCTTTGCCCGGAAGACGCGAGCTGGCGCCCGGGCCGGCTCGCGAGCTGGTGGGCCGGCCTGCCCGCCGGCCCGCGCAGCCTGCTGCGCCGTCGCATCAACCCGGACAACCAGGCGCGGATCCATCTCGCCCGGTTGATCGCGCGCCGGCCGGGGCAGATCGCGATCGGCGCCTTCACCTATGGCCGCCCCAAGGTGCGTTTTCCGGAAAGCGGGGCGCGGCTGGTGATCGGGCGCTATGGCTCGATCGCCGACGCGGTCGAGATCCTGCTCGGCGGCAACCACCGCACCGACTGGGCGACGACGTATCCGTTCCCCGCCCTGCCCGGCCTCTGGCCGGCGGCGCGCACCATGTCCGGCCATGATGCGACGCGTGGCGATGTCAGCATCGGCCACGATGTCTGGCTCGGCTCGCAGGCGATGATCCTGTCGGGCGTGACGATCGGCCATGGCGCGGTCGTCGCTGCCCGCTCGGTGGTGACCCGCGACGTCCCGCCCTATGCGATCGTCGCCGGCAACCCGGCGCGGATCGTGCGCCTGCGGCTGCCGGAAGCGCAGGTCGAGGCGCTGCTTGCGGCGCGCTGGTGGGAGCTTCCGGTGCCGGAAGTAGCGAAGCTGCTGCCGCTGCTGATGTCCGACCGGATCGACGAGCTTTCCGCCGCGATCAGGAGCGGGCGAGCAGGCGGCGCTTGAGCCCGAGCGCCGGCTTCTCGACGAGATACCAGGACAGCGCCGCGACCGCGAGCGTCACCGCCAGGCCGGGCCAGAAGAGCAGGAAGGCGCTGGCCGCCGGGAACACCGCGACGAAGGCCTGCTGCACCGGCCAGCCATAGAGATAGACGCCATAGGACAGATCGGCCGGCGGTTCGCTGCGCCAGCGCCGCGTCAAAGCGGGCGCCAGCGCCAGCACCAGCGCGCCCCAGGAGGTGACGAGATAGAGCGCTACCTTGTAGAGCGGCGTCGATGAAAGCAGCGCCGTGATGATCAGGGCAGCGCCGAGGCCGAGCAGTGAAAGCGGCACGCGCTCGCGCCAGAGATAGATCAGGCCTCCGGTCAGGAAGATCAGCGGCAGGCGCAAGGCGGTCTCGACGCCTTTTGCGCCCTCAGGCGCGATGATCTCGCGCGCCACCGTCGCCACGACCAGGGCAATCCAGATCGCCAGCGCCAGCCGGCGCTGCAGGAGCAGCCCGGCGAGACCGGCGACGAGCACACCGACATAGCACAGCGTCTCGTATTTCAGCGTCCAGACCGTGCCCATCGGGAACGGCAGCGGATTGGATTCGAAGACACCGGGCAGCGGCGCAGCGCTCTTGAAGCTGGTCAGCGTGCCCGTGATGAAGCGCCAGAGGCGTGGATCGGCGAGATAGGCGCCGAGATCGAGCTTCGTCAGCGCCGAACCGAGCAGCAGCGAGACGACCAGCGTCGCGGCGATCAGGCCGGGCCCGATGCGCAAGGTGCGGGCGATGACATAGTCGCGCCAGCCACGCTGCTCATAGCTCATCGTCACCAGGAAGCCGGAGATGGCGAAGAAGCCGTTCACGGCATGTTCGCCGAGGGTGAACCCGGTCGACGCCCATAGCGGCTCGTCCTCGACGCGACCGGTCGTGACGCTCAGCGCATGGGAAACCACGACGGAGAGCGCCAGCAGCAGGCGCAGCAGGCCGAAATGGTTGTGCCGGGCGGAAAGGCCATCGGCGACGGAGGCGAAGCGCGATGGAAGACTCAAGGCCGGGGCTCCGCCTTGTCCAGCCCCTGGCGGGCAAGAGCGCTGCGGCCGGCACGGGCGGCCAGCGCACCAGCTACGGAACCGGCATGGGCCATCATCTTGTCCTGATTCAAGATCATCCCGTAACCGATTGTCTTGGCGCCATTTTCGACGATCCTCATCGGTCCGGGCAGCCGCATGCCATGTTTCCGGGCGACATGATATTCCGACCATGCGAGATGCCAGCGCGCGGTGAAACGACGCGCCGCCGAAGGCGCGCTGGAGCGGCCGCGGCCGTGCCGGGCTTCGGCGCCGTCGACATGCACCAGGGCATGGCCGGCTTCGCGCAGGCGGCGGCAGAGATCGTCATCCTCGTAGAACAGGAAGATCGCCGGGTCGAAGCCGCCGAGCGCCAGGAAGACGTCGCGCCGCAGCAGCAGGCAGGCGCCGGACAGGAACGGCAGGCAGGCATCGCCTTCCGGCAGGACGATATCGCGGGCGCGATTGAGATGATCAGGCGAGAGCAGCGAGCGTGGCTGCAGGAACACCCGGCCGGAAGGCTCGACCAGGCGCGGCGCGAAGGCCGCGGCGTCCGGATAGGCCTCGGCGGCAGCCAGCAGGGCTGCAACGGCTCCCTTGCCGATTTCGAGGTCGGGATTGACGATCAGGATGAAAGGCGTGTCCGCCGCCCTGGCGCCGCGGTTGTTGGCGCGGCCATAGCCTTCGTTGGCGCCGTTGCGCAGGACCCTGGCGCCCCAGCGCTCGGCGATCGCGGCGGAGGCGTCGCCGCTGGCATTGTCGACGACCAGCGCGCCGACGCCCTCCCCGGCCAGCGCCGCAAGGCAGTCCGGCAGCACTTCGGCACTGTCATAGGCGACGACGATGGCGGTGATGTCGGCAGGCGAGGAAGTCATGCAGCGCATGTGCGCGGGAAGTCGGCCGCGGGCAAGCGGAAATCAGCGTCGCGGGCCGGCCCGCAGCTCGCGCTGCAGCTCGGCGCGCTCGCCAGCCTCGCAGCGACGCGGCGCCTTGTAGGACTTCACCGCATAGCTCGCATTGGCGGCGATGAAGCGGGCTCGGTCCTCCCTCGGCAGTCCGGCGATGATCCGGCCGCGATCGATGCCGATGCCGCAATCATAGGCGCGCGAGACCCGCGCGGCGGCAAATTCCGGCGTGCCCGGGATCGGGCCGGCACTGACGCAGCCCGCAAGGCCGCAGGCGGCCAGTGCCGCGAGGCTCGGTTTGACCGCGGGCATGAGGCTCAGAGCGTCTCGAAGCGGTTGGCGCGGACCGTGTTCATCTGGCCGCGCAGCGTCGCCCGTTCCTCGGCGGTGCAGGGTTCCGGCCGGACGCCCTGGTTGATCGTCTGCGCCTCCGAGACCGCGATATAGGCGGAACGCGCGCCGGCGATCTGCTCCGGCGTCGCGCCGCGCTCGCGTTCCGATTGCAGGAAGCGCTCCAGCGTGCTCGCCCGCGGGCTGCCGGCATAGCAGGCGCTGGCGCGCGAAACGATGCCGGCGAGCACACTCGCACGCGCGGCGCTCGGATTGGAGGAGGTCGAGACGCAGGCCGAGAGAACGGGCAGCAGCGCGAGAGCCGGCGCCAGCAGGCGCACGGCAGCCAGAGCGTTCATGAAAAGTCAGCCGTTCTTCTCGGGCAGGTTGAGACGCAGATGCAGCTCGCGCAGCTGCTTCGGCGTCACGCCGGACGGCGCTCCCATCAGCAGGTCGACGGCCTGCTGGTTCATCGGGAACAGGGCGACCTCGCGCAGGTTGGTCGCGCCGGCGAGCAGCATGATGATGCGGTCGACACCGGCCGCCATGCCGCCATGCGGCGGCGCCCCGTACTGGAAGGCGCGATACATGCCGCCGAAGCGCTCGACCACCGTCTCCTCGCCATAGCCGGCGATCTCGAAGGCCTTCACCATCGCTTCCGGCTTGTGGTTGCGGATGCCACCGGAGGCGAGCTCGAAACCATTGCAGGCGATGTCGTACTGGAAGGCCTTGATGGTGAGCGGATCTTCCTCGTTCAGCGACTTCAGCCCGCCCTGCGGCATGGAGAAGGGGTTGTGCGAGAAATCAACCTTCTTCTCGTCCTCGTTGTACTCGTACATCGGGAAGTCGACGATCCAGGCGAAGGCGAAAGCGTTCTCGTCGATGAGCCCGAGTTCCTGGCCGACCTTGTTCCGGGCCGAACCGGCGAACTTGTAGAACTTGTCCGGGTTTCCGGCGGCGAAGAAGCAGGCGTCTCCGGCCTTCAGCCCCATCTGGGCGATGATGGCGGCGACGCGCTCAGGACCGATGTTGTTGGCGATCGGCCCCTGGCCTTCGCCGTCTTCCTTGATCATCAGGTAGCCGAGGCCGGGCTGGCCCTCGCCCTGCGCCCAGGAATTCATCCGGTCGCAGAAGGCTCTGCTGCCGCCGCTCGGGCCAGGGATCGCCCAGACGCGGTTCTTCTCATCCTCGAGGATACGGGCGAAGACCTTGAAGCCCGAGCCGCGGAAATGCTCGGAGACGTCCTGCATGACCAGCGGGTTGCGCAGATCGGGCTTGTCGGAGCCGTATTTGCGAAGCGCCTCGGCATAGGGGATGCGCGGCCAGTTCTTGGTGACCGACTTGCCGCCGCCGAACTCCTCGAAAACGCCGGCGATGACCGGCTCCATGGTCCGGAACACATCCTCCTGCTCGACGAAGCTCATCTCGACGTCGAGCTGGTAGAACTCGCCCGGCAGGCGGTCGGCGCGCGGGTCCTCGTCGCGGAAGCAGGGCGCGATCTGGAAGTAGCGGTCGAAGCCCGCCATCATCAAGAGCTGCTTGTACTGCTGCGGCGCCTGCGGCAGCGCGTAGAAGTGGCCGGGATGCAGACGGCTCGGAACCAGGAAGTCGCGCGCACCCTCGGGCGAGGAGGCCGTCAGAATCGGGGTCTGGAACTCGGAGAAGCCGGAGTGCTTCATGCGTGTGCGCAGATAGTCGATGACCTTGCCGCGCAGCACGATGTTGTTGTGCAGCTTCTCGCGGCGCAGGTCGAGGAAGCGGTATTTCAGCCGCGTGTCCTCGGGATATTCGAGATCGCCGAAGACCGGCAGCGGCAGCTCGGCCGACGGACCGAGCACCTCGATCGTGGTCGCGAAGACCTCGACGGCGCCCGTGGCGAGATTGGCGTTCTCGGTGCCGGCGAAGCGCGCCTTGACCTTGCCGTCGAAGCGCACGACCCATTCGGCGCGCAGTTCCTCGGCATCGCGGAAAGCCGGCGAATCCGGATCGATCACGACCTGGGTCATGCCGTAATGGTCACGCAGGTCGATGAAGAGCACGCCACCATGGTCGCGGATGCGGTGGCACCAGCCGGAGAGGCGCACGGTCGAGCCGATGTCGCTCTCACGGAGCGCGCCACAGTTATGGGAACGATAGCGGTGCAAGGTCACGGGATCAGGCTTTCCGGGCATTCGGGCGGGCCCGACGGGGCCGCGCGACGGTCTGAGCCGTAAGCACACGCAGGCGGCGGCCTTGTCAAGAACCGCTCGAAGAGGAGCCGTCCTGAGCGAGGCGCGCGCGGCGGCAGATGCGCGCGCACATCAGCCGAGAAGAATATCGCAAAAGCGACGGGCGGGACCGGTTTGCGCCGTGAAAGTGGTTTCCACTTTCACGGAACATGCCTTAAGAGCCGCCCATGAACCTGATCTCCACCACCGCGGAGCTGGCCGAGGCGTGCACGCGCCTGGCGCAGCATCCTTTCGTCACGGTCGACACCGAGTTCCTGCGCGAGACGACGTATTATCCCAAGCTCTGCCTGATCCAGCTCGCTTCGCCCGATGAAGCGGTGCTGGTCGATCCGCTGGCGCCCGATCTCAGCCTCGATCCCTTCATGGCGCTGATGGGCGACCCGAAGGTGGTCAAGGTCTTCCATGCCGCCCGGCAGGATCTCGAAATCGTCTGGATGATCGGCAAGCTGATCCCGGCGCCGCTCTTCGACACCCAGGTCGCTGCGATGGTCTGCGGCTATGGCGACTCGGTCGGCTACGAGCAGCTCGCCAACGACCTCGCCAAGGCGCGGATCGACAAGTCCTCGCGCTTCACCGACTGGTCGCGCCGGCCGCTCACCGAAGCCCAGCTCGCCTATGCCGAATCCGACGTGACCTATCTGCGCGACATCTATCTAGCGCTTGCTGCCGACCTGGCAGCCAGCGGCCGCGAGACCTGGGTCGCGGAGGAGATGGCGGTGCTGAATTCGCCCGGCACCTATGAGGTCAAGCCGGAGAACGCCTGGCTGCGGCTGAAGGGCCGCATCCGCAAGCCGAAGGAGCTGGCCGCCCTGATCGAGCTCGCTGCCTGGCGCGAACGCGAGGCGCAGCATCGCGACGTGCCGCGCCAGCGCGTGCTCAAGGACGATGCGCTGATGGACATCGTCCAGCGCGCGCCGCGCTCGACCGAAGCGCTCGGCGAATTGCGGTCGGTGCCGAACGGCTTCGAACGCTCGCGGGCAGGCGGTGAGGTCCTTGCCGCGATCGAGCGCGCCCAGGCGCTCGATCCACAGACCTTGCCGAAGCTCGAGCGCGAACGCGGACGGGCCGCGAACGGCGCCGTGCTCGACCTGCTCAAGGTCCTGCTCAAGGCGACTGCCGATGCCGAGCGCGTCGCTCCGAAGATCATCGCCTCCAGCGACGACCTCGAAGCCATCGCCTTCGACGACGAGGCCCAGGTTCCGGCCCTGCAGGGCTGGCGGCGCGAGGTCTTCGGCGAAAAGGCGCTGGCCTTGAAGAACGGCTCGCTCTCGCTGCGGGTGGTGCGCGGACGCGTCACCGTCGGCTGAAGCGCGCCGGCTGTCTCGTCGCCGCAGCCCGGCGCTTCCTCAGCCCCGGCCTCTGCGAAATTCGGTCGGGCTGAGGGCGAAGCGCCGCCTGAAGGCGCGGGTCAGCGCGCTTTGCGACTGGTAGCCGACATCGAAGGCGATTTCAGTCAGGCCTTGTTCCGAGGTCGCCAGCCTATGCCTGGCGAGGTCGAGCCTAAGATCCGCCAGAAAGGCCAGTGGCGCCTTCCCCACCAACGACCTGAAACTCCTGACCAGCGTGGCACGCGAGGTGTTGGCCGCGCGCGCGAGGTCATCGAGGCTCCACGGTCGCGTCGGCTCCCGGATCATGGCGAGCACGGCGCCCGCGGTCTGGCGTTGGCCGAGCAGGCACAGAATACCGCTTCTGGCGTCTTCGCGCTCGAAGTGGACCCGCAGCACCATGATCATCAAGGCGCAGGCGAGATTGGTGCTGATGGCGCGTGCACCGGGTGCGGCCTCAACGAGCTCGTCCCGGATCGCCTGCAGGAGCCCGGCGAGCCGCCCGACGGACGCGTCGTCGCCGGCCCGTAGAAGGATGAAGGAAGGCAATACCGCCGGCGCGAGGTTTTCCGCGCCGGGCTCGAAGGACAGCCGGCCGCAGATCAGTTCGGTGTCCGGCGCGTCCGAATTCGACGCCATCGCGATCGCCCCGTTCGGGCGGATCACCACGGCAGGATCGGACTGCCCATAGGCCGGCGTGCCGGAGCCTCGCATCAGATGCGGGTTGCCGCGCGGCAAAAGCACGACGTCGCCGGCATAAAGCGAGACGGCCGCGTAGCCCGCGACATCAAGGACGCAGCTCCCCCTGGTCACGAGATGAAACGGTATCCAGCCTGCCGGCGACTGATCGTGCGGCGAGGCCCATTGGGCGCCGAACTGGCAAAGCCGCTCGAGCTCGGGGCGAACGCGAAAGAGCGGCGCCAGGGCGGAGAGCTCATCGAACGCAGCGTGGGAAGGCAAAACATCTCCTCCGCAAGGCCCCAGCGGCTCCTCGCTCAGGGGCTGGACGCCGGTTGCCGGCCTTTCGCGCGATCCTGCTCCAAGCCTCCGACGAAAGCACCCGGCGCCGGCGATTTTGATCCGCTCGGTCACGCGAATGATCCAGGCGGTCGAGCGGCAGGGGCGACCTGCCCCTAGCCTCCCTGGTGTCGTCGCCTTCCCTGTTCGCGTCCACGGACGCCTTGCAGGAGACCGAAGAGCCGGATCCGATCAGATTGCACCAATCCGATCGGTGAATCCGTTTCTAACCATAGTGAGAGACCGTCTTTGCCGATCAGATTGCTGTGCAGGCTGATCGGAACGGGCTCTGGGAGCCGCCGGTGCCCTCGTACCCAAGCCCCTCACGATCTCTCAGGGCCGCCCTCCTGGTGGTCGACCTGCTGGCAGGCGGTGCCGCGATCGGCAAAGCGTCCGCGGAGGAGCCGATGCGGCTGCAAAGCACCTACCCTTTCGGCGAGACGATCAGTCGCCTGAGATCGGCGATCGAAGGCGGTGGCCTGACGATCTTCGCCACGATCGACCACCGTGCGGCCGCCCGGTCGGTGGGTCTCGACATGCCGCCAGCCACGGTCCTGATCTACGGGAACCCGAAGGGTGGGACGCCGCTGATGGTCGTGGCTCCCGATTTCGCCCTCGAACTGCCTTTGCGCGTGCTGATCCGCGAGGGCGATCAGGGCAGGACCTTCGTGACCTTCAATAGGTCGACGAGCCTCGAGGGCAAGCACGGCCTGCCGAACGGCATGGCCGCAAGGCTGGCCCCGGCCGAGAAGCTAATCGCGGGGGCAGTCGCCGCTCCGAACTGAACCGGCACGGCGCCCCGCTACAGAAACGCAAAAAGAGAGGGATGGGAGGACATGACTTCGATAGGCGAGATCCCGAGCGAGCCTCGGGCACGGGAGCAGGTCTCCCGCAGGCGGTTCCTGACCGCAACGGCGGGCGTCGCAGGCGCTGCCGCAGCAGGACAGGCCTATGCCGACACGCTTGCCGATGTCCCGGCACGCGAAGTCGGCGAGCCGCTCTCGGGCAGCAGCGCACGATCGCAATATGCCGAGATCAGCCGCATTCCGGAGGCGGGCCCCGGCATGCGCAAAGTCGATCCGAGCGATGCGATCAATTCGAAGACGCCGCTGCACAAGCTGATGGGAACCGTCACGCCATCGGACCTGCATTACGAGCGCAGCCATGCCGGCGTGCCCAGCCTGGATCCGGCCAAGCATCGCCTGCTCATCCACGGCATGGCGAAGAAGTCGCTGGTCCTGACCATGGACGACCTCAAGGCGATGCCGTCGGTGTCACGGGTCGCCTTCCTCGAATGCACCGGCAATGGCTGGGAAAACTGGAAGACGGCGGACGAGAACCTCACCGTGCAGAACACGCATGGCCTGATCAGCACCCATGAATGGACCGGCGTGCCGCTGTCCTTCCTGATCGACCTGATCGGCAAGGAGCGCGGCTCGACCTGGATGCTGGCGGAAGGCGGCGATGCGGCGGGCGTTGCGCGCAGCATTCCGCTGACCGACGAGGTGATGGCGGAGGCCATCCTCGCCTATGGCCAGAACGGCGAGCCCCTGCGGCCGGCCCACGGCTTTCCGCTCCGGCTGCTGATACCGGGTTGGGAAGGCAATCTGAGCATCAAATGGCTGCGGCGGCTGAAATTCGGCGACCAGCCATTCATGACCCGCTGGGAAACCGCCCGCTACACCCAGCTTCTGGCCAATGGCAAGGCCCGTCAGTTCCAGCTGGTGCAGGAGGTCAATTCGGTCATCACCGCACCCTCGGGGATGATGCAGATCAAGCCGGGCTATAACCGCATCACCGGCCTGGCCTGGAGCGGCTACGGCGCGATTGCCGGCGTCGAGATCAGCACGGATGGCGGCCAGTCCTGGAAGCGCGCCCAATTGAACCATCCCGTCCTGCCGAAGGCGCAGGCCCGCTTCCAGATGGATTGGGAGTGGGACGGCAGGCCGACGAAGATCGTCAGCCGCTCAACCGACGACAAGGGCAATGTCCAGCCGGATCGCAAGGCCGTCATCGAGCGCATGGGGACGAATGCGCTGTTTCACTACAATGCGCAGCAGAGCTGGCGCATCGACGAGAAAGGGATGGTGCGCAATGTCCTCGCTTAAAGCTCTCGTCGGGGGCGCGATCCTGGCCGGCGGCCTGGCGACGGCCGCCCTCGCCTATGATTTCGGCCGCCCGGCAACCCCGGAGGAGATCAAGCTCTGGGACATCGATGTCCGGCCGGACGGCAAGGGCCTGCCGTCAGGCAGCGGCACCGCCCTGCAGGGCAAGACGATCTATGAGGAGAACTGCGCCGCCTGTCACGGCGCCAACGGCCAGGGCGGAATCAAGGATCGCCTCGTGGGTGGGCAGGGCACGCTGGCATCGGCACGGCCGGTCAAGACCGTGGGCAGCTTCTGGCCCTACGCCACCACCCTGTTCGACTATGTCCGTAGGGCCATGCCCTACCAGGCTCCGGGGTCCCTCAGTATCGACGAGACCTATGCCGTCACCGCCTACATCCTCAGCCTGAACGGGCTGCTGCCCGAGCCCGGCAAACTCGACAAGGACAGTCTGCCGAAGGTGATGATGCCCAATCGCGACGGTTTCATCCCCGAGCCCGAGTTCCGAACCATCATCAACTCGAAATGAGCGCGTTCGCCTGGGACCCGAGGCTTCGGGCGCCCAGGCGATGCGCATTGACCTTCCAGAACTCAAGAGCGTCGCGGCAGGCCGTTCAGGCCGCCCGCTCCAGCAGCGAGGAATCGCCGTAGGAGTAAAAGCGATATTGCTCAGCGATCGCATGAGCATAGGCGCGTTTCATCACGTCGAGTCCGGCGAAGGCCGAGACCAGCATGAACAGCGTCGAACGCGGCAGATGGAAATTGGTGATCAGCACGTCCACGGCGCGAAAGCGATAGCCGGGCGTGATGAAGATCGCGGTATCGCCTGAGAACGGGCGTATGACGCCATCTTCCCCGGTCGCGCTTTCGAGCAGGCGCAGCGAGGTGGTGCCGACCGCGACGATGCGGCCGCCGGCGGCACGCGTCGCGTTCAGGGCTTCGGCCGTCTCGGCGCCGACCGTGCCCCATTCGGCGTGCATGCGGTGCTCGTCCGTATCCTCCGCCTTCACCGGCAGGAAGGTGCCGGCCCCGACATGCAGGGTGACGAAATGGCGGGAGACGCCGCGGCGGTCGAGCGCCGCGAAGAGGTCCGGGGTGAAGTGCAGTCCGGCCGTGGGCGCTGCAACCGCGCCGTCCTCACGGGCATGAAGCGTCTGGTAGTCGCGCGCGTCGGCGAGATCGGTCGGGCGCTTGCCGGCGATATAGGGCGGCAGCGGCAATTCGCCGAGCCGCATGATCGCCTCGTCGAGGGCCGGGCCGGAAAAGGCGAAGCGCAACTCGACCTCGCCACCCTCGCCCTTGCCGACGACCTCGGCCTGCAGCCGGCCGAGCTCGCAGATATTGCTGGCCGTGTCGTCGCCGAAGAGAATGGTCTCGCCTATCGCGACCTTCTTGGCCGGACGGGCGAAAGCGAGCCAGCGGTCAGAGGCTTCGCGCTTGTGCAGCATGACCTCCACCCGCGCCGAGGCGTCGCCGCGATAGCGGCGACCATAGAGGCGCGAGGGGATGACGCGCGTGTCGTTGAGGACGAGCGCGTCGCCGGGCCGCAGCAGGTCGACGAGGTCGCGAACGCCGCGATCCTCGAAGACGGCATCGGCTCCCGGCCGGACGACGAGCAAACGGGCCGAATCGCGGGGATTGGCGGGCCGCAGCGCGATCCGCTCTTCCGGCAGGTCGAAGTCGAAAAGTCCGACGTCCACGATGCGGCTCGCGCTGGGCCTATGCGGCTCAGACGTCCGCCATCACCTTCATCGAGACGATCGAGTCGGGATCGCGCACGGGCTCGCCGCGCTTGATCTTGTCGACATTGTCCATGCCTTCGACGACCTGGCCCCAGACGGTGTACTGCTTGTCGAGGAAGCTGGCATTGTCGAAAACGATGAAGAACTGGCTGTTGGCCGAGTTCGGGTTCTGGGCGCGGGCCATCGAGCAGACGCCGCGGACATGCGGCTCGGCGTTGAACTCGGCCTTCAGGTCCGGGTAGCTCGAACCACCGGTGCCGGTGCCGTGCGGGCAGCCGACCTGGGCCATGAAGCCGTCGATGACGCGGTGGAAGACGATGCCGTCATAGAAGCCCTCGCGCGCGAGCAGCTTCAGGCGCTCGACATGGCCAGGGGCGAGGTCGGGGCGAAGCGCGATGACGACGCGGCCCTTGGTGGTCTCCATGACGAGGGTGTTCTCGGGGTCCAGCGACATCAGACGGCTCTCTGGTTGGACGGCGCGCGGCCGTGGAAGCGGATGGTGATCGGTCGGCCTGCGATACTCCCTCCGAGCGCGGGCGACAACCTCATCGGCGTGCAATCGCGAACGGCGGCGAGCAGCGAATTGCTGAAGCGCTCGCGCAAGCCAGGCGGCGCACGACGCACTTCCCAGGTGACCCGCGGCTGGCCGAACAACGTGCCGTCGCGGCGCAAGCTGAAGCGAACGCTCGCTCGGCCAGCGGTATCGGGCCCTTCCGCGGTCGGCGGCTGCCAGCAGCGCCGCAGGGCCGGACCGATCTGGTCAAGCCGGTCGAGCGGTTCGCCGCCGAGGGCGATCGTCTCCGGAGAGACTGTGCCGATGACGCCGCCGTCGACGCCCGGAGGCGGCGGAGGTACGGTCCGGTGTCCATCTCGGTCGCCGAAGCGGCCGCCGATGCCGGGCATGTAGCGCTGGCCGGTGGGCGGCGGCAGCACCGGATTCTGCGAGCCCGAAGGCGGCGGCAGCACCGGGTTCTGAAAACCCGAGGGCGGCGGCAGGCCAAGGTCGCGCGTGTCCTGCGCCAGTGCCGGCCCGCTTGCGCAGGCCAGCAGCAGAAGCGCCAGAGCCGGCAGGCGCGCGCGCATCAGGGGCTTACTTGGCGTCGGCGAGCAGGCGCATGCGGACGATCTTGTCCGGAGCGGTCACTGCGCCGTTATTGGCGGAGCTGCCCTTCTTGATCTTGCGAACGGTGTCCATGCCGGAGACCACCTCGCCGAACAGGGTGTACTGGCCGGTCAGCGAGCCGCAGCCCTCGAAGCAGATGAAGAACTGCGAATTGGCCGAGTTCGGGCTCTGCGAGCGCGCCATGCCGAGCGAGCCGACCTTGTAGGGCGTCGGGGTGAATTCGGCCGGAAGGTTCGGCAGGTCCGAGCCGCCGGTGCCGTCGCCCTTCGGATCGCCGGTCTGGGCCATGAAGCCGTCGATGACGCGGTGGAAGACGATGCCGTCATAGAAGCCGCTCTTGGTCAGCGCCTTGATCCGCTCGACATGCTTGGGGGCCAGATCCGGACGCAGGCGAATGGTGACCTTGCCGTCCTTGGTCTCGAGCACCAGGGTGTTCTGCGGATCAGGTGCCGGCGCCTGAGCCTGAGCTAGGCCAATGGAAGCCGAAAGTGCCAGAGCGGCGAAGATGGGGCGAAGCATGGAGCGTCTCCTGACCGCCGGGACGCCCGACGGCTCTACGAAACAGGCAGGTAGCGACATCCTTTGGCCGGAACAAGGCGCAGAATCGAGCTGACGAGCACAATGTTGCACCGCACAAGAACAAATCGGAATAATTTTGCGAAAAATTCAGGCCGGCGCTGCCTAAACGGATGACAGCGCGATCTTGATCGGCTAACTCTCGGACGCTGGGCGCGCCTGATCAAGCTTCGGGCGCCGCGGACCAGGTCTCGGGAGGAACAAACGCCCGCCTAGTATGTGAGCCGCGCTTGCTGCAACTGCGCGCCGATACTGCGGTAAAAGCAAACTTCAAAGGCAAGGCTCAGGCCTTGCCTTTTGTTTTTGGGCGTTTCGGCTGCAACCCTGGAGCAAAGCCTGGGTCGAACGCGCGCTGGAAGAACGGCTCTCCTTCTAGCGCCCCGGCATTAGAGATCGAGAAACGACCAGACATACCAGACACCGGCGAAAACCACCGTTGCGACGACGGTGGTGATCAGCGCCTTCCTGGCCAGTGCCGGCGCCTGCGGCGCTCCAGGATCAGTGCCGTCGCTGACCGGCCCGGCCTCGGCCTGGCTGTGCACGCCGAAAGGCAGGACGGCGAACAGCACCGTCCACCAGATCACGAAATAGACCGCTAGTCCGCCCGTCACTGTCATGGCCGGCTCCCTCCCGTTGCCTCGTTGGCGAGCGCGATGCAGGAGAACGCGACGCGCGCCTCGGTCGGCACGCCGAAGCGGGCTGTGTGTCGTGCCGGCAGCCCGCCCGGGAAATGCTTGACGTATTCGGCATTGCAGGCGGCGTAGTCGGCCGGGTCGGTGATCAGCATGGTGACCTGAACGGCCCGGTCGAGCCCGCTGCCGGCCTCGTCCAGGATGCGGGCGATATAGGCCAGCGCCTCGCGCACCTGCTGCTCCGGCGTCTCGCCACGGATGACGCCGCGCGCCGGATCGTGCGGCGCCGACTGGCCGGAGACGAAGACGAGGCCGCCTGCCCGCGTCGCCAGGCTGAACGGGCGCGGCGAACCCGTTTCCGGCTCGCCGAAGAACTCGATTTCAGAAGCAGTCATGGTTCAGGCCTGCTCGAGTTCGACCAGCGTGCCGCAGAAGTCCTTGGGGTGGAGGAAGAGCACCGGCTTGCCATGGGCGCCGATGCGCGGCTCGCCCGACCCCAATACGCGCGCGCCCTGCGTCTTCAGCCGCTCGCGCGCCGCCAGGATGTCGTCGACCTCGTAGCAGATATGGTGGATGCCGCCATCGGCATTGCGCTCCAGGAACTTGGCGATCGGCGAATCCGCCCCGAGCGGCTCGAGCAACTCGATCTTGGTGTTGGGCAGCTCGACGAAAACGACGGTCACGCCATGTTCCGGCTGCGGCAGCGGCTGCGAGACCCTGGCGCCGAGCGTATCGCGGTAGAGCGATGTCGAGGCGGCGAGATCCTTCACGGCGATGGCGACGTGATTGAGGCGTCCGATCATGCTGGGCTCCGCGGCAACGGGTTTGGCGGCGAGCGGCGCAGGGCGTCGCTCGCTGGTTATGATCTTCCTACCACTCGCGAGCGGCAGCTCGCCACTCGCTAGACCTCGATCACCAGCGCATTGACCAGCGGCTTCTTGCCCCACTCCTCGTTGACGGCGCTGCGGACGCCGCGCTCGAGCGCGTTGCGCACGGCTTCGGAGTCGCGGCGCTTCGCCTTGGGCATGCCCTCGATCAGATCCTCGACCGCGTCGGCGACGATATCGTCGAAGGGCGTGCCGTCCTTGGCGGCGAGCGGCAGGCCGAGCAGCGCGATCTCCGGATCGCCGGCGAGTTCGCCCTTCTCGTCGAGCGCAACCGCAACCGAGACGATGCCGGCGAAGGAGAGCTTGCGACGCTCGGAGATGGTGCGCTCCTGCGCGCCGACCAGCAATGTGCCATCCTGGTAGAGCCGGCCGTGCCGCACCTCTTTCAGCTTGCGCGCGCCGTCGGCCGAAATCCCGACGACATCGCCATTGCCGGCGCGCAGCACATGCTTGACGCCGACACCGCGGGCGAAGGCGGCGTGCTCGGAGAGGTGCAAATCCTCGCCATGGGCGGGGATCGCGATCTTCGGCTTGAGCCAGCCATAGAGCCGCGCCATCTCCTCGCGGCGCGGGTGGCCGGAGACGTGGACGAGATGGGTACGGTCGGTGATGATCTCGATATTGTCGCGGGCGAGCGCGTTCTGGATGGCGCCGACCGCCTTCTCGTTGCCGGGGATGGTGCGCGACGAGAAGATGACGCGGTCGCCGGGCGTGAGCGTGATCTCGGGATGGTCGTCGGCGGCGATGCGCGAGAGCGCGGCGCGTGGCTCGCCCTGGCTGCCGGTCAGCAGGGCGACGACCTTGTCGCGCGGCAGGTAGCCATAGGTATCGACCGAGCGGAAGGCCGGGATACCGTCGAGATAGCCGCATTCGCGGGCGACATCGATCACCCGGTCCATGGCGCGGCCGACGACGACGACCTCGCGCTGATCGGCCATCGCCGCCTCGGCGACGGCGCGCAGTCGCGCGACATTGGAGGCGAAGGTGGTGACGGCGACGCGGGCCGGGGCGTAGTGGATCAGTTCCTTCAACTTGGCCGCGACATCGGCCTCGCTCGGGCTGATGCCGTCGCGCATGACATTGGTCGAATCGCAGACCAGCGCCAGCACGCCTTCCTCGCCGAGCTCGCGCAGCCTCGCCTCGTCGGTCGGCAGGCCGACCTGCGGCGTCGGGTCGATCTTCCAGTCACCGGTATGGACGATAAGGCCGACCGGGGTGCGGATCGCCAGCGCGTTCGATTCGGGGATCGAGTGCGCGACCGGGACGAACTCGATGTCGAACGGGCCGAGGGTGATGCGGCCACCCTGGGCCACGACGTTCATCGGCACCTTCGGCGCGCCCGGCTCCGAGAGCCGGCGGGTCGCCAGCAGGCCGGCGGCGAAGCGCGTGCAGTAGACCGGGGCGCGCAGCGAGGGCCAGAGCGCGGCGAGCGCGCCGATATGGTCCTCATGGGCGTGGGTGATGACGATGCCCAGCAGGTTCGCTTTGTCTTCGATGATGTAGTGCAGGTCGGGCAGGACGATATCGACGCCCGGCGCTTCCGGGCCGGCGAAGGAGAGACCGCAATCGACCAGGATCCATTTGCGCCTGCCCTCCGGCCCGAAGCCGTAGAGAGCGGCATTCATGCCGATCTCGCCGAGGCCTCCGAGCGGGACGAAGACGAGTTGGTCACTGGAACGGGTCACGGGCAATCCTGACTTGGGAAGGAGAAGCGCATCACGCGCCTTCTGGAATGGCGGGCAGGCCTAGCACGGGTACCGGCCTACCTCCAGACTTGCATCCCCACGCAATGCCACTTGCACGAATCGGCTTTCCCCTGTCGCCGCGCACCTTCCAGCGTCGGCGCAAACCGTCCATTCCGTGACAGAACCGTGCATCAGCCCGTGGCGAGGACATTTCCCTTCATCACCTTGCAGGACTGGCTGACCGGACGCGCCGTCAATCGCATGCCGAAGCGCTCCAGCGACATGCGGCAGGCAAATCCACCGGCGCTTCCCGAAAGGTGGAAAGAATGGCTCCCCGTCCCGCCCCGGGGGCTGCGCCACGGTCTGGTGACGCCATCGCCAACCCAGCGGAACCCCCCGCTGCCGGTCTCGCCGCTGACCGTCTCGAAGGCGCGATCCAACCCCGGAGATTCACTTTCCAAGGTGAACTTGTGGAAGATCCGCCCCTTGGTCGAGAAGTAGACGCGATCGCGCCAGACCTGCCGGACCGAATTACCGTTCGGGAACTGCAGGATCTCCTCATATTGCGAGGTGATCGAATATCCCGCCAGCGCCTCGAGGTTCGGCGCCTGGGCCCTTGCCCCGGAAGAACAGACGGCAAGCCAACTGAGGATGATCGCCAGCAGGATGGGCATTGAAACGCCTCGATCATGACAAGGCACCCGAACATCGCATCCTTGCGGTGGAACGCCGCTATTTCAAGCCTGTGCGCCGAAAAACAGATCGCCGGCATCGATGACGCGCCGCCCGGTCGCCGTCTCCAGTTCGAGGCGCCCGGCAGGGTCGAGGCTGAGGAACCGGCCTGAAACCGGGCCCTCCGGCAGGCGCAGGGTGACGGTTTCTCCGAGGAAGGCGGCGCGCTCCAGCCAGGCGGCGCGCGTCGGGCCAAAGCCACCGGGCAGCGACCATGCGGAAAAGCGCCGATGCCAGGCCTCGGCAAGTGCGGCCAGAAGCCGCTCGACGCTGGTACCGGCCGCATGCGCCGAGAGGTGCGTCGCGGCGTAGGGCGTATCCTGCGGCGAGGAGGCGATATTGACGCCGAGCCCGATGATGACGCTGAAGCGCCCTGCCCGGCTCTCGCCCTCGAGCAGCAGCCCGGCCGCCTTGGCTCGGTCGATCAGCAGGTCGTTCGGCCACTTCAACGCGAGCCGAGGAGCCGACAAGCCCGTCAGCGAGGCGGCCGCGTCATGCAGCGCCAGCCCGGCGACGAAGCCGAGCTGCGGCGCCAGCACCGGCTCGCAGGGGGCGACCAAAAGCAGGCTGGCGTAGAGATTTCCGGGCGGAGAACCCCATTGCCGGCCATGCCGGCCGCGGCCGGAGTTCTGGCTCCGCGCCACGATCCAGAGCTGGCCCGGATCGCCCTGGGCGAGAGCGCCGCGCGCCTCCTCCATGGTGGAGGCGACCTCGTCGCGCACGATCAGGCGATAGCCGGCTCCGCGCGCCGCTTCGCCGAGCACGCTCAGAACAGCGACTTCGCGGCGGCTGCTGCCGAATTGAACAGCGGCGCCGGCACCAGCGACAGCGCCAGCACGAACAGGGCCGAGATCAGGAGGACGCCGCGCACGCTGGCATCGCCCTTGTCGAAGGCGGGCTTGGCGTCGTCGAAATACATGACCTTGACGAGGCGCAGATAGTAGTAGGCGCCGACGACGCTGGTCACCACGCCGACGACCGCGAGCGTGTAGAGCTTGGCGTCGATCGCCGCGAGGAAGACGTAGAACTTCGCCCAGAATCCGGCCAGCGGCGGGATGCCGGCAAGCGAGAACATCATCATCGAGAAGGCGAAGGCCATCCAGGGATTGGTCCGCGACAGGCCGGCGAGCTCGTCGATGTTCTCGACCGGCTTGCCGTCGCGGCGCATCATCAGGATGCAGGCGAAGGCGCCGAGCGTGGTGGCGAGATAGATCGCCATATAGGTCATCACGCCCTGGACGCCGGCGACCGTGCCGGCCGCGAGGCCGACCAGCGCGTAGCCCATATTGGCGATCGAGGAATAGGCCATCAGGCGCTTGACGTTGCGCTGGCCGATGGCGGCGAAGGCACCGAGCGCCATCGAGGCGATCGAGATGAAGATGATGATCTGCTGCCAGTCATGCAGCGCGCCGGGGAAGGCGCCGACGAAGATGCGGATCGTCATCGCCATCGCGGCGATCTTGGGCGCGGAGGCGAAGAAGGCCGCGACCGGGGTCGGCGCGCCCTCGTAGACGTCGGGCGTCCACATATGGAAAGGCACGGCCGAAATCTTGAAGGCGACGCCGGCGGCGATGAAGACGAGGCCGAAGATCAGGCCGATGCCGGGATGGCCGCCCTGCACCGCGGCGGCGATGCCGGCATAGTTCACCGTTCCGGTGAAGCCATAGACCAGCGAGGCGCCGTAGAGCAGCATGCCGGAGGACAGCGCGCCGAGCACGAAATACTTCAGGCCGGCCTCGGTCGACCTCTCGTTCTCGCGGTTGAAGGCTGCAACGACGTAGAGCGCGAGCGACTGCAGCTCGAGGCCGACATAAAGGCCGATCAGGTCGTTGGCCGAGATCATCATCATCATGCCGACGGTCGCCAGCACGATCAGGATCGGGAACTCGAAGCGCATCGCGCCGTCGCGGCGCAGGAAGTCGGCCGAGAGCAGGACGGCAGCGCCGGCGCCGAGCAGCGTCAGCACCTTCATGAAGCGCGCGAAGCCATCGGCAACGAAGGCGCCGTTGAAGGTCACGACCTTGCCCTCGCCGCGCAACACCAGCACCAGCACGAGTGCGAGCAGCGCAAGCGTCGCGATTTCGAGGACGCGCGTGGCGCTCTCGCCGCGCACGGCGCCGTAGAGCACCATGGCGATGGCGCCGATCGCGAGGACGATTTCCGGCAGCGCAGGGCCGAGAGCGGGCAAGGTCATCTCGATCAGCCTTATTGTGCGACCAGCATGGCCGTCTTGGCGGCGGCGATGGCGGCCTGATAGTTCTTGATGAGGGCTTCGGTCGGCGCAGCGAAGGCGTCGAGGATCACGCCGGGGGCGATGCCGTACCAGATCGTCAGCAGGACGAGCGGCGCGAAGATCGCGATCTCGCGGCCGTTCAGGTCGGTGATGTCCTTCAGCTCGGGCTTGACCAACTCACCGAAGACGACCCGGCGATAGAGCCAGAGCGCATAGGCGGCCGAGAGGATGACGCCGGAGGTCGCGATCAGCGCGACCCAGGGATTGGCCTTGAAGGCGCCCACCAGCGTCAGGAACTCGCCGACGAAGCCAGCCGTGCCGGGCAGGCCGACATTGGCCATGGTGAAGATCATGAACACCACCGCATAGAGCGGCATGCGGTTGACCAGCCCGCCATAGGCGGAAATCTCGCGGGTGTGCATGCGGTCGTAGATCACGCCGACGCAGAGGAAGAGCGCGCCGGAGACCAGCCCGTGGCTGACCATCTGGAACATCGCGCCCTGGATGCCCTGCGGCGTCAGGGTGAACAGGCCCATGGTCACGAAGCCCATATGGGCGACGGAGGAGTAGGCGATCAGCTTCTTGATGTCCTCCTGCATCAGCGCCACCAGCGAGGTGTAGACGATGGCGATGACGGAGAGCGCGAAGACCAGCGGCGCGAACATCGCCGAGGCATCCGGGAACATCGGGATCGAGAAGCGGATGAAGCCGTAGCCGCCCATCTTCAGAAGGATCGCCGCCAGGATGACCGAGCCGGCCGTCGGCGCCTCGACGTGGGCGTCGGGCAGCCAGGTGTGGACCGGCCACATCGGCATCTTCACCGCGAAGGAGGCGAAGAAGGCGAGCCAGAGCCAGGGCTGCATCGAGACCGGGAAGTGGTGCTTCAGCAGCGTCGGAATGTCGGTCGTGCCGGCGTTCCAGTACATCGCCATCAGCGCCAGCAGCATTAGCACCGAGCCGAGCAGCGTGTAGAGGAAGAACTTGTAGGAGGCATAGACCCGGCGCTTGCCGCCCCAGATGCCGATGATCAGGAACATCGGGATCAGGCCGGCCTCGAAGAACAGGTAGAACAGCACGAGGTCGAGCGCGACGAAGACGCCGATCATCAGCGTCTCGAGGATCAGGAACGCGACCATGTATTCGCGCACCCGCTTCTCGACCGAGGTCCACGACGCCAGGATGCAGAACGGCATCAGGAAGGCGGTGAGCACCACGAAGGGGAAGGAGAAGCCGTCGACGCCGAGCTTGAACTTGATGGCGTCGGAGACCCAGCCATGGGTCTCGACCATCTGGAAGCCGGGATTGGCCGAGTCGAACCGTCCCCAGGCGACGAGCGCCAGGATGAAGGTCGCGACCGTCGTGATCAGCGCGGCATAGCGCGCGTTCGAATTGACCGAGGCCTCGTCGCCGCGCTGCGCCAGGATGAAGGCGGCGCCGACCAGCGGCAGGACGAGAAGACCGGTGAGGATACCGAAACCGAACATCATCTCACCCGCGGGCCAGGAGATACCAGGTCACCAGCCCGGCGACGCCGATCAGCATGGCGAAGGCATAGTGATAGACGAATCCGGTCTGCAGCCGGACGACGCGATTGGTGACGTCGACCACCCGGGCCGAGATGCCATCCGGCCCCATGCCGTCGATGACGAGGCCGTCGCCCTTCTTCCAGAGGAACTTCCCGAGCCACATCGAAGGCTTCACGAACAGGAAGTCGTAGATCTCGTCGAAATACCACTTGTTGAGCAGGAAGCGGTACAGGACCGGGTTGGCGGCGGCGAGCTTGCCCGGCACGTCGGGGCGCAGCACGTACATGTAGAGCGCCAGCAGGAAGCCGAGCAGCATCGCGACGAAGGGCGACCAGACCACCCATTTCGGCACTTCGTGCATGGCGTGCAGGATGTGGTTGTCCTTGCCGGTGAACAGCGCGCCCTTCCAGAACGCCTCGTAGTCGTGGCCGATGAAGGCCTCCTTGAAGGCGAAGCCGGCCGCGACCGCGCCGAGCGACAGCAAGGCGAGCGGGATCAGCATGGAGAGCGGGCTCTCATGCGGCTTGTGCTCGTGATGGCCATGGCCGTGGTCGTCGTGACCATGCGCATCATGACCATGGCCGGCCCAGCGCGGCTGGCCCTCGAAGGTCATGAAATAGAGCCGCCATGAATAGAACGAGGTCATCAAGGCAGCGACTACCAGCAGCACGAAGGCATAGGAGCTCGCAAAGCCGCCATGCGGGACCGAGGCAAAGGCGCTCTCGATGATCGCGTCCTTGGAGAAGTAGCCGGCGAAGAAGGGGAAGCCGGTCAGCGCCAGGGTGCCGATCGTCATCGCCGCCGCGGTCAGCGGGATGTGCTTCCTGAGGCCGCCCATGTTCCGCATGTCCTGCTCATGGTGCATCGCGTGGATGACCGAGCCGGCGCCCAAGAACAGCAGCGCCTTGAAAAAGGCGTGGGTGAAGAGGTGGAAGATGCCGGCCGAGTAGGCACCGACCCCCATCGCCACGAACATGTAGCCGAGCTGCGAGCAGGTCGAATAGGCGATGACGCGCTTGATGTCGTTCTGCACCAGGCCGACGGTCGCGGCGAAGAAGGCGGTGGTGGCGCCGATGACGACGACGACGGTTAGCGCAACGGGTGCGTATTCGAAGATCGGCGACAGGCGCGCCACCATGAAGACGCCGGCGGTGACCATGGTCGCGGCATGGATCAGCGCCGAGACCGGGGTCGGCCCTTCCATCGCGTCCGGCAGCCAGGTGTGCAGCAGGAACTGGGCCGACTTGCCCATCGCGCCCATGAACAGCAGGAGGCAGGTCAGGGTCAGCGCGTTCCAGTCATAGCCGATGAAGCGGAAGGTCTGCGTGGTGAGTTCGCCGGCCCTTGGGAAGATCGCATCGAAGGTCACGGCGCCGAACAGCACGAACACCAGGAAGATGCCGAGCAGGAAGCCGAAATCGCCGACGCGGTTGACGATGAAGGCCTTGATCGCCGCGGCGTTGGCCGAGGGCTTCTGGTACCAGAAGCCGATCAGCAGATAGGAGGCGAGACCGACGCCTTCCCAGCCGAAGAACATCTGGACCAGGTTGTCGGCCGTCACCAGCATCAGCATGGCGAAGGTGAAGAGCGAGAGATAGGCGAAGAAGCGCGGCCGGTGCGGATCCTCGTGCATGTAGCCGATCGAGTAGACGTGCACGAGCGACGACACGGTGTTGACGACGACCAGCATCACCACGGTCAGCGTGTCCACGCGGAAGGCCCAGTCGACACGCAGGTCGGCCGAAGCCAGCCAGGTCGCGACCTGGATGCGGGTGGTGCCGGAGCCGAAGCCGACCTGGAAGAGCGCCACCCAGGAGAGCAGCGCGGAAACCAGCAGCAGGGCCGTGGTGACGATCTCGGAGGCGCGCGCCCCGATCAGCCGGCCGAAGAGGCCGGCGATCAGGAAGCCGATCAGAGGGAGGAAGACGATCGCGTGATACATGGCAGGATGCGGGCGCTGGTGGGCGCTCAGCCTTTCATCATGTTGATGTCTTCCACCGCGATCGTGCCGCGGTTGCGGAAGTAGACGACGAGAATGGCGAGGCCGATGGCGGCTTCGGCGGCCGCGACCGTCAGCACCAGCAGTGCGAAGACCTGGCCGACGATGTCACCGAGGAAGCTCGAGAACGCGACGAAGTTGATGTTCACCGCGAGCAGGATGAGCTCGATCGACATCAGGATGACGATGACGTTCTTGCGGTTGATGAAGATGCCGAGCACGCCCAGCGTGAACAGGATCGCGCCAACCGCGAGATAGTGGCCCAGGCCGATCATCAAGCGAGCTCCTCGGGAACGCCGGCGCGCGAGGGCACCTTCTTCACTTCCATCGCGGTCGCCTTGGTGCGGGCGTTCTGCGCGACGATGTTCTGGCGCTTGACGCCGGGCCGCTCGCGCAGCGTCAGCACGATGGCGCCGATCATGGCGACGAGCAGGACGAGCCCCGCCGCCTGGAAATAGTAGACATACTGGGTGTAGAGCACCTGGCCGAGCGCCTCGGTGTTGCTGACATTGCTGGGGATCGCAGCGACCGGCGCACGCACGATCTGCGGGTCGATGGCCCAGGAGCCGACGACGAGCAGCAGCTCGACCGCGAAGATCAGGCCGATCAGCGCGCCGATCGGCAGGTACTGCCCAAAGCCCTGCCGGAGCTCGGCGAAATCGACGTCGAGCATCATCACGACGAAGAGGAACAGCACGGCGACGGCGCCGACATAGACGACTATCAGGAGCATCGCCAGGAACTCGGCCCCGAGCAGCAGGAACAGGCCGGCGGCGTTGACGAAGGCGAGGATCAGGAACAGCACCGAATGCACGGGATTGCGCGCCGCCACCACCATCAGCCCGGAGGCGATGGTGATCCCGGAGAACAGATAGAAGAAAGCCGCTGCGGCATTCATCTTTGCCAGCCTTTCCGCCCGTCACGGGCGGCCCTCGTTTTTCGTCGCGCACCGGGCCAGTTGAGTCCCGGTGCAGTTTGGAGCGTCTATAGTCAGGCCCACCCGAAGCGACAACCGCGCGGCGGGTCTGCCTCCTCAGCGATAGGGGGCGTCCATCGCGATGTTGCGCGCGATCTCGCGCTCCCAGCGGGCCCCGTTCGCGAGCAGCCGATCCTTGTCGTAGAACAGCTCCTCGCGCGTCTCGGTGGCGAACTCGAAATTCGGCCCCTCGACGATGGCATCGACCGGGCAAGCCTCCTGGCAGAAGCCGCAATAGATGCACTTGGTCATGTCGATGTCGTAACGCGTCGTGCGCCGCGTGCCGTCATTGCGGCGCGGCCCGGCCTCGATGGTGATCGCCTGCGCCGGGCAGATCGCCTCGCAGAGCTTGCAGGCAATGCAGCGCTCCTCGCCGTTGGGATAACGGCGCAGCGCATGTTCGCCACGGAAGCGCGGCGAGAGCTGCCCCTTCTCGAAGGGGTAGTTCAACGTCGCCTTGGGCTTGAAGAAATAGCGCATCGACAAAACGAACGCGCCGACGAACTCCTTGAGGAGCAGTCCCTTGGCGGCTTGCGCGACTGACATCGCCTCTCGTCCCTCTTCATTCCCTTCAACCGAACAGCGTCCGGCCGATGACGTAACCCAGGATCGGCATGCCGCCGACCATCAACACCAGCAGGATGGCCTGGAGCAGGCGGATGCGCCGCTCGTAGTCATCATGCTCGGCCTGCGTCTTCGACGGGTTCGTCCGGCGCAAAGCCGCCGTGACGGTACCCCCGATCAGCTTGTATTCGAGCCAGCCCAGGACGAAGCCGATCAGGGCTCCGAGCGGGCCGGCCCAGCTTTCCACTACCGCACCGGACCCCAGCCGGTGATCTGCAGCACCGCGGCGACGATCACCACCGAAGCCAGCGAGAGCGGCAGGAACACCTTCCAGCCCAGCCGCATCAGCTGATCATAGCGGTAGCGCGGCACGAAGGCCTTCACCATCGCGAACATGAAGAAGACCAGGCAAACCTTGAGCGCGAACCAGAACACGCCCGGCAGCCAGGTGAACGGCGCCACCGGGAACGGCGGCAGCCAGCCCCCGAGAAACAGGATCGTGGTCATCGAGCACATGGTCATGATCGCCACGTACTCGCCGAGCATGAACAGCAGATACGGCGTCGACGCATACTCGACCATGAAGCCGGCGACGAGCTCCGATTCCGCCTCCGGCAGGTCGAAGGGCGGGCGGTTCGTCTCGGCCAGCGCCGAGATGAAGAAGATCACGAACATCGGGAAGAGCGGCAGCCAGTACCAGCCGAACATGCCGGCACTGGAGTTCTGCGCCTCGACGACGGCCGAGAGGTTGAGCGAGCCGACGCAGAGCAGCACCGTGATGATGACGAAGCCGATCGAGACCTCGTAGGAGACCATCTGCGCCGCCGAGCGCAGCGCGCCCATGAACGGGTACTTCGAGTTCGAGGCCCAGCCGCCCATGATCACGCCATAGATGCCGAGCGACGAGATCGCGAGGATGTAGAGCACGCCGACATTGATGTCGGCGATCGCCCAGCCCTCGGCGACCGGGATCACCGCCCAGGCCGCCAGCGCCAGCACGCAGGAAACCAGCGGCGCCAGCAGGAACACGCCCTTATTGGCGCCGGCCGGGATGATCGGCTCCTTGAAGACGAACTTCAGCAGGTCGGCGAAGCTCTGGAACAGGCCGAAGGGGCCGACCACGTTGGGGCCGCGGCGAAGCTGCACCGCCGCCCAGATCTTGCGGTCGGCGAGCAGGATGTAGGCGATGAAGACGAGCAGGCAGACCAGCAGCAGCAGGCTCTTGCCGGCGATGATCGCGAGGTCGAGGACGAGGTCCCAGTTCATCTCAGGCTTACTCCGCCGCCTGCTGGAGCCGGCCCGAGGCCAGCGCCGAGCATTCCGCCATCACGGCCGAAGCACGCGCGATCGGATTGGTCGAATAGAAATCATGCACGGCTGCGACGAATCCCGTCTTCTCGGTCGCTCCGCCGAGACCGGCGAGCTGCGAGAGGCCGGCGACATCGCCCGCAGCGACCGCGTCCACGGCTGCGAAATGCGGATGCGCCGCATAGAGCGCCTGGCGCAACGCGCCGAGCGAGTCGAAAGGCAGGGCCTTGCCGAGCGCGGCCGAAAGCGCGCGCAGGATCGCCCAGTCCTCCTTGGCATCGCCGGGCGGGAAGGTGGCGCGGGCCGCCATCTGCACCCGCCCTTCCGTGTTGACATAGGTGCCGGACTTCTCGGTGTAGGTCGCGCCGGGCAGGATCACGTCGGCACGGTGCGCGCCGCGATCGCCATGGCTGCCCTGGTAGATCACGAAGGCGCCAGCCGGCACCTCGATCTCGTCGGCGCCGAGCAGATAGAGCACGTCGAGAGCGCCTGCCGCGGTCATGTCGGCTACGTCGAGGCCGCTCTCGCCCGGCACGAAGCCGAGATCGAGAGCGCCGACGCGCGCGGCTGCCGTGTGCAGCACGCCAAAACCGTTCCAGCCTTCCTTGACCGCGCCGAGCACCTGCGCTGCCTTGGCGGCGAGCGAGAGCACGGCGGCGCCGTCGGCACGGGTAAGAGCGCCCTGCCCGATCAGGACCAGCGGCCGCTCACCGGCGCCAGGGGCGCGCTTGACCAGATCGGCCAGCGTCTCCGGGCCGGCGCCGAGATAGTCATGCGCATAGGTCAGGTCGACCGGCTCACCGATCACCGAAACCTTGAAGTCGCCGCGCAGCCAGCGCTTGCGGATGCGGGCGTTGATGATCGCCGCTTCCTTGCGCGGGTTCGCGCCGATGATCAGCAGCGAGGTCGCATCCTCGATCCCGGCGATGCCGCTGTTGAGGATGTAAGCAGCCCGGCCGAACTTCGGATCGAGCTTCGAGCCATCCTGGCGGCAGTCGAGATTGCTCGAGCCGAGCCCGGCGATCAGCGCCTTCAGCGCAAACATCTCCTCGACCGCGGGAAGATCGCCGGCGATGGCACCGATGCGCTCCGGCTTGGCGGCCTTGAGCTTGCTCGCGACTAGGGCGAGCGCCTCGCTCCAGCTCGCGGCGCGAAGCGCGCCGTTCTCGCGGATATAGGGGCGGTCGAGACGCTGCGTCTTCAGGCCGTCGGCGATATGGCGAGTCTTGTCCGAGATCCACTCCTCGTTCACCGCCTCGTTGATGCGCGGCAGGACACGCATCACCTCGCGGCCGCGGGAATCGACGCGGATCGCCGAGCCGACCGCGTCCATCACGTCGACGGACTCGGTCTTGGTCAGCTCCCAGGGCCGGGCCTTGTTCTGGTAGGGCCGCGAGGTCAGCGCGCCGACCGGGCAGAGGTCGACGACATTGCCCTGCAGCTCGGAGCTCATCGCCTGTTCGAGATAGGTGGTGATCTCCATGTCCTCGCCGCGGCCGATCGCGCCGAGATCGGTGGAGCCGGCGACCTCGGTGGTGAAGCGGACGCAGCGCGTGCACTGGATGCAGCGCGTCATCGAGGTCTTCACCAGCGGGCCGATATACTTGTCCTCGACGGCGCGCTTGTTCTCGGCGTAGCGGGAGTTGTCCACGCCATAGGCCATCGCCTGGTCCTGCAGGTCGCATTCGCCGCCCTGGTCGCAGATCGGGCAGTCGAGCGGGTGGTTGATGAGCAGGAACTCCATCACCCCTTCGCGCGCCTTCTTGACCATGGGCGAGCGGGTCGAGACGACCGGCGGCTCGCCATTGGGACCGGGGCGAAGGTCGCGCACGCCGATGGCGCAGGAGGCCTGCGGCTTCGGCGGGCCACCCTTCACCTCGACCAGGCACATCCGGCAATTGCCGGCGATCGAGAGGCGCTCATGGAAGCAGAAGCGCGGCACCTCGGCGCCGGCGGCTTCGCAGGCCTGGAGCAGCGTGTACTCCGCGGGAACGTCGACCTCGATGCCGTCGATGAGAAGCTTGGTCATGGTCTCACTCCGCCGCCATGAGCCTGACCGGCTCACCATGCGGGTTGGCGGCATAGTCGTCGATGCGCTGCTCGATCTCGTGGCGGAAATGGTTGATCAGGCCCTGGATCGGCCAGGCGGCAGCATCGCCCAGCGCGCAGATGGTGTGGCCCTCGATCTGCTTGGAGACATCGAGCAGCATGTCGATCTCGCGCTTCTGCGCCCTGCCCTCAGCCATGCGGCTGACCACGCGCCACATCCAGCCGGTGCCCTCGCGGCACGGCGTGCACTGGCCGCAGCTCTCATGCTTGTAGAAATAGCTGATGCGGGCGATGGCGCGGATGATGTCGGTGGACTTGTCCATCACGATCACGGCAGCCGTGCCGAGACCGGACTTCAGCTTCGAAAGCGAGTCGAAATCCATCGGCGTGTCGATGATCTGCTCGGCCGGCACCATGCGCACCGAGGAGCCGCCCGGAATGACCGCCTTGAGGTTGTCCCAGCCGCCACGGATGCCGCCGCAATGGCGCTCGATCAGCTCGCGGAAGGTCAGCCCCATCGCCTCTTCGACGTTGCAGGGCTTGTTCACATGGCCGGAGACGCAGAACAGCTTGGTGCCGACATTGTTCGGCGTGCCGATCGAGGAGAACCAGCTCGCGCCGCGGCGCAGGATGGTCGGCGCGACCGCGATCGACTCGACGTTGTTGACCGTCGTCGGGCAGCCATAGAGGCCGACATTGGCCGGGAAAGGTGGCTTCAGCCGCGGCATGCCCTTCTTGCCCTCGAGGCTCTCGAGCAGCGCGGTCTCCTCGCCGCAGATATAGGCGCCGGCGCCGTGATGCACATAAAGATCAAACGGATAGCCGTGCTTGTTGTTCTTGCCGATGAGGTTTGCCGCATAAGCCTCGTCGACGGCGCGCTGCAGCGCCTCGCGCTCGCGGATATATTCGCCGCGGATATAGATGTAGGCGGCATGGGCGCCCATCGCGAAGGAGGCGATCAGGCAGCCCTCGACCAGCGTATGCGGGTCGTTGCGCATGATCTCGCGGTCCTTGCAGGTGCCGGGCTCCGACTCGTCGGCATTGACGACGAGGTAGTGCGGGCGCCCGTCGCTCTGCTTGGGCATGAACGACCATTTCAGCCCGGTCGGGAAGCCGGCGCCGCCGCGCCCGCGCAGGCCCGACTTCTTCATCTCGTCGATGATCCAGTCGCGCCCCTGCTCGAGCAGGAACTTGGTGCCGTCCCAGGCGCCACGCTGCATGGCGCCCTTCAGCGACAGGTCGTGCCGGCCGTAGAGATTGGTGAAAATGCGGTCGCGATCTGCGAGCATGGTCTTGGCCTCACTTCACCGGCTTGTCGCCGAGGGCCGATTCCGGCCGCCAGCCTGTCGCGAGCTTCGATGCCTGCGAAATCCAGTCGTCGCGCAAGGCCCGCCCCTTGAAGCCGGTCAGCCGGGCATCGACCCAGGCGAGCTCGGCCGGGGTCCATGCGGCGACCTGGTCAAAGTGCCAGACGCCCATCTCGTTGAGCATCTTGCCGAGCTTGGGACCGACGCCCCAGATCAGCTCGAGATCATCGCCCTTGCCGCCGCGAGCCGCGGTTAGCAGTTGCGGCTTGGTTTCGGCCACGGCAGCGGCCGGCTCCGCGACGAGAGCTGCCTTGGCCGCCGGCGCCTTCTCAGCAGCACCCTTGACGGGCGTGTCCTTGATTGCCTTGCCGGTCGCAGAGGGGGTGTCCTGCGCGGCGCTGGCCGGCTGGCTCGGCGCCGAAGGCTTCGGACGACCGGGCGCTGCAGCTTCAGGGGCCGGCGCTGCCTTGATGTCGGTCGGGCCGGCCTTGCCGGTCACCGCTGCGGCTTCGGCTTCCGCCTTGGCCTTGGCCTCGGCCGCAGCCTTCTCGCTGGCGATCTTGATCGCGTCCTCGCGCTGCCTGGTGATGCGCTTTTGCCAGTCGCCGGCGCCGATCACCGAGCCGTCATAGAGCGCCGTGTCCTTCAGCGTCTCGCCGCCGCCGAGCGGCTCCGAGCAGGAGCGGTCGACCTGCGGGCCGGGCTTGGTCGGGCGGCCTTCGCGCAGATCGCCGAGAAGCTTGCGGAAATTCTCCGGCGTCAGGTCTTCGTAATAATCGAAATTGATCTGCGCCATCGGGGCATTGCAGCAGGCGCCGAGGCATTCGACCTCGAGCCAGGAGAGCTTGCCGTCGGCGGTGACCGTCGACTGCGGGCCGATGATGTCCTCGCAGACCTTCTTCAGCGCCTCGGCGCCGCGCAGGGCGCAGGGCGTCGTGCCGCAGAGCTGGATGAAATGCTCGCCGACCGGCTGCAGGTTGAACATCGTGTAGAAGGTCGCGATCTCCAGCACGCGCATCGGCGCCATGGAGAGCTTCCTGGCGATCGCCTCGATCGCGGCACGCGGCACCCAGCCATCATGCTGCTCCTGCGCCTTCCACAGGAGCGGGATCACGGCGGAGGCCTGGCGGCCCTCGGGATACTTCGCGATCTGCTGATCGGCCCAGTTCTCGTTCGCCGGATCGAAGGCGAAGGAAGCGGGCTGAACGGAATCGGGTGCGAGACGACGGACGGACATCAGCGGTCCACCTCACCAAAGACGATATCGAGGGAGCCGAGGATGGCGGAGACGTCCGCCAGCATGTGCTTGCGGCACATGAAGTCCATGGCCTGGAGATGGGCGAAGCCCGGTGCCTTGATCTTGCAGCGATAGGGCTTGTTGGTGCCGTCGGAGACGAGATAGACGCCGAACTCGCCCTTGGGCGCCTCGACGGCAGCGTAGACCTCACCCTCGGGCACCTTGTAGCCCTCGGTGTAGAGCTTGAAGTGGTGGATCAGCGCTTCCATGGAGCGCTTCATCTCGCCACGCTTGGGCGGCACCATCTTGCCGTCGAGCGAAGAGACCGGGCCGCCGCCATCGGCCGCCAGCAGCTTCTCGCAGCACTGCTTCATGATGCGGACCGACTGGCGCATCTCTTCCATGCGAATGCAGTAGCGGTCGTAGCAGTCGCCGTTCTTGCCGATGGGGATGTCGAAATCCATCTCCTCATAGCATTCATAGGGCTGGCTCTTGCGCAGGTCCCAGGCGGCGCCGGAGCCGCGCACCATCACGCCCGAGAAGCCCCATTTCCAGCAGGTCTCGAGATCGATGACGCCGATGTCGACATTGCGCTGCTTGAAGATGCGGTTGTCGGTGAGGAGCGTCTCGAGATCGTCGCAGACCTTGAGGAACGGGTCGCACCATTCGGCGATGTCGTGGATCAGCGAGGTCGGCAGATCCTGGTGGACGCCGCCCGGCCGGACATAGGCCGCGTGCATGCGGGCGCCGCAGGCCCGCTCGTAGAAGATCATCAGCTTCTCGCGTTCCTCGAAGCCCCAGAGCGGCGGCGTCAGCGCGCCGACGTCCATGGCCTGCGTGGTGACGTTGAGGATGTGCGAGAGGATGCGGCCGATCTCGGAATAGAGCACGCGGATAAGCTGGCCGCGGCGCGGCACGGTGACGCCCATCAGCTTCTCGACCGCGAGCGAGTAGGCATGCTCCTGGTTCATCGGCGCGACATAGTCGAGCCGGTCGAAATAGGGCAGCGCCTGCAGATAGGTCTTGGCCTCGATCAGCTTCTCGGTGCCGCGATGCAGCAGGCCGATATGCGGGTCGACACGCTCGACGATCTCGCCGTCGAGCTCCAGCACCAGGCGCAGCACGCCGTGCGCCGCCGGATGCTGCGGGCCGAAATTGATCGAGAAATTGCGGATATTGTGCTCGCTCATGTCCGGGCGTCCTGCTCAGCCTGGAACCGCGCCATCACCTCGGCACCCGTCAGGCGGGGGCGCTCGCCGGCGAAGGCATAGAGGCCTGGCTTCTCGTCGATGAAGATCTCTTCGAGGAAGGTGAAAGGCGTCAGGTCGTCGAAGCTGTGCAGCGACACGGCGACATGGCCCTCGCCGTCGCGCAGCCGCCAGAACAGGCTCGACCCGCAGACCGAGCAGAACTGACGCTCGCCCCAGTCCGAAGACGGATAGCGGCCGAGGCGGCTCTCGTCCTCGATCGTCACCTCGCCGCAGGGCACGGCCATGAACACGCCGCCGCTCCAGCGCCGGCACATGCTGCAATGGCAGACATCCATCTCAAGCTTGGCCGGCGTGGCGCGGAAACGGACCGCACCGCACAGACAGCCTCCCGATACGGGCGCGCTCGCAGCCATCGCCTCAGGCCCCCTTCGCCTTCTCGTCGCCGGGCAGCACGTAGTCCGTGCCTTCCCAGGGCGAGAGGAAGTCGAAGTTGCGGAACTCCTGGTTCAGCTTCACCGGCTCGTAGACGACGCGCTTCTGCTCGTCGTCATAGCGCACCTCGACGAAGCCGGTCAGCGGGAAGTCCTTGCGCAGCGGATAGCCCTCGAAGCCGTAATCGGTGAGGATGCGGCGCAGGTCCGGATGGCCGGAGAACAGGATGCCGTAGAAGTCGTAGGCCTCGCGCTCATACCAGTTCGCCGCCGGGAAGACCTCGATCACCGAGGGGACCGGCGTCGCCTCGTCGGTCTGGATCTTGACCCGCACGCGCTGGTTATGGCGCGGCGAGAGCAGATGGTAGACCACGTCGAAACGCTTCTCGCGGGCGGGGTAATCGGCACCGGCGATGTCGGTGAAATTGATGAAGCGGAAGCGCGGATCGTCATGGAGCGTGCGCAGCACCTGCACGATGGCACTCGCCTCGGCCTCGACCGTCAGCTCGCCAAAGGCGACGAGCGCGTTCGTGACCGCGCCGGGCAGCGCCGCCTTGATCTCTTCGCCCAATGTCACGAGCGCTTCGCTCATCGTCTCACCTTCGGTTGCCCCATCCGCGTCATAGTCGGGCTCGACCCGACCATCTCATGCAGGATTGGACTCCATCCTGTCGTTGCAACCTGCGTCTCTCCGTCGGGAGATGGCCGGGACAAGCCCGACCATGACGCGCATACACGCTACCGCTCGATCGTGCCGGTCCGCCGGATCTTCTTCTGCAGCAGCAGCACGCCGTAGAGCAGCGCTTCCGCCGTCGGCGGACACCCCGGCACATAGATGTCGATCGGCACGATGCGGTCGCAGCCGCGCACCACCGAATAGCTGTAGTGGTAGTAGCCGCCGCCATTGGCGCAGGAGCCCATCGAGATGACGTAGCGCGGCTCAGGCATCTGATCGTAGACCTTGCGCAGGGCCGGAGCCATCTTGTTGGTCAGCGTCCCCGCGACGATCATCACGTCCGACTGGCGCGGCGAGGCGCGCGGCGCGAAGCCGAAACGCTCGACATCGTAGCGCGGCATGGAAAGCTGCATCATCTCGACCGCGCAGCAGGCCAGGCCGAAGGTCATCCACATCAGCGAGCCGGTGCGCGACCAGTTGATCAGGTCGTCCGTGGCGGTGACGAGGAAGCCCTTGTCGGCGAGCTCGTTGTTGATCTCGACGAAGAAGGGATCGCGCGTGCCGACCGGCTTGCCGTCCGGGCCGAGGAGGCCCTTGGGCGCCGGCGCGACGAGCGGATCACCGCGATCGATCGCAGTCATGGCCATCAGTTCGACCTTCCGGGTTTCGACGAATCCAACAATGCCGACGGCACGGAGGCAGGCTCACGCGACACGATGATCAATCCCACTCGAGCGCACCCTTGCGCCATTCATAGATGAATCCAACGGTCAGCACGCCGAGGAAGATCATCATCGACCAGAAGCCGAACCAGCCGAGCCCGCCAAAGGCGACCGCCCAGGGAAAGAGGAACGCGACCTCGAGGTCGAAGATGATGAAAAGGATCGCCACGAGATAGAAGCGCACGTCGAACTTCATGCGCGCATCGTCGAAGGCGTTGAAGCCGCACTCATAGGCCGAGAGCTTCTCGGCGTCCGGCTTGGAGTAGGCGACGGCGAAGGGCGCGATCAGCAGTGCCAGGCCGATGACTAGGGAAAGGCCGATGAAGATCGCCAGCGGCAGGTAGTCGGACAGCAGGGACTGCACAGGAAGAGCTTGCATGTGACACCCCGCAAAGCGCGGCGCGCCGGCTGCGCGCCCAATCTCGCCAGTCGATTAGACCCTGCTTTAGAATCACGCAAGGGTTTGCCGCGTCGCACAAAGGGCCGGAGCCATGCCCTCGCCGCATGCGCCGGTGTCATAGCGGCGGGAGGCGTGAATTCGCGCCAATTTGCGGGATTCTCAACCGCGCTCGCCGGAAACGCAAGCCGGCGGTTGTCGCTGCGCGGCCAGTCATGGCAGACCGGCCCCAACGTCATCGCTCCAGGGATTCTCCGCGATTCGCGAGGCGACCAGCCCAATGGCGACGCCGGAGGAGTGTTTTTCAGCGATGATCGCGCAAATTTCGCAGGGAAGCCGCGGCCCGGCATTGGCTCCGGACGTGATGGAATCGGCATGTCGCGGCTGAGCTGCAGCGCAGCGGCGCTGACGCTCAGCCTGCTTCTCCCGGCCGCAGCGATGGCGCAGACCATGCGCGTACAGCTGCCGCCGGAACGCCCTTTCGACCTCGACCTGAAAGTGGACCCGGCCCAGCCGGCGATCATCGTCCCGGCCCAGCCGGCGCCGCCGCCGGAACCGCCCGCCGCGATGCCGGGACCGACGCTGGCCCAGCCCGACGACGACGAAGGTCCCGAATGGCCGCAACGCACGCCCGGCCAGGCCGATGAAGAGCCGGAATTCGACCCCGAGGAAAAGCCGGAGCGTCCGGGCATCTCGACGGACCCCGGGACGTCGATCGTCTGCCTGCCGCCGGTGCTGAAGAAGATTCTCGGCAAGATCGCCGACAAATACGGCGCGGTGAAGGTGACCTCGACCTGGCGCCCGCCCTGGCGAGCCCGGCGCGGCTCCTTCCACAAGCGCTGCGAGGCGATGGACTTCCGTGTGCCGGGCGTCAGGCCACGCACCGTGCTCGACTTCGCCCGCGCCCTGCCCGAGGTCGGCGGCAACAAGGTCTACTGGAACGGGCTGATCCACATCGATACGGGGCCGCGGCGCCCCTGGTGATCGCCGCGCACCGTCATGCTCAAGAAGCCCTATGCCTTCGAAGCGCTGGAGCGGGCGATCGCGACGGTGATGGCGAGCGAGGCGACCGAAGCCTGCACCCTGCCCGGACCGCGGCGCAGCGCTTCTCTGCAAGCTAAGGCTTGAAGGCCGGATGGCGAGGCCTTAAACGGCTGCTTCGGGGCGGTTAGCTCAGTCGGTAGAGCATCTCGTTTACACCGAGAGGGTCGGCGGTTCGAGCCCGTCACCGCCCACCATCGCCTAAATTCCTGCCACTGTTGAACTTTCCGGGCTTCATCAGGCAGAGCGCGCCGCCGATGTTCTCGCCGCGCCCATGTTATGCCCACGTTTGCGCGCGCCCTTCCCTTTTGGCTCAATGACGCCCTCTGGAAGGCGCAGAGCCGATCGCGAGATCAGCCCGCCAGGCACAGATTCGCGGAAAGCGCCCGGGCCGGTTGAACGCGCCGGTGCGCCGCAGCGAAATTCACCATGCCCCGAAACCCCAGCGCACCGACGGGCCAAAGGATCGCCCATTTTGGCCGATTTGCGCGGCCTGCTGTGGAAGCGACAATTTGATGGCAGCTCGCGCTTGACACTCAGCGCCCGGCGCCATAATCCCAACCTCGCTGAGGCCAAGGCCTTCGGCCGCCCGCGCGGGCGTAGCTCAGTTGGTTAGAGTGCCGGCCTGTCACGCCGGAGGTCGCGGGTTCGAGCCCCGTCGCCCGCGCCACGTTTCCTTCTCATCTTCAGCTATTTGCAAGCGAAAGCTGAAGTTTACACCTTGCTGAGGCCAAGCGCTTCAGCCGCCCGCGCGGGCGTAGCTCAGTTGGTTAGAGTGCCGGCCTGTCACGCCGGAGGTCGCGGGTTCGAGCCCCGTCGCCCGCGCCATTAAATCTCAGACATCGCCGTGATCCCCAGCCGCCCCGGAGCTTCCCGGGGATCGGCCCGGAATTCCGCGCCCGCCAAGCCCCCAGGAAGTTTCCGGTTTGAAGCGGCGGCAACGCCGCCCGTTTTCTACCGATGCCCAAGGAGCGCCCTATGGCCCTCGACAAGGGCGATGGGCCGTCCGATTCTGTCGTGGCGCAATGGCTGGCTCGCGAGGACGCCTTGAACGATGACGCCGCGCTGATCGTCTATGATGGCGATTGCATCTTCTGCCAGAGCTACGTCCGCCTGATCCGGCTGCGCGAGGCCGTGGGCGAGGTCGAGCTTCTCGATTCGCGCTCTGGCGACCCTCGCGTCGCCGCCTATCGACGGCAGGGCTACGATCTCAACGAAGGCATGCTCTTTGTCTGGCGCGGAAAGGTCCATCACGGCGCGGAGGCGGTGCATGCGCTTGCGAAGCTGACAGATCCGGCTGGCCGCTTCAGCAGGCTCAACCGGGCCATCTTCGCCAACCGGACCGCAGCGCGCCTGCTCTACCCGTTCCTGAAGGCCGGCCGTCGGCTGACATTGCGGCTGCGCGGCAAGGCACAATTTCCGAGCTGAGCTCACGCCCGGCCGCCGCCGAGGCGCGCAGCGTGTGCCGGGCGCCGCCTGCGACATATCGGCCCGCTTCAGCCGCCAAAGGAAAAGGCCGCCGGCGCGAGCCGGCGGCCTTCTCTGCTTTGCGATGCGTCCCGCCTCAGTGGGCGACCAGGCCCGTCGCGGCGTCGTCCTCGGTGGCCTTCGGCGTCGCCGCCTTCAGGTCCTCTTCCCAGACGATCGGCTTCGGCTGGCGCACCAGCGTGTGCTGGAGCACCTGGTCCATGCGCGAGACCGGAACGATCTCGAGCCCGTTCTTCACCGACTTCGGCAGGTCCACGAGGTCCTTGGCGTTGTCCTCGGGGATCAGCACCTTCTTGATGCCGCCGCGCAGGGCGGCGAGCAGCTTCTCCTTCAGGCCGCCGATCGGCAGCACCCTGCCCCGCAGCGTGACCTCGCCGGTCATGGCAACGTCGCGCCTGGTCGGGATGCCGGTCAGCACCGAGACGATGGCGCTCGCCATCGCGATGCCGGCCGAAGGCCCGTCCTTCGGGGTCGCCCCCTCGGGAACGTGGACGTGGATGTCGCGCCGGTCGAACAGCGGCGGCTCGATACCGAAGTCGATGGCCCGCGAGCGGACATAGGAAGCCGCCGCCGAGATCGATTCCTTCATCACGTCGCGCAGGTTGCCGGTGACGGTCATCCTGCCCTTGCCGGGCATCATCACGCCTTCGATCGTCAGCAATTCGCCGCCGACCTCGGTCCAGGCCAGTCCGGTGACGACACCGACCTGATCCTCGGTCTCGGCCTCGCCATAGCGATAGCGCGGCGGGCCGAGATACTCTTCCAGCACCGGGGTGGTGACGGCGATCTTCTTCTTCTTCGACAGCACGATCTCCTTCACCGCCTTGCGGACGGTGTTGGCAAGCTCGCGCTCGAGGTTGCGGACGCCGGCTTCACGCGTATAGCGCCGGATCAGCGTCATCAGGGCCTCGTCGTCGATCGACCATTCCTTCGATTCCAGGCCGTGCTTCTTGATCGTGCCCGGGATCAGGTGCCGGCGTGCGATCTCGAGCTTCTCGTCCTCGGTGTAACCGGCGATGCGGATCACCTCCATCCGGTCCAGCAGCGCCGGCGGGATGTTGAGCGTGTTGGCCGTGGTGACGAACATCACGTTCGAGAGATCGTAGTCGACCTCGAGATAGTGGTCATTGAAGGCCGAGTTCTGCTC